>JBFFBV010000007.1:0-83207 GCA_041560205.1 Candidatus Sulfomarinibacter sp.
AATGCACATGGCGAGACCGGGTGCCAGGCTTCAGCCTGGCACCCTGGACTCACGTTTCCGTTCAGTGCTGCACGCCGGGTGAGGATTCCTTGGTCGGCTCGTTGCTCGTGAACTGCAACCGCCCTTCGCGAAACTCGCCTCCGCGGAGGGTGTGGGCGAGCGCTTCGCCCAGCTCTTCCACCAGGTGGAAGGTCAGGGTTTTGCGGACGTCTTCCGGCAGGTCTTCGAGGTCGGCCTCGTTGACCTTGGGCAGGACAATCGTCGAGATGCCGGCGCGAACCGCGCCCAGGACTTTCTCCTTGACGCCGCCGATCGGCAGCACACGGCCGGAGAGGGTGATCTCGCCGGTCATCGCCACGTCGTTGCGAGCCGGCCGCCCCGAAAGCGCCGACACCAGAGCGGTCGCCATCGTCACGCCTGCTGACGGTCCGTCCTTGGGAATGGCGCCTGCGGGAACGTGGATGTGGACGTCCTGCTCGAAGGCCTTGTCGCGGATGTAGAGCTCGTCGGCGTGGGCCTTGGCGAAGGTCCAGGCGGCTTGCGCCGATTCCTTCATCACGTCGCCGAGCTGCCCTGTCAGCACGAGGTTGCCCTTGCCCGCCATGGGTGAGGCCTCGACGAACATGATGTCGCCGCCAACCGGGGTGTAGAACATGCCAGTGGCGACCCCGACCTGGTCGCTGTCCGCCGCCTGCTCCGGGTGAACCCTGGCACGGCCGAGGAGCTCGTTGACCTCCTTGGCTTTGATCGTGGCTGACTCGAGCTCTTCGGCGGCGATCTTGCGCGCCACCTTGCGCGCGAGTCGACCGATCTCGCGCTCGAGCTGACGCACGCCGCTTTCGCGGGTGTAGCCGGTGATCAGGGCGCGCACGGCCTCATCCGTGATCACGATCTGCTCGTCGCTCAGCCCGGTCTGCTTGATCTGCCGTGGGGTCAGGTAGCGCTTGGCGATCTCGAGCTTCTCGGCCTCGGTATAACCGGCGAACTCCACCACCTCCATCCGGTCTTGTAGCGGGCCGGGGATGTTCTGGAGGTAGTTGGCGGTGCAGATGAACTGGACCTCGGAAAGATCGAAAGGCACCCCCAGGTAGTGGTCGGTAAAGCTATCGTTCTGCGCCGGGTCGAGGACCTCGAGCAGGGCCGCGCCCGGGTCGCCCTGGTAGGACGCACCGAGCTTGTCGACCTCGTCGAGCAGGAACACCGGGTTCTTGGACCCGGCCTGCTTCATGCCCTGGATGATGCGGCCCGGCATCGCGCCGACATATGTCCGGCGGTGGCCGCGGACGTCGGCTTCGTCGCGCACCCCGCCGAGCGAAATGCGGACGTACTCGCGCCCCATGGCGCGGGCGATGGACTTGGCGACCGAGGTCTTGCCGACGCCTGGAGGTCCGGCAAAGAGCAGAATCGGGTTGCGGGCGGCGGTGTCGTGAATCGACGGCTCGGAAGCTTCTTCGTCGGCTTCGACGGGCTCGGCCTTCGCCTCGGCGTCCTCGGCCTTCTTCTGCAGCACTCGTACCGCCAGAAACTCGAGGATCCGGTCTTTGACGTCGCCGAGGGCGTAGTGGTCCTCCTCGAGGATCTCGGCCGCGCGCTGGACGTCGAGCCGCCCCTCGGAACGCTCGGACCACGGCAGCTCGGTAATGGTCTCGAGGTAGGTGCGGATGACCTGGGCTTCCATCCCCTCGGGCCCCATGCGCTCGAGGCGGTTGAGCTCGCGGTCGACCTCCTTGCGCGCGGCCTCCGGCAGCTCGAGGGCCTCGAGCTTTTCTCGCAGCTCCTCGAGATCCTCACGGCCGCCGTCCTCGCCGAGCTCGCGCTGAATGGCCTTGAGCTGCTGGCGCAGGAACATCTCACGTTGGCGATCGCCCAGCTCCTCCTGGACCTGGCTCTTAATATCTTCCTGGGCATCGAGCACCGCGACCTGCTTCTGGATGTGGAGCAGGACCTCGCGTAGGCGGTCCTCCACCGACAACGCCTCGAGCAATCGCTGGGCGTCGGCCGGTTTGAGATCGAGGTGACCGGCCACCAGGTCTGCGAAGCGACCCGGCTCCTGGGTTTCGGCCAGGAACTGCTGGACGGCTTCCTTTGGCATGCCGGCGCGGCGCCCGAGCTCGGCGGCCCGTTCGCGGGTCTCGCGATAAAGAGCGGTAAAGGTCGGTGCTTCGGGATCGATCGGCGGCATCTCGTCGGCGGCGTGGATGGCCGCCACCAGGTACTCGTCTTGCTCTTCGTAGCGGACCGCCACTGCACGGTAGTCGCCGTTGAGCAGCAGACGCATGCCCGACGGACCACGCTGGACCGGACCGATGGTGGCGACGGTGCCCATTCCATACAGGATCTCCGGAGTCACGTCTTCGATGTTTTCGCGTTGCGAGACGACGAAGATTTTTTTCTCTTCGTTTCTCAGAGCGGCCTCGATGGCGCGCAGGGTGCCGGGGCGCCCGGCGGCGATCGGCGAGGTCACCTCGGGGAAGAGCACCGCCTCGCGAAGCGGGATGACCGGCAGGGTCGTGATGTCAGCCATGAAGCCTCCTGTTGCTCAAGATGATGCCCCGCAGTCGACGGGTCAAGCCCCTGACTGCGGGTACTAGTTTAAACCTGAGTGAATTCTTGTCATATTCCCACATCGCCTGGAATTCTGCGAGAAGCTGACATTGCACGCAAAAAAACCGAAGAGGCTCGGAAGAGCAAGGGAGCAGGGGAGCAGGCGAGCGGAGGAGCCTGCACCCTGATCACCTTTGGTGTCCCTTGCCGCCTTGATCCTCTGCATTGCGATGTGCCTGTTACTATGCGCGAACGGAGGATCGATTGATATATCGACCACAGCAGCAGGGAGGGATGCAGTTCGGTGGCTTCGGCGGGTCAGGCCTTCCGGTGCCGAAGGACCTCATCGGCATCCTGGCCGTCCTCTTTGCGACCTTCTCGCTCCAGTTCTTCGAGTCGACCGCGGTGATTCCGGCCTTGTTGCGTCTGACCCCCGCCGTTTTTCGGGGTTTCGTGTGGCAGATCGCGACCTACCCGGCGATCGGTTTCGGGGCCTCGGGCCTGTGGTTCCTGGTCTCGCTCCTGATCCTCTTCTGGTTCGGGCGCGACGTCTTCTGGCGGCTCGGTCGTCAGCGCTTCTGGCTGCTGCTGCTGCGGGCGGCGGTCGGCGCGGCTCTGGTTGCGGTCGCGGTGCAGTTCATCCAGCAGCTCGCCGGCGCCGGCGCGACGGGTTTCGCCGCGTTCCAGATCATGCAGGGCCAGCGCATCCTCCTGGCGATCGTCATCGCGGCCTTCGCCACCCTGTGGGGCGAGGCGACGATTCTGCTGTTCTTCGTCCTGCCGCTCAAGGCGCGCTGGTTTCTGTGGCTCGAGATCCTCTTCGCCTTCATCGCCTTTCTGGAATCGAAGGACTTTGCGGGCTTCTGCGGAATCTCGGCCGCGGTCTTCCTCACCTACACGGGACTCACGAGGGGGGGCGCCGGAAACATTTTCCACAACTGGCGCAAACGTGGAGAGCGCTTCGTCCTCGAGCGACGCCTCGAGCGGCTCAAACGCAAGCGCAAGTTCGATGTCATCGACGGCGACAAGGACGAGTACATCCATTAAGTCGTTCAAACGTTCTAACGGTCGTTGGTTGGTGATTGTGATGGGCACAAAAAACCCGGGCCGGAGCCCGGGTTGTTGATGAGCAGTTTCGATGATCAGTGAAGGGAAGGCTTGCGTCGGAGGTCGCCGCTCGGGCGCTCCGTCCGGTTGCCGCCGGGTCGCCGGATCCTCGGCGCCTGGTCGAGCTTCGGCGGCGCCATCCGGTAGAGCTGATCGAAGGCCTCTTTCGACATCACGACGTCCTTGGCCTTGGCGGGGGAAACTCCCGGCGTCTGCCAGTCGCCTTCGAAGAGTGCCTCGCCCATGTCGACCCGGGGGATGTTGTTGCCGTAGGTCGCGTTGATGAACTGGATGAGCTCGTCGGCGATCAGCGCGTAGCCGATGTGCTGCGGGTGGAGGCCGTCGTAAGAGTAGATGCCGCCGAGGAGGAAATCGGTCGAGAGGGTGATGGACCCGTAGTTCGGGACCAACGCGCCCGTGAAGAGATCGTCGAAGAGGGCGTTCATGTCGAAGACCGGGAGACCGTAGGTGGCGCCCACGTCGGCGATGATCGCGTTGAAGGCGTCGATGCGGTCGTTGATCATCGCGACCTCGGCCGCGCGAAGCACGACGCCGGGCTCACCGGAGATGAGGTCGAGATTGTCGGGCAGGGGAGGTCCGGTCGGGAGACCGTAACCCATCGCGATCAGCGCCCCCGCACCCAAGGTCAACAGGTCATCATCGGTCAAAGGACCGGTGTCGGCCGTGAAGTACCAGCGCCCGATTTGTGGGATCTCCACGTATGGATCGAGTGAGGTGACGAAGGGAGTCTGTGTGCAGTAGGGGATGTTGATCAGCACGATGTCGGCAGCCGTATTGGTGACGAGCGCGCCGATCGCATTGTTGAAGAGCAGCGCGAAGGACTCTTCCGGAGTCATGGTCACGCCGTCGATGGGGGTGCCGGCGAGCAGCGCGCCGAGCACGTCCCAGTTTCCGATCCACACCGTCATGAAGGTCGGCTGCGCGCCAATCGACCACTCGAGGGCGGTGTTGATTCCGTTGCGCAGGATAATGTCGTAAAACACGTTGTCCGGCGAGATGTTGAGGATGTCCCCGGTCCGGAAGAGGATGTCGTAGAGGGTCGCGGTGGGGACGCCGTAGTTGTTATAGGGGCGTGGCAGGGTCGCGTTGGTCGGCAGTCCCGGAACCAGCCCCACGGGAGTGATCACCGGCACGGGCGCCAGGCTGACGAGTTCGAGGATGGGCCCGATGCCCGGCTGCGAGATCAGCGCCTGCTCGAAGGTCGTACCGGCTTCCTGCTGTGCGATCACCGCTGGAAACGAGCGTTCCTGGTGCCAGTCCATGAGCGAACCGGAGGCGAAGCCCGCGGTGTAGCTGTCACCGAGGGCGACGTACGTGCTGAAATCGGCCTGCGCCATGGCGGGGGTCGCCCCGAGGAGGGCGACCAGGCAGAGTGCAAAAATCGTCTTTTTCATTGGCGTCCTCCTTTTCAGAACTTAAGCGTGATGCTCATGTGCAGCAGCGGGCCACCCGAGTCGTAGGTGCCATCAAAACCGTCGTTCGACTGTCCGTCGGTCGACCGCGCGTCGCCTTCGACCTGCTCGTACGCAATATCGAAACGGAAGCGATCGGTGTGGTAGCTGATGCCGCCCATGTAAGACACGCGGTCATTGTCGGCGAGCAACGGTGACATCGCTTCGGGAGGTTGTGGAGTTTCATCTTCGAGGTAGCCGATCCGGAGGTCCCAGTGCTGCGAGGCACGCAGTTCGACGCCGATCCGCCACTGGGCGGCGTCTTCCCAATTCTCCTCTCGGACCGAGCTGAACTCCGGGTTCTCCGGAAAGATGATTGGCAGGTCCTCATACACGTTCCAGCCCTGTATTCCGTACTGGCCGGAAACGGTCCACTTCTCGTTTTGCCAGGCGAGTCCCACACTCCAAAAGTCCGGAAAAGCGATGGAGGCTTCGACGGGGACCTTCCCGTCGAAGGGGAAGAAGGTATCGATGAGGCCGTCGAGATCTGCATATCCGGTGGGTATCTGCGTGAAGGACGCCTTGCCGTCGCCATTGATCGTGAATGCCGAGCGGTACGAAGCGCCGAAGCTGAATCCGGAGCCGATCTTCCAGAGGATGCCGGCGTTCCACGCCCAGGCTGCGTTGAGACCCTCGCTCTTCAAGTTCGCCTCGGCGACGTCCGAGACACGCTGATCGTAGGGGTTGATGAGACCGATGTTACGGGTCAGCTCGATAACCGCGGTCATATAGTCGATGCCAATGCCGAAGGCGACGTTCTCGCTCAGCTGGTAGGCCATGCTGACCCCGAGATCGAAGACCATCAAATCGGCCTTCTGTGAGATGAATCTGCCGAGAAAGTCGTCCTCCCACTCGGTGCCGAGACCGAAGGGGCTGTGCAGAGCGAAACTCACCTCGAGGCGGTCGTTGACCGGAATGCCGAGGAACAGATGAACGGGGAAGAAAGTCTGTTCGACCTGGTCGGCTCGGTAGCTGTCGCCGGGATACGGCGACATTCCAGAGAACATCTGTTCCGGCTGGATGAGCGTTGTGCCAACCATGAGCTGGATGCCCTCATCGGTCTGGAATGCCATGCCGGCCGGATTCCAGAAAAGCGTCGACAGATCATCCCCGACCGCCACCATGGCTCCGGCCATGCCTCCCTGGCGCCCGCCGACCTCGAAGAGCGCGAAACCGGAGCCCCAACCAAGGACCGGAGCCGTCAGGACCACCGCTGCCACAAGAAGAACGCGTCCGCGATTCTTGGCGATCACATCGAACCTCCTTCCGCTGCTGCTTTTCGATGCCTCAATAGCCGCTCCATGCTACGGCGGCGCGCACGGGGCGTCAACAAACTCGGCGAATCGAGCACGAGTCTCGGAAAAGCTGTAACTGGAAGGGTGAGCGGCGAAAAAGACGGTCAGGAGGAACAGGTGAAAACGAAGCTCGAACGCGTTGTCTTTTCGACCCTTGTCGCTGTCCTGACAGCATTCGGGACGGAGTCTCAGATAGTTTTCACCGATGTTACCGCGGAGGCCGGCATTGCCCTGACGGGTCGGCTGACGGAGTCCGTCGCCTGGGGTGACTACGACGACGACGGAGACGAGGACCTTTACCTGACAGTCGACGGCCCGAATCATCTTTTTCGCAACGACGGCGGCGGGCGGTTCACCGATGTCACGGATGCGGCGAGGGTGGGCAACGACGCCTTCAGCGTCGGTACCGCCTTCGGCGATCTCGACAACGATGGCGATCTCGACCTCTACGTGGTCAATTTTCAGCGTGGGCCCGATGTGCTGTACCGGAACGACGGACCGGTCGGACCGGGAGGCGCCTATCGATTTACCGATGTGACCCTGAGCGCCGGGACGACCGCCGAGCGCTCGAGCCGTGGCGTCGCCTTGGTCGACTATGATCGCGACGGTCTGCTCGACATCTTCGTCAATGCCATCGGACCCAACATCCTCTATCGAAACCTCGGTGATTTGCGCTTCGAGAATGTCGCGGGTGTGCTCGGGGTGGATCAGAGCGATCAGGGCGTCGGCGTGGTGGCGGCTGACGTGGACGATGACGGTTGGCCCGACCTCTACACGGGCAATCGCAGCAACCACCTCTCGAACCTCTTTTTGAACCGCGGCGGGGACTTCGAGGATGTCGCGCTCGAGGAGGGAATCGTTGCACGAGGTCTCGGGATGGGCGTGCTGGCCTTCGATTTCGACAACGATCTCGACATGGATCTGTACTGGACGGCATGGCCGGGCTCCGGCAGCCCGATCGCGAACCACCTCTACGAGAATCGAGAGACGCACTTCGAAGACGTGGCACTGGCATCGGGCACCGGCGACCTTGCCGGTTGGGGCATCAGCGGCAATGCCGGCGATATCGATCTGGACGGGAGGCAGGATTTCTTCGTCACCAACGGATTCGATCCGTCCAGTGGACCCGGTGTGCTCTTCCGCAACCTCGGGGATGGCTCGTTTGCCGATGTCACCCTATCGCTGGGGGGCGGTGCCTTTGATGGTCGCGGCGTTGCGTTCGCAGACTTCGATAACGACGGCGACCTCGACCTGGTCGTCACCGCCGATGAGGGCGAGCCCAACCGGTTGTGGCGCAACGATAGCTCCACCGGCCGCCACTGGCTCGGCCTCCGCCTTCGTGGCGCACGATCGAATGCCAGCGCCATCGGTGCGAGGGTCGTGGTGACGACGGCCGAAGGCTCATACGTTCAAGAGGTCAGCGGCGGCGCCGGCCGCGGCTCGCAAAACAGCCTGCCGCTCGAGTTCGGGCTCGATGAGGCGACTGTCGTCTTGCAGCTGACGATCCGGTGGCCGAGCGGCACGGTGCAGACGCTTCGAAACGTAGCGGTTGACCAATACCTCGAGCTGAGCGAACGAGAGTCCATGATACGCCGCGGAGGCAGTCGACGTGCGCCGAGAGGCCGAAAGAGAGTCCGGTAGTCGAAGCCACTCACCCCCGGGGGACAGCTGCGCGCATCTCTCATGACCGGGTTCCCGTCACGCTTCCAATCTCGGAGCTCGGGTTTTGATCATTGTCTCGAAGAATCCGGACGTTTTCTGTCGGGTGCCATTCGAAGACGTACCGAGCGAAATCGGTAGTCCAGGTTGCCCGAGTATCCGAGGTCGTGGCGGCGGTGCGAAAAACAGGTTAGGCTGTTTGTCTGGGGGGCGCTGATGTCTGACAAGGTGTCGAATGGGGCTGGCGTGCGGCCCGACTCCGATATCGACGAGCGCCGCCGAATCGAAGAGGAGCTCGAGCAGAGCGAGCGCGACTTCGCCGAGGCACAACGGGCCGCTCGCCTCGGGAGCTGGAAATGGGATCTCGTCAGCGACGAGCTCAACTGGTCAGCCGAGCTCTTCAGGATCTACGGATACGATCCTGAGTCGGATGTCCCTTCCCAGGCCGCCTTCCTCGACAGGGTCCACCCGGACGACCGAGCACTCATCGATGATCACCTGGCGGATCTCATATCGAAAGGGGAGCCGTGTTCGGTCGACCTTCGAATCCTCCTGCCGGACGGCTCCGTCAGGTTTCTTCACTGCATGGCGAGAGTCGAAGCTGGTGCCGATGGCAAGCCGGTGCGCGTCTTTGGTATCGCTCAGGACATCAGTGATCGGAAGCAGGCGGAGGAACGATACCTTCGCGCCTCGGTGGCCGGACGGGTCGGAGTGTGGGATTGGGATCTGAAGACCGGCGAAATCTACGTCGACCCCGAGCTCAAGAGGCTGATCGGCTACGAGGACGACGAGATCCAAAACCACATCGACGACTGGGGCTCCAAGGTGCATCCGGACGATGCCGAACTGGTGATGGCTGAAGCCACCAAGCACCTCGATGGCGTCACCGATCGCTACGAGGTCGAACACCGCATGGTCCACAAGGATGGATCGATTCGCTGGTTCCTGGCGCGCGGCACGGCGCTCTTCGATGAAAACGGTCGCCCCTACCGGATGACCGGAACCGACACCGAGATCACCGAACACAAAGAGGCCAGGTTGGCGCTTCTCGATCTCGGCGGTCGTCTGATCAACCTGCAGGAAGAAGAGAGGAGTCGGATCGCCCGCGAGCTTCACGACGACGTGTGCCAGAGGCTGGCGCTGCTCGCTGTGGAGCTCGAGTTTGCAGCCGAAAGCTCCCCCGAGCCGGGATCCGAGCTGGTCACAAAAGTGGGTGAGATCTTTCAACGGCTGAAGGAGCTCTCCTCCGATATCCACGACCTGTCCTACCGATTGCATCCGCGGAGTCTCGAGCGGGTCGGTCTCGGCGAAGCCATCGGAAACCTGTGCCGCGAGCTGGGCCAGCGAAGGCGAATTCAACTGCTTTTCAAAGAGAAGAATGTGCCGGACTCGTTAGGAGACGACGTGGCACTCTGTCTTTACCGTGTGGCGCAGGAGTCCCTGCGAAACGTCGTCAAGCACAGCCGTGCAGAGAGCGCGAATATCGAGCTCTGCGCCGAAGAGGGAGAGATCCGTCTCACGGTGGCCGATTTCGGAGTCGGCTATGACAGCGATGAGGTCCGGAAGCGGAACGGTCTCGGTGTGATCAGCATGCGTGAGCGGCTCCGCGTCATTGGCGGAACGCTGTTGATTCAATCCTCGCCCGGAGAGGGGACACGGGTCGAGGCCGTTGTGCCGCTTGGCGAAGCATCGCCTTTGGCCAGTCATCAGTGACGAGAAATCTGTGCCAAGGCCCGCGGGGGGGGGCGGGTACTGGCTATTGGCCACCGGTCACTGATTTTGGACGGGTAGTCGGGTCAGCGCCAGTCCTGCTCCGGCTCGGGCTTGTTGGCGACGATCTCCTCGATGCGGTCGAGGATGTCCGGTGACAGCTTCTCGTAAACCGCCAGCGCCTTCATGTTCTCGCGCACCTGTTCGGGCTTCGAGGCGCCGGTGATGACCGTGCTGACGTTGGGGTTGACCAGACACCAGGCGATGGCGAGCTGGGCCATGGTGCAGCCGAGCTCGTCGGCGATCGTGGTGAGCTGTTTCACCTTCTCGATCTGAGTCTCGACCTCCGGTCCTTCGAGGCGCGAACGCAGCCACTCGTAGCCTTCGAGGGTGCTGCGTGATCCCTCCGGGATGCCATCGGCGTACTTGCCGGTCAGCAGACCGCTGGCGAGCGGCGACCAGATGGTGGTGCCGAGACCGATGCGCTCGTAGAGCGGGGCGTACTCTTTCTCGAAGCGCTCGCGGTGGAAGAGGTTGTACTGCGGCTGCTCCATCAGGGGTGGGATCAACCGCTCGCGACGCGCCACGTGGTAGGCCTCGAGGATGCGCTCAGCCGGCCACTCGCTGGTGCCCCAGTAGAACGCCTTGCCCTGGTCGATGACGTGGTTCATGGCGCGCACGGTCTCCTCGACCGGTGTGTGGAGGTCGGCCCGGTGGCAGAAGATCAGGTCGACGTAGTCGAGCTGGAAGCGCTCGAGCGCCGCATCGGTGCCCTCGACAATGTGCTTGCGCGACAGACCACGATCGTTCGGGCCCTCGCCGCCCCAGAAGATCTTGGTCGAAAGGATATAGTCCGACCTCTTCCAGCCCGACTTCGCGAGCACCTCGCCCATGATCTCTTCGGCAACACCGTTGGCGTAGACCTCGGCGTTGTCGAAGAAGTTGACCCCGGCTTCCCAAGCGGCGTGCATGCACTCCGCAGCCGTGTCCACGTTCATCTGCGGACCGAAGGTCACCCACGCACCGAAACTGAGGGCCGAGACCTTGAGACCCGAATCACCGAGCAAGCGATATTCCATCTGTCGCTCCTTTCGCAATCACCGATAATACCCAATCCGATCCCGATCCCAACTCATCGTTCGTCGTGCTTCGGTGTGCGAGGTGCCGCTCTTCGCATTGTTTGAATTTGTCGCGTCCCATTCTGGCCGCGCCCCCCGGGGCAAACAATGCGAAGAGTGGCACCTGTGTCGTTGAAGCGGTAAAGCGCACATCACTGGGTGTGGCTGAAGTGAGAAGCGCTTGCCCGGTTAACCCTTCACCTTCATCGCAGGAGCCAGA
Organism: Candidatus Sulfomarinibacter sp.; assembly: GCA_041560205.1. GTDB lineage: Bacteria > Acidobacteriota > Thermoanaerobaculia > Thermoanaerobaculales > Sulfomarinibacteraceae > Sulfomarinibacter. Next base: position 11,126 of record JBFFBV010000007.1, read on the forward strand.
TACACATTCGCTCCGATGCGGCCGATCAGCATTGCCGCGGCGGCTGCAATCGCGCCGATGACGTCGAAGATCGAGATCGCGATCCACATCACGACGACTGTTCCGACGACCTCCATGATGGTGGCCCAGGTGATGCCGTTGGTGGTGCCGCGCACCACCATCACCGCTCGCTGGAACGAGAGCAGGGCGGTCAGACCCGGGTAGATGGCGAAGATTCTGGTCGGCGTGAGGGCGACCATGGCAAGCTCATCCGTCAACCCGGAAACTCCCCGAAACCAGACCCCGGCCAATGGGGTCCAGGCGATGATCGACAGGCTGACCACGACGCCGATGCCGAGCAGCACGCCGAACCGTCGGAGAGCACGATAACCTTCGTGCTCGTCGCCGATGAGGGCAATGACCACCTCCTGGTAGGCGAGACCGAGGCTGCGGAAGATGAAAACCAGGGCACCGATCACCGGCAGCACCGCCAGCGACTCGAGGGACATGCGCGAGTTGCCGACGAAGAAGGTCACCACGGGGTGAATGCCGAGGCTGAGGAGCGTGGTGAGGGCAAGAGGGTAGTAGAAACGGGTCAGAGCGACCCAGTTCGCCGCCGCACCTGTTGCCTCACCCGCTGTCTTCATGACCGAGCGCAGTGCGCCCGCTGCCATGATTCGGCTCGCGATGGCTTCGCTACTCACTCCCATGCTGAGGGCGGCTGCGCCCACCCAGGCGCCCTCGATACCGCCGTTCCGGGCGAGGAGAAATGCGGTACCGAACATCGCGATCAGACGCGCGACCGTGCCGTAGGCGACTCGACGGGTCAAACCATGCCGAATGAGCACCCCCTGGTAGAGGCGCCGGATGCCAATTACCGCGGGCCAGGGGAGGAGGATGAGGAGCGCGATGTGGGTCCTGGTGGCGACCTCGGTTGGGAGGCCGATCAGCCCGTAGGCAATGGCGTTGAAGACGGGAGGCAGCAGTGCGATGCCCATCGCCAGGGTGACGCCGGCGTTGAGCACGTGGGTGAAGGCACGCAATCGGAGGTACGAGAGCCTGTTGCGCGCGAGGGCGGTTGCAGCGGACATGAGCATGATCACCGGCGCCTCCGCCACGAGCGCAAGAGAAAACGCGACGCCGTACGCGGCCAGATTGTAGGTGGGCTCGGCGAGGCGCGCGATCACCGCCGCCAGAAACGGCCCCTCGACGGCCATCATCAACCACGTCGCCGACAGTGGCAGCCAGAAGCGGAAGATTCGAGCTTGAGTCAGCGTCGCTTCGCTCATCGATGGCGGAGAATAGCAGCAGATCGACAAAACAGAAACTGATGTCAGGTCGGAGGAGCACGATACAAGATGCAAGATACAAGGCCGCCCACCCGCCCCGGTTCACTCGGGTGTCCGTGAGGGTGGTGGGGTGGGACTTGTATCGTGTATCTGGGCGGTTGGCTGGGCGGGTGCATCGTGAATCCGGCCGGGAGGCCGGAAAAAAAAGGGGGCCTGACGGCCCCCTCGCTGGGTTGACGTGATCGCAATCTGAAGCTCAGCGTCTCCAACGGAGGTAGACGCCATAGCGGTCCGCGTCGTAATCCGCAATCGGGAACGAGTCCTCACTGTAGTCCCAGTTCTCGTACTCGCCCGCAATCGCGATGCTCTTCGTGATATCGATCGCTGCGCGCGCGAAGGCGCGATCCATCTGGAACGGGAAGCTCCCCGTGTTTTCGAAGGTCGAGTAGTTCGCGTCGAGGGTGAGCAACCAGATCTTCCAGGTGAGCCCGCCCTCGAGGAGGTCGCCCTCCTCGGCATAGACCGACGATCCGATGTCGAAGCTCTGTGGAATACGGATCGGCATTTCGGTGTCCGTCGAGTAGCTGTCGTACGCGAGGCGCAGCATGAAGTTGTCGGTCGGAGTAACGCTGAGGTCGGCGGCGTAGCGCTCCGTGTCGGCCTGGTATCCGATATCGGAAGCGTCGTTATCGGAGCTGATCGACTCGGCCGTCAGCAGGACCCTGAAGAGGCGGCCGATGGACCAATCGACACGACCGCGAACGCGGGTGCGATCGTTGAAATCGGTCCGCATAATGACGTCGTCGGCTTCCTGTCCGCCGAGGTCGAGAATAAACTTCGCGCTGCCGAGATCGAGCATTCCCCCGACCTCGAAGGTGTTGATCCGCCGGTCGAAGCTGCCCTCCTGACCGCCCGGCAGCACGATCTGCGAGATGTCCTGCGAGACGTCGAGGCTCTGGCTGTTGACCGCGTAGTCTGCCCAGACCGAGAAGGCGCCGAGGTTGCGGAGATCGAGACGGAGGTCCGCAATCTTGTCTTTCCGCTCGTACCCCGATTGTGCCTCCACCAGCACCTGGATGTCGCGGGGATCGAATCCGCCGAAGTTGAGCGTGTCCATGAAGAGGCTCGACACCATCGCCCAGCCCTCGAGCTCACGCTCGCGAATCTGGTACCCGACTTTGAGGCCGGCTTTGTCGCTGAGGTCGAACTCGAACCGGGCCTCGCCGCGGGAGTACGGGTTCTCGGTGCGGCTCTCGATCGTCTGGTCGAGCCCCTGGAAGAACCTCGACAGCTGGAACGAGACCAGGCTCCCGGAGAGCATTTCGTCCAGCGAGGTCTCGCCTTCGGAGTCGGCTTTCACGTAGGAGGCGATCAAACGAACGTGGTCGCTGGCACGTGCGGTGACGTGAAAGGTCGTGACAGGGGTGTCGGCGGTCGAGCGTGTCGTCCGGTCGAAGCTGTCGAGTTCCACTTCTTGACCGAGGCTGGTTCCCGGGTTGTTGCCGACCCCTTCACCGGGCGCGAGACCCTGACGGTCCGTACCGTCAAAGGTGCGCCACCCCTGGATGAAGGTGCCGAATACGGCTTTGGTCGCGAAATTCAGACCGAGGTAGAACTCCGACTCGGTCTGCTCGAGGTCGGAGGCGATCCGGAACTCGTCGTTGCCGACGCTGTAGGTCGTTTGGCCGGGGCCCTCGTAGCGGTTCCAGCGATAGCCGACGATCGGCGTGATCGTGCGCCACAGCGGGAGTTCGAGCTGAATGTCGAGAACGTCCCGGGTGCGGTCCCAGGTGTGCTGGCCGGGAATCACGCCCTCGTCGAGCAGCGGGTTCGCGAACGCCGGCAGGGCGCTGAAGTTCTTGAGCTGCTGGTAATAAAGGCGCAGGCGATAGGTGTTGTCACGACCCATGTCGAGACGCAGACGGCCGGCCGGATTCCCTCCGAAGCCGGACGCGTCGACCCGCAGCCGATCCGCAAAACCTGACTCTCCCGACGGGTCGATGTAATTGATCTTCAGGTTGCGCAGCACGAAGCCGCTGTCCTGGTTGATCTGGGTCTTGAACATGTCTTCGTTGCCGCTGACGTCGACGTTCTGGTAGCCGATTTCGATGTCGAACGCGGTCGATTGTGCGACGACAGTCGAGCTGGCTGCGATGATGAAGAAGGTGGCGATTACGAGACGGAGTGTATGCATCGTCGCACCTCCTACTTCAACAACAGCGGTGAGGCGTTCGAACCGTGCACCATCACGTGGCATGTCGTGCAGTTCTGGTACCTCGGGCTGCGGAGGTCGTGGAAGGACGGGGGCTGCGACCCGAGGGTTCCTCCTCCGATGACGCTGTGGCACTCGAGGCAGAGCAGGTCGACCCGTGCCCGTGTGAGGGCCATCGGGTTGACCGCGCCGTGCGGTTCATGACAGCTCAGACAGGTGCCGCTGACGCCGGTCACGTGGGGGTAGACGAAGGGTCCGCGCTTTTCCGCGTGGCAGGAGACGCAGACCACGTCACCCGAGCGGTCGACCTTGAGGCTCTGCTCCCCCTGGCCCCCGTGCGGGTTGTGGCACGAAACGCACTGGAGTCCTCCGAGGTCGAGGTCATGGCCAAATGGTTTTCTGAAGGAGCCCGCCTGTGACGGGTGGCAGTCCGCGCACAGGCTGTTGGCGGACCTGACCAGCTGCAGGGCTTCCGCCGAGTGCGCCTTGTGCATTTCGTGGCAGGACTCGCAATGAACCGCCGCGTCGGCGTGTGCCGAGCGGTTCGAGAACATCGTGTTGATCTGCCCGTGGCACTGCAGGCACATCGCGGCCCCCGAGGCCCCTTGGGGGACGTTGATCAGCTCCGGGTCGCCATCCTGGTCCATGTGCTCGGCTCCGTCGCCGTGACAGCTGACGCACGACGGAGCGCGGTCTCGATTCGGGGAATGCACCGTCATGTTGAACTCGCTGGCGACGGTGTCGTGGCACACGGCGCACATCTCCAACGCCTCACGGTCGTCTTCGGCCGCCTGTGTCGCCACCGCAACCCCGAGCACCATGAGCAGCGCCCCGAAGCTCAGTAGTCGAATCATCTGTTTCATGCCCGACCCACCTTTCGCGCTTCGCAGCGACCCCCGGCCGGGGCCGGGGGTCGTGGGTTGTTGTGTTCGTTACCGCGCGTGAACTGCATCGACCGAGTAGGTCTTGCCGTCACCGTGGCACGCGGCGCAGGACTCGCCGAACGGTGCCGTGTTGACGAATGCGTGGGCGGCGGCATCGACGCTGTCGTGACACGCCAGGCAGGCGGTGGCCCCTGGCGTCGTCGGCGAGTAGAAGTTGCGCGGCGTTGTGACGTCCATCGCACCCGAGGGCAGCGGCACGTTATAGCTGTCGCCAATGTGGCAGGTCTCGCAGACCCTCAGGTCGCTGGGGTAGTGGAGATGGTTGTAGTTGTGCGGCCGGTTGCCGAAGCCGTAGACCGTAAAGTCAGCCAAAAGCTCGTGACCGCTGTGGAGGCGGTGGATCAGCCAGCGCATGTCGACCGACTCGGGCGGCAGCTCTTCCTCGGGCCGGCGGTTGGAGTCGTCCCGGTTCGGACGGTGGCACATCACGCACTCTTTGACGTTGAAGCGCTGTCCGCCGTGAAGCGCGAGCGAGTCGTGACAGACGTTGCACTTCTCCATCGACACGACCTCGCGCCGCGGTTCGGGCTCGCTGTCGGTAACGGTCGCATAGTAGATCGGGTTGAAGGCACCTTCGGTGACGTCGAGGCCCTCGAAGGACAGGTCATCGATCGTGCTGACGCGGCGGACGTCGGCGCTGAAGGTCCAGGTGCCGGTCGCATCTTCTGGAAGCGGCGTCCCGAAGGTCGCCATGTACTCGTCGCCCGATGTCGTGGCATCCCGCGCGTCCTCTGAGAGATCGATGGTGTAGTCGATCGTCTGCCCCTGTGGTCCTGCGGCCCTCAGGTTGAGAGTGCGCAGCGCCGACAGCGGCGTGACGTTCGAGCCGTCGTCGTTCTTGAGCGTGAAGTAGACCGTCGGCATCGCGCCCGGCGCGACGTTGGTGACGCTGGTGATGTCCATGTTCAGGCCCGCCAGCTGGCTCGATTTGGTGGGAATGATGTGGGCATTGACCACCGAGATGTCGAACTCATTCTCACCCTCGGGAACGTGGCACGCGGAGCACAGGCTGTCGTCGAATTGCGGCACCGGGTGACCTTCGCCGGTTTCCCAATCGATGTAGTCATGGCACGAGCCGCACGCGGCGCGGCTCGGGTTGGTCATGTAGCGGAAGCCCTTGGGCGCATCCGGGTCGTGGCAGGACTCGCAGTTGCGGATGTCCTGCGGGAAGTGGACGTCAGAGTAGTCGTGGATCGACCCTCTGAAACCGACGATGAAGTAGGGGTGTCCCGCCTGCACGCTCGGCAGGTTGGCGCCCATGTGGATCTTGTGGGCCATCTCCTTCATGTTGACAGTGTTGCCGCTGTCGGGGTCGGTGGACTGCGGGTTGTGGCACATCATGCAACCCTTGAGGGCGCGGCGACGGCTGCCGTGGAGCGCGAGATCGTAATGGCAGGCGTTGCAGGTCTCCTCGAACATCGAGCCCCATTGCTCGGTGACCTCGACACCGTCGGGACGGAAGTCGTAGGTGGGGTCGGAGTAGTAGTTCTTGCCGAGGATGTCCGCAGTGTTGCGCCTGGCATAGGCGTACATCGTGTGCGTCTTGCTCATGTCAAATCCTTCGGGCAGCTGGGTGCCGAAGGTGTAGAACGAGTGCCCGATCGTCACGTCATTCCAGCTCCCGCCGGAGTCGGAAGTCGCCTGCTCGGCCTGTTCGCCCGTGTCGGGATTGGTGGCGATGCGAGTGGTATAGGCCGTGTATTGGTTCAGCCCACCGTCGTACCATGCGAAGACAAAGCTGATATCGATCGATCCCGGCGTGACGATGCCATTTCGATCCAGAGGTGCGCCGAGATCGTCGTAATACATGATCTCGACCACCGGGTAGCGGTCGGACGGGATCTCCACGCCGACGATTTCGAGAGTGAAGCCAGGGCGCGCCCAGTTTTTCTGCTCCTCGGTGAGATAGAACTCCTTCTGGTGCTTGCCGTACTGCACCTCGGGATGACTCGGCACCAACCGGCCGGTTGACGTCCTGACAGCCGCCGGGGCGCGGACCGTCTGCTGGGCCCCGACCGTCGCTGGGGCCTGGTCCATCGGCACGGCCGTGACTCCCGCGGTCGCCAGAATCACCAGGGACTTTGCCAACGTGATCATATTCCTGCCTCCTTGCTTTGGCTCGGCGAATTAAAAACATCAGGGCCCCCGTGTCCCGGGACCCGATTCAACGGTTTTCTTTTGGTCTGCGGAGTTTGCCCGTCGCCATCGACGAAAATGTGTAGATCGTCATAAGCGTCCCTCGTCGATCCGATCCGATGCCGCTGGTCAAATCGACGACGTGACACTTCCATGACCGAATAAGGATGGACAAATCTCGTTTCGTTGTCAACTCATTTGTGAAACTACACAAATATACATATGGCATAAGACTTTGAATAGAAAGAGTTTCATCTAGAAAGCTTGTCAGCGCTCGCTTTTCACAGGAGAGTTCGTCTCAATATATTTTGGATTAATGAGGCAAAAAACCGCGGAAATCGGGAGCGAAATCGACCTCCACCATCGACTTGCATCCCGGCCGCTCTCGCGAGACACTTCTCGACATGGCCAGGGGATCAAAGGTCGTCGTCGTGGCAGCCGTGATGGCCATGCTCGCCATCGCGGTCGTGGCCGTCGTCCTCCGCCTGGAGCTCAGGTGCGCCGGATTCGCCGGGGCATCGGTATCGTCCGACGAGCTACCCGGCGGACCGCCCCCGAAGAGCAGTCTCCGCATCGCCTCCTGGAACGTCCGCAACTTCCCGCTCGACGAGCGCCCTCAGGATCGCGATCTCGGCTATTCTCGCCGCACCAATATCTGCGATTTCGAAACGGTGCTTGGCGGACTCGACGCCGATCTTCTGGGCCTTCAGGAGGTCACCGACATCCGCCGATTTCAGCCGATACTCAGGCGCGCCTGCGGTGAGAGGACGATGGAGGTGCGTTACTCATCGGGGGGCGGCCGCTTCGGCCAGCACCTCGCTTTCGCGTGGGATGGCTCGAAGCTCGAACTCGTCGGTCAGCCGATTGAGATAACCGAGGTAGTTTTCGAGCCCGGGATGCGTCCGGCCTTCGCGGGCTATTTTCGGAGCCGACGATCGTCCGGGCTCGATTTCAGCCTGGTTGTCGTGCACCTCGAATCGGGCTCGAGGAACTTCGGCGATCGTCGGCGTCAGAACCGAGAGATCGCTTCGTGGGTGGAGCGTCGGATCGAGGAGACCGGTGACCCGGACGTGATCGTGCTCGGTGACTTCAACACCAGCGGGTCGCCGCGGGGTGGGGTCGAAGGAGAGCTGCAATCGGTCGATGCGATCCTCGGGCGAGCGGGTCTTGTGCGCCTGCCAAACGCCCTCGGCTGCTCCTCGTACTGGGAGGGTTCGGGGGGCCGGGACGGAACCCAGGAGGCGTCGCTCCTCGATCATGTCTTCATCGGTGGAATCGGACTCGATGCGGTCGCGAGGTCCCTCGAAGCCTGGCTCCACTGCGCCCGGTGGCAGTGCGAGGATCTGATCTCACGCCCCGGCGAAGAGGATGGGACGTTTTGGGATGTGTCGGACCACTGTCCGTTGACTTTCGAAATCTTGGACCGTGTCGGCTGACCTCGGGCGGCACAGATGCGCCTCAACCGTACCCAATCGCGTGGTGTGTTGATTTGTAGGGGCGGAATCTCTCACACCGTTGTTCGCTCAAGCCGGGCATTCGCACACGGAGACGGAGACGGAGACGGGCACGTGGCAAGCCTGTATCATGGGCGCGGTTTGCCGAGATGACGTCCAAAACCACCCGCCCAAACCGTGCGACCGGCGCGCTTCGTGAGTTTCACGTCTCGCGCGAGGTGCGCGAGGTGTACGGTTTCGACGAGTCCTTGTTTGCGGTTTCCGGAAACCTGGTCTTCGTCGATTTCCACGCCGCGAAGACCTTCGCCCACCGTCTGAACGAACGTCGCCCGGGGGACCAGGCGTTCAGCGCCAGCGAGATCTACGCGCTCGGCCTGATCGACGAGGCGCTGCATCTTCTGATCTCCCGTCACCGGCGCGAGGTCGATCCCGGGCTCTGGTCCCGGGCCATCTCGGTCCTCGAGGAGGAGGTGGGGACAGCCCCTCTCGACGAGCTCCTTGGGGCCTTCACCGAGGCGTTTCCTCCGACGCCCGTATACCGGAACGAAAAGTCGGCGGCCGAGTATTTGGCGGGCGAGACCGGTGGCGAGTCCCACCGCGAGGCGGCGCTCGAAGAGCTCACCCTTCTCTGGCTCGCGAACCGCAACCCCGCCTTCGCGCCGTACCGCGAGCTCTTCGACGACGAAGGGCTGCGCGGCTCCACGGCCTACGGTGCGGTTGTGCATCGGCTCGAGGCCTACCTCGCGGTTGCCGATACCGCCGGTCCGATCAGCCGCACATTGCTCGATATCCTACTGGCGCCGGTCCGAGCCGCTCCGGATTCGCTGCAGGGTCAGCTGGAGTTCATCCGCACCACCTGGGCAGAGCTCCTCGGTCCCGATCTTCACCGCGTCCTCGGTGGGCTCGATTTTCTGGCGGAGGAGCACCGGGCGTGGTTTCCGGCCGGACCGGGACCGGTCGAGCCGCCCGACTATCGCGTCCTCGCCGAGACCGGCGAGCGGTATTCCGCCGATCGTGACTGGATGCCGCGGCTCGTGCTGTTGGCAAAAAACGCACATGTGTGGCTGGCGCAGCTCAGCAGCAAACACGGTCGCGAGATCGCGACCCTCGACAGCATCCCCGACACCGAGCTCGAGCGCCTGGCCGGTTGGGGCATCACCGGTCTGTGGCTGATCGGCGTCTGGCAGAGGAGCCGCGCATCCGAACGGATCAAGAGGAGGATGGGTGACCAGGACGCCGTGGCCTCCGCCTACTCGCTCGAGGATTACCGGATTGCCGATGCCCTCGGTGGTGAGGCGGCCTACGAGGATCTCCGAGGGCGTGCGCGGCGGCACGGCATCCGCCTCTCTACCGATATGGTCCCCAACCACATGGGCATCGACTCGCGGTGGGTGATCGAACACCCGGACTGGTTCCTCTCGCTCGACCACGCACCGTACCCCGGCTACAGCTTCAACGGGCCCGATCTGTCTGATGACGAGAGGGTCGGCGTCTTCATCGAGGACCATTACTGGGACCGCTCCGACGCCGCTGTGGTCTTCAAGCGGCTCGACCGGGAAACCGGCGACGAGCGATTCATCTACCACGGCAACGACGGCACCTCGATGCCGTGGAACGACACCGCTCAGCTGGATTACCTCAAGGCCGAGGTGCGGGAAGCGGTGATCCAGACCATCCTCGCCGTGGCCCGGAGGTCACCGGTGATCCGCTTCGATGCAGCCATGACGCTGGCCCGCCAGCACTTTCACCGCCTGTGGTTTCCCGAGCCGGGGGCCGCCGGCGCTGTCCCCTCCCGCGCCGAGCACTCGATGACCCGCGAGGCATTCGACTGCGCGATGCCGAGGGAGTTCTGGCGCGAGGTGGTCGATCGGGTCGCCGAGGAGGCCCCCGACACGCTGCTGCTGGCCGAGGCGTTCTGGCTGCTCGAGGGCTACTTCGTCCGGACTCTCGGCATGCACCGGGTCTACAACTCGGCCTTCATGAACATGCTCCGGGACGAGCGCAACGCGGAGTATCGCCAGCTCATACGGTCGACTCTCGAGTTCGACCCGCAGATCCTCAAGCGTTACGTCAACTTCATGTCCAACCCCGATGAACGAACCGCGGTCGACCAGTTCGGCACCGGTGACAAGTATTTCGGGGTCGCGGCGCTGATGGCGACGATGCCCGGGCTGCCGATGTTCGGGCACGGTCAGATCGAGGGCCTGGCGGAGAAGTACGGGATGGAGTTCAGGCGCCCGCGGTGGGACGAAGCGGTGAACGAGGGGCTGGTGTGGCGGCACGAGCTCCAGATCTTCCCGCTCCTGCGAAGGCGTCATTTATTTGCCGAGGTCGATCGCTTCGTGCTCTACGATTTCGTGACCGACGATGGATCGGTCGACGAGAACGTCTTTGCCTACTCCAACGACATCGACGGCGAGCGAAGCCTGATCGTGTACAACAACCGCGATGGCGAGACCCGCGGACGGCTCGAGCTCTCGACCGCGGTAGCGCAACGCGGTGAGGGAGATGCAGCAAACGTGGTGCGGACGTCGCTCGCGGACGGGCTCAGACTCCCGGAGGGTGACGGTTGTTGGCTGATCTACGGGGACCTGACGTCCGGCCTTGAGCATCTGGCGTCGTGCGACGCGCTGCGAGCGGATGGATGGCGCTTCGAGCTCGACGCCTACCGACTCTGCTGTTTCTTCGGCTTTCGCGAGGTGACCGAGGATGCGGAGCACCCGTGGCGAGATCTCGACCGGCACCTCGGAGGGGGCGGTGTGCGAAGCATCGACGATGCCATCGGTCAGCTGCGTTTCGCAGTGGTCCTCGAGCCCTTCCGCGTGCTCGTGGCTCCCGACCTGCTCGAGCGACTCGCCGAGGAGGCGAGCTCCCGTGAAGGCGGTATGGAGCTCCTCGAGGCCGCGCGAAGCCAGGTGGCGGCCATGATGGCAGCCGCTTCCGTCCTCGAAGACGGTGTCCCTGTCCCGAGCCTCGAGGACGCCGAGATGAGGACCCTGACCGAGATCGAGGCCTTGTTCGAGATGGCCGAATTCGTGCGCAGCGCACCACCCGATCTCGCTCGACCGGCAAGCTGGATGGCCGATCTCGGAGAGGCCTTGGAGGACCCGGTGACGTGGGCCACGGCCCTGGCGTGGATCGTCGTACGTCACCTGGCTGGCGACGGCCCGAACGGTGATGAGGGGGATGCATTGGACGCGCGTTTCGCGGAATGGCACCTCCGGTCGACCCTGCTCGACCTGGTCGTCGGGCTCGGCCGATCGGAGGACGACGGACGGCGCGCCTGTGCCACTGTCGAGCTGATGCTCGCGGTCGGTATCGGGGAGATCGACACGGACGAGTCGGGAGGGAGTCTGGCTTCGATCCTGGCGAGGATCGCTGCAAGCGATGCCGGGCAGGAATACCTGCGGGTCAACACGCACGCCGAGACGCTGTGGTTCAACCGCGAGGCTCTCGAGGAGTTAGCGCGGTGGCTGCTCCTCGCGAAGACTCTTGACGCTGTGGTGGCGGAGAGCGAGACGACAGAATCGGTCATCGCCGAGTCCGCTGCCGAATGGCAGTCGGTCCTCGAGGCGGCGCGGGACGCGGGCTATCGGCTGGCGGATTTCCGCCAGGCTCTGATCGTCTCCGGCGACGCGGTGACGGTCGACGACTGATGGACCTGCGGCCCTTCCTCCGCCCGTTGCCGCTGACTCTGGTCCTTCTGTTTGCTGCGGTTGCCGTCGGCGATCTCGTGCGATCACTGGTCGAAAAACCGTCCTCTCAGCCTGAAACCGCGGCCACGCCGCCTCCACGCTTCGAAGCCCTGGAACCGGTCATCGATTTTCGCGCGGGTCGGGGGGGCGCGGGCACGAGTGTCGAATTGCAGCCAGTACCGCGCCTCGACCCGGATCAATGGTACGGCGCGGAGCAGCAAGGGGTCTGGGCGGCGAGCGAGACGGCCGACATGACCTTCAATCTCGGTACCGGCGGTCACCGTCTCCTGGTCCTCGAGTGCCTGCCGGCGCGCGGGCAGTTCTCGGTGCGGGCGGTGAAGCTGCGTGTCAACGACACGGACTGCGGCACGGTCTCGCTTGCTCCGGAGTGGGGCAGGTACAGGGTCGAGCTGCCGGATGGCAGCCTTCGCTCGGGGCCGAACCGGATCTCGTTACGCTTTGAAAGTGAACCCCAGGCGTCCGAAACGCGGCGCATGCTCCTCATCCGCAAGCTCGGGCTCTTTTTCGATACGGAGGCGAGAGGGCAGGTGGAGGTTCACGCGCGTCCTTTGGTCCTCGGCGCCGACGCCGAGAGGATCAGGATTCGCACCGCCGGCACCCTGGAGGTTCCTTTGAAGCTGGACGATCGATGCGATGCCCTCCAGTTTCGGTATCGCTTTATGTCCGGCGCAGGTCGGGCCGAGGTGGCGGTGCTTCAAATGGGACGAGGATCAGGAACATCGGCGGGTGTCGATGTCGGCCTGAAGGCGTCAATAAATGCCGATCACAAGGACAGGGGTCGAATCAGGATCCCACTTCACGGCCGGCGAGGAGCATACTCGCTGCGCATTCGCGCGGTCCTCGCTCCAGGCGACGCCCCGTTGCTGCTCTCGTCGCTCCGCCTGGTCGAGGAGGGCGATCCTAGCCGTCGTCTGTGGACCGCGAATCCTCTCCGTCGCCAATCTTCTGAGGCCCCTCCTCGGGAGGAGTGATGTCCCGCGGTTCCCGGGCAGACTCCGCCCGGGTGGTCAAGGTCGCGGCGATGAATGTGAGGATTGCGAGCAGGATCTCGTCGATCAGAGGAATCGGGTCGGGAAGCACGAGGTCGACCACGAAAAGGGCCCCGAGAATCAGGAAGAGGTAGGGGTAGCGCATCCGGGGCAGGAGGCGGCTGACGAGGGCGGTCAGGGGCGACCGCGGAAGTGACGACATGGCTTCAGCCGTCGCCCAGTTCCTGGACCGAAACGCCACCCTTCGGCTGGTACGACGAGTATACGTTGGGCTTTCCGGAGAGCCCCGAGAGCTTGATGACCAGCACCTGGTGAAGCGGTGTGCCTACGATCCATTTCAGCAACTTGTCGTGGAGCTTCCTCATTTCGTGCGGCTCCAGCTTGACATTTTGCTTGGTGAGAAAATCGTCCATGGTGTCTTTGGCGTGGACCGTGAGCTCGGTGACCCCCTTGAAGGTCTGGACCAGCGGTTTGAGCTCGTGGTTTTGGAGCTCGAGACGTGCGCTGGTGTCCACCTCGAGGACCGGCGAGTCGTCGATCTCGCCGATCAGATCGTCGACCGTCGGTGGGGGAGCGTCCTGCGACTGCAGCGGGCCCAGGATGCTGTCGACCGCAGCGCACACAAGGGCCAGCGAGGCGTGAATCCCTTGCACGGCGTCACCGCTTCCTTCGGGCAGCCCAGTTTGACCTTGCGAGGAGAACCACTTGCGGAGCTGGCGGAGAAAACCACCGAACTTCGCAAGCCGGACGGCCGAGACCTTGGCCGCAGGTTCCAGCTTGCGCGGAAGCTTGACCTTGAACTCGGGATCGGGCTCGATGCCGGTCGACTCAGCGAGGCTCTTGGCGAGGGCCCGGGCATGGTCACGGAGGTCGTTGGCCTTTGACTCGCCACCCTCGCCGACGATCCAATCTCGACGTTCGCCGATGAAAACCGAGATGCGCTCGATGTTGCGAGCGGCCTTTTCGAGCTCCTCGATCGTGATCTCCGACATGCCCCACCCGTACTTTCAGGCTTATTGCATTCTAGCCCATTCGGCATCCAAAGTATGCGATCATGCGGCGGACTGGGGATTCATGCGTTTGAGAATTACGAAGCCCGATGACTGGCACCTTCATCTGAGGGACGGCGAGGCGATGAGGGATGTCGTGGGCCACAGCGCGAGGACTTTTGCCCGCGCCGTCGTCATGCCAAATCTGCTGCCGCCCGTGACCACGGTGGCCGCGGCCCGAAGCTACCGACAACGAATACTCGATGCGCTACCGGCCGAGTCGTCATTCGACCCCTTGATGACCCTCTACCTCACGGATCTGACACCGGTAGAAGAGATTACGGCTGCTGCAGCCGACGAGAAGATCGCCGGCGCCAAACTCTATCCCGCGGGCGCCACCACCAACTCGGAGGCGGGGGTGACCGATCTGGAAAGGGTCTTCGCGCCCCTCGAGACGATGGCCGAACTCGGTCTGCCGCTTCTCGTCCACGGCGAGGTCACGGACGCGGAGGTCGACATCTTCGACCGCGAAAGTGTCTTCATCGATCAGGTGCTCGGGCCGTTGGTGGAGGATCTTCCCGGCCTCAGGGTTGTTTTCGAACACATCACGACTGAAGACGCTGTGAGGTGGGTGCTGCAATCTCCTCCCGGCGTTGCGGCGACGATCACCCCACACCACCTGTTGTTCGACCGCAACGCGATCTTCGCCGGGGGGATCGATCCTCATCTCTACTGCTTGCCGGTGCTGAAGAGAGACATCCATCGAGCGGCGCTGGTGTGGGCAGCGACGAGCGGTAACCCGCGGTTTTTTCTCGGAACCGACAGCGCACCCCATCCCCGGCACGCCAAAGAGTGCGCGCACGGTTGTGCGGGCGTCTTCTCTGCCCACGCCGCCCTCGAGCTCTATGTGGAGGCCTTCGAGAACGCCGGCGCCCTCGATCGGTTCGAGGGCTTCGCCTCGCACCACGGAGCGGATTTTTACGGTCTGCCGAGGAATGAAGGCGAAGTCATCCTGGTTCGTGAGGACTGGACCGTTCCGCCGACCTACACATTCGGTGACGGTGAGCTCGTGCCGCTTCGCGCGGGTGAAACAGTCCGCTGGCGGGTGGCGGAGACGGAAGGTGCGGCTTAGTTTTTTGGTGCTGGACCACGAGCGGTCTGCGCATGACGACCGCTCCTTGAGGAGACACGATGGGAAAAAAGGACAAACGTCGAGGCACGATCGGCATACTCACCGGAGGCGGTGACGTGCCCGGCCTCAACCCGGCGATCCGTGCGGTGACGGTGAGGGCCCTCCGCGAGGGCTTCAAGGTCCTCGGGATCCGCCGCGGATGGGCCGGTCTGATCGAGATCGACCGCGACCGCAAGAATGGTTTCGACCATGTGATGAACCTCACCGAAGAGGTCGTCAACAAGGTCGGCCGCACGGGCGGGACCTTTCTTCACAGCTCGCGCACCCGACCGTCGCATGTGCCGCAGACCGCGATTCCCGATCACCTTCGCGAGCGTTACGGCGACGGCGTCAACGACCTCACCGAAGAGGTCCTGGCCAACATCGAGTACCTCGGCATCGATACCCTGATCCCGATCGGAGGCGACGACACCCTCTCCTACGGCGTTCACCTCCACGAGAAGGGGGTGCCGGTGATCGCGCTCCCGAAGACCATGGATAACGACGTCCCCGGCACCGATTACTGCATCGGCTTTTCGACCTGCGTCACCCGAACCATCGCGATGACCCACGCACTGCGCACTTCGGCCGGCAGTCACGAGCGCTTTCTGGTGATCGAGGTCTTCGGACGCTACGCGGGCTTCACCGCCCTGCTGCCGACGATGGCCGGTGCCGCCAACCGCTGCGTGATCCCCGAGCACCCCTTCGACATCGAGCACCTGTGCGAGCTCCTGTCGCGCGACCGGGAAAAGAATCCCTCGAACTATAGCGTTGTCCTGGTGTCGGAAGGCGCGACCTTCAGCGGTGTGGATGAGATGGTCTATGAGGACCACGAAGAGGACATGTTCGGCCACAAGAAGCTGGGTGGTGTCGGCGACCGAGTGGCTCGCGCTCTGCGTGAGATATCACCGAAGTTCAACAACGGCCACCGGGTCAACGTGGTCAGTCAACGCCTCGGCTATCTGGTGCGCTCCGGTGATCCCGACGCCCTCGACTCGGTCGTGCCCATGGCCTTCGGAAACCTGGCAATGGATCTGATTCTGGACGGCGTGTCCGGACGGCTCGTCAACGTTCGCAACGGGCGTTACGACAACGTGCCGATCGACGTCGTCACCAGCCGCAAAAAGGTGGTTGATGTCGGCAAGTTCTACAACTCCGACCGGCTGCGTCCGAAATACACCCGTTTCGAAGGTGCGCCGGTGTTCATCATGACGTCTGACTACTGAGTTTAGAATTTTGCATTGAGAATGATGAATCCCACTCGCCCGCCCAATTCTTCCGGTGAGAAGGACACTTCAAAATTCAGAATTGAGAATTCGAAATTTCAAACCGGAGGTGGAAATGAGACTTCTGCATACGATGATCCGCGTTGGTGATCTGGACAAATCGATTGCGTTTTATACCGAGGCGTTGGGAATGAAGCTCCTGCGCAAGCACGACTACCCCGAGGGGAAGTTCACCCTCGCCTTCGTCGGCTACGATGAGGAGGAAACGAACGCGGTCATCGAGCTCACCCACAACTGGGACACCTCGAGCTACGAGCTCGGAAGCGGTTTCGGTCACATCGCCATCGCGGCGCCGGACATCGTCGGGGCGTGCGAGCGGGTTCGCGAGTATGGCGGCCAGGTCACACGCGAGCCGGGACCGATGAAGCACGGTTCGACCGTCATCGCCTTCGTCAAAGACCCCGACGGCTACACCATCGAGTTCATCGAAAAGAATTAGGAGTCCGGAAATCCCACGTGCTCCTCTCGGATCACTGTCATTCCGAGCGAAGGCGGAGCAGCAGCGACGCCAAAGTCGGGATGACAGGAATGCGGTTGAGGTCGGCATGCGTCGTTGGTAATTCAGTTTGTTGCTTCTTGTTCTCAAGAGCGCGCTTCTGTAGTGTGCGCCCATGATCGAGCTCGGCAAGAACCAGTCCCTGACCGCGACCTGCGCCCGCGGTCTCGAGAAGGTGCTTGCGGAGGAGCTTCGTGACCTCGGTATCGAGGCCGTGGCGCCGGACCGCGGTTCAGTGCTGTTCTCTGGTGATCTGCGGACCGTCTATGACGTCAATCTCAGGCTGCGGACGGCGATGCGGGTGCTGGTACCGCTGGTTCGCGGCGAAGTGAGGTCCAGAGAAAACCTCTACGAGCTCGCGGCGTCGGTCGCCTGGGAAGAGGTCTTTACCGAAGGTCAGACCTTTGCGGTCGAGGCGGTGGGGCGCCACCGGACATTTCGCAATACCACCTTCGGTGGACAGGTTGTCAAGGATGCCGTGGTCGATCGCCTCCGCTCGAAACGCGGGCGGCGGCCGGACGTCGACCGTGACCAGCCCGATCTCCGCCTTCACCTGCGGTTGGTCGAGAAGGGCGCGTCGACCTTGAGCCTCGATTCGAGTGGGGAGCCGCTCTCCCACCGCGGCTATCGCCCACGGGGAGGTCCGGCTCCGCTGGCCGAGACGCTGGCGGCCGGCATTCTCCTGCTCGCCGGGTACGACGGCTCCGAGCCGCTCCTCGATCCGATGTGCGGCACCGGAACCTTTGCCGTCGAAGCGGCACTCATCGCCACCGGGACCCCACCCGGGCTGCACCGCGAGTTCGCCTTCGAACGATGGGGGGCGCACGATCAGAGGGTTTTTGGCGAGGTCCAGCATGAGGCGAGCCACGGCCATCGCGATGCGCCGCAGCCGATCCTTGCGCGTGACCGGGCGGAGCGCGCGCTGCGCTCGACCCAGCGAAATCTCAAGGCGGCATGGATGGATCGGTGGGTCGAAGTCGAGCAGCGTGACGCCCTCGATCTGATGCTTCCATGGGGTTCAGGTGGGGTCATCGTCGCCAACCCGCCTTACGGCAAGCGAGTGAGCGAGGTCGAACGGCTCTACGGCCTCTATCGCCGCTTCGGCGATGCACTCAAAAAACAGGCGGCCGGCGCGACCGCCTGGATCCTCGCCGGTGAGCCGAGGCTGGCCAAGACGATCGGGCTCAAACCGTCTCGACGTATCCCGCTCTTCAACGGCCCCATCGAGTGCCGCCTGCTCAAGTTCGAGATGTACGAGGGGAGCAAGAAGCGCAAGGCTGAATAGCAGCAGATGCTAGATACTGGGTCCGAGATCCTGGATCCACCCACCCACTCTTGACATTTTAGGATCTCACCTCACACTTTCGACGCATCCAGCATCCAGCATCCAGCATCCAGCATCCAGCATCCAGCATCCAGCATCCAGCATCGAAACCAGAAAGAAAAAGGCCGCCTTGCGGCGGCCTTGTTGGTTGACCTTGTCGACACCTATGGGCAGGTCGCGAAGGCGCCCGTGTCGGTCACCGCGTTTGCCGGATGACCGAGCGGGTTGTTGTACTCGATCTCTTCGCCACTCTTGCTGTAGGTCTTGACGAATCCGGTGAGGGTGTCGGTGACCCTCACCGTGAACTCGACGTCGGTGGTGGCCGCGAAGAACACCCAGTAGTGGTCGTTGACGCCGCATCCGTTGAGGACCTTGAACAGCATCTCCCAGTTTTCTTCGTCGAAGAAATAGAAGATCCCCGAATTGTCGGAGCCGCAGTCGGTCACCATGCCGGAACCGGTGTTCCCGTGATGGTCACGCCAGGTGACCTCGGCCTTGAAGCGCCCGTTCTGAAGACACAGGGTGTCCGCATCGGGCCCGCAGGGCTCGAGCCCGCTCTCGAGGGCGGCGATCGAACGGTCGAGGACCTCGAAAGTGAAGAGCGGGTTGTGGACGCCCATGCTGCCGTCGGCGTGGAGCAGGAGGTAGTTCCAACCGGCCTTGATGAGGAAGGGGTTGGCGGCGTTGTATAGCGGGAAGCTCCCGCCCATTGCCGGCACGACGTCGATGTCGGTCATCCGGGTCAGGCCGACCGAGGAGCCGTCGGTGAAGTCGATGGCCATCGCCTGTCGTCCGCGGGTTTCGCCGAACTCGATCTCGGCGATCTGGCTGGCGTCGGTGATTGTGGCGTTGCCGTTTACGTCGATGGTGTTTCCAGCCTCGGTCAAGTCATCGATCAGGTCATAGAGCCCGTTCTCGACCATCTCCTCGAGGTGGTGCAGCTGCTCCTCGACCGGGCCCTGGATGGTCTCCGCGACGAGGTTGGTATGGCAGTTCTGACAGATGTCCTCGGAGGCGTAGAAGGTGTGATTGGAGCCGCCCAGGTTATAGGCGAGATCCGGCGGCGGGGGCGTCTCCTCCATGTGGCAGGTGACGCAGGTGTCTTCGACTTTTGTGGTCATCGAGTGGTTGGCGCGCCGACCGACATCGACCATGTAGGCGTTCTGACCCATCAGCACGTCGGTCTGGGCACCCGGGTGTGGGGCACGGGCCGCCTCCGAGGTGCCGTAGAAGTCGTTGAAGGTGTCGTCGTTCCGCAGACCTCGACGCGTGTTATGGCAGGTCATGCAGATCGCGCCGCGGCCCACATCGGTGGCGGTGAAGCCGGCGATGAGCGGCGGCGTGTCGCCGCTGATGCGAACCGTCGCGTTGGAGTTGTCACCAGATGTGGTGCCAATGGCATGAGGGTCGTGGCAGGTTGCGCAGGTCTGCGGATGCACATCCTCGGACGTCCAGGTGACCTCGACGCTGTCGAGCGGGTCGCCCGGCTCGTCGCCAAGGAGCACTGGCAGCCAGGCCAGGAAGCCGTTGCCCGTGTGGCAGCGCGAGCAGCTGCCGCTGTCGCCCTCGTCGACGGCCAGTTCATAATTGGCGTGCGGGCTGAGCTGCCACTGCTGGAAGCGGGCGTGCCGCAGCGGCTCGCCGTGGCAGGTCGCGCACACATCTGAGGAAATATCGACACGCGGCGTGCCCTCGGGATCGTTAGGCAGGTGCGCGCCACCGACCTGGGGCCCGTGGCAGTTCTCGCACTGGATGTTCGCCTTGCGTGCGGTCTCCGGGAACATTGCCAGAGTGTCGGACCACGCGTCCGGCGACCGGCTGCCGATGAGGCCGGAGTCGATGAACGCATGGTAGTCCGAGGCGTCGTCGATGCCGTTGTTGGCGACTTCCTTGTCGAAGCCGACGGTATGACACGCAAAGCACTGCTCGCCCCAGTACGGGCTGGTGTTGATGTTGTTGGTGAAGATCTCGGCGTGGCCGGTCTGCGCCCACGGCGTAAAGGCGTCAAAGGCGGTTTTGTCGTTGTGGCACCCCGTGCAACCGGAGTCTGCGACCGGCCGGCCGTTCTCGTCCTGATCGACGATCACGCCAAGCCAGGTGCCGGCGTAAACCGCGAGATTGATCAGCTCCTTCGAGCCGCCATTGGTCACCATCACCGAGTAGTGACCCGAAACATCCGGAACGAACTCCGGGTTCTGGGTCGAGGCGTCCATGAGCGTCGCCCCGGAACCTGACGGCGGAGAAAGGGTCCAGTCATAGCTGTCCTGATCCTTCCCGTGCAGCAGGACCGGCACCCCGATCGGCACGTTGAGCAGGCCGGTCGAAACCTTCCACGGGATCGCGGCCACGACGTGCTCTTCGGCGTGGTACGAGCCCGATGTGGTGGTGACCGTCACCTCGAGGACGGTGGCCGCGGTGTGCTCGAGTGCAAAGGGGTTGGCGCCCACGACCTGGAACCGATTCTGGAGACCGCTGATGAACTCACCCTCCGGCGCGGGCACATTGGGCGGCAGCTGCTCCTCGGTGATGGGTGGCTCCATCAACACGTGGATGAGGTATTCCTTGTAGTCGGAACGGTCCGGTAGGCCTGCGGTCACCGTCTTGGTGGTGGTCCCGCTGAGACTCGCATCGGCACCCCCTACCTGTTGCCACGAATAGGACTGCAGGGTCGAGCCGTCGTTGATCGTAACGTTGGCGGTCACCTGGACCGTGCCGCCCGGCACCGCCGAGCCCGTCACCTCGAAGGATATTTCGACCGGGTCCTGCGCGTGCACAGCTGCTGCGATCGACATGACCGCGAGAACCATAACGGCGACCCGAGCCAATCGGAACGTATTCGACATCGGGATCATCATTCCCTCCTTCCCGAATGATTGATGGATGCACGGTTGGGGCACCCTTCCGATAAATGAGGATCCGCACACATGTGGGAATATACAACACCGAATATGACAATTCAATGACAATCTCAATTTGAGAGATGATCGCAATAACAATCTCGGCGAGGCCCGAGAGTCAGCCGTTCAGAGATGTTCATGGAGCAACTGCATGGCTGATCGAGCACCGGCATCGGGGGCGGGGGAGCCCTCCGTCCGCAACAAGCCCGGGCCGAGCCGTCGCACGAGGGACGCGCGACCCGCGGGGCTTTTCAGCTGCCGAGAGTCGAGAGTTCTCCGTCGAGCCGATCGACGAGACGATCCATCTCAGCCACCAGCGCTTCGGTGGGTTCGGTGGTCGTGAAATCCACGCCCGCCCGTTGCAGTTGACTGATGGGGTGGTCGTTGCCGCCCGAGCGCAGCAGCTCGAGGTAGGCGTCGACGGTCGTGCTTCGGGCGCCCTCGTCGCCCCTCGTCATCCTTCGGTGAAGCAGGGTCGCCGCCGCCTTCGAAGTGGCGTACTGGAAGACGTAGTACGGCGAGCCGTAGAAGTGGGGGATCCGCGCCCAGGTGTTGCGGTACCAGTCCTGGTCGTCCAGGGCGTCGCCGAAAAACGCGCCGAGGACGCCGAGATAGATCTCCTGCAAAACCCGGGAGGTGATGGGACGGTCGCCTTCGACCTCACGATGGGCGCGGAGCTCGAAGTCCGCGAACATCGCCTGACGGTAGAAACCGGCGGCAATGTCGTCGATCGCGTGTTGGAGCAGCGTCACCCTCCGCGCAGGGTCCTTCTCATCCTCGAGCAGTCGGTCGAGGAAGAGCGACTCGTTGGTCATGGACGCGACCTCGGCGACGAAGATCGAGTAGGACGAGGTCGCAAACGGCTGACTCTCGTGAGAGAGCACCGTGTGCATGGTGTGGCCCATCTCGTGGGCGACGGTGAAGGCGTCGTTCAGCGTGTCCGCATAGTTGAGGAGCATGTAGGGGTGGACACCGTAGACGCCGGCCGAGAAGGCGCCGGAGCGCTTGCCCTCGTTCTCGTAGACGTCGACCCAACGTTCGGCGAACGAGCGCTCGACCATGTGCTGATAATCGGATCCAAAAACGGCGACCGAGTCGATGATGCGTCGACCGACCTCGTCGTAGGGCAGGGTCCAGACGACCTCGACCAAGGGCAGGTAGGCATCGAAATACCGGTACCTTTCGAGGCCCAGGCTCTGCTTGCGGAGCCGGTGGTATCGCCGCAAGGGTTCGCTGCCGTCGCGCGCGGTGTCGATGAGCTTCTCCACCACCGCTCCCGGGATGTTGTCATCATCGAGCTTCGCCTCGAGCGAGGACTCGTAGCGCCGCGACCGGGCGATGAACCAGTCCTTCTGCAGCACACCATTGTAGATGGCGACATAGGTGTTCGGGTAGCTGTCATAGACCGTGAAGTGGGCCTTGAAGAGCTTCTCCCGGTCGTTCTGGTCGCGAAGCGTGTGCAGACCCTGGGTGTAGTTGGCGTGGCTCGCCACCTTCTCGGTGCCGTCGGAGAGCGTCACGGTCGGAAAGTCGACGTCGGCGTCGGCCAACATCGAGTAGGTTTGGGCGGGCGTGCCGTTCAGGGTGGAGGCGAAGGCGAGCAGGCGCTCGCCGTCCTCGTCGAGGACGTGGCGCTGCATGCGGTAGCTCTCGTCGATGCCGAATCGGTAGGGCGAAAGCTCCGGGGTCTGGTCGAGCCATTCCTGCATGGTCCCTTGCGGGATCTCGAGCAGCTCCGGTGTGTACCAGGCGGTGGCCTGGCGAAAGGCGGCGAGGGCCAGCCGCACCTGTTCGAGCCGCGCCTGGACCGAGTTGTCGCGCGTGTCCTGACTCTGCATCAGCCCCGGATATTGGTAGACCTTGTAGGCGAGCTGGCCGAGCTCGTCCGAGAGCAGGCTGGCTTCGAGGATCCGCTGCGGTCCTTCCGCGAGCGTTCCCTTGAGCTCCTTGTAGGAGTCCATCAGGATCTGCATCCTTTCCAGGTCCGAATCCCATGCGTCCCAATTCGCATAAATGTGGCTCAGGTCCCAGGTGTATCGCTCGGGAATCTCGGCGCGGTCACGGGTTTCGGGTTTCAGTCCAAGGTGGTCGGTCATTGTCAAGCTCCTCGAAAGGTCGATCGACGGCACGCGGCAACCAGCTGTTTCGCGTCGCGGCTCGGAATCTTCGCTACCGTGGTGGCGCCGGACAACTGGAAGAACCGACGCTGCTTCGAACTATTCCTCGCATCCTTATCGTTTGGCTTGGGTGGTGCTGTCTCTGGGCTCGAAAAAGGGGCGGAACAGTGCGTCCTTCCGCGCCTCGCAGCTTTGACAGCTTCCGATCGGGCAGCCGCTTCGCAGCCCTTCCCGAATGTCCGCGAGGCGTTCCGACGCGGAGATCTCACGAAAGCCGTCTCGCGGCACCAGCGCGATCGGTTCCTCCTCCCAAAAGGGACACGGCTGAACCGCACCGTTGGGACGAATCAAAAACATCCTTCCCGGGAAACGACAACCGTTGATCCGTTCGAGTATCGAGTGTCGCCAGATCGTCGGTCCCTCGATCCCGGATCTCAAAAGCCACATCTTGCGTCTGGCTTTGCCGAACAGCGAGTTGTCCGCATCCACTTCCTTCTTCATGGCGGGGTACGCGACCAGTCGAAGCCCGCGGGCGGTTGCGTCTCGCGCCACTGACCACAGCTCTGCCATCAGTTCATCCTGGTCAAGGTCGTCGAGCAGCTCTTGGCGGTTGTCCAGGCCGCCGACGGTGGGCGCGACGAAGCGCACGTCGAGCTCTCGTGCGCCGACCGAAGACGCGAATGCCGGCAGCGATCTCAGCTCTTCTCTATTGGATCGCATCCAGACAAATGTGATGCGCAGCCTGGGGCGGTCCTTCGACGACGGCCTTCCGACCTGCCGGAGCAACTCCAGCCGCGAGTGCAGTCGGTCCCAGGATCCCCCGGTGCGAATGTGCTCGTAGGTATCCTTGGTCGTTCCGTCGATGGAGACGGCCACCGTGCGCACTCCGTGCTCGACAATCGCCCGCGCCTTGGATTCGGAGAGCGCAAGCAGATTGGTCTGAATCCAGACCTTGGGCACCCGGTGCTCGCGGGAGACGCGGAGGATCTCCGAGAACTCGGGGTGGAGGAGCGGCTCGGCGGCACATCCGAGCGCGACGGTGTGCGCTCTGGGGAACAGCTCCGAGGCGAGGTGACGGTAGACCGTCATCTCCATGTTGCCCTTCGATCCTGGCGCGAGATCGTAGGGCTTGAACTGGAGTTGGTCGGTGGCGGAGAAGTAGCACATCACGCAGCGGAGATTGCAGCGGCTCGTGAGGTCGAGGATGAGATCGAGGTGACGCCGCGCCATCAAATCGGTCCTCCTTCGGAAGGGGCATCCGCCTCGGGCGTGTCGGCGCCCGCGAAAACGGCCACCCCGAGGCTCAGGATCCATGCCGACATCGCCGGCACGATGAGGCGGGGGAAGGTCCACACGATGAGCTGGAGAGGATCTCCCATGGCGTGAAGATAGTAACCCGCGGCGAAGGTGAGAATTCCCAAGGCGGTGACGACGCCCGGCACCGTGGCCACCAGCCGATCACGTCCGACGATGAGCAGGGTGACCAGTGGAATGAGCCAGCCGACCAGGACTGCGCCCGAGATCAGAATCCGAATGCACACGCGGATGATCACATCGATGTGGTCGAAGCTGACATGGAATGCGGATTCGCGTATGGGATCACTCAGCGGCAGATCGTGTGCGATCCGGACGACCAGCCAGAACCCTGCCGTGACCAGTGCCGGAAGGATCAGAGCGCCAGCCCGGCGAAGGACCGCCGGTCGCCGCCACATGACGTCACGGACCGTTGTCCCGACGACGATCAGCGCGGTGGCGATCATTCCCTCGCTCTTGGTGAAGACGGCGCCTGCGAGGGCGAGGGCCGCGAGCCAGCGAAGCCTCGGCGATTCATTCGCCCTCTCAGTCACGATCACGACGAGTGCGACCGACAGGAAAAGCAGCAGAGGCCCGTCAGCATTGCCTCCGGAGAAGGAACGAAGCATCATCGTGGTGAGGATCCCGTACCACAACAATGTGACGATGCCCGCGGCGCGCGATCCAATCGAAGTGGCAATCGTCGAGAAAATGATTGCCGCGGCCGCCGTCAGACATATCCACGTCAAGGATGAAATGGTGAGCCACGGCATCGACTGCGCTGCGAGGGCGCCCCACCCGAGAAGAACCGGCCACAACGGCGGGTAGTTCGGGTGCAGGTGGATCATGAAAGGTTGTCGCAGGAGCTCGAAATCAATGCCACCTTCGAGCGCGAAGTGAGCGGCCTTGACCCCCCAGAAATACGAAAGGTCGGCCGAGGTCCCGACACCGAGAACGAGGGACGAGAGGCCGCTGAGGGCGACCAGCGCGAATCCGAAACCCCCGACCGAAAATCCGGGCCATTGCCAGCTTACGGACGTGGTCGCTGCCGGACCCGCCATTCGAAGCATCCTGAGGGCGAGAGCGATGGCGGTCACGCAGGCGAGCAGCATCCACCACCCCGTCCACCGCGCGCCGATAGCCGAGAGGAAGGTCAAGACCATCGTCAGAATCAGCGAACCCATGGTCCACGCCAGGCTCAGCCTGGCCGCGACGGATACATGCCTGAGGGTCGGGTGGGCGACGACCGGAAGCCCGAGCACGATTGAAATTCCGAGGACGGCTGCGAGAAACACGACGGTCGTCATGGGTCCCTTGTCCGCCGTTGCGTGACGCGACCGCCGCTGATCGAGGCGACCGGTATTTCAGACGGTGGCAACGATCCGCTCTCCCCGAAGCGCAGGACGAATTCAGCGAGATCGCCCCTGCCTGTCGACTGCCCGTAGTACGAGGACGGCACCGGTGATGACTCCGGCACCAGACCGACCGCCATCATGAACAGGCTCATTTCGGTATCGCGATCCGGCGCGACGACGGTGAACGAAGCCCCTTCGGGCACCTGCCGGGAGGCCTCCTCGAGGAATATCCACTGTTCGGCATGACCCGAGCCGGTGTTGTCGAAGGGGGATCGCCTCGTCAGATCGATGGCGTCGAAGCGGTAGCAGTGCACCAGCAAAATGACGACCGAAATCAGTGCTCCAAGCCACCAGACGGCATCGACGAAGCCGCGCCACCGTGTTCCTCTCGCGACCATCGGCCGATCGTAGCAGAAAATAGAGAAATCGAGATCTGATCTCAGAGGTGCCGCAGCGTCACCTCCGGCAGCCTTTACCGGGATCGGTGCCGGCGCGACGATTCGCGCGGGACCGCGGTTCGGAATCGGAAGCTGTTGGTCTTGTTGTTCTTTGAGAAAGCCGAATGTGGAGAGTCTATGAAAAAGGTCAAGGTGGCCGAATGGGACGAGCTCGAGCCGCTCGCTCCAGCTTACGCCCTCGTCGCAAACGTCGATCTGGTCGTCATTCGTTGGCAGGACGAGGAGCAGGTGTCAGTCCTCTACGGTCGGTGTCTTCACCGCGGCGCGCTGCTCAGCGACGGCCACATCGAAGGCAAGAACCTGATTTGTGGTCTTCACGGATGGGACTACTGCTACAGAACCGGCGTCAGCTCGTATAACCCCGAAGAGGAGCAACATCGGTTCCAATCATGGGTCGAGGATGGCGCCGTCTGGGTCGATGAGGACGAGGTGGCCGAGTGGGAAGAACAGAACCCGCAGCCCTACGACCGGGATGCCTACCAGGGTCTCTACAAGGATCATCACGGAGGGTCCGAGGAGCCCCACTTCCAATACATCCAGCATCTCGCCGAGCACGGTCTCAGCCAAGTAGGACATCACGGACGCGTGGCGGCAATGGGCGTGCCGCGCGACGAGCTGCCGAGATGGGACGACATCCAGATCCTCACCGCCCAGCTCCACAAGGTGCCGTTGCTCGACGATGCTCCGGTCGGCACCGAAGTCGTGATTGGTCCCAACGCCGATAAGCCGCTTCGGCTCGACATCCCTCTCTTCGTTTCCGATATGAGCTTCGGCGCGCTCTCGGAAGAGGCCAAGGTCGCCCTGGCGAAGGGAGCCGAGCTCGCCGGGACCGGCATCTGCTCGGGCGAAGGCGGCATGCTGCCTGAGGAGCAGGCCAGCAACTCGCGCTATTTCTACGAACTGGCGTCGGCGCGCTTCGGATACTCGATGGACAAGGTCGAGAGATGCCAGGCCTTTCACTTCAAATGTGGCCAGGGCGCCAAGACGGGCACCGGTGGCCACCTCCCCGGTGACAAGGTTCGCGGAAAGATTGCCGAGGTCCGGGGGCTGGCCGAAGGCGAGCCGGCGATCTCACCGCCGCGTTTTCCGGATTGGGAGCGCGTCGATCAGTACCGTGACTTCGCTTCGCAGGTCCGCGAGGCGACGGGCGGGATTCCCGTTGGCGTCAAGCTTTCGGCCCAACACATCGAGCGCGACATCGAGGCCGCGCTCGAGATCGGCGTCGACTACATCATCCTCGATGGACGGGGCGGCGGTACTGGAGCCGCGCCTCTGCTGTTCCGGGACAATATTTCGGTGCCGACGATTCCGGCTCTTGCGCGGGCGCGCCGCTTCCTGGATGAGGCGGGACGAGCCGACGTCACGCTGGTGATCACCGGCGGTCTCCGGCTACCGGCGGATTTCGTCAAGGCGCTGGCCCTCGGGGCGGACGCGGTGGCGGTCTCGAACTCGGCGCTCCAGGCCATCGGATGTCTCGGGATGAGGGCCTGCCACACCAACAACTGCCCGGTCGG
Organism: Candidatus Sulfomarinibacter sp.; assembly: GCA_041560205.1. Classification (GTDB taxonomy): domain Bacteria; phylum Acidobacteriota; class Thermoanaerobaculia; order Thermoanaerobaculales; family Sulfomarinibacteraceae; genus Sulfomarinibacter. The sequence goes on from JBFFBV010000007.1 coordinate 38,745, forward strand.
CATCGCGACCCAGAAGCCTCACCTCCGGAAGCGGTTGCAGATCGACCGCGGCGCGGAGCAGCTCGCCAACTTCTTCCGGGCCGCGACCGAGCTCATGCAGGTCATGGCTCGGGCCTGTGGCCACGATCACCTCGGCAAGTTCTCGGTCGACGACTTGACGACGTGGAAACGGGAGATGAGGCAGCTCACCGGCATCCAATATGGCGGCGTTTCCCTGGACTGAAACGAACACCACGGAGCACCGAAAGGCTACTGATGACGAAAAATCACGATCTCGTGTGGACGAAGGTGCTCGAAGCGGACGAGCTTCCGGAGGGCCGGGTCAAAACCGTGAGCTGTCCGCTTCGCACCCTGTGCATGACCCACCACGAGGGGCGGTACGGTGCACTCGACAACAAATGCCCGCACCAGGGCGGACCCCTGGGCGAAGGGTCGATCGAAAACGGGCTCCTCCGCTGTCCCTGGCACGGGTGGGATTACGACCCGATTACCGGCAAGGCGCCCGGATACGACGATGGCGTCGAGACCTTCGAGGTGGAGGAACGCGAGGACGGGGTGTATGTGGGCCTCCCGAAGCACGAGCTCCACGTCCGCACTGTCGGCGACCTGATGATGGAAAGCCTGGCCAACTGGGGAGTCCGCCACGTCTTCGGCATGGTCGGGCACTCCAACCTCGGGGTCGCCGACGCCCTCCGTATCCTGGAGAAGGAAGGCAGGATCAGCTACTACGGGATCCGGCACGAGGGCGCCGCGTCCTTCGCCTGCTCGGCCTACGGCAAGCTCACCGGCCGACCGGCGGCCTGTCTCTCGATCGCCGGGCCGGGCGCGACGAATCTCCTGACCGGTCTCTGGGACGCCAATGTCGACCGCTCGCCGGTGATCGCGATGACGGGTCAGGTCGAGACCCAGGTCTTCGGGCCGGGCGCGTTTCAGGAGATCGATCTCAAGGCCGCCTATGGCAAGGTCGCCCAATGGCAGCAGCTCGCGCTGCCCGGCAGTCGCCACGCGGAGCTCGTCAACCTCGCCTGCAAGAGCGCCATGCTCAACCGGGGTGTGTCGCAGATCATCTTCCCCGACGAGGTGCCCAAGCTGCCGGCCGCGGACGGAGCGCGGGCGGGCGGCCCGGAGGGCCGTGTCACCCCGCTCGAGATCGCGCCGCCCGATGAGTCGGTCGATCGGGCGGTGGAGCTGCTCCGTGTTTCAAAGCGACCAGCCATCATCGTCGGCCATGGCAGCCGGTTCCAGATGGATGAAGTTCTCGAGCTGGCCCAGATGTTGAGCTGTCCGGTCGTCACCACCTTCAAGGCCAAAGGGCTCATCCCCGACAACCACCCTTTGGCCGCGGGCGTGCTCGGACGGAGCGGCACGCCGGTCGCCAGCTGGGTGATGAACGAGTCGGATTGCCTGCTCGTCTTCGGAGCGAGCTTTTCGAATCACACGGGCATCACTCCCAAGATACCGACCGTTCAGGTCGACTTCGACCCGATGATCCTCGGCAAGTTCCACCCGATCGCCGTGCCGGTGTGGGGAGAAATCGGCGTGACCAGCCGCATCCTGAAAGATCGGTTGCAGGGGAGCACCGATACCGTCGATCAGCGTGCTGACCTCGAACGGCGTTGGGCCATCTGGCGCGCGGAGAAACAGCGTCGTCGAGAAGACGACCGCGGGATGGGCGTCAACTCCGCCGCGATCTTCGACTCGATGTCGCGGCTCGTTCCGGAAGACGCCATCATCGCGGTCGATGTCGGCAACAACACCTACAGCTTCGGGCGCTACTTCGAATGCAAGCGGCAGGCGGTTTTGATGTCGGGGTACCTCGGTTCGATCGGTTTCAGTTTTCCAGCGGCGATGGGGGCGTGGGCCGCAACCCAGGAGAACGCAACGCGCTTCAGTGGTCGCAAGGTGGTCTCGGTTTCCGGTGACGGCGGCTTCGGCCAATACCTCGCTGAGCTCACGACCGCGGTCAAGTACGGCATGGACATCACCCACATCCTGCTCAACAACAACGAGCTCGGGAAGATCAGCAAAGAGCAGAAGGCGGGCGACTGGGAGGTCTGGCAGACCTCGCTCCACAACCCCGACTTCGCCGAGTTCGCGAAGAACTGCGGCGCGCTCGGCCTTTCGGTCCGCACGAGAGACGGGTTGGATGCCGCAATTTCGGAAGCGCTCGCGCACGACGGCCCGAGTCTGGTCGAGATCCACTCCGACGTCGAGCTGGTCTGAGCGTTCCTACCAGGGTTCTTTGAAGGGCCTGAGGTCGAGCTCGAAGGTCCATGCGTTCTTTGGCTGCTCGTGCAGCCACAGCATGGTCGCGGCGATGCTCTTCGGGTCGATGAGCCCGTCCGCGCCCTTGGACGCGGCCAGGTCCGGCATGGACTCGTGAACTCTCGGAACATCGATCACACCGTCGATGATGAGGTGCGCGACGTGAATTCCCTGCGGTCCGAGCTCCTTGGCCATGCTCTGCGCCACCGCCCGCAGCCCGTGCTTGCCGGCGGCGAAGGCGGCGAAGTTCGCACTCGCCTTGACCGCTGCGGTGGCACCGGTGAAGACGATCGTCCCTTCACCATGAGGGAGCATCCGTCGAGCGGCCTCGCGGCCGACGAGGAATCCTCCGTATGAGGTCGCCCGCCACATGTCCTCGAATTGCTCCGAGCTCGTTTGGGCGATCGGTCCCATCGCGAATCCCGCGGCGTTGAAGAGGACGAAGCTGGGCAGACCCATTTCGGATTCCGCGCGGTCGAAGAGCTCGACCACCTGATCCTCGTGGGAAGCGTCACAGGCGACCGCGATCGCCGATCCTCCGTCGGCTTCGATCTCCTGGACCAGCGGCTCCAGGGCTTGCGCGGTCCGGCGTGCGAGCACGACCGGGTGGCCGTTTCTCGCCAGTGCTTTTGCCACTTCGGCGCCGGTTCCGGTTCCGGCCCCCACGATCACTGCACAGTTGTTTCCTGCCATGATGCTCGGGCAAACGGTCTGGGAGCGGCGCCTATTCCTCGAGGAATCGAGGAGCCACCTTCCCCCTGGCCGGCGAGGAGCGACCAGACGGCCTCCGAATGGCGCGGTGGAGAGACACATCGATCCGGGAGGCCTCGCCCTCTGAGACGACAACTCCGAAGATCTCGCGGGGCCGGAAATCCGGCGCCTCGATCCTCAGATCGTACAGCCCAGGTAACAGGAGCCGGTGATAATCGCCCACCTCCGGGTCGGTGCGCGCGGTTGATCCGTCCTCGGGTCGGTCGATCCCCAGAACCTCAACGGTTGCTGCGAGGGGATTGCCCTTCGTGTCGGTCACGATTCCTCGAATGCCTTGGTGCGCGTGACCGAGAAAATCGAGGAAGGCGCGCCGGTTCCAGGACCACAGATCGTCGAGCTGGGCGGGAGGGGGGAGCTTGCTTTGGTAGATCTCGATGGTGAGCTCGCGGCCGCCGTGGAAAAAGGTCACGAAGTCCTGGCGGCCGCCGTGGACTTCGTACCAGTCATAGCCGTTGGTGGTGCCATCGTTACTGACCCCGGTCATGTAACCGGTGGGGCCGTCGGTCTGCGCGAGCGCCGCCCAATCCCCTGCGAGATTCTGGAACCAGAGGTCATCGGGGTGGCGCCGAGGGACCGCGTCCCACGGGTAGTTCACGACCTCGGCTCCATCGTGGAAATTTGCGGAAAGGACAAATGTGTTCGACTCGGCGAGGACCATCATGGCTTCCGTCTCGGGCCACCAGGCATTGCCGTCTGGATGATTGCCACCAACGAGGCCGGGGAAGTTTCGGTTGGCGTCGACCTCTGTGGCAGACCCCCCGGCCGTCGTGAAAAAGCGAATCGCGTCGGCCACCGTGTCATCCCCACTGAAGTAGGCGCCGTCGGGGTTGGCGAGGGGATTGATCCAGATCTCGGTCTCGTCAACGAGCGCGCGGATCTCCGAATCATCGTCATAACCGCGCACCAGGTGGTCGATGAGGCGCAGCGTCAGTACGAAGCCGGAGGTCTCGTCGCCGTGCATGGTGGATGTGAGCAGGACCTCCGGCTCGTCCTCCTCGTCGCCCGGGTTGTCGGAAATGATCATTGCCCACAAACGATGCGGGCGCACGAGGTTGGCGGTCGCACCGAGATCGACCAGCCGGCAGAGGTCGGAACGATCGGTGGCGTATTTCTGCATCAGCGCCACATACTGCTGGTAGCTCGGGTAGCAGGTCCACTCACGATCGGTCTTCTCGACCCACCCGTCGGCGCACATTGCGGTGTGTTCGAGCTTCGGTCGGGGTGGAACGACATTCCAGCGCCAACCTGCCGTCTCGATCTCCTCGAGTTGTTTTCGCGTCACGACGGCGCGCACCGTGGTGCCGCGCACATCCTCGATGCTGATCTGTCGGCTCAAGCGCTCGAGATCCGAACGGTCGCCGATTTCGATGGAGATCGTGACCGGGGCCTGGGCACCCTTCGCTTGGTCGTTGGCAAAGCCCGGAGCTGCAATGGCGAGGAGCATGGCGATACCGATCACCGATCGGGGATGGAGGTGACGTGTGGGCATTCAACAATTTTACGTCAAAGCGCGCCGAGGGGATCATCGGAACTGGGACGGGATATCGAAGATGGTCGAGGTGCTGACGATGATCGTGATGCCGGATCCGTCGTCCGGGAGGGCGGCATCGACGCGCAGGAGCGTGCTGCGGCCGAGGTGGGAGAGGTCGAAGAGAAACCCCGCGCCGGCGTCGAGGCGGACACCGCCCGTGTCCGGACCGACCCGTGCGTCCCAGGTATATCCGGCGTCACCAAAGATGACGACCCCGACGCTAAAGAGACCGAGCACCTCCTCCTTGATGAGCTGCCGCCACTGGAGGTTGAGCACCGCCCGCCCGGTCCCGTCGAAGTAGTCGGGGTCCCAACCGCGAAGCCCGAGATCCGCACCGAGCGTCAGCTGGCGGTCGCGATCCAGGCGTTGCGATCCCTCGACGAGGAGGCGCGTCTGCAACCCCTGGCTGCCGAGCTGGGCGGCTCCGATCTGAAATCCGCCCACAAGGTTGTGGGCGTCACCATGCTCCAGTCTGCCGGTGAACCAGGCATCGCCGAGCACCAGCCACCTGCCGCGCTGCCGTGCCGCCCGAAGCCGCCCGGAGCTCAGGATCCGCTGCCGGTCACCACCAAAGGTGGGCGACGAAAATACGGCGTTCAGACTGAAATTCGGCCCGAGGGCGACGTCTTCCTGGACCGACCAGGCGCGGAAACCCCGCACGACGAGAAAACGGTCGATGACCTGTTCATAGGCCACGCGGGGACCGCTCACGAGGCGGTCCTCCGGTGGAAGGTAGGGGTCACTGGTCGCCTCCCAAAACCAATCGGAGTATCGGTCTTGCCGATAGACCCATCCGCCGATCAGGCGCCGCGTCACGTCGCCGCTGCCCGGGAGTCGTCCTCCGCCCCAGATGCTCAGCCATTCGATCTCGTGAAGGCCTTCGACGACTGAGACCGATTGCGAGTAGAGATGGTCCACGAGCTCCTGGCGGAGGCCCGAAACGCCCCATGTCCAGGGTGTCGCGAGAGAGTAGAACGGCCGGTCGACGACCACTTCATCGAGGTAGCCGTCTGACAGCCGTGCGTGAGACAGCTTGACCCTCCAGCGGCTGTTGAAGACGTTTGGATCGAAGTAGCTGTAAGCCCAGCTTGTGCGCTCGTTGTCGGATTCGTAGGCCACGCCGATGGCCTTGCCCCAGCCGACGAGGTTTTCTTCCTCGAAGTCCATGCGGTAGCTGGCGCGCGAGCCGAAGATTCCGAGCTTTGCGCCCACCTTGAGTGTCCACTGGTCGCGCGTCTCCACCAGCACTTCGACACCCTCGTCGACGCGACGAGCGGTGATGTTGACCGGGTTCATGATTCCGAGATCGCGCAGTATGCGGCCGCTTTCGGCGGCGGCGCTCGCGGAGTAGGGATCGCCCTCCTTGAAGAGCAGCATCGACCGGATGAACTTCTCCTTGCTGACGATGTGGAGGGCGTTGGCCCAGCGGTAGAACCAGGCCTTGGTCTTCGGGTCGGTGGTGTCGAAGATGTCGTTGCGATCGACGGTGATGGAGACGATCGGCAGGCCGTCGAGCTCCGGGCTGCCGTCGTCAGCCTGGACATGCGGTCCGAACACGAAAAGGGCGGTGACGAGAACGCAGGTTGTCGGAGTCGGAAGCCTCACCGCGCGCGCCGCTTGCGATCGGCCTCGCGCTCCCGCACCAGCTCTGCCACCTGCCGGATGCGCTTCTTTTCCCGCGTTTCGCGCATCTTGTCGGCCCGCTTGCTGACCACCTGGAAGACCTGGCTGACCTTGAGCAGCAACTTGAGGTGACCGACGGACGAAGGGAGCTTCGTGTTGCGAACCCTGCAGCCCCACAGCTTGGTCTTGTTGAGGTTGGCCTTGGTGAGGTCGGCGTTGCGCAGGTCGGAGTATCGGATGTCCGCCTTCTCGAGATCGATGCCGACCGCGTCCGTGAACCTGAAATCGGCGCCGATCATCTTCGCGCCACGGGCCTTGACGAGGATCATGTTAGTCCCCGACAGATCGGCGCCCTGGGCGATCAGGTCCTGGAGATTGGCCTGTTTGAAGTTGGCGTGGCGGGCGTTGGCATCGACCAGGTTGGCGCGGCTGAGATTCGCGCCCTCGAGGACGGCGTGCCGCAGGTCCGCCTGCTCGAGGTTCGCCTCGATGAAGTTCGAGCCGCGCAGCTCGCAGCGAGAGAAGATCGTCTTGCGGAGATTTGCCGCGGAGAACGAAACCCGACCCAGGCTCGGCGAGCGGAAGTCGAGCTCGGCCAGCTGCGCACTGATCAGATTGCAGCCGTCAAAGACCGCGCCGATGATGCTGGATTGACGGAGGTCCGCGCCCGACAGATTGGTGCGCACGAAGCTCACTTTTTCCAAATCCGCGTGGCTGAGGCTGGCGCCCTCGCATTGGGCCTCGTCGAAGACCGCCTCGCACAGCACCGAGCCGTGAAAGTTCGCGTTGCGGAGCGCCGCCCCGCGAAAGTCCGCCCGCTGCAGGCGACAGTTCTTGAGCTGGGCGTTGTCCCCCTGGGCCTCGGTGAAAACCGCCCCTTCCATGCTGATGCTCTCGAGCTCGACCCCGTCGAGGATGGCGGACGCAGCCTGGACGCCGCGCAGGACGGCGCCGTCGAAGCGGCCTCCACGGAGTGACGCGCCCTGGAGCTTGGCGCCGGAGAGATCGGATTGGTCGAAGAGCGCGCTCTCCATCTGGGCCTGCGAAAGGTCGGCGTGGCGCAGGTTGGTGCGTGTGAGGTTGGTGCCGCGGAGGGTGGACCGGAAGAGCGATGCGTGCGACATGTCGAGGTCCGAGAGATCGAGGAAATCGAGCTGAACGTTTTCGATCTTGGCCTCGGTGAGCGTGGCATTGGTGAGCCGCGCTCCCTCGAGGATTGCCCGCGAAAGATCCGCTCCGTCGAGGCGCGCTCCGCTGAAATCGGCGCCGCGCAGGTGGGCTTTCGAGAGATCGAGTCCGCGAAGATCAAGGCCCGTGAGCTGGGCGTCAATGAGATCTGGGGCGAGGGTCGGGTTGGCGGCGCGCCACTCGTTCCACTGACCGGCGCGCAGCTGGTTGAGATGTTCTGGGTTGGCCATGCAAAGTCTCCCGAACCGCGGGTGCGGATTCCATTATACGGTGAAGGTGTCGACGGCTCTGTGCCTCGGCCTCGCGTTATGAGAAAAGGACACCATCCCATTCGTTCCCGTTCCCGTCCCCGTGCCCGAACCCGACTCGTGCCTCCAAATTGACCAGTGCAGGGCGCGACCTTCGCAGTGCAAACACAGGCCTTGCCGCCTTCAATCGCACCATCGGGCACGGGCACGGTTGGAGCGCGCCGAGGCTACGATTCGCGCACCTGATGCCGCGCACGATACTGCCGGGGTGTCACACCGACAGTCTTCCGAAAGACCCGGGTGAAAGCGCTCTGATCATAGTAGCCGCAGGCATTCGCAATCTCCGCGATGGGCCTCGCGCCGACCCGCAGCATGTCGGAGGCGGCATCGATCCGGGTCTTGGTGATGAGCTGGCCGGCGGTGATCCCGAAGATGGTGCGCAGGCGTCGGTTGAGCTGGTAGACGGAGAGGCCCGAGAGCTCCGAGAGGTGGTCGACCCGAAGCTTGGCACCGTAGTCGGATCGGATGTGGTGCAGCGCGGCGGCCACCTCGGCGAATACGTCGCCCTCGGAGCTACCCGATTGGAGATCGCGTGAGATCCCCGCGAGACCGGTCACGCTTCCGTCCCTTCCGTGGAGGGGGACCTTGTCGGTCAGGCACCAGCCCTCGAGACGAGTCGGGTAGAGGTGCAGCTCGAGGTTCTGGGTGATGGCGATACCGGATGCGATCACCCGTCGGTCCTGCTCGAAGAAGCGGTCGCCGAGCGGGCTGGGGAAGACGTCTTTCGCGGTACGCCCGAGGAGCTCGGTCTTGTCACGGCGGCCGCACCGCTCGACCAGGGTCTGGTTGACGACAACGTATCGGCCCCCCAGGTCCTTGACAAAGTACACGACGTCCGGCACTCGGTCGAAGAGCCTTTCCGCATGGACGGATTGTTCGACCAGGATCTGGAGTTCGGTTTCGAGGCGCATCTTCCAATTGTGCCGAAAATGAAGTCCTGCCTCCTGAATCATACAAGACCAAATTACTCTTTTGAAGCATCTTATGAAATGAGACGAATGACGACGCCGGCACTTTTCGCAGAATCGGGTGGGTCGACCGGGACGGTCTTCAACTTGCAGCGTTGTTCGGTGCACGACGGACCGGGAATCCGCACGACTGTCTTTCTGAAGGGGTGTCCTCTCGCCTGCACCTGGTGCCACAACCCCGAAGGCATCGAAACCGCGCCGGTGCTGATGCTCAGTGCTGACCGGTGTCTCAGCTGCAGGATGTGCGCCGAAGCATGTCCGATCGACGACGGCGGTGCGGCTCCGGCCGGTGAGCCATGGGAGCGCTCGCGCTGCACCCGCTGCGGCTCGTGCGTCGAGGCGTGTCCAGCAGACGCACGCGAGCTTGCCGGGCGGGAGTATCGGGTTGCCGAGCTCCTCGAAGCGATCGAGCGGGACCGGGTGTTCTACGACACCTCGGACGGAGGCGTGACATTCTCCGGCGGCGAGCCCCTCGCCCAGGCCGGGTTTCTCGTCGACTGTCTGCGGGAATGCCGTCGCCGCGGTCTGCACACTGCGGTCGACACCTGCGGTCTGGCACCGCGGGAGACCCTGCTCGAGATCGCCGAGCTCACAGACCTCGTGCTGTACGACCTCAAGCACATGGACCCGGATCGCCATCGCGCCGAAACCGGGGCCGACAATCGCATCATTCTCGACAACCTCCGCGCCCTGAGCGCACGCGGGACCGAGCTTTGGATTCGTGTGCCCCTGATCCCGGGCTTTAACGACGATCCCGAAAACATTGATGCGACCGGCGCCTTTCTCGAGGTCCTGCCGCGCCGCCACCCGGTCTGCGTTTTGCCCTATCACGGCATCGCCGAGGGCAAGCGCTCACGCCTGGAGGAAGACGCGGCGCGGTGCGAACTTCGGACTCCGGCCGTCGAGCTGGTCGACGAGGTCGCCAGACAGCTCGCGATTCACGATCTCGAGGTTTCTGTAGGAGCTTCTCCATGAGGGAGCGTGTCAAGAGACTTCGCCAGAGAAGCCTCGAGGCCCACCCCTCGGTGTCGATCGAACGGGCCCTGCTGTTGACAGAGTTCTATCGGGAGAACATCGGCACGTATCCCCAGGTGGTGCTGCGTGCGAGGGCCTATCACCACCTCTGTGCCAACAAGACGATCTCCATCGGTGATGACGAGCTGATTGTCGGCGAAAGGGGCCACGAACCGAAAGCGACCCCGACCTATCCCGAGATCACCTGTCACAGCGCCGAAGATCTGAGGATCCTCAATAGCCGGCCGATGACCAGCTACACGATCTCGGAAGAGGACATCGAGCGCTACGAGCGAGATGTCATTCCGTTTTGGAATGGTCGGTCCCTCCGGGATCGAGTCTTCGACCAGCTGCCCGAGGAATGGCATCGTGCATTTTCAGCCGGTGTTTTCACCGAGTTCATGGAGCAACGAGCACCGGGGCACACGGTTGGCGACGGCAAGATCTTCGAGAAGGGCATGCTCGACTTCAAGGCGGAGATCGCGGTGGCGATCGCGGGCCTCGACATCGCGACCGATTTCGAGGCGCTGGCGAAAAGGGATCAGCTGGAAGCGATGGGCATCGTTGCCGACGCGGCGATTCTATTCGCCGAGCGCCATGCCGAGGCGGCCGAGGAATTGGCTGTGGCCGAAAGCGACCCTGCCCGGCGGGAGGAGCTCGAGCGAATCGCCGAGGTCTGCCGGCACGTGCCAGCAAACGCCCCGCGCGACTTCTGGGAGGCCCTCCAGAGTTACTGGTTCGTCCACCTCGGGGTGATCACCGAGCTGAACGGCTGGGACGCTTACAACCCCGGTCACCTCGATCAGCATCTGGCGCCCTTCTACGAGAAGGGCCTCAACGACGGCGGCCTCGACCGCGAAACTGCGAAGGAACTGCTCGAGTGCTTGTGGGTGAAGTTCAACAATCACCCGGCGCCGCCAAAGGTCGGCGTGACGGCGGAAGAGAGCGGCACCTACACCGATTTCGCCAACATCAACATCGGTGGTGTCCGTACGGACGGGACCGACGCGGTCAACGAGGTGTCCTACCTCCTGCTCGAGGTCATCGACGAGATGCACCTCCTCCAGCCTTCGAACAACATCCAGCTATCGCGCAAGAACCCGGATGAATTCCTCAAAGCCGCGCTCGAGGTTGTTCGCAAGGGCTACGGTTTCCCGTCGATCTTCAATTCCGATGCGGTGGTCGAGGAGATGGTGCGCCAGGGCAAGACGGTAGAGGACGCACGCGAGGGCGGCACCTCTGGCTGTGTCGAGACCGGGGCCTTCGGCAAGGAGGCCTTCATCCTGACCGGTTACTTCAACCTGCCGAAGATGCTCGAGCTCGCGTTGCACGACGGCGTGGATCCGCGTACCGGCGAACAGCTCGGTCCACGGACCGGCGATCCGATCGGTTTTGCGACCTTTGGTGAGGTCTTCGAGGCGTGGCGCACCCAGGTCCGCCACTTTGTCGACATCAAGTACCGCGGAAACCACATCTTCGAACGCATGTTCGCCGACTGGGCACAGGCGCCGTTTCTGAGCATTCTGACTGATGACTGCATCTCGAGCGGACGCGACTACAACGCCGGCGGTGCGCGCTACAACACGAGCTACATCCAGGGTGTCGGCATCGGCAGCCTCACCGACAGCTTCTCCGTCATCAAGCACCATGTGTTCGACGGCGACTCGCCGACGATGGAGGAGCTGATCGAGACCATCGACTCGGATTTCAAAGGACGCGAGACGCTGCGCCAGCGGTTGATCAACAAAACGCCCCGCTACGGCAACGACGATGATCGGGCCGACGACATCATGGTGCGCTGCTTCGAGGCCTACCACGAGATCGTCGAAGGTCGGCCGAATCTCCGCGGCGGCGAGTATCACATCAACATGTTGCCGACGACCTGTCACGTCTACTTCGGGGCCGTGATGGGTGCCATGCCGGACGGACGGCTCGCCGGTGTGCCTTTGTCAGAGGGCATCTCGCCGGTGCAGGGCGCCGATCGGCAGGGACCGACCGCGGTCTTCAAATCGGCGGCCAAGATGGACCACCTGAAGACCGGCGGCACCCTGCTCAACATGAAGTTCACGCCGAAGCTCCTCGAGGGCTCAACCGGCATCGACATGCTGACCGGGTTGGTACGGGGCTACTTCGGGTTGGACAGCCACCACGTGCAGTTCAACGTCGTCACCGCAGAGACCTTGCGCGAGGCGCAGGCCGATCCCTCGGCCCACCGCGATCTGATCGTCCGAGTGGCGGGTTACTCCGACTACTTTTGCGACATCTCGCGCGAGCTTCAGGACGAGATCATCGAGAGGACGGAGCACGAGGGGTTTTGATAACCAGGTCTTGAGGTCTTGAGGTCTTGAGGTCCTGAGGTCCTGAGGGCCGCGCGCTCCCGTTGTCTCGACCTTTTGCCGCCCTCACGCCTTCATGCCCTTTACTCTTAACTCCTTAACCCTTAAGCTTTTTTCGGGATCCGGCTTCGCCTCGCCGGCTACGCCGGGACACGTCGGGATCAGGATCGGAAACGGAGATGGGTGATGAGCTATGGATGGGAAAGCGAGAAGGTTCGGCTGGTGCCGCTCGACCGCGACAAGCACCTCGAAAACGCGCTCAAGTGGTTCAACGACCCGGAGATCACGCAGTGGCTGGAGACCGGCGATTGGCCGCTCACCCGGGGAGCAGAGGAGGAGTTCTTCCGAGCCGCCGACCGTCAGGACCGCGCCAACGTGCAGTTTGCCGTCGAAAGCCTCCAAGGCGAGCACGTCGGTTTTTCCGGTTTGCGCAGCATCGATTGGCAGAGCCGGGTCGCAGTTTCTGGCAGTGTGATTGGCCGCAAGGATCTGTGGAGCAAAGGGCTCGGCGGCGATGCCGTCAAGGTGCGGAACCGATACGCCTTCGAGGTCCTCGGCCTGCGCCTGTTGATCGCATCCGTGATTGCCGACAACGCGCGCTCGCTGGCAATGCTCGCCAAGGCCGGCTACGAGGAGGTCGGGCGCGTTCCCGAGCGGTACTGGAAGCGCGGCGCCTACCGAGACCAGATCCTCCTCGCGCTCCACCGCGACGGTTAGAAGATTCACAGAACGAGTGCGTTGAGGCCGTTCCCGTCCCCGTACCCGGGAGGCCCAATCGGCAATCGGGACGGGTACGGGTAAGGGGACAAAGCCACCGTGGCAAGGTGGTGTGCTCAGCCACCGGGCTCTTCATCTCCGCTACGATGTGGCCATGAAGAGTGATCCCACCTTCGAGGATGTGTTGGCGGCGGCGGAAAGGATTCGCGGGCACGTCCACCGCACGCCCGTGATGACCTCTCGGGCGATCGATGAGATCGCCGGTGCACAGCTCCACTTCAAGTGCGAGAACCTGCAAAAGGTCGGCGCCTTCAAGGCGCGGGGGGCGACCAACGCGGTGCTCTCGCTCGACGACGAGGCTGCCGGACGCGGTGTGGCCACGCATTCATCGGGAAATCACGCTGCCGCTCTGGCCTACGCGGCCGGGATCCGGGGCGTGCCCGCACACGTGGTCATGCCGTCAACGGCCCCACCGGTCAAGAAAGCCGCGGTTGCCGGCTACGGTGCCCTGATCACGGAGTGCGAGCCGACGCTCGAAGCCCGTGAGACCACCCTCGAAAAGGTTGTCGAGCGAAGCGGTGCGACCTTTATCCACGCCTATGACAATCAGATGGTCATTGCGGGGCAGGGGACCGCGTCGCTCGAGTTGATCACCGACGCACCGGATCTCGATTTGGTGATGGCGCCGGTGGGTGGGGGAGGTCTGATGTCCGGGACGGCACTTGCCGTTTCGTCCTCGAGGCCGGATGTCGCGATATGGGGCTGCGAGCCGGCCGGGGCGGACGACGCGTTTCGATCGCTCCGAGACGGCACCAGATATCCCTCGGTGAGACCGAAGACCATCGCCGATGGCCTCTTGACCTCGCTGAGCGATCGGACCTTCCGCATCCTGAGCGCTCGGCTGGAGAGAATCCTCACGGTCAGTGAGGAGTCGATCGTCCGCGCCATGCGCCTCCTGTGGGAACGCATGAAGCTGGTGGTCGAGCCGTCCGGAGCGGTGCCGCTCGCCGCAGTCCTCGAACACCCCGCTCTTTTTGCCGACCGCTGCGTTGGGTTGATCATCTCCGGCGGTAACGTGGATCTCGACAACTTCCGATGGTAGATCCACTACCGCTGGTTTTTTGATCCCGATCCCGTTCACGGAATCGATGTCCGGCTTCGACCGCGCTGGAACCGCAAAGACGCAAAGTGCGCAAAGAAAATCCAAAAGGTGTTCTTTGCACCTTCTCTGCGCGGGCGGAAGGGTGGGCGGCTGTGCGCCTCGGCGGCTTCAAACCAGTTGCTGCCGGGAGTGCACTCCAGAATCGGATGGCTCTTCATCAATGTCACCTTTGTTAGCAATGTCTGAATCCTTCGAGCTCGAAGGCACCATCATGCTCTCATTCGAATTGTCACGGTGTAGCTCAGAGGGTGAAGCCGAATCCCGTTCCGGGATCTGCGTTCTGCTGCGATGATCGCTGGATGAGCGCCAATACGTGCGATGCCGCCACGTTTCGCGACCGTCGGTGGCATACGCATTGCCACCCTCGGTGTGCTCGTAACGTGCTGCGTGCAGGACGACGCCGCAATTCGGGCAGACCTTGATCGTGGATCGACCGAGGATCTCCGTGCAGTGGCGGCGGATCGACGCCTCCTCGTCGGCTCGGGCCGGCCGCGTCTCCGGGTTCCACCAGCGCTCCTCCGGAGGACAGTCTTCGTCGTTCACTGTCGAGTCAAATTGAACAGAGGCGACAAACGACCTCAACACAACGAGGCAGCGACGTATCGCTTCACGGAGTGAAGCGAGCCACGACAAATGTCCTCCTGAAAGGAAACACCGTGCTTCCGTCACGCTCGGGATAGGCCGCGTTGAGCAACACGCCGTAGTCGGCCAGGAAATCCCCGTGTTCTTCCTCGGTCAGCCGATCGAGGATCGGGCGAAGCGTCGTGCCTCGGACCCACTCGAGGACCGGGTCCTCTCCCTCGAGCATGTGGAAGTAGGTCGTCTGCCAGGCGCTGACGTGGAGGCCGCGCACACCGAGCGCGTCGATGTACCACTGTGGATCTCGGACACCGGTTCGGGTTTGCCCGGCGAGGCGATCCCGCCACCTGGCGCTCGAACACAGCTCGTGGAGGAGCTGATGAGAGGGCTCACCGTGGTTGGCGGGCACCTGGAACGCAAGCGCTCCCCCCGGGGAAATCTGTGGCAACAGATGGTCGAAGAGGGATTCGTGGTCGTCGATCCAGTGGAAGGAGGCGTTGGCCAACATCAGGTCAATCGCTTCGGTCGCCTTCCAGGTCCCGATGTCGGCAATCTCGAACTCGAGTCTCCCTGTTACTTCCCTCCGACCGGCGTGCGCGATCATCTCTTCGGAGCTGTCAATCCCGAGGATGCGTGCAGCCGGCCAGCGCTCGAGCAGGCTCGCGGTGAGCCCGCCAGGACCGCATCCGAGATCGACGATGATTCGAGGCTCGAGGTGTGCGACCGCCGCCACCAGATGATGAAAGGGCAACGCGCGTTCGGCGGCGAAGCTGAGGTAATGGTCGGTGTCCCAGATCATGCGCCGGATTATCGCCGATTCGAATTCTCAAAATCACGCACGGGATGGGTTATCCTATCGGCCGTTGGGCGTCAACGGCGGTTGCCGACCGGGCGGCGGTCGTTTCAGAGGAGGAGCCGAGGTGGGTCTGTTCGACAGACCGGATCAACCGTGGCGCGCACCGCGCGGTGAGACGGCTCTCTGTGGTGTCGCGCTCTTCGTCGTGCTGATGGCGGTCTGGCTGCTCAACTCCGGCCATTACACGCCGCTCTTGATCGGCTTGGGCGTCGCCTCCTGCCTCTTCGTCGTCTACCTCAGCTGGCGCATGGGCATCATCGATCGGGAGGGCTTGCCCGTCCATCTCATCCCGCGAGGTCTGATGTATGGCCCCTGGCTCTTCAAGGAGATCTTCACAGCCAATGTCGATGTCGCCAAGAGGACGCTGACCCCCTACGAGCCTGACATCAGTCCGCGTGTCTTCGATACCGGGGTCACGCAGAAGAGCGATCTCGGACGCGTCATCTACGCCAACTCGATCACCCTGACTCCGGGCACCGTCTCGATTGGAGTCAGGGGCTCCTACATCACGGTCCACGCCATCGCCGACAAGGTCGCGGACGGCCTCCAGGAAGGCGAGATGGACCGCCGGGTGACCTGGCTCGAGGGGGAAGGCCCGTGATCGACCAGTTCGGCGTCGCCACGGCCGCCCTCCTCGTCTGCATGGCCATGACCCTGATCCGTTCGATCGCCGGCCCGACCGTGTTCGACCGTGTCCTGGCGGTCAACAGCTTCGGCACCAAGACCGTGCTCCTGATCGCGGTCTACGGTTTTCTCTCCGGCCGCCCCGACTTTCTCGACCTGGCCCTGGTCTACGCGTTGATGAACTTCATCGGCACCATCGCGGTCATGAAGTTCACCCGTTTCGGTGATCTCGCAGGGATGGAGGCAGACGAAGAGGAAGAAATCCTGTGAACGCCGCGGTGATCGCCGAGGTGCTGAGCTGGGTCTTCATCGTCATGGGTTCGATCTTTGTTCTGATCGGCGGGATCGGTCTTATCCGCTTGCCGGACTTCTACACGCGAATCCACGCCGCCGGCATCACCGACACCATGGGCGCCTGGCTCATCTTGATCGGTCTGTTGTTCTCGGCCGGTTGGACTCTCGTGACGGTCAAGCTCGTGACGCTTTTGTTCTTCCTCGCCGCCACCAGTCCGTTGGCCAGCCACGCGCTGGCCAAGGCAGCGTTCCTCCGTGGACTGGAGCCCATGCTCGGTCGTGGCCTGGAAATCGAGAGCGACGATGATTGACATCGTCCACGCCGTCCTCTTCACCTTCCTGGCGGTGATCGCGATCGCCATCATCCGCCTGCGGGATCTCTTTGCCGCGGTCATGTTGATGGGCATCTTCAGTCTGCTCTCCGCCTCGCTCTTCACGGTGATGGATGCGGTCGATGTGGCCTTTACCGAGGCGGCGGTCGGAGCCGGCGTTTCGACGATCCTGATGCTGGCGACCCTTTCCCTGACGCGGAGCCGAGAGAGCACCCGTTTCGCCAGACCGCAGCCGATGGCCCTGTTGGCGGTCGTCCTCACGGGTGCGGCCCTCATCTTCGCGACCTTCGACATGCCGCGTTACGGCGATCCGGCAGCGCCGATCCACCACCACGTGGCGGACGACTACATCGATCGCACCGACGACGAGGTCGGCGTGCCAAATCTCGTGACGGCGGTGCTCGCCTCATTTCGGGGTTACGACACCTGGGGCGAAACGACGGTGATCTTCACCGCCTGCGTCGGCGTCATGATGCTGCTCGGCGGCGCCCGCACCTTTTACCGCTGGCGCCGCCGCGAGGACGAGGATTCAGAGGGAGAGGGGAAGTCGTTGTGATCCGCCACGTCATTCTCCGTGTGCTCTCCAAACTTCTGATTCCGCTGATCATGCTCTTCGCACTCTATGTCCAGTTCCATGGCGACTACGGCCCGGGCGGTGGGTTCCAGGCAGGTGTGATCTTCGGCGCGGCGATCATCCTCTACGCGCTGATGTTCGGGCTCGAGGCCGCGAAACGGGTCTTCCCGCCCAGGGTGCTCGAGTTCTTTGTCGCATTGGGAGTCCTGCTCTACGGCGGAGTCGGCATCGACGCGATTCTGCTCGGAGGGAACTTCCTCGAATACGACGTGCTCGCACACGACCCTGTCCACGGTCAGCACCTCGGCATTCTGTTGGTCGAGCTGGGTGTCGGCATCACTGTGGCCTCGGTGATGGCGTCGCTCTTTTTCCTTTTCGCGGGACGGGGGAGGTCCGATGTTTGAGGGTGGCCTTTACCCGTACTGGATCGTCATCTTCCTGATGATGACCGGGCTCTACGTCGTCATCTCGCGCGACAACCTGGTCAAGAAGGTGATCGGCCTCAACATTTTCCAGGTCTCGGTGATCATGTTCTACGTCGCCATGGGCAAGGTCCGCGGCGGTACCGCGCCGATCGAAGCCGATGGATTCACGGTCTACTCGAACCCGCTGCCCCACGTGCTCATGCTCACCGCCATTGTCGTCGGCGTAGCGACAACCGCTCTCGCACTCTCGCTGGTTGTTCGCATCCACGAGGCCTACGAGACGATCGAGGAGGACGAGCTGCGTGAGCTGGAGCGGGAGGAAGAAGCGTGACCGGCGGCGAAACCGATCTGCTGGCCAGGGTCAGTGACGACCTGCCGGCGCTGCAGATCGCCGTGCCTTTGCTGTCGGCCGCGGTCTGCCTGATTGTTCGTCGCCCGCGCGCGGCTTGGTCGGTGGCAATGGCCGTGGCTTGGGGCTCCTTCGCGAGCGCGTGCGTCCTGCTTTCATGGGTGCTGCACGGAGGGCCGATCAGCTATGCGGAAGGGGGCTGGCAACCGCCGTGGGGGATCGAGCTCCGCATCGATCTGCTCAATGCGCTCGTGCTGATGGTGGTGACGGGCATCTGCGCAATTGTTTTGACCGCAAGCCCGCGCAGCCTCGACCAGGAAGTGTGGCGCGAGCACCACCACAAGTTCTACGCCCTCTACCTGCTCTGCATGACCGGTCTCGCAGGCATGACGGTTACCGGTGACGCTTTCAACATCTTCGTATTCCTCGAGATCTCATCGCTTTCGTCCTATGCCCTGATTGCCCAGGGCACGACGCGGCGCGCGTTGACGTCGGCGTTGCAGTACCTGGTGATGGGCACCATCGGCGGCACCTTCATTCTGCTCGGCATCGGCATGATCTACATGGTCACCGGCACCCTCAACATCGCCGACATGGCGGTGCAGCTGGCGACGGTCGGGCCGAACCGAACCGTCCTGGTGGCTCTGGCCTGTATCGGCATCGGCACCGGTATCAAGCTCGCGGTGTTTCCTCTCCATATTTGGCTGCCCAACGCCTACACCTATGCTCCAGCGGTCGTCACCGCGTTTCTCGCCGCGACCGCGACCAAGGTTGCCTATTACGTACTCCTACGGTTCATTTTTTCGGTCTTCGGCGCTGAATTCGCCGGTGAGATGCGGCTCGACGCGGTGCTGATGCCATTGGCGATCGCGGCGATGTTCGTCGGCTCGTTCGTCGCCATCTTCCAGGATGACCTCAAGCGCATGCTGGCCTACTCGAGCGTTGCCCAGATCGGCTACATGGTGCTTGGACTCAGCCTCGCGACGGTCAGCGGCCTGACAGGCGGTCTGGTGCATCTCTTCAACCACGCCATCATGAAGAGCGGCCTTTTCTTGGTGATGGCGGCGGTCCTCCTACGGGTGGGATCGACCCGCCTCGAAGCATTCGCCGGTCTCGGACGGCGCATGCCGCTGACCATGGCCGCCTTCGTCGCCGGAGGTCTGAGCCTGATCGGCGTTCCGCTCACCGTCGGTTTCGTCAGCAAGTGGTACCTGGTGATGGGCGCGTTCGAAGCTGGACTTTGGCCCGTCGCCGTGCTCATCCTCCTCAGTTCGTTACTCGCTGTCGTCTACATATGGCGGGTGGTGGAGGTGGCCTATTTCCGTGAGCCGCCCGAGGAGGCTCCCGAGGTCCAAGAGGCGCCGTTCAGCCTGCTCGCCCCGACCTGGGTTCTCATCGGCGCGACGGTCGTTTTCGGCATCTTCACATCGCTGTCGGTCGGCGTTGCTTCGGCCGCGGCGCGCATGCTGCTGGGGATCGAGCTGTGACGGTCGAGGCTGCAGTTGGCATGGCCGTCGTGTGGCCGCTCGTCGGGATACCCCTGATGGCACTGTTCAGACGTTGGCCGAACCTGCGGGAAACTGCGACCCTGCTGACCGCCGGTTCGCTCTTTGCCGTCGTCGCCAAGGTGATCCTGCCGGCAGTGGCGGTGGGTGGCCGACCTCGTCTCCACCTCGTCGAGGTCTTGCCGGGCCTCGATCTCGCCTTCGAGGTCGAACCATTGGGAATGATATTCGCGTTGGTCGCGTCGGGGCTGTGGATCGTCACCACGCTGTACTCGATCGGTTACATGCGTGGCCACCACGAGGAGAACCAGACACGCTTCTACATCTGTTTCGCACTCGCCATCTCGGGCGCCCTGGGCGTCAGCTTCGCCGCAAATGTCTTTACGCTCTTCGTCTTTTACGAAGCGATCACCCTGTCGACCTACCCTCTGGTGACCCACCACGGGACCGAAGCGGCCAAGAAGGCGGGCCGGGTCTATCTCGGAATCCTGATGGGCACGTCGATCGCCTTGTTGCTCTTCGCCCTGGTCTGGACCTCTATGGCGGCCGGTACGACCGAGTTCCGCCCCGGAGGCATCCTTGCCGGCCGGGTCGGCGGGTGGCAGCTGGTGGTCCTGCTGGCGCTTTACGCATTCGGCACGGGCAAGGCGGCGCTCATGCCGTTCCACCGATGGCTGCCTGCGGCGATGGTGGCGCCCACTCCGGTGAGCGCCCTGCTGCACGCCGTGGCCGTGGTCAAGGCCGGCGTCTTCACGGTTCTCAAGGTGCTGGTCTACGTCTTCGGGATCGACTATCTGGCAGCGACCGACGCCAGTCGATGGTTGACCTGGGCGGCCGCGTTCACGATCCTCGCCGCCTCGATCGTCGCGTTGACGAAGGACAACCTCAAGGCGCGGCTCGCCTACTCGACCGTCAGCCAGCTCTCGTACATCGTGCTCGGTGGAGCGCTGGCGACCTCGGCCGGGGTGCTCGGTGGCGGCATGCATATCGCGATGCACGCGATGGGCAAGATCACACTCTTCTTCTGCGCTGGCGCCATCATGGTCGGTGCCCACAAGACCGAGATCAGCGACATGGACGGTCTCGGGAAACGCATGCCCTTCACCTTCGGCGCTTTTTTTCTCGGATCGCTCAGTGTCATCGGGCTCCCGCCGATGGGCGGTTCGTGGAGCAAGTGGTACCTGGTGTTGGGCGCGGTCGATGCTGAACAGACGGTGATGATGCTCGTGCTGCTGGCGAGTTCGTTGCTGTCGATCGGGTATCTGATGCCGGTGGTGGGACGTGCGTTCTTCCGCGATCCGCCGCTGAGTCAGGAGCATGGCCATGGCGAGGCGCCGCTCCTTTGCGTCCTTCCGCCAGTCGTGACCGGCATCGGCTGTGTCGTGCTCTTTTTCTACGCCGAGGACATCTTCCGGCTCCTGACGGGGATGGTGACGCCATGAGCGACGAGAAGAAGCACTGGCTCGACGAGCGGCGCAACGTGGACCGTATTTACTGGGGCTTGGTGATCGTCTGCGTGATCCTCGGCGTTGCAGATCTCTTAGCCCACCGTCATGCTTACTTCAGCTGGGAAGGCCTGCCGAACTTCTACGGCTTCTTCGGCTTCGCCGCCTTCTGGTGCATCGTCATCGCCGGCAAGAAGCTGCGCCGGTTCCTGTGGCGGCCCGAGGACTACTATGATTGAGGCCTTCCCCCCCGGTCTGGTCCTGATCCTCGGGTCGTTGATCATCCCACTGGTGCACAAGCGCCTTCAACCGATGGTGGCGGTCGCGTTACCGGTCGTCGGCTTCGCGCAACTGCTGCTGATGGCGCCGGGGGTTTCCCACCAGCTCGTGCTCTTCGACTACGAACTGACGGTGGTGCGGGTCGACCGCCTCAGCCTGGTCTTCGGATACATTTTCTACCTCGCCGCGTTCCTTTCCGCCTTCTACGCGCTCCACGTCAAGGACTCCGTCCAGCACGTGGCGGCAATGATCTATGTTGGCTCGGCGGTAGGCGCGGTCTTTGCCGGAGATCTGATCACGCTCTTCGTCTACTGGGAGATCACCGCCATCTCGTCGGTCTTCCTCATCTGGAGCAGCCGCACGGAGGCGGCATATAGATCGGGACTGCGGTATCTCGTCATCCAGGTGGGATCGGGCGTGCTGCTCCTGGCCGGTGTGATCGTCCATGCGGCCAACACCGCTTCGATCGACTTCGGCAAGCTCATCGGCGACGACGGGCTCCTCTCGACCGCGAGCCCGGGTGTGGTCCTGATCTTCCTCGCTTTTGGCGTCAAGTCGGCATTCCCCTTCCTCCACAACTGGTTGCAGGATGCGTACCCCGACGGAACCGTCACCGGTACCGTCTTTTTGAGCGCGTTCACGACAAAGCTCGCGATCTACGCCCTCGCCCGAGGATTTCCGGGGACCGAAATCCTGGTGCCGATGGGTGTGGTGATGACGCTCTTCCCTGTCTTCTACGCGGTGATCGAGAACGACCTCCGCAAGGTCCTCGCCTACAGCCTCAACAACCAGCTCGGCTACATGGTGGTCGGCATTGGCATCGGCACCGCCCTGTCGTTGAATGGCACCACTTCGCACGCCTTCGCCCACATTCTGTACAAGGCCCTGCTCTTCATGACCATGGGCGCGGTGCTCTACCGCACCGGCACGACCAAGGCAACCGAGCTTGGCGGGCTCTACAAATCAATGCCGATCACCACGACTTGCTGCATCATTGCCGCCGCCTCAATCTCGGGATTTCCCTTCTTTTCAGGCTTCGTCACCAAGTCGATGGTGATCTCGGAGGTCGAGCACCTCCACCTGACCTGGATCTTCCTGGGTCTTCTGGTGGCCTCGGCCGGCGTGATGGAGCACTCGGGCATCAAGATCCCGTTCTTCGCCTTCTTCGCCCATGACTCGGGCATTCGGGTCAAGGAGGCGCCGTGGAACATGTTGGTAGCGATGGTGGCCGGCGCCTTCCTGTGCGTCGCCATCGGCCTCTACCCGGCGCCGCTCTACGACATCTTGCCATTCCAGGATGTCGACTACGAGCCGTACACCGTCGCCCACGTCCTGACCTCGTTGCAGCTCCTGATTTTCGCCATCCTCGCATTCGCGGTGCTCATGCGCACCGGCATCTACCCGCCCGAAAAGCGGGGCGTCAACCTGGATTTCGACTGGACCTACCGCAAGGCCTTACCGGCGTTGATTGGCTGGATATCGGCGCGTGGCGGCGGCGTGCTCGAACACCTGTATGCCTCGGCCTCGAAGCAGCTCGATCGAGCCTACCGGTTGATCTACCACCTGCACGGGCCGAAGGGTGTCTTCGCCCGTACGTGGACCACCGGCGCCATCGCATTCTGGGCGGTTCTCGGCCTTCTCGGCTTCCTGCTGCTGTACTTCTGGGGGCGATAGCCCTCACCAGGGGGTTGCTGGCAGAAACCTCAAAATGCCTGCGATATCCTTGTTGATCATGGGGCGCAAGGCTCATATTGCAGTCGTGATCCTCGGACTTCTGGCGGCGATGGCCATTCTGTGGCTGGCGGCAAGGGGAGCACAGGAGCGCGGGAGCCGGCCTCACGTCGTCCTCATCATGATCGACACCTTGCGCGCGGATCGCCTCGGAAGTTACGGTTTCGAGCGCGAAGTCTCGCCTGAGCTCGATGCCATGGGCCGCAACGGGGTGCGTTTCGCCAACACCGTGGCACAGTGCTCCTGGACCCGCCCGTCGATCGGGTCGTTCCTGACGTCCCAGTATCCGAGAACGCTGGGCATCTATTACGAGGATCGGGGCGATCTCCCGGACCAGGTAGTGACCCTTGCGGAGGTCCTGCGCGACAACGGGTATCGGACCCTGGGAGCGACGGCGAACCCGCACCTCAACCTTTCGTTCAATTTCCACCAGGGCTTCGACTTCTATCTCGACAGCGTCAACGTCTTCGACTGGATGCCGGCGACGATGGGACAGGTGCCTCAGGACCACCCGCCTCTGCCGTCGGCGCGCGACCTTTTTGGAAACGTGCTGGCCGCCATCGACGGCGAGGATCCGGACGATCAATCACGTCCCCATTACCTGCAGTTCAACATCATGGAGGTGCACGAGACCTGGGGAGAGAACGACCTGGTTCGGGCAGAGTTCAAGGACCACTACACTGACGTGACCTCCACCAAGGAGCGCCGTTACCTGCAGGCGGTGAGACAGGTGTCGGTGGATATCGAATGGTTTGTCGGCGAGCTCGGGCGCCGGGAGGGCTGGGAAGACATTCTCGTGGTGCTGGTGAGCGACCATGGTGAAGGGCTGGCCGACCACCCGGACGTGCCGGGCGGTGCCGCCCATGGTTTCCTGCTCTACGAATCGCAGCTCATGGTGCCGTGGATCCTCTACTCGACCGCCGGATCGCTGCCCCCCGGGCGCGTGGTGGTCGAGCCGGTCCGGCTCCTGGACCTGATGCCGACGGTTCTCGATTTTCTGGGTGTGCAGCCGCCGCCGGACATGCGGGGCACATCGCTGGTGCCGCTCATCAATGGCGGGACTGTCGACCTCCCGGAGCGCTTTTTCGTCGAGACCTACTTCAGAGGGACCAACAAGCTCGGAGTCTACGCTGAAGACTGGAAGCTCTTTCACAACCGCGACGAGTACCCGAAGGTCAACCCGGTCGAGCTTCAGCGAATGGGGATCATGGAGAACGGGGTGCTGACGGACGAGATCCAACGATTCCCCGAAGTTGCGCTGGAACTGACTGCCTACCTCAGGGAGTGGGAGATCAGCTACCTGCCGGCCGACCCGGTCGAGCTGGGCGAGGATCTGTCGCAAGAGGCGATCGAACAGCTGCGCTCGCTGGGGTATCTGCAGTAGGCCCAGCGGGGCGCAAATGTGGCAATTTGAAGGAATTCCTGGTCAGACGGTTGTTGACTGTAGCCCCAGCGGGTAAAGTAGCGGCTTGAGGTGGTAATGAAGGCCACGATGCGAAGGATGCCGAGTCGTTGGAATTTGACCTGAGAATTCAGCGTTCTTCTCGGCGATGCGTGTTCGACCGCCTGCACCTCGAGGGAGATGATCGTTTTGAGTAGTTCTCACATCCCGTCATTCCACAAGCTCTCCGTTGCGGAGCGCGTGCGCGCGGCGCGCGATCGCGGGCTCCTGTCTTCGCGTGATTACAAGGCGCTCCTCGATGGCCGAAACGTGCTTGATGTCAGCAATGCCGACAACATGATCGAGAACGTGATCGGCGTGATGGGACTGCCGGTGGGTCTCGGGCTGAACTTCCTGATCAACGGCCGCGACTACGTGGTTCCCCTCGCGGTCGAGGAGCCGTCGATCGTTGCGGGGCTTTCCTTTGCCGCCAAAACTGCCCGGGTTGCGGGCGGTTTCGAGACCTCGAGCACCGAGCCGATCCTGATCGGGCAGATCCAGCTCGTCGATGTTCCACACCCCGCCAAGGCGCGCCACCAGCTGGAGCGACGCAAGGAGGAGGTCCTCAACCTCGCCAACAGCCTCCACCCGAAGATGGTGGCGCGCGGCGGCGGCGCCACCGACTTGGAGGTCATTCTCCATCCGGCGACCCAGGACAACGTCGAGATGATGGTCGTCCACCTGATGGTCAACACCTGCAACGCGATGGGCGCCAACCTCGTCAACACCATGTGCGAGGGCGTTGCCTCGTTTATCGAGAGCATTACCGGCGGCAAGGTTTTTCTCAGGATCCTCTCGAATCTGGCGGACCGGTCACTCGCCAGGGCAACTGTCAAGATCCCGGTCGACCTGCTCGGCAACAACGGCTATGACGGCGAGCAGGTCCGGGACGGCATCGTCGTCGCCAGCCAATTCGCCGCCATCGACTCCTATCGCGCAGCGACCCACAACAAGGGGATCATGAACGGTATCGACGCGGTCGCCCTCGCGACGGGTAACGACTGGCGAGCGGTCGAGGCGGGCGCGCATGCCTACGCCGCTCGGGGGACGCGCTACACGTCGCTCTCCCGGTGGTACAAGGATGAGAACGGGGCCCTGGTGGGGGAGATCGAGCTTCCGTTGCGGGTCGGTATCGTCGGTGGGCCGCTCCAGTCCAATCCGTCGGTCGATATGAACCTCCGGATCACCAAGGTCGAGTCCTCGCGCGAGTTGGCCGAGGTGATGGCGGCGGTCGGGCTCGCTCAGAACCTCTCGGCCCTCCGCGCCCTCGCCACCGAGGGCATTCAGCGTGGTCACATGACCCTCCATGCGCGCAGCGTGGTCACCGCGGCCGGCGCCCCGCCGGAGATCTTCGACACGGTGATCGAGCGCCTCGTCGAATCTGGCGAGATCAAGGTCTGGAAGGCCGAGGAGATCATCGGCCAGGTGACGACCCAGATGGGTCATGCGATCGCGTCCGAAGAACGCGCAGACATGTCGGCCGGGCACGGCAAGATCATCCTCTTCGGCGAGCACGCTGTGGTCTACGGCAGCCGCGCCATTGCGGCTCCGGTGCCGCTCGCAGTGAGGGCGCGCGTGGTCGACGAGGACGACGGAGTCTGGCTCGTCGTGCCACGGTGGGGGGTCGAGCAACGCCTCCGCTCCGATTCCAGCAAACGCCATTCCTTCGAGCAGTTCGCGGCCTTGACCCTCGAGGAGCTCGGTCTGAGCGATCGCTCGATGCGGGTCGAGGTCTATCCCGAACTGCCCCGCGCCATGGGACTTGGTGGATCGGCTGCGGTGGCGGTCGCCATCATCCGGGCGATGGACCGCCACTTCGAACTCGGTCTCTCCGAGGATGAAATCAACGCGCTCGCCTTCCGGTGTGAGCAGGTGGCGCACGGGACCCCGTCGGGGATCGACAACACCGTCGCGACATTTGGTCGATCCTTGATCTATCGCAAGGGCGACCCGCCGGAGTTTCACAGTCTCGACATCCCGAGGCCGGTCACCTTCGTCATTGGCATGACGGGTGTCGAAAGCCTGACCGCCAAGATGGTGGCTCGCGTCCGCCACGGCCGCGAGCGAAATCGTGACGTCTACGACACGATGTTCAAGGGCATCGATGCCGTCGCGGGCCAGGCGATCGAGGCTCTCAGGCGTTACGATCTCGAACGGCTGGGTGAGCTGATGAATGTGAATCAGGGTCTGCTCAACGGCCTCCAGGTTTCGAGCTGGGAGCTCGAAGAGCTGATTCAGATCGCGCGTGAGAACGGCGCCCTCGGCGCCAAGCTCACCGGCGGTGGCGGCGGCGGATCGATGATCGCGCTCTGCCCCGACAACGCGGCCGAGGTCATGCGGGCCATGCAGGAAGCTGGATATCAGGCAATGGACGTGCGGATTGGCTGAGGCCTCGGCGAGCCCGGAACACGAGATCGTGTCGAGTGAGGATGAGATGCTCGTCCTGGTCGATGAGTCGGACCGGGTGGTTGGGCACCTCTCCAAGGGCCAATGTCACGACGGCGAAGGTGTGCTCCACCGCGCCTTTTCCATCTTCATCTTCAACCGGGCCGGGGAGCTCCTGCTCCAGCGGAGGAGTGCGGCGAAACGTCTGTGGCCGCTTTTCTGGTCGAACAGCTGCTGCAGCCATCCTCGGCAGGGTGAAACCATGGACGAGGCCGTCACGAGACGGCTCCAACAAGAGCTCGGCTTGTCCACCGAGCTGCAGTTCCTCTTCAAGTTCCAGTACCAGGCTGCATTCGAAGACGTCGGGTCTGAAAACGAAAGCTGTTGGGTCTATGTGGGCGTCACCGGGGACGAGGCCCGGCCCAATCCGAGCGAGATCGCAGACCACCGCTGGGTGACGGTGGAGCGGCTCGACGACGAGCTGCGCGCGAAGCCGAGTGCCTTCACTCCCTGGTTCCAGATGGAGTGGCCGCGCGTGCGCGATGCCTTCCGCTCAGTCCTGGGGCTCTGACAGAGCGCGAGCCAGCCGCCGGCAGCCTTCGTCGATCGCCTCGTCGTCTGCAAATGTGAAGCAGAGACGCGCGAAGGCCTCCCCGGTCAAGACCTCGCCAACCTGCTCGTCGGCGTCGGGATAGAAGGCCCCGCCCGGGACGAAAGCGACCTTCTCCTCGACCGCGCGATCGAAGACTTCGTGGCTCCCGCCCGCGGCCAGCTCCAGCCAGAAGAAGAAGCCTCCCTGTGGTACGTGCCAGGAGGCCGAACCCGCGGGCAAGTGGCCTTCGAGCGCCGCCTGCATCGCTCGGCTCTTGCGGGCATAGGTGGCGATGATGTGCTGAAGGTGCTCTTCGAGGAGTCCGCGGGCGCAATATTCGGCGACCAGGGCCTGGGTCACGGTCGAGGTGCAGAGGTCTTCCCCCTGGCGCATCAGGACCATGGCGCGAACGAGCTCGGGCGAGGCGACCGTCCACGCGACGCGAACACCCGGCGCCAGCACCTTCGAAAACGACGAGGCGTAGATCACCTCCGGTGCGTCGCCGACAATCGCCTTGAGCGCCGGCAGCGGGTCGCCGGAGAACCGGAGGCGGCCGTAGGGGTCGTCCTCGAACACCGGAATGGCCAACTCCTTGGCGAGCCGGACGAGACCATGTCTCCGCTCGAGGCTCATACAGGCGCCCGACGGGTTGGAAAAGTCGGGCACCGTGTAGATCAGCTTGGGGCGGTCGCCGGTGAATGCTTCGACCTTCTCGACAACCTCGCGAAGGGAGTCGACCATCATGCCGTTGCCGTCGGTCGGCACCGTCGCGAACCGGGCTCCGGCGTTTCGCAGGCAGTGGAGGGTGCCGGGATAGGTCGGCGCCTCGACCACGACCACGTCTCCAGAATCGAGGAGCGCGCGCGCGATGAGGTCGACCGCCTGTTGCGAGCCCGATGTGACGAGGAGCTCGTCGGCCCGCGGACGATATCCGAGCCGCGTCTCCATCATGTCGATGATCGCGTCGCGCAGTGGGGGATAGCCCTCGGAGGCGCCATACTGGAGCACGGTCCGGCCGTCCCGCTCGAGAACGTCGGCGCAGGAGGCGAAAGCCTCGACCGGGAAGGTGTCGGGGTCCGGCAGGCCACCGGCAAAGGAAACCATTCCCGGCTGCTGGATGACCCGGAAGAGCTCTCGGATCGGCGACGGCTGCATCTTTTCAGCGAGCGCCGAGAATCGGAACAACGAATCGAGTTCAACGTCCATAACTGCGGGATTGTACTCTTCCCGTGCCCTTTTCCGAATCCGTTTCCGTGCCCGGATGCCCGCCCTCCACTGATCGGTGTCGCCACAGAGTATGAGGAGCCACCCTTCGCATTGTCTGCCTCAATGACGACGCAGCTTCAAGGGCAGGATCCAGACAATGCGAAAAGTGGCACCTGGCGCTTTTCGGTAGAAGGCGCTGTCCTCGAGACGCGCTCAGTCCTCGGAGGAGAACACCCGATATTCATGTGCTAAATCTGCGGCGACGGCTTCGATGATCTGCTGGCCGAACTCGACCGAAGCGAGCTCGGGGTGCGAGCCCATCCGCCCCTCGGGGTAGCGACGGCGAAAATCGGCCGGTCCGAAGAGGCGGGAGCTTGGTGGGACGTCGGGATCGAGGGTGGCCGATTTGACGTGGTCGGGATAGGCGGCAGCCGCGACCGATACCTCGGATGCCGAAGCGTGGTCGCCGTCGTCGTCGCCGAAAAGCTCGTGGCTGAGCTCCACAGCCGAGGGCGTCTCCCACCACTCTCCGTTGAGGCAGCGTATTTCGTCGCCGCCCTCGAGAAGACGCGGAACCTCGGTGTAGGCTTCGAAAAACGCCGCGTTGATCGATGGTGTGTTGCCGCCGTGTCCATTGACGAAAAAGAAGCGGCGAAAGCCGTGGCGCGCCAGCGACAGGATCACGTCGCGGACCACCCCGATCAGGGTCGTCGGCCTGAGCGTTACCGAGCCGGGGAAGCGCATGTGGTGCTCGGACATTCCGACCGTGAGCGTCGGTCCGACGAGCGCCCCCGCGAGCTCGCCCGCTCTCCAGGCCAGCGTTTCGGCGCAGATCGCGTCGGTGCCGATCAAGCCGGTCGGACCGTGTTGCTCGGTCGCTCCGATCGGCATGATGATTCCCTGCGATCTCGTCAGGTACTGCTCCACCTCGGGCCAGGTCATGAGTTGTAGGCGCATGGCTCCTCCGTAGCGAAAGTCCCACTGGAGTGTGTGCTTCGATCCCGATCCCGATAATAACGAAAGGAAGCCGGAATTCGGATGCGGTTTTTGTTGCTGTGCGAGTTGTCATGAAGATCTACAGGGGTCCGCAGCTCGTAGTTTTCCTCGCCCTGCTTTTGGGCATCACGATGGTTTCGACGGCTCTGGCCGGAGATTCCCGATCCCTCGTCGACCTCGCCTTCATGGTCGGCCACTGGGTCGGAGCGTCTGGACAGGTCGACACGGAAGAGATCTGGACCACAGCCAAGGGCGGTGTGATGCTCGGTCTGCACCGCGACGTGGCGCCGGGCAAGGCGGCGTTTTTCGAGTTTCTCAGGATCGAGGAACGTGACGACGCCATCATCTATGTCGCCAGCCCGCGGGGAGGCGGAACGACGGAGTTCACCCTCGTGAAGATCGATGAGGGCGAAGCCGTTTTCGAGAACCTGGAGCACGACTTTCCACAGCGAATCAGCTACAGACGTGACGGTGAAAGGCTGACGGCACGGATCGAGGGTGAGGTCGGGGACGAGCTCAGGTTCAGCGAGTGGACGTGGACATCGGCGGATTGATCGCTTCCGGTTTGGCCGCCGAGGTCAAACCGTCACGAGCCCGAAGGCCTCAGAAATCTCCGAGACCGTCCATCACGGTCTCCTCCAGGACATCCACGTCGCGTCGCTTCGCTGCGAGTTCGTTCTGCAGGTCGACGATCTGACTCTCGATGAGCCAGACGCGTTGTTTGACCACCTCGATCTGGGCCTCGAGCATCGATTTCGTCGAGACAATACGGCTTCGCTCCTCCTTCGGGATCGACTCCTCGGCGGCGATCGTGTCGATTCGGTCGGACTCGGCATCGAGCTGCGCCAGCTCCTCGTTGGCGGTTGCGGCCCTGTCTTCGAGCAGCCGAATTCTCGCTTCGATGTCGCTGATGGCCGAGGATCGCAGCTGGAGCGCCAGGATCGCGACCTGGAGGCGCCTGAGCTGGAGATCCTCGTCGCGCTGTGAGACGAGCTGCTTCAGAAGCTCGACGACTTCGCCGGAACGAGTCGCCAGGGTGTGGAGTTCCTGCTCGGTCGTCCTGGCAGCTGTCGGCTGTTGGGCGACGCTCAGCTGCGGCGCGCTCAGAAGCAGAACGAGGCAGATCACGCGAGACGATTGTCTGATGCTCATTGGAGACCTCCGGTGTCGCCACTGTAGGGCATCTCGTGGGCCTCACGTAGATGGATCCGAGCAATCACCGTCATGATTTGCTGCGGAATGGTTGCGGGCACGGAGCTCAATCGGAAACGGGCACGGCTCCGAAGACGACATGTAAAGTAAAGAGATGGCGACCTGGGTGATCGGAGACGTTCACGGCTGCTGGAAAACCCTGCAGCGGTTGCTCGAGAATATCAGCTGGCGGGCCGGCCGCGATGCGCTGTGGTTCGTCGGTGACCTGGTCAATCGGGGCCCGGCCTCCCTCGAGGTTCTGCGCTGGGCGTACGAGCACCGCGACTGGGTCACGGTCGTGTTGGGCAACCACGATCTTCACCTTCTCGCGCGATCCGTCGGCGCTGCCAAGGCCCGCAAAGAAGACACACTTGACGAGATTCTCGTGGCTTTGGACCGGAACGAGCTCCTCGGGTGGCTGCGGTCTCGTCCGCTCGTCCACCACTTCGGGCCCTACGTGATGGTGCACGCCGGTTTGGCGCCAGACTGGAACATCGACCTGGCGACCGGTCTCGCGGAAGCCGTGGCGGCGAGACTCGCGAGCTCTGACGGCGACGCGTTCATTGCGATGCTCTGCGCGAAAAGAAAAATGGAGTGGGATCTCGATTTGCGCGGCGACAGGCAGCTGGCGGCGGCAGTCGCCCTATTCACCCGCATGCGCATGGTCGATTCAGACGGGCGCGCCCAGCTCGATTTCGCGGGCCCCCCCGGCACCGCACCGGATGGGTGGAAACCCTGGTACATGAGGTCGGCGGTTCGCAGCCAGGGATATCGCCTGCTCTTCGGGCACTGGGCGCAGTTCGGCTTCTATCGCGCTCACGACGCGGTGTGCCTCGATTCGGGCTGCGTGTACGGCGGCCGGCTGACCGCGATCTGCCTCAATAACGGTGAGGTCATCCAGGAGGAGGCGGCTGACGGCTCGGTTGTCGCCAGGGAGGGACCGACATGAAGACGCTGTTGGTGATGCGGCACGGCAAATCGGATTGGGGCGCGACCTTCGGCAGCGATCACGAGCGGCCCCTGGCGAAGCGCGGCATCACAGCGGCTCGTCGCATGGGGAGGTTTCTGACCGAAGCCGGGACCGGTCCCGACCTCGTGATCAGCTCGACCGCCGTCCGGGCTCTTACGACCGCAGAGCTTGCGGCAGAGGCGGGCGAGTGGGCATGCGAGATCGTCACGAGTCACGACCTCTATGCGAGTGACCCGGAGCGGGTGCTTGAAGTTGTTCGTGACACCAACGGAGGGATCGGTCGGCTCCTGATCGCCGGTCACGAACCGACCTGGTCGATGCTGGTGACCTGGCTGATCGGTGGCGGCAGGGTGCGGATGCCCACGGCCGCGGTGGCGTGCCTCGATCTCCCGCTCGGGACATGGACCGATCTCGCTCCGTCAACCTGCGAGCTGCGGTGGCTCGTGACGCCGAAGACGCTGAAGGGGAAGTAGTCCCGCCTTCCCACCCAGAAACAAGATTCGAGATACAAGGTACGGAAGTCGCTGCCGCGTTCCGGGGAGGGTGGGCGGATCGTGCATCTTGGATCTTGCATCCGGGAGGGTGGACGGGAGGCGGGGTAGAATAACCACTACGACATGGCCAGCGCAACGAGAAAAGACAAGAAATCCGAGCGCAGCGCGGTGAGCTATCCGCTGCGGGTGGCGTGCGTCGACATGGGGTCGAATGCCATCCGTTTCCTGGCGGCGGAGTTCAGCGAGGAGGGCGTGTACACGACCCTTGCCAGCGAGCGCCTTGCCGTGCGAATGGGGCACAGCGTTTTTCTCTCCGGTGTGCTCGACCAACAGGCGATGGACGAGGCGGTTGGCGCACTCGCTGGATTCAAATCTCAGTTGGACGCGTTCGAGATCGATCACTGCCGGGCGGTGGCGACGAGCGCGGTCCGCGAGAGCAAGAACGGTGGGGACTTCGTCACGCGAATCCGTCAAGAGGCGGGCCTCGAGCTCGATGTCATCAGTGGGCGGGAAGAGGCTCGGCTGGTTCATCTCGCAGTGGCGACGCGGATCCCGCTCGGCAGCCGCAAGTGGTTGCTGGTCGATCTGGGCGGCGGCAGCGTGGAGGTGTCGCTGGTCGACGAGCATGGCGCCTATTGGAGTGAAAGCCACACCATGGGTTCGGTGCGGCTGCTCGAGGAGCTGACCGAGGCCGGCGCCGATCCTGGTCGTTTTCGCCGGCTGCTGTCCGAGTACATCTCGGCGCTCCGGGTGCCGGCGATGGCGGACGGACAGCAGGTGTCCGGATACATTGCGACCGGTGGGAACATCGAGGCCTTGGCAAAGCTCGCGGGCTTCCCCGATGAGGTCGGTCTGACTCGACTCCCGACCGAGACCCTGCGCACGGTCATCGAGCAGCTGGCAAAGCTCTCCTATCGGGAGCGGGTCGAGGAGCTGGGTCTGAGGGGCGATCGCGCGGACGTGATCCTGCCGGCGGCGATGGTCTATGAGCGCCTCGCCGAGCTCTGCGGCGCCAGCGAGATCATGGTGCCGCACGTGGGTATCAAGGAAGGCGTCATCTACGACCTCGTCAGCGGCCTGACCCGAAGGCGGGAACACGAGCGTCGGCAGGAACGTGAGCTTCTCGACAGCGCTGCAGCTTTGGGTCGCAAGTATCTTTTCGATGAAACCCACGCGCGCCACGTGACATCTTTGGCGGCCTCGCTCTTCGATCAGCTCAGGCCGTTGCACGGCCTCTCGGACTCGGATCGAAAGATCCTCCTGGCGGCGGCCATGCTGGCCAATATCGGCCAGTTCGTGAGCTACAAGGGGCACCATAAGCACTCCCTCTACCTCATCTCCCACGCCGAGCTGCCGAGCTTCAGCCAGACCGAGATGGCGATGGTCGCCAACGTGGCGCGCTATCATCGCAAGGCCCATCCACAACCCCACCATCACGCCTTTGCCGCGCTCAGCTTCGACGAGCAGGAACGGGTGACCAGACTGGCTTCGATCCTCAGAATCGCCGATTCCCTCGACCGGGAGCACACGCAACGGGTGGGCGGGGTCACGGCCAAGATCACAGACGACGAGGTGTCGCTGTGGCTCGATGGCACGGCCGGGGTGCTCCTCGAGGGCTGGTCTCTGAAAAAGAAGGCGAATCTCTTCAGCGAGATCTTCGGTCGCTCGATCTCGCTGCGATTCCTCGGTGAAGAGCAACCGATCGAGGCGACGGGAGGGTCATGACGGATATCAAGAGATGCGGATGGTGTGGGGAGGACCCCCTCTACGTGGCGTACCACGACGACGAGTGGGGAGTGCCCGTGTACGATGACCGGACTCTCTTCGAGTTTCTGATACTCGAAGGGGCGCAGGCCGGGCTCAGCTGGTCGACCATACTCAACAAGCGGGATGGCTATCGTCGCGCCTTCGACGGTTTCGATGCCGAAAAGGTGGCGCACTTCGATGCGACCAAGATCGCGGCCCTCCTCACCGATCCCGGAATCGTTCGCAATCAGTTGAAGGTCGCCTCAGCGGTCAGCAACGCGCAGGCCTTCCTCAGGGTGCGCGAGGAGTGGGGCTCTTTTTCGGATTACATCTGGTCCTTTGTCGACGGCCGGCCGATCCAGAACCAATGGCGTGCGCTTTCCGAGATCCCGGCCAAGACACCCCTCGCCGAGGCGATCTCGAAGGACCTCAAGAAACGTGGCTTCGGATTTGTCGGCCCGACCATCGTCTATGCCCACATGCAGGCCACTGGCATGGTCAACGACCACCTCGTCGACTGCTTCAGGTATCCGCAGATCGTGGCGATGTCGGAAGAGACGTAGCCGGTGACCGGTGACAAATCACGCCTGCTCCTTGGGCGTCAGGAAGCCCGGATCTGGCGCTGAATAGCGGCTACTGGCTCGGCTGGTCCGGCGGCAAATGACCCAGCATGATCATCTTGCGGATGAACGCCTTCTCCCGCCGGGCAGCGAGGTTTTTCCATTCTGCTCGAAGATCGCCGAGCCTCGACTCCAGGTGTGAGCGTCGTTCGGGCTCGGCATCACGCATCTTTTCCTTGAGTTCCTTCGATTGCTCGCGCAGTTCTCGCATCGCGTTGAGCAGAGCGACTTCTTCGTTCGACACGTAGGTCTTGGGCGAGCACGAGGGCGCAGCGCTGTCGGATTCGATCTGGACCACCGGAAGTCGCGGTCTATCGTCTGCCACCGGCCGATTCTACCGTGCTAGCCTTCGAAGATGGGGGAGACGTCGAATCCAATTCCGGTGCCGGGGGTGGAGTTCAAAGAGCGCCGGGTGCCAGTAGAGGAGGGAGTCAAGCTCAGGCTTTTCGAGTGGCGACCCGAGCACGGCATCCGGGCGGATCCGATTCTCTTTGTCGCCGGTTGGATCTCGCTCGTCACCGGCTGGGTGCCGCTGCTCGAGGAGCTCATCACGACGAGGCCGGTCTACTACATCGAAACCCGCGAAAAAGAATCTGCTGAGATCTCCCCTGCGAATTTGCAGCCCGCGAGCTTTTCGATCCCGCGGCTGGCGGACGATCTCGTGGCGGTCTCGGAACAGCTCGAGCTCGACGGAGAACGCACCGTGCTCTTCGGCAGCTCGATGGGATCGAACGCCATTCTCGAGGCCCTCAAAGGCAGTCGGCTGGCCGCCAAGGCGGCCTTCGTGATCGGGCCCAACGCGGAGTTCCACTTTCCCTGGTGGGGACGGCCGCTGGTTCATCTGCCGCCGTGGGTATACAGCGCCGCCAAGCCCTTCGTCCTCTGGTACCTTCGAAACTTCCGCGTCAATGCTCAGGAAGACCCCGAGCAGATGGCCCGTTATGTTCGCACGATCCGCGCCGCTGACCCTCGGCGCATCATGTTGTCGGCGAGAGCGGTGATCGATTATCAGGCGATGCCCGGCCTCGAGACGATCTCCTCCCCGGTTGCGGTGGCCTACGCGGCTACTGACACATTGCACGGCGAAGAGGAGGTGCAGCACATCGTCGATGCCATGCCACTCGGTGTCGCGGTGAGCTGTCCGTCGAACACCTACATGCATACGGCGGAAGTCGTCGCGGACCTCGACCGGTTCCTTGCCGGGTCGACGGAAAGCACGGGGTGACGGTGGTACGGCCGAAGATCTTACGCTGGTTGAAGATTCTGACCATCTCTGCGGCGATCTTGATCGTCGCGGTCCTCGCGTTGCTGGTCGGGCTCGGGTGGTACGTCAAACGGCAGATGTTGGAGTCGGGCGGCAGGCTGCCCGCATCGATGGCGGCCTATGACGTCCGCCACTACGACCTCTCGGTCAAGGTCGAGCCGGCCGACAAGAGGATCGAAGGTCGCTCCACGGTCACCGTGGAAACGCTCGCGTCGATCGAAGCATTCGAAATCAATCTCGATGGGCGGTTGGAAGTGACGTCGGCGCTCGCCGATGGCGCTGCGTGTGGCTTCGATCACGAAGACGGCTCGATCACCGTCGAGCTTCCGGAAACCTGGAAGTCGGGCGAGCGTCACGAGGTCACGATCGACTACTCGGGCCACCCGAAGGTGGCCCTGCGGCCGCCGTGGATCGACGGTTTCGTGTGGTCCGAGACGCCTTCGGGAGAGCCCTGGATCGGTGTCACCGGTCAGGGTGACGGGGGCGACAACTGGTGGCCCTGCAAGGACCATCCTTCGGACGAACCGGACGAGGGCATGGATATCGCGCTGACATTTCCCACGGGCCTGGTGGGATTGTCCAACGGTCGGCTGATTGAAGAGGTCGACAACGGTGACGGGACAACCACTACTCGATGGCGAGTCAGCTATCCGATCAACAACTACCTGGTGACGGTCAACATAGGTCCCTACGTGGGGATCGAGGAGCGATATTCCGGTATCGACGGGACCCTCGATGAGGCGTTGCTCTTCTGGTCGGTGCCCGAGTACGAGGAGTACGCCCGCGTGATGTGGCGGCAGATGCCGTGGATCCTCGAGGTCCTCGGGCGCCGTTTTGGCGAGTATCCGTTCTTCGAAGACAAGTTCGCCGTCGCTCACGCACCGTATTACGGCATGGAGCACCAGACGCTGGTGGCCTATGGTGCGCTCTTCACAGACAACGACTACGGCTTCGACGATCTCCTCCTTCACGAGGTGGCCCACGAATGGTGGGGCAACAAGATCTCGGTTTCGGACTGGGCGGATTTCTGGATCCAGGAGGGCTTCGCGACCTATGCCGAGGCGATCTACGTGCTGGACACCCTTGGCGAGGCCCGCTACCTCGACTACATGGCCCGCCTCCGCCAGCGCGTCGACAACGACCACCCTTTGGTTCGCGGGAAAGACCTGACCTCGGCCGGTGCGTACTCGGGTGACATCTACTTCAAAGGCGCGTGGGTTCTCCACACGCTGCGGTGGTTGCTCGGCGACGAGGATTTCTTCGAGATCATCTGGCGTTTCGCGAACGACGAAGAGTATGCCTACGGCCTGGTTTCGAGCAGCGACCTGGTCGACCTAGCGCATGAGGTCAGTGGGCGGGACATTTCCTGGTTCTGGGAGCGCTATCTGTATCGGGCCGACGAGCCCTCGTGGCAGACCAACCGTCGACCCGAGAGCGATCGGGAGCGGGTCACCGTCACCTGGGACGACTCATCATTCGAACTGCCCCTCCCGATCATCGTCGCCGGAGAGGAGCGACGGCTCGAGATGACTGGCGGCCGAGCCTCGTTCCTCGTCGATCTCGGAGCCACCGTCGAGGTCGATCCCCTCGGTCAGGTTCTCGCCCACCCCGCCGACTGATGGACCCGATCTTCGCGCTCTTGGCGTCTTGGCGGTTCCAACACCGATCCTGCGGGCCAGAACATTCATGAAGCGGTGTTCGCAGCAAAGCTCCTGCGGCCTACCTCGGTTTCGCGCGGCGCGAGAACAACACCACGAAGACACACAGCGCGACCAGCACGACGGTGCCGACGATTTCGCCCGGCAAGCCCTCGAAGGCGTGATCCGACATCAGGTGGATCGAGTTCTTGGCCGCAGTCGATCCAGTGACCTGCTTGATCACCGCGCTCGCGATGGCGTCGAAGGCGCCGATGATGGCCCCGCCCGCGATCAGCCCCGATGCCACCAGGACCCCGCGGTCGGTTCGCGCCTTGACGTCGTTGTCGCTGTCGCCATCTCGTCTGCGGGCCACGAGCCAGGAGAGGATGCCGCCGAGCAGCAC
Organism: Candidatus Sulfomarinibacter sp.; assembly: GCA_041560205.1. Taxonomy (GTDB): domain Bacteria; phylum Acidobacteriota; class Thermoanaerobaculia; order Thermoanaerobaculales; family Sulfomarinibacteraceae; genus Sulfomarinibacter. The sequence continues at coordinate 76,566 of JBFFBV010000007.1, forward strand.
CGGAGTGTTGAGCTCCATTGGCAGGTACATGCCGAGGGCGAAAGCCAAGGGCGGCACTCCGGCCATCCGCAGGATCAGGGCCAGCAGCACCCCGAGCGCGAAGAGATACCACTGCAGCACTGAGGTCTGCGCCCCGAAGATGCCGACCAGGATCTCCTTCATGGCCGAGGCCTGAGGCGCCGGGATGGCAGCCGTTCCGAAGCCTTGCCCCGGGTCGGCCTGGGCCATGACCCACATCATGATCCCGCAGAAGATGGCGGCAACCGCGGTACCGACGAACTTGAGACCGAGCTGGCGTGCCGGTGTCGCGCCGATCCAGTGGCCGACCTTGAGGTCGGAGGCGAGCGCTCCGGAGGCCGCGAGCGCGGTGCAGACGACCCCGCCGACCATCATTGTCACGAACATGCCGTTGCCGCCCGAAAGGCCGAGCCTCAGCATCACGAAGCCGGTGACGATGAGGGTCAGCATCGTCATGCCGGAAACAGGGTTGGTGCCGACGATGGCGATGGCCCGGGCCGCGACGGGCGCGAAGAGAAAGGCGATGAGCATCACCAGCGCGGCCGCGACCGCGGCGTAGACGAAGGAACCGCCGATGCCGATGCCGAAGGAGAAGAAGAGCACGGCCGCCACGGCAAAGATGACGAGCCCGACGATCGTGAAGCTGCCCGGCAGGGAACGGTCGACGCGAGGCACCTCGGCAATCGCGCGCTCGTCCTGGTGGCTCATGCCGACGATATTGGCTCCGATCGAGCGAACCATCGAAGGAAGCGAGGACAAAATGCCGAGAATGCCGGCGCCAGCGATGCCGCCAACGCCGATGATTCGCACGTAATACCTGAAGACCTCGTCGATGCCCATGTCCGAGATCGGCATGGTGCCCGGCGGAAGGATGCCCGGGATGTTCGTGCCGACGGCGTGGACCAGAGGCACGAACACGAAGTAGGAGAGGAACGATCCGGCGCAGATGATGGCCGCATAGCGGATGCCGACGATGTAACCGATACCGATGATGGCGGCATTGTTGAGGATACGCAGGGTCATGAACTGGCGTTCGAGGAGCTGACCGAGACCGATCGCGCGGAAGCTGAGGAGCTCGGCCCAAGCGTGGAAAGACGTCGCGAGCCCGTCGTAGGCCGCGCCGATCGTCGCCGCCATTGCGAGAATCTTGGCTTGACCTCCGACCCGCTCACCGGAAATCAAGATTTCGGTCGTGGCCGTCCCCTCGGGCCATGGGAGCTGGCCGTGGAGCTCGACCATGAAGTGATAGCGAAGGGGGATCAGGAAAAGAACGCCGAGGCAGCCTCCGAGGAAGGAGACGATGATCACCTGGAGCACAGTCGGCTCGGCCACTCCCGAGCCGGCCTCCGCGGCCAGCATGTAGAGCGCGGGAATGGTGAACACGGCGCCGGCGACCACGTGTGAGGAGTTCGCCCCGATCGACTGGACGATGACGTTCTCCAGGATGGTGCTTCGGCGGGCGAAGAGGGGCGAAAGCCCGATGGCGAGAATGGCGATTGGAATGGCGGCCTCGATGCCCTGACCCACTCGCAGCGCGAGGTAGGCCGCGGCCATGGAGAAGAGGGCGCAGAAGAGGAGCCCCATGACCACCGAGCGCGTTGTGACCTCGTGGACCCCGCTTTCATCGGGCACGATCGGGAGGTAGGTTTCCCCGGTCTCGAGCGGTCGGCGTGCGTTCTCGGGCAAGCCCTCGATCGTCTTCGGCTGGCTGTGCTCCATCGCGTCACCTCAATTCAGGTTTTCGGGACGCCATAGTGTACACGCCTCTTTCCCCGTGCCCGTGCCCGTCTCCGTTTCCGTGCCCGATGACGAGGAAGGGAGCAGGAACGAAGGGCAGCCAGGGGAAAGAGGAAAGTGTGTCGGAGGGACGGATCAGCGAGTCTTGAACGTCCTCGTGTACAGCCGCCGGCTCTCGTCGCTCGCGAAGAGCGCGAAGCGTTTGGTGAAGTGGGTCCGAAGACCGCGCTCGCGTTCTTTGATGACATCGAGGAGGGTGTCGATGACGGCGTGGGTCGAGCTCGAGGGCATGCCATCTTCAGCGAATGTTTCAAGAAGAGCCAGCTGCACCTGCGTGTCGTTGAACTCGCCGAGGATGTCTTGCAGCTGCTTGAGCTCCTCGATGAAACGCGAGACGGTTGCCCTTGGGTAGAGGTCGGAGAAAAACTCGAGCAGGTAGCGGAGCTTCTTGCCGTCGATCCGCAGGCGATGGAGCGTGGCGGCGGGAGCATCGGTGTCGACCCCTGAGCCCCGCTTCCGAATCCTGTTGACGGCCTTGAGGATTCGTGGCCCAGCCACCTCGAAGATCGTCGCGGGCGCCGAGGGCGGCTCCGCTCCCGGTCGGTATGTCGTTGACAAAAAATCACGCCACTCTTCGGCGAAGAGACGAAACCTCGCGGATTCGAGGGCTGCGGCGATTCGATGATGTTCTCCCTCGCGCCGGGTCTCGAGGAACAGCTGGACTGGTGCGAGTGCGCTCTCGTCGATCCCCGGTTGGAGCGGGTAGCCCTCCAGGTCGAGGAGCGTCACATCGAGGTCTCTGCACGGTCCGGTGGCGGTGCCGAGCCACTTGAATTCGGGAGCGAATCGACCGACCACGGTCGGAGCGAACACGCCTCTGATCTGTGACAGCACGGTACGAATTCGGCGGATTGCGACTCGAAAATCGTGGAGATGCTCGATGTCTTCATCTTCGAGCACGCCTGCGACATTCGATTGCAGCTCATCGAAAAGGAAACGCAGGATGATCCGAACCGAAGCATCGGCTCGGTCATCCCTCGAGAGGGTGTAGGGTCGCTTCATCGGGCGCGGCTTGGAGCGGCGTTCCTGTCAACAAAAAACGGGCGTCTGTCACCCAAAGGTTGCCAGACGCCCGTGCGATGTCCTGCGTCCTTACTTTTTCTTGGCGGCCCGTTTCGGCGCAGCCTTTTTCTTGGCGGCCGGTTTCTTGGCGGCGGCCTTCTTCTTCGGTGCGGCCTTTTTCTTGGCGGCCGGTTTCTTGGCGGCGGCCTTCTTCTTCGGTGCGGCCTTCTTTTTGGCTGCCGGCTTCTTAGCAGCAGTCTTCTTCTTCGGCGCGGCCTTCTTTTTGGCTACCGGCTTCTTCGCGGCAGTCTTTTTCTTCGGTGCGGCCTTCTTTTTGGCTGCCGGCTTCTTCGCAGCAGTCTTTTTCTTCGGCGCGGCCTTCTTCTTGGCGACCGGCTTCTTCGCAGCAGTCTTTTTCTTCGGCGCAGCCTTCTTCTTGGCGACCGGCTTCTTCGCAGCAGTCTTTTTCTTCGGCGCGGCCTTCTTCTTGGCGACCGGCTTCTTCGCAGCAGTCTTTTTCTTCGGCGCAGCCTTCTTCTTGGCGGCCGGTTTCTTGGCGGCTGCCTTCTTCTTCGGCGCAGCCTTCTTGGCGGCCGGTTTCTTGGCGGCGGTTTTCTTCTTCGGCGCCGCTTTCTTCTTCGCTTGTGCCATCGGTCGAACTCCTTTTTTCTGGTTGGGGCTGGTTGGAAATTGACGTCACCTACAAAAGAACCACTTCAACTTTATACAATTTTCCCGATATTTGAATATTTTCGCGCCCGTTTTTTTTCGGCGCGGCTCGAAGTCGGTCGGATATACTCGGCGATTCAGGAACACAATGGCATGGTTTCAGCGAGGAAGAAGAAAGTCTCGATCACCCCGGAGTCACCGGAAGCCTTCATCAACCGCGAGGTGAGTTGGCTGCACTTTGCGAGCCGAGTGCTCGAGCTGGCAGAGGACGAGCACGTGCCCCTCCTGGAAAGGGTGAAGTTTGCCGGCATCCTCGGAATGCTTCACGACGAGTTCTTCATGAAACGTGTCGCCGGATTGAAGCGACAGATCAGCAAAGGGGTGGAGAAGCTTTCGCTTGACGGTTTGACGCCGATCGAGGAGCTCGAAGCGTGCCGAGGGGAGGTTCTCGATCAGAGCGCGAGGTTGGCGCGCGTCCTCGAAGGTGAAATACTCCCAGCCTTGGACGAGGCGGGCATCGCTCTTTGTTCCTGGGACGATCTCGACGAACACCATCGCGCGGACCTCTCCAACTACTTCAAACGCTCCGTGCTACCGATCCTGACGCCGCAGGCCGTTGACGCAGAACATCCTTTCCCCTTTATCAGCAACTCGGGCATCAACCTCGCGGTGACCCTCACGAAGAAAAAGAAAGAGCGATTCGTACGGCTCGAGATCCCGGCGAACCGCAACCGGTGGGTTCCACTCAGTGATGGCTCGGGCTATGTGCCTCTCGAGCAAGTGGTCGCTGCGAACCTCGATCTCTTGTTTCCGGGCAGCGTGGTCACGAGCCATGCGTTCCGGGTGACTCGCGCCGCGCATGGAGAAAGCAGCGATGCGTCGAACCCGGGGGCCGACCAGCCGCTCGAGCCAGGAAGCATCATTCGCCAGGTCACCGACGAGCTCAAAGCCAGGAAGTTCGCTGGCGAAGTCCGTCTCCAGGTTTCCGTCGGGACGCCAAAGAAAATCCGGAACTGGCTCGCGAAGCAGCTCGGACTCGATGCCACCGATATCTATGTCGCAGCATACCCGCTCCGAATCGCCGACCTGATCGGATTCCGGCCCGACGGCGATCCCGGTCTCTGCGACCCGCCGCATCATCCCGTGACCCATGGCCGCTTTCGCAACCTCCAAGCCGGTAATCCCTCTTCGATATTCGAGGAGATCCGGCGAGGTGACATCCTTCTGCACCACCCGTACCACAGCTTCGAGACATCGGTTCTGCAGTTCTTGCGCTCGGCGTCGGTGGACGAGCGAGTGCTCGCGATCAAGCTGACCATCTATCGGACGTCGTCCGATTCGCCGATCGTGCAGGCGCTCGCCGAAGCCGCTCGAAGAGGCAAGCAGGTCGCGGTGCTGGTCGAGATCACGGCCCGCTTTGACGAGGCGCCGAACATCGCGTGGGGACGGTTGCTCGAGCAGGAGGGTGTCCACGTCTCGTATGGTGTCGAGCAGCTCAAGACGCATGTCAAGCTGGCGATGGTGGTGCGAGAGGACGATGACGGCGTGCGCCGTTATGTCCACGTGGGCACCGGGAATTACCACAGCGGCACCGCGCGGCTCTACGAAGACTTGGGGGTCCTGAGCTGCGACTCGGAGCTCGGTCACGAGGTGGCGGCGGTCTTCAACGAACTGACGAGCTCTGCGGGGAACGATGACTACAGGATATTGCTGGTCGCGCCTCACACCATGCGGTCGAGATTCGTCGAGCTGATTCGCCGCGAAGCGCAGCATGCGGCTGAAGGCCGGAAATCCGGAATCCGCGCCAAAATGAACCAGCTGCAGGACCCGGAAATCATCCGTGAGCTCTATCGGGCGAGTCAGGCGGGGGTGCCCATCACTCTCAACATCAGAGGACTCTGCTGTCTTCGCCCGGGCATTTCCGGCCTGTCCGACACGATCCGGGTGTTCAGCGTGCTCGGGCGCTTTCTCGAGCACGGCCGCATCTACGGCTTCGAAAACGACGGTTCTCCCGAGTACTTCATCGGTTCGGCTGATTGGATGAAGCGAAACCTCGATCGCCGGGTCGAAACCATCGCGCCGGTCATCGATCCCTTGCTGATCTCCGAAATCGAAGAGATCCTGACGGTCGCAGAGGGAGACAATAGCTCGGCCTGGGACCTCCAAACCGACGGAAGCTACCTCCGGCGTCGGCCGGCGGAGGGGGAAGAGGCCCGACCGTCGCAGCAGACCTTCATCGACCTCGTGCGATAATTGATGGGTGGGACTCGCCGACAACGATCACGTCATCCATGCAATGGGCCTGGGAGGGCGCGCACGCGCGGTGGTCGCAGTGACGACCAACGCGGTCGAAGAGCTGCGCCGGCTTCACGACCCATCACCCGAGGTGACGGCGGCCGTCGGCCGGCTCGCGACTGGAACGCTGCTGCTCGCATCGACCCTCGAGAAGCTGACGGGACTGGAACCCCTTTTGACGGTGGAGGTCGACGGCGGAGGTCCTGCGGGCCGGCTCGTGGCGACGGCATCACCTGCTGGATGGGTGCGGGCGATGGCCGCCAACCCGCTCGCCACCGCAGATCGGCGCGACGACGGAAGGCTGGACGTTTCAGGCGTCGTCGGCATCGATGGGCAGATGACGGTGACACGCGACCCCGGCAAGGGCGAGCCCTACCGGGGAGTCGTTGACCTGGTTTCGGGAGAGTTGGCCAAAGATTTCGCGTTTTACCTGTCGGAGTCGGAGCAGTCACCGGCAGCGGTCGTGCTCGGAGTGAAATGTGTTCGTGAAGGTCGGGTGGCGAGTGCGGGCGGTCTGCTCGTCCAGCTGCTGCCCGGCGTCAGCGACAAGGAGGCGCTCGAGCTCACCGACTGCATCCGTTCCCTCGGCGCGGTGTCGTCGCGGCTCGCTTCCGGTGAGGGCCCCCGCGAATGGCTGGCGCAGATCTTTCCCGGAGGGTGTTCGATCCTCGGCGAAGTTCCGGCCCGATTTTTCTGCGGCTGTTCCATGGAACGCGTCGAGCGGGCCCTCAAGCTGCTCAACTGGTCGATCGCGCAGGGAACGCTGGCGATTCGCAGCCACGTCGACATCTGTGATCCGCAACTGACAGCAGTAGAGGCCCTACTCGAGGTCCGCGAGCAGATGCGGGCGTATGTCGATCT
>JBFFBV010000008.1:0-82687 GCA_041560205.1 Candidatus Sulfomarinibacter sp.
ATCCACCTCGCCCATGTCGCGGGCGACGTCCTCCGCCGCCCCGAAGAAGCCGAGCGCTCCCTCGAAGTCGTCGGCGCCGATCGCCCTCTCACCGAGTCCCAGGAGTTCGTCGTAGCGCTCTCTCATGAGCCGTTCTCACCGCTGCGACGTACCCGCAGGCTGCGCCGATCTTGGCGTTCCTTGCGCAGCTTGAACTCGAGGAACTCCTGCACTTCGGCCCGACCTTCAGGGCTGAGCTCGCGCAGCAGGTGGAGGATCTTCATGTCCTCCCGGCTCAGCGGTTGCCTCTCGAGGTCCTGCTTTTCTTTGTGCTCGCCGAAAAAGTCCGCGAGCTCGAGATCAAAGACTCCCAGGATCTTGAACAGATTGTCGAGGGAGACTCGGTACTCACCCTTTTCCATTCGCGACAGATCGCTCTGCTGGATGCCAATCTGGCGCGCCAGCTCGGCTTGCGTCAGCCCCCGCTCATTGCGGAGGCGCCGCAGGCGGCCGCCGATGGCGGCCACGTCGGTCGTCCCGATCTGCGATTTCTGGGCCACGAGCTTGGCCTTCCTCCCGTTGTGTAGTACCATCCCGCTCCGGCGAGAAGGCACACTTCGCCACACGCCAATCATAGTATGCTGCCGCAGCAAGAGCGTCAAGGTTGGAATCCCCACAATGACCGGCTTTCGTGCCGCCAGTCACAACGGGACGAAAGATCAGGATGACTGGCATAGATTTTGCTCGGTGAGACGCTTCAGCGTGGCGTGAATGTCGGATAACGGGCGTCTCAGCGAGACCCGTCTTCCAAAACCGTGGAGGAAAGTGATGAAGAGAAGTTGGATGCTGGCATGGGTGGTGCCGATGGTGCTGGTCGCCTGTGTCGCGTGGAGCCAGGATCAGGCGCCTGAGGGTACGGAGGGTGAGCCGACACAGTCGCCCGCATCGGCTGGCGAGGGCGATGCACTGAGTGCCGAAGAACAGGCAGAACTGCAGCGTGTCTCCGGGAACGACCGGAAATGGGAGACCTGGGAGCAGTTCGTCGATCATTGGATGACGCCGAGACCGTTCGACAAGGAGTTCGTCGTCCGGATCGATGAGAAGTACGCTTTCCCGCACATCGTCTCCTCGATCAAGATGGAGATCGTCCGCGAGGACGAGGACTATGTCTGGCTGCGGGGCACCTCGCCCGAAGACCCGAACTCCCCCCTGTACAAATACTGGGCACGCCGCGAGGCGGACGAGGCGATCAAGCTCGAGTGGGAGGAGATCGCGGCGGAGCCGGGTGGTATCAACTACGTGGATTTCACAGCAGAGATCGTCCCGCAGGCGGCCATGGAGAGCCTCGTCTTCGAGCCCGGAGGTGGAGTTCTCCCAACCAGTGGGCTCTGGCAGATGGGTTTCGCGGTCGCCGACATGAATGAGGACGGCCACCTCGATCTCGTTTTCCCTCCTCCGCGCAAGGCGTATCCCCCGGTGCCCTCGATCTACCTCGGCGACGGAAAGGGAGGCTTCAATTACTGGAGCGAGGCCCGCTGGCCGAAAGAGATGCCGTGGGACTATGGCGACGTGGCGGCGGCGGACTTCAACGGTGACGGGCATCAGGACCTGGCCTTCGCCATCCACTTCAAACCGCATTTCGTGCTCTACGGCGATGGTGCCGGGCAATTCCCCAGTGGCGGTTTTCTGGAACCGCCCCACCCTCTGCTGAGCTCGCGCGCGGTGACTGCGGCCGACTTCGACGGAGACTCTCGGATAGACCTCGCCTTCGTAGCGGAGATGGATTACAACCTGTCGACGAAAGCGCGGATCGAGGCCGCACCGACCGTCTGGGTGCAGTTCAACCGGGGTGACCGGTGGGAGCTCTCGACGGAAGGATTGCCGCGGAACCACATCGCCGACGTGATCCGCGCCGCGGATCTGGACGGGGATGGTCGTCCAGAGCTGGTGCTCTCCACCAACACCTTGGGGCGCCGATTGCTTGTCTATTCGTACTCTGAGAGCGATGGTTGGCAGGCGGGCGAGCACCGCGGGATGTTGAGCGCCGCCTATCAGTACGACATCGAGCCCTCGCACCAGGAGCTCTTCGCGACCTTCACCCAGTTCCGCGTGCTCGAGGATGGAACACAGGCACGAAACGGACTCGTGCGCTACCCCCTGAACACAGGGAGTGAGGAGTTGCTGATCGGATCGCCGGTCGTGGTGGACGCGCAGCGAAACGATGTCTTCTTCCGGCTCGGTGTCGGCGACCTCGACGGCGACGGCCTGACCGATCTCGTGGCCGGACGCAAGGGCGGCGGCCTCGAGGTCTATCTGCAAACTCAGGATGGCTACTTCTACCGCGAGCGGGGTTCCGAGTTCGAAGGAATCGGACGTGCATATGACATTCGTCTGGTCGATCTGGACGGCGATGGGCGTGACGACATCGTCGCCGGGTGTGCACCGGAAGAGGGCAGGGCGGGCGGCGTCTACGTGTGGCTCAGCCGACCCACGGTGTAGGCGAGCGTTCGAGGGAGCGGTATGGTGCCGACTGCATGGCGTTCGCGTTGGTGTGCGGAGTTCCCTCCCTCAGGCTGCGCCGCACCCCTTGACTTGTCACGGTCAGAATGGGATCATTCCAGACAGTGGGTCACGGCCGACAGGGCCTTGACAGGGGCGCTCGCTTGAGATATCTTTTATGCTGTGATGACATAAATTAGAGGATAAGTTGCTAGAAACAATTTGTTTACGGGAGGTGATGCGGGACATCGGAGGAGGGTAGAGGACGCTTGACCGGTCCGCAGGGCCGGCAGTTCTGATTCGAAAGTTCTAGAGGAAAGGAAGGAGCTGAGCATGAAGAGATTTCTGACCTACGCGCTTGCGGTGGTTGTGGCCCTCGGCCTGACGAGCACCGTGTACGCGAACATCTGCGCGACCGACGTGGAGCCCGCGGCGACGCTGCTCTTCCCGTTCGTGCAGTACGACTACGAGGGCGGTGACAACGGCGACAACACCCTGTTTGCCATCACCAACGTGTCCTCGGATGCAACCATCGTTCACATCACGATCTGGACCGACTACTCGATCGCGATCCTCGACTTCAACCTGACGTTGACCGGTTACGACGTGCAGACCATGAGCATCCGCGACATCCTGCGCGACGGCGTTCTGCCGCACGATGCGACCGGCGCCAACGAGTGGTGGAACGGCCAGAACCCCCCGAACGGTCCGGGCACCAATGCCGGTCAACTCCCGTTTGCGGCGGGTCCGGTCTCGCCCTTCAACCAGCTGTGGGGAAGCACCCTTGATGCTTATTTCAACGTCAACGGTCTGGGGCCTCCGGACTCCACCCACTTCCTGAACTGCGCGCCTCCGGGCACCCCGTCGGCCTACAACCCGTACTTCCCGGATGAGTGGATTTCGTCGCCGGTGAACTACGCGACGCCGATCCCGGCCGGAACGCTCGACATCTTCCAGGGTTACCTGCAGGCGAGCCAGCTCAACACCACGGCCTACTCGAACTGCGGTTGGAGCGGCCTGGTCGAGTTCTCGGGCGGCACCTGGTACACCAACCAGGATCCGCGTCCGACCTGGATGTACGTCACGGCCGACGTGGTCGGCGCCTGCAACAAGGAGCTGCCCGACGGCGCGGTGGCGTACTTCAACCCCGCCATCACGGATCCCGTGACGACCCCTGGTATCCCTCACGGACTGCTGGACAACAACGTCCTGATCGGTGACGTGATCTGGGTGAACCCGGGCAACAACTCCTCCGAGGCCGACAATGCGCTTCACCTCGAGGCACAGGACGGCATCGTGACCACGCAGACTCCCTTCTTCAAGTCGACCACCTTCTACCACCGGTATCATCAGACGGTCCCGGCTTGGGAAGACGATCGTGAGCCGCTGCCGAATGCATGGGCGTTCCGTTACCTGGTTGCCGATGCGGCCAACGTCAGCACCCACATCCGCGCCTTCAAGGCGAGCACGGTCTTCGCGGTCAACGACGATCTCCGTGGTCCCGACGTCTCGAGCCCCGCGGACGGAATCTACGATCCGATCACGGGTCCGAACCCGGCCGAGATGTGGGCCAACAGCTGCTTCGCCTACACCTACTACGCGTGGGACGAGGACGAGAACGTGAACTCGGTCGATCCTGGTTTCGAGCCGCCGTGGTCCGGTGGTCCGACCGTGGATCCGGTGCCGGTTCCGAACCTGTTGCCGCTCGAGACCCAGGAGGTTTCGGCGGATCAGTTCTTCCTCGTCGGCGAGCCGGGCTTGGCCTTCGGTTGGATGCTGTTCGTGTGGCCGCCCTCGAACGGCACGACGCTTTCATCGCCGGCACTGGTGGATCACTACCAGACCTGGATGGGCGTGAAGTACGGCTACGGCACCTACAGCGCTGGCCTGAGCGGTGCTGTCATGGCCAACTACAGCTGTGACGCGACCGAGGTCCTGCCGCTTCTCGGCCTGAACGACGTCGACTGATCGGCATCTGACAACGAACCTTGAGAGGCGGCCTTCGGGCCGCCTCTTTTTTCGAGGCCGCAGCCGGCGGCTGCGGCCTCGAAAAAAGGCCATGCGATGAGCCGTCGCGGTGAGAGACCAGTTCGGATCGCCCCCGAGATCCGCGCGCCCCATGAGCGGGTTGACAAGCCGCCAACACGCGCGTATCGTTCCGCGTCGCGGCATGGGATGCCGCAACCGCCCGTGACCCCGGTCACGCGTCACCACATTCTGCATAAAGTACTGAAAAAAGAAGTCTCTAGACCGACTCGATCAGTTGACACGAAAGCCGTTATTAAAGTACCGTCCAGGGTGGAGGTGAGCATGAGTTGCTCATGGAACCGGACCTCTCAGAAATTCTCGCGCGCTGCGCTGCTCGGCGCGGCCGCGTTGCTCGTGATGATCCCGACGACACCCGCTTGGGCGCAGTATTCGTGTCAGCCGCAGTGGGTCACCACCCTGCTCGACACGAGCGAGACCTGCGTCAACGAGCCGTGGCGCGAACGGGCCATGGGTGTGCAGAGCATCCGCTGGAAGGGTCACGACTACATCATCTTCAACCGGGGCAACGAGCTTTCGATCTACAACATCGACAACCCCACTGCCCCGCTTTCCGTCGCCAAGTCCGAATACAGGTTCGGCACTCGAGGCGACTCCGACTATGACCTCCTCGACTTCGACGTGTGTGACGACTGCCGTTACGGCGTCTTCGCCCACAAGGTCAAGGGCACGGTGGTCTTCGACCTGGGGAGCGGCAGTGAGCCGTACCTTGCCGCTGGAGGGTACTGGGCCAAAAACCCTGGTGACGCATTTGCGGGCGGTTCCACCTTCCAGAAGGATGGGCAGCAGTATCTCGTCCTGTCGACCTTCCCAGAGCATTGCGGGATGTTCGGAACGGGCCTTTACATGACGAATGGTCTCAGCACGCCCAACTTCGTGGAGTGCGTGGAGGTCGGAGGGGCCTCGGTTTTCATCAAGGGGATGCACCCCTACACCGTGGGGACTACGCTCTACTTGTACGCGAGCGATGTGGGTGGCCAGACCCATGTGTTCCGGGCCGACGGGGCCGGAGCCGGGCTCACCCTGACCCATCTCAGCTCGCCGTCGCTGATGACGGCCCGACAGTACACCTTGTCGATCGACGCCAACAACGCGCGTGCGGCCTCCGGCCGCGCCGACAATGGCGACGGTGAGGTCACGATCTGGGACCTGTCATCACCAACGAGCCCGCAGGCGCTGTTTAGCGTTCCGGGTGAGACGAACATCGTTTCCCTGAGCTCACCCAGCGCCAACGCCGATGCCACCATGTTCACCGCGTACGGGGGTGACTTCGGTTCGGAACGCTCGTACACGGTTGGGTCCGGCGGACCCTTGGAGTTCGCGGGCGGCGACCCGAGCTTTTGGGGTGATCGCACCCTCGCCCACAACGAGCTGCCGGGCTGTGGCGTCCCGGTCAGCAGCGCGATCTCTCCAGACGGCTCGGTGCTCTACCTGAGCCGCAACGTCATGCTCCAGGTTTTCGATCTGTCGGCCTGCCTGTCACCGGTTGAGGCCACCGCCGCCCTGACGCTGACGCCGAGCTCGGTCTACCCGGGCGAAACGGTGACCATCAGCGATGCCTCCACGGGCCAGGTCGACCGCAGGGCGATCTGGGTCACCGAGGAACCCGGGAGCGTTGTGGCTGCGGGAAGCACGGTGCCCACGGCCGGCACCCTCCTCCCTCTCGCCTTCCAGATTCCGCCCGACGTTGCGGCGGGCACGAGCTATCAGGCCCACATCAAGGTCGAGAGCGACACGCTCACACCGGCCGTTCCGAGCGCCGACGTGTCGATCGGCATCGATCGTGCGCCGACCGCGAACATCGCGGTCGATCCTGCCGCCGTGATCGTTGGCGAGACCGTCAATCTCCAAGCGACTGTGAGCGGTGGATCTCCGTCGTCGTATCAGTGGGAGATCTGGGCGCCGGGTGCGACGACACCGGACACGCGGACCGGGCCCACGGTGGCTTCGTTGCTGCTGCCGTTGGCCGGAGAGTGGATCTTCAAGGTCGCCGCCACCTACGCCCACGAGGCGAGTTCCGGCGGGCCCTATGTGGCGAATTATCAGCTCGCGTTCGACGTCACGTCAGTGGCGGCGGACTTCAGCATCTCGCCGCCGAGCCCGCTCCACACCCAGGTGATCACACTCGACGGCTCGATCTCCAAACCGATCGGGGGGAGCCTGAGCTTCGCGTGGAAGGTGGAAAGTCTGTTCCACGACTACAATGGTTGCAACGCCTTGCCCCAGTGCGTCATACCGGCCAATTCGCTCAACCCCAACACCACCTACACGATCACCCTGACGGTCACCAACAACGCCGACCAGGAGTCCGACGAGGAGCCTCGTCAGCTCTTTGTCGGCGATGGCAACATCAACCCGACCATCAGCTTCAGCCCGAGCAGCCCGGATATCGGTCAGAACACCGTCTTCACCATCAATGGCGTGACGGGGGACATCGATTCCGCAAGCTGGAGCATGGGTGGACCGGGGTGTGACGGCGCCGACTCGACACCTGAGTGCACCCCCAATCTCTGGCACGACTGCAAGACCCTGAGCTACAAGTACTCCACCAGCGGTACCAAGACGGTCAACGTTTCACTGGTCATCGGCGGCAACACCTTCACTGCGCCCGCGCGAACTCTGACGGTCGATCCGAGTGGCAGCTGCTCTGGCCCGGCGCCTCCTCCTCCCCCCACATGCACATTTACCTTGGGTGATTCCGAGCAACTTTTCGGGCCCTATGGTGGCACGGACGCATTCAGCATCACGACCAGTTTCGGGTGCTCGTGGACCGCGACGACATCGTCCTCGTGGATCACCCTCCAGCCGCCGACGTCTGGAACCGGTAGCGGCACGGTCCGCTATTCGGTCGCAGTCAACGAGGGGCGCGCGCGAACCGGCACCATCATTGCCGCCAACAAAATCTTCGTCGTCAGCCAAGAAGCCAAGTTTGTGCCGGCCAACTTCACCATGTCCAAACCCAATCCCGAGATCGGCGAGGTGATGACCTTCACGGTGGACCCGCTTCTCGAAGTTGTGAGCTGGGACTTCGGTGAGGCTGACTGCCGTGGCAACAGCCCCAACATTAACTGCGCCTACCTTCCCTCGGGAACCTGCAATAACATGCAGTGGACCTATCCGACGTCGGGCCAGAAATCGATCACCATGGTGTTGGCGGACACGCGGACACAGACCAAGTTCCCCACGGTGCAGCCGGTTGGGGAGTGCTGTCTCGCCGACGGGCGGCCGGATGCGGGCTTCACCATGAGCGCGAGTGAGATCAACGCTGGCGACACGGTGTATTTCAGCGATACCTCGTCAAAGGCTTTCCAGAACAAGGCCGCCGTCGTTTCGTGGGCACCGACGAGTCCCGAGATCGGTGACACCATCGTCTTCTCGCTCGGCGGCGTGGTCGGCGACATCGAGCTGGCAAGCTGGGATTTCGGGGGCGACGGGTGTGAGGGCGGGTCGACCGCAACCTGCGTGCCCTCCCTGTGGGACGACTGCACGGCAATCAGCTTTGCCTACGCCTCCGGTGGACAGAAATCGGTGAGCGTGTCCCTGCAGATGGCTGGGGGTGGTACGGAGAATGCCGGCCCGGTGACCGTGAATGTTGCCGACAGTGGCACCTGTGACGACGGCGGTGGCGGCGGTGGCTGCAGCTACGCGCTGAGCCAGTACAACGTGACCTTTCAGCCTGAAGGCGGCTCGGGATCGTTCAACGTCGACACCACCGACGAGTGCGCTTGGAACGCGACCACGACGTTCTCGTGGTTGACCGTCGATTCGGATGCCGGTACGGGCCCCGGAACAGTGACCTACACCGTGGCGGCGAACGAAGGACTGTCCCCCCGGATCGCGAACATCAGGGTCGAAGGCGAGGTCCACAAGGTGACCCAGCTGGCTGACGAGGGCGACACAGCGCCGTCTGCCTGGGCATGGACCGTCACCCGCATCGAGGATGATGACGGCAATGTCGTGAATGAGATCGTCGGTTCGGGGAACACCCAAGATTTCAGCTTCCGGTTCGATGACCCAGGGGTCTATCAGGTAATGCTCGTTGCCAGCAACTGCCTCGGTTCCGATACCACGGTGCAGTACGTGACGGTCGGAGAGGCGCTGGTCGAGGAATTCGTGGTCGGCGCCGCGGTTCGCGCGGTCGGAGATGCCGGCACGAGCTGGGTCTCCGATTTTCGCTTCTTCAACCCGTGCGACGAGGAGATCGACGTTCAGATCGAGTACGAGCCGGGTGAGACGAACAATGTGGGCAAGGCCCTGGCCAACAGCAGTTTCAGACTCGTGCCCAACGAGACGGTGAAGTACGCCGATGTCGCGGAAGCCATCCAGTCTCTCGACAGCGAGGAGACGCTGTCCGGCTCGATGCGCGTCGATTCTCAGAGCGATAGCGGCTGCAAAGTGTTGACGGTGTCGAGGACGTTCAACGATACCGCCCAGGGGAGCCTCGGGGTCTTCGTGCCAACAATTCCGGTGAGGCCGTCCCTTATGGATTATCTCGATCTCACCGGTCTGGTCAGCAACGCCAACTTCCGCACCAATGTCCGGCTTGTGAACTACGGTGATGAAGACGCGACGGTGAAGATCAAGATCTTCGACCATGCGGGCGATAGGATTGGCGAGGAGCCTCTGATCACCGTGCCGGCGCACAGCACCGACCAGATCAACAATGTCCCGAACAGATTGCGAATCGGCGATGACCTGGATCTCTTCTCAGTTCGCGTCGAGACCTTCGGTCATGACGTCGATGTCTTCGGGACGGTGATCGACCAGCTGACCGGGGACGCGGTCGTTGTGATGCCCACGTTTTCCGGCGACAACCGGATCTGGCTCGTTGGTGTTGCCAACCTGACGGGCGAGAACGCTCGTTGGCGGAGCGACGTGTGGATCAGCAACCCCACCGATGATTGGCTCGCCGGGCGGGCGGAGTTCGTCATCGGATCCAACCCGGACGAGCTCGAAATCTACCACCTCGACTGGCCGGTGCTCAACCCTCACCGTTCCAAGGAATTCAGCGACATCGTCGCCGAGCAGTGGGGGCTGGAGGACACCCGCGGATTCCTCGAGTTCATTGGAGAAAATGACACCCCGTCGCCCCTCGTGACGGCCAGGACATTTGACCTCGACCTCGAGGGCGGAAGTTATGGACTCGGCATCAGGACCTTCACGGAAGACGATCTGCTGGATGCCGGCCACTCGGGCTATATCGTTGGAGTCTCCACCTCCGATGATCCGAGTCAGGGTTTCCACACCAATCTCCACGTGCTGAACACCGACCACACCGAGTGGTCGAACGTCAGGATCACGATCTATGCTGTCGACGGCTCGGAGGCTGCCGCGCCCTGGTCATTGCTGGTCGGGCCGAGGGTCTACAAGCTCTGGGAGATCTTCGGAAAGCTCGGGATCGACTCCAGCATGATTGGCACGATCAAGGTCGAGGTCCTCGATGGGGGCAGCGTCGCGGCCTTTGCGACCGAAATCGACAACAAGAACCAGGACTCGATCTTTGTCCCGGCGCAACGCCGCTACATGGGTCTCGCGCGGTAGCCAGAGCAACATCTTCGCATTTGACCGGGGGCGTGCATGCGCCCCCGGTTCGTTGACCTTTTCTCGGGTGGCACAGCAATTGCTTTATAATCCCCTCGCCCCCGGCGAAGCGCCACATTGGCATTCATGAAGGAGTTCTCTATGTTGTGTCGCAGACTGAGCGTTTTTCTTTCCCTGGTGGTTCTCGCGAGCTCCGCGTTGGCTCAGGAAATGCCGAATGCGAAGCAGATCGTCGAACGCATGATTGCCGCTGCGGGCGGTGACGCATTTGCGGAGTTCGGTGCGGTCCAGCTCGTGGTTCACGAAGAACAGACACGAAACGACGGGACACAGACGACCAAGGAATACACTCTCGTCGTCGACACTCGGGACCTCGCAAACTTGCGCCTCGAGCACCCGAATGGGACGGTCGTTGGAGCCAACGCCGCAGGCGGATGGGGCGTCGTCGATGGCGTGTTGGATGACCGGCCGCAGGCACCGACCATGGCCCGCAAGACCCTCAACCAGACGGTTTTCCCGCTGCTGATGCCGTTCAGCCTCGAGATGGAGGGTGTGGGCATCATCGAGGCGCGAGAGTCGACGCTCGAGGGGCGCGACGTGTGGGTGCTGGCAATCCCATTCAGCAAGGGGTTCTTCCTCTCGCCAGTGTTGACGACCACGTGGCTCATGGTCGTGGCCCAGGATGACTACTCGATCCTGGGCTACGAGTTCGTGCCACCGGTTGAGTATCGAAAGGTCTCACCGGTGGGTGTCCGCTATCGGATCCTCAAACATCACGAGATCGAGGGGGTAAAGATCGCCGAGCAGATCCTGTCCGTCGGTATCGATCCCCAGGGTCAGGAAAGCGGCCTGACGAGAGTCACCAAGATCGAGTCTTCCGCGAGGTTCTGGGAGCCCGCGCTCTTCCTCAGCCCGGCGGAGCTCGCGGCCCTCGAAGAAGAAGAAGAATAGGCCGTCGATCTCAGGCGGCTCCCCGGGTGGAGAGAACCACGGGGATGGTTTTGAGCAGGATCTTGAAGTCGAGCCACGGCGACCACTGGTCGATGTAGGCAAGGTCGAGGGCGATCCATCGGTTGAAGTCTTCCAGCTGAGCGCGACCCGATACCTGCCACAGACCGGTGATCCCGGGCTTCATCGACAGGCGCCGTCGCTGCCATCGTTGGTACTGCTCGACCTCCTCGGGAATCGGGGGCCGCGGGCCGACCAGCGACATATCCCCCAAAAAGACGTTGTAAAGCTGCGGCAGCTCGTCCAGCGAAAGGCGGCGCAGCACGCGCCCGACTGGAGTCACCCGCGGGTCGCGTCGCGCCTTGAAGGCCGGTCCCTCGACCTCGTTGAGGTGCGCCACCTCATCCAGCTTCCGGTCGGCACCCTCGTACATGGTGCGGAACTTGAGGAGCTTGAACCGCCGGCCGTTGAGGCCGCAGCGGATCTGCGAGTACACGACGGGGCCGCGCGAGCCGAGCTTGATGGCCGCGGCGATGAAGGGCATCAGGGGCGCCGTCAGGACGATGCCGAGGACTGAGACCGAGATGTCCTGGAGACGCTTGAGGAACATCGGAAAGGGTGCGCCGGGGGTGGTCGTGAAGGTCAGGAGCGGGATGCCCTCGAGCTCTTCGAGCACGACACGCGCTTTCATGTGCGGAAAGTACAGGGCGACGCGAGCACGGATGCCGAGCTCCGAGCACAGGAGGAAGCTCTCCTCGAACTCCTCCAGCTGCCGTCGCGAGAGAACAAAGATGACCTCGTCGACGACCTCGTTCTGGAGGATCTCGGGGAGGTCGTCGGCCCGGCCCAGCACCGGCACCCCTGCCACCTCCGCGGCATGCTCGCCGTTGGGGGCGACAAAACCAACGAGCTTGAGGCCCCAATGAGGATGGTCGCTGATGATGCGCGCCACCTCTTCGGCCCGGGGATTGATGCCGACGATGAGCAGGCTGCGGTAGTTGTATCCGCGTTGACGGACTCGCCGTGCCGAGAGGCGCAGGACCAGTTTCTCGGCGATCAGGAACAGCAGATTGAGGGTGGCGAATAGGATCAGGAATGGCCGTGAAACGAAATCGAGGCGAAGCAGCCACCCGGCAGCGGCGAGCACGAGGGTGCCACCGCCGACCACCTGGACCACCTGCCAGACCTCCGCGGCGAGGGCGACGGTACGACGGGATGTGTAGGCCTCGCGGGTGACCAGAAGAAGCGTCCAGATGGCGAGGACGAGCGGCAGCAGGCCGAGGTAGCGCGAGAGCGGGTAGAGCTCGGTCGGGAAAATCGAGGGCGCGAGCTGGGGCGCGATGTGGGAGCGCAACCACCAGGCGAGGAGAAAGGCCGCGGTAGTGAGCACCAGATCGGCGCTCCACACCCAGTAGGCGACGACCTTCGCCCGTTCCTTCAGCACAAGCCCTCCAACAGCCTTTCGTATCGGTCGGCCACGTCCGACCACCGATATCTTTCCGCGACCCGCTGTGTCGAACGCCGCCCCATCTCAGAGAGTCGATGCTCGTCGTCGATCACGGCAGCGATCGTGCTCTCGAGACGGGTTGCGCCTTCGAAGCGGAAGGGCGCGCCGACGCCGCCGGCAACCTCCCGGTTCTCGGGCGTGTCATAGTACAGCACCGGCCGCCCGGCGCCCATCGCTTCGACCAGGGCGGGGTGCGTGCCGCCGACCTCGGTGGCGTGGATATAGGCGCGGCAGTTGAAAAGAAGCTGCCGGTACCCCTCACCGTAGATCGGACCAGGAAGCAGCACCCGGTCGTCGGCAAGCTCGGTCACGCGGCGGGTGAGACCACGCGCGTAGGGAGCTCCGCCGACCATGATGAGAGGCCGCGAGCCCTCGACCAGACGATAGGCCTCCACGACCCGGTCGGGGTTGTTCTCCGGCTCGAAGCGCGAGACGTAGAGCAAGTACCCTCCGGGCTCGACGCCAAGCTCGGGGAGCACTCCGGAGCCTTCGGGGGCTTCGAGGTCGCCGCCGTAGACGATCATCTCAGATGCCACCCCGTAGGCACGACGGTAATAGCGGCGAATGACCTCCGCGTCGGTGACGAGGGCGTTGGGCAGTCGGGCGGCAAACCACTCCCCGAGGCGGTAGTAGCTGCGCCCGGCCCACCCCCACTTGCGCCGCTTCCGTTCGAGGCCGTCGACGTTGAGTGCCACCGGGACGCCCGCCATCTGCAGAATGCGGACAAAGGGGGCGTTGGCCGCGTTGCACATCAAGACGACGTCATAACCCTTCCGTGCCGCGTGGACTGCTGACAGCATGGTGTGAGAGACGGTCTCCAGGTGCTTGGTACGCAAGGCCGGCAGGACCACCAGCCGCATGCCCCTGTAGTCCTCGAGCCCAGGGTCGATGAAACCGCGGCGGCCGTAGACCGTGATCTCGTGGCCGCGCTCCGCGAGGCGCGCTCCGAGCTCCTCGGCGAAGGTCTCGAAGCCGCCGTAATTTGCGGGCACCCCGCGGGTGCCGATGATCGCGAGTCTCACGCCCCTTCGACCTCCTCCACCCGTCCTCGTCTACGAAACCAAGGGTTGATCTGTCGGGGCGGCACGGTGCGGCGGCCGACCACCCATTGGCGACGCCGTCGAGAGTCAGCACGCAGGCGCCACAGATCGGCCAGGGCGGGCAGCGAGGACCGTTCGACGGTCAGGCATGCGCCGATGACCACCAGGTCGCGCACGAACCACCACGGAAAGCATCGAAGGTGCCACCGGGTGTCGGCACAGTGGCGCCGGAGCAGAAAGCGGTTGCGCACCGAGTAACGGTTGATGGTCTCGTGGCCCTCGCGCCCCTCTTCGGGCCGGAACCCCCTCCGGTGAGCGGCGACTGCCTCGGGAGCGTAGAGACAACGCCAACCGCGCAGCTGGAGGCGCCACGCGAGCTCGGCGTCCTCGCGGTAAGCGAAGAAGGATTCGGCAAAGATCTCTTCGTCCGGATAGGCGACATCCGCAAGGGCCTTCCGTCGCAGGAGGATCGCAGCCGCCGTGCCCCCGAAGACCCAGGCCGGGCGATCGAATGAACCGTCGTCCGGCAGGCCCGCTCCGCGATCGAGGTGGCGTCCGGAAGGCGTGACGATCATCCCGGCAGCATCGATGGTCATTCCGGCTTCGAGATCGGGCCCTTCGGCGCGCAGCAGCTTCGGACTGACCGCGCCGATCCTGTCGCCTTGCGACGTGTTCGCAACCGCCTGGAAGAGGCGCCTCACGCAATCCGGCATCGGTGCACAGTCCGGGTTGAGGAGCAGGATCCAGGGCTCCGATGTGGCGGCGATACCGCGGTTGGCGGCGGCGGCGAAACCGGTGTTTCGCGCCTCGCACAGGACCTCGGAGTTGAGATTGCCCGACCGATTCGAAGCGATCTCGACCGAGGCGTCGGATGAAGCGTTGTCAACCACCACCAATCGAGCCGGAGCGGGATCGAGGCGCTCCACCGCGGCCAGGCATCGGGGGAGCGTCTCGGCGTGGTCGAAGGTCACGATGACCACCGCGAAGGGGGTTTCGACGTTCACGACGCCATCTTGGCACATCTTCCGTCCCGAAGAAGGAGTCAGGAGGGATCGGGGCGGTCACGCGGGTCGGACCTGTGATGGAGGCAGCGGTCGATCAGTATACTCATGGATGACGATGAAGCATGCAGGTGAGTCAATGAGCCGGGGGTCCCTGCTGTGAGTCCGGTTCACGCCCTCTTCCTGGTCCCGGTTCTCATGCTGCTGCCCGGATACGCTCTGCTCCCAAGCGGCTATCCGCGGCGGCTTCGCCTCCCCTTCGTGATCTTCGCCAGCGTCGCGGTGACCTCAGCCGTTGGTCTGGCCCTCATGTTGTCGGGCAACTTCAGCGTGCCGTTGCTGGCTGCGCTCGAGGCACCGCTCCTTTATTTTCGATTTCGCGCAGGAGCCTGGCCCGCGCTCGGGCTGCGTCACCACCTTCCAACAGTGTTGCTCCTGATCGTCGTGGCGATCTTCGCTGTGCTGACCTCGGGTGAGCCGTTTGACGGGACCGGGGACGCCGGGGTCTACACGATCTCCGCCGTCCACCTGTCCGAAACTGGTCGCTGGTCGTGGCCCCTCGACGAGGTCGTGCCAGCGGGCGTGCCAGAGGAGCTGGTCGTCTACGAGCCGCCGTACGTCCGGCCGTGGCGCGAGGTGGCACCCGGCTTCATCGTTCGCGGCCAGCAGGTCGTACCCCAGTTCTTCCCGCTCTTTCCGGTCTGGGGCGCCATCTTTGGCGCCTGGTTGGGGATGCATGGGGTCTTGGCGGCGAATCTCCTGGGCGCCGTGATGCTCGTTCTCGGCTGCGATGCGCTCTTCCGGGTCCTGCTCGGCCGCGACTGGCGCTTTGCGGGCCTGGCGGTGCTTCTGCTCAACCCGATCTTCCTCGTCTTCGTCAAATACCCGAGCGCCGAGGTCTTCCTCGCCGGCCTTCTGGCCGGTTGGCTCCTGTGGATGGTACTGTTTCTGCGCGCGCCGACCGCGCGTGGATCGTTGATGCCGGCGGCACTTCTGGCCCTGGCGATCCTCACGAAGTTCTTCGCCTGGGCCGTGGCCGGCGCGGTCGTGCTCGTGTGTGTTCTTCTGCCCCTGCGTCATCTGAGGGCAACAGTAGGTTTTGCCGTGCTGCTGCCGCCGGCCTTCGCCCTCGATGCGTGGCTGGCGACGCCACACCTCCAGAACCACCTCGGGCAGCTCCTGATCTTGTCCGGGTTCAAGGTCGTTCTGGTTGGGTGCGGCCTTGTCCTGCTCCTCCGCCTGGTGTGGTCGAGGGTGGCCAGAGCGGCGCCTCCGGCGCTCGCCGTCGTGTACATGATTGCTCTGGGTCTTCTGTGGTCGTCGGCCAAGGCGAGCCACGTGCGCGACTATGCGACCCTGAGCGGGCCTCTCGTCCTGTGGGGCGCCGCCATCGGCCTTGCTTGGTACCTGTGGCGACGGCGCGCGATGTGGCTCGTGCTGCCGGCTTTCGTTTTCGTTCTCCTCAGCCTCTACCTCTTTCTCGGCAGTGGTGACTCGCCGTACTACCCATTCGCTGCACGGCGATACCTCCCGATCACGGTGCCTCTGGGAGCCCTGTTTCTCGGGTACCTCGTCCGGGAACTCGCGCTTCGGATGAGCCGGCGACTCCGGATTGCGCGGCCGATCCCCACTGCGATCGCGTGCCTGCTGCTGGCCGTGGCGGCGCTGCCGGCCCTGTGGGTTCAATATCCGGCCGTTCTCGTGCGTCACGGGAATGGTTTTGTCGAAACTCTGACGGAGCTCCGGCGGGTCACCAGGGGGCGAGGGGTAGTTCTCGCGACCGGGCAGGCGTGGCGCTACGCTCCCCACCTCCTGCTTGGTGGAGATTCCGTTTTTTGCCTTGACCTTCGTCCTCCGGGAGTCCTCGAGGTGCTTCAGGGTTTCGTCGGCGGAGTTCCCGGAGTCGTTATGCTCACGAACGAACAACGTGAAAAGGGTCTGCTGGGAGTCGTCGCTGAAGAACGGCGTGGCATCAGCCAGACGAACTCGCCGCCCCTGAAGGCCGCGCTGCCGCGCACGACCACATTTCGACTCTTCAGCGCCGACATGAGGAGCTGGACGGTACCCGATCGACTCGATGTTGGAGAGGACGACCAGCTGAGTGTGGCGGGTTGTCATCATCCCGAACGGGCGAAGGGGAGAAGCTTCCGTTGGACGGGAGGTCATGCCAGGGTGTTGGTTGGGGCGGGTGAGCAGCTTCGCTTCGTGTGGTCGAGAGGCGGGAACCCCACGAAGCCCCTGCCGGTCAGCGTCTTCGCGCGAGGTCTGCACATCGGCGACGACCGGCTTGCGGACGGCTGGCAGACGAGCCGCTGGTTCGATATCCCGCTCGGCGACGGACCGGTGCAGATCGAAATTCGCACCCCGACCTTCCAACCCGCCCTCCTGGGCCGAGGGAACGATCGCCGAAAGCTCGGTCTCTGCCTCGACGCTGTCGAGATTCGTTGAGCTCGTCGCGGATCCACGCCTGAGGAGGCCCGGGGTTCGCGATGGTATTCTGCGAGTTGTGATGCTTGACGAGAGTTCGCCGTTGAGCCCCGAACTCGGAGATCCCCGCACCCTCCCCGTGGCGGGTGGTTGTGGTCCTGTCTCGTGCGACCTCGACCCACCATCGAGTGGCCAATGGTCGTCCGTGGTGAACCGAATGAGCGTTGGGAGGGCTGCGAACGAATGACCTGGACCGCGTGGTTCGCTCTCTTCGTGACAGCGCTCGTGGTTGCCGGCCTGGCTCGGAACCTGGCCGCCGATGCCCTTCTGTGGGGAGCGGTGCTCGCGTGCGGTTTGGCGGGCATCCTCAGCCTTGAAGAGATGTTCGTCGGCTTCACCAACTCGGGGATGCTGACGATCGCCGCCCTCTATGTGGTTGCCGCCGGCGTTCGCGAGACAGGGGCTCTTGATCTTGTCGCACGGAGGTTTTTGCGAGGCGTCCGATCAACTCGGGCACTGATGATCCGTCTGGGTATGGTGGTGCCGGTCCTCTCGGCATTCCTCAACAACACGCCGGTCGTGGCGATGCTCATTCCGATGTTGACCGGGTGGTCTGCGAAACACCGTGTTTCACCATCGAAGCTCCTGATTCCCGTCTCATTCATGTCGATCCTCGGTGGCATGACGACCCTGATCGGCACCTCGACCAACCTCGTGGTCCACGGCATGATGGCCGACACCGCGGCGGCGCGACCCGAGCTCGCGCAGTCGCTTCGACCGATGGGTTTGTTCGAAATAGGCGCCGTCGGGATCCCGTGCGCCATCCTCGGCATTGCCTACCTGATTCTCTTCTCCCGTCGCCTGCTGCCCGAACGAATGGACATGCTCGAGGAGATCGGCACTTCGCCGCGCGAGTATCTGGTCGAGATGAGGGTCGCTGACGGGTGTCAGTTCGTCGATATGCACGTCGAGGAAGCCGGCCTTCGCCACCTCCACGGCCTTTACCTCCATGAGATCGTACGGGACGGCGAGCTGATCGCGCCCGTCCAACCGGATCACCTGATCGAGCCGGGTGATGTGCTCAGCTTCAGCGGTGTCGTGAGCCAGATTGTCGATTTGGAGAAGCTGCCCGGACTCATCCCGGTGGCGGATCCCGGCTACGAACAGGAGCTTTCCGTTCAGCGGGAAAGCATGCTGACTGAGGCCGTGGTTTCGCCGACCTCCCCGATCATCGGTCAGAGCATCATCGAGAGCAACTTCCGCGCTCTCTACAACGCGGCGGTGGTCGCGGTGCACCGCGGGGGAACCCGTCTGTCCGGCAGGGTGGGCGAGGTCGTGCTCCGCTCGGGTGACACCCTGCTCCTGCAAACCGGTCCGCATTTTGTTGATGCCCACCGCAACAACCGGGATTTCTTCCTGGTCAGCGGTGTCGCGGATTCCCAGCCGCCGCGCCACGCCCAGGCGGGTCTATCGCTCGTCCTGCTGGGGCTGATGATCGTATTGCTGATGAGCCAGGTGATCCCGACGGTTCTGTCGGCCTTTCTCATCGCCGGTGCGATGATCGTCGGTCGCTGTATCTCGGTGGCGAGAGCGCGCCAGGCGCTCGAGCTGCAGACGCTTTTCGCCATCGCGGGCGCCATTGCGCTCGGACTTGCACTTTTCAATTCAGGTGCGGTGCACGCCATCGCGCATTCGACCGTTGCGACCGTCGGCCTCTGGGGTCCCTATGCGGTGCTTGCGGCGCTCGCCCTCTTGACGATGCTCTTCACCGAGGTTGTCACCAACACTGCGGCGGCGGCGCTGATGTTCCCGCTCGCCGTGGCAACGGCCCTCGACCTCGGGGTCGATCCTCGCCCCTTCGTCATGGTGGTGGCCCTCATCGCTTCGGCGAGCTTTCTGACGCCGATCGGGTATCAGACCAATCTCATGGTCTACGGCCCCGGAGGGTACCGTTTCACCGATTTCACCCGGGTCGGGCTCCCGCTCAGTGCCCTCCTGATCGGGGCGGCGACCCTCTTTGCCCCCTTGGTGTGGCCGTTCTGATCGTCTCCAGGGCAGCTCTGTACGCGTCGCGCTGATCGGGCTGGAGGAGCATCCGCCCTCGGAGAACGAGCCGGAGGCACTTTCGAACCAAACCGAGCCGTCCCGGATGATGGCGCGCCGTGTAATGCAGGAGATTGGTGTAGTAGGCGGCAAAAAACGCCCCGCGGCCGAGCTCGGCGATGCTCGATCCACCGCGGTGGAGGAGGCGCGCCGAGGGTTCGACCACAAAGCCTTCGTTTGCGGGGAAACCTGGATCCTCGAGACCTTCGTCGAGACGCACACAGAAGTCGACGTCCTCCCACCAGGCAGGCTCGAAGGTCGGATCGAGCCCGCCGAGGGCTTCCCACACGTCCCGACGAATCAGCCACGCCGCCGCCGCCGGCTGCGGAACCGTGGCGGGGGCAAGTGGCGGTGACGAAAAGGCGGGCGCGCCCGAGAGACCAAGGGCGAGCCGAGCTGCCCCTGGAAGGCGCTTGAGCTGCCAACGGTGCTGTGAGGCACCATCGAAACCCTCCAGAAGCGGTACAGCTCCCGCTACGCCCGGGCGGCTGTCGACCACGGACGCGAGCGATTCCACTGCGCCCTCGAGCACCTCGGTGTCCGGATTGAGAAGGAGCAACAACGGCTCGGACGACTCACCTGCGCCGCGATCCGCGGCGTATGCGAAACCACGATTGTGTTCGAGAGCGACGACCTGGACGTCGGGAAACTCGGCGGCCAGCCGCTCGGCTTCCCCATCACCGGATCCCGAGTCGACCAGGACGACGCTGCGAAGGCGCGGCCCACCGTTGGCGAGCAGTGTGCCGAGGCAGTGGCGGACCTCGTCGCCACCGCGCCAGCGCACGATTACGGCATCAACCTGGGACTTCATGCAGTACCTTCCGGCGATTGCCCGGCGAGGACCGCCGCGGCGCGGAGAGCGGCCGGTGCCAGTGACCCGCGGTGGCACCTGGAAATCTCTGGGAGGACGTCCAGTAGTGGCTGCGCGACGGTCGACCATCGCCATTCCTCACGGCTGTCCGCCAAGGCGGTGCGGCAGCGCCCTTGTGAGCGTTCACTCAAGAGGAGGTCGAGGGCGGCCGCCGTCAGCTTGGCATCGCCGGTCGGCACCACGGCTCCCCACCCCTGAGCGTTGGCAATGCGAGCGGCGGCACCACCTTCGCTGAGAAGCAAAGGCACCCCAGCCCAGACTCCGTCCAGAGCTCGAGTGCGGAAGCTGAGCTCGGATTCCGGGCCGGTCCGGTGAAGCACCGCCAGGATCGAGCTGCGGTTGAGGACCCGGTCACGCGTGGCGTAGGGGACCCATCGCTCGAGCGGTACGACAGCCGGTTTCTCGAGGCCGTGCCGCGCGGCAGCAGCTTCGAGCTCGCGTGATGTGAAATGAGCGCCGCCTCCCGGACGATCGGCTGTCGGTACGACGACGCTGACTCGCGCCGAGCCGAGGCGCGCCCTGGCCGCGAGCAGGGTCTCGAGATCGAGCCACGGCCAGACACCGCCCCACCACAGCACCACTGACCATCCGGCGGGAACGCCATCGATCGGGTCGGTATCGGAGGACGGATCGGTCTCCGAGATGCCGAAAGGGACGGGAATCAGGGGCACGTCAGAGCGATGCGACACGCGGGAGGACCACCATGCCATCTGCTCGTCGCCGGCGACGAGGACCGCATCGGCTCGCGCCGCCACCAACGGGAGGCGCGCACCGGCGGTGCGGCGTCGACGAGCGATCACTCGAGTCTGAGGGCTTGCGGCGAGCTCGGCGAGCAGGGGTGTGACGCCGTCGATGACCAGAAGGTGATCACCGACAAAAGCCCGGGTGGGCAGACACCAAGGAGGGGCCAGCAAGGCATCCGCCCAGCGCCACGGTGGTCTGTCGACCACCGGTGGTCCATGCCCTTCCGGGTGGGAGGACCCGGCGCCGCCGGAGATGACGACGTCGTGTCCGTCGTTGAGCAGAGCCCGCGCCAGCTCCCACGCGCGCAGCGCCGAACCGGCCATGACCGGTCCGACGAGGTCGTCGGTGAGAACGAGGACCCTCATGTCCCGAAGTCCGGAAGCGATTGAAGGCGCGGACCCGGGGTCCGTCTCAGCCAAGCTCGAGCGACCAACAGCGGCGCGGCGGCGGCAACCGCCGTTGCGACCGGGAGCGATCTCGGATTCGTTCGCATCAGTGTGCGAACCGCCCTGAGTTCACCGCGCAGCAACGTCGGCACCGCCCCGAGCAGCGCGGCCGCGCTGAGATGGCCGGCGAGCGCTCGCCAACGATTGGCGAGGATCCACCACGGGTGGCGCCATTTCAGCAAGGACCCGCTGGCGGAGCCGAGATGCCGACAGCGGGCGCCGCCGACCCACTTTGCCCGCCATCCGAGACGGCAGAGCCGGAGCCCGAGGTCGAGATCCTCGTGGTAGCTGCCGAACCGCGGATCGAAGATCTGGAAGCCCGCCATGGCCCCTTGCCTCAAAGCCTCCATCCGATACAGCCCGGCGGTGCCGGAAACGGCGAGCACCGAGCGTTCTCCGGCGTCATCTTCGACCGCGCGGCCGCGGTCGATCTGAACCGGCAGGCCGGCACGATCGAAAAGGATGCCCCGTCCGTCGACGGCCGTGCCGGAGGCATCCGTAACGGTCCCCTGGACAGACGCGAGATTGGGTTCTCGATCGAGGGCGTCCGCGAGAACGCCGAGCCAGCCCGATTCGGGTGTGGCATCGTCGTTCAAGACGGCCACGGCATCGAGTTCACCGGGAAGAGAAGCAAAGCCGGCGTTGACCGCCGCCGCAAACCCCAAGCGGCTGTGAAATCGCTGGACACTGAAATTCCTGGGTACAGATGGCGCGTCGGAAGCTCCCGAGAGCACGAGGGCCGCCTGGTCGGGCCCCGGGTCGAGGGCGGTGACCGCCTCGATACAGTGCTCGAGGTGAGGCGCGCCGACAGATGGGATGACGAGGCCTGTACGCATCTGCTTCAGTATAGAGAGGAAATAGGTGCGGGGCTGGGAATGGCGAGGAGCGTTCTGTCGACCGGATCGCCAGTTGCCCTCCGACCATTCGCCGCCGACGGAGCGGCATTGGCGATCAACGTTACAATGACGGCATGGCGTTGCGACTGGCCCTGGACGCGCGGAAGCTGACCGACTTCGGGATCGGCACCTATCTTCGCGCGTTGCTGCGTGGTCTCGACACTCGTCCGGACGTCGAACTCACGGTGCTGACGAGATCCGGGTACGAGGAACGGGTCGCGTCGCTCGCCCCGCGTGCTCGGGTGATCACGACCTCGGCCCGTGGTTACACTGTTGCCGAGCACGCCCAGCTCCCCGCCGCCCTATGGAGGGAGAAGGTGGACCTCGTCCACTTTCCCCATTATGTGGCGCCTCACCTGGTGACGCGCCCGATGGTGGTCACGGTCCACGATCTCATCCAGCTGTTCTATCCACCGCGTGACCGGCCCCATCTCGCACGAATCTACGTCCGCCTGATGATCGGTTCTGCGCTGCGGCGGGCGCGTCGGGTGATCACGGTGTCGCGCGCTTCACGGCGCGACCTGATCAATCTCTTCGCTGCCGACCCCCAGCGACTGATGGTGGTGGCGAACGGCGTCGACCCGAAGCTCGCGCAGCGTCCGCCCAAGGAAGAGCTCGAAAAGCTCAAGGCCCACTATGGGTTACGGTCACCGCTCATCCTGGTGGTCGCCAACGACAAGCCACACAAAAATCTCGACATGGTGTTGCGCGCCTACCACCTCGCGGTGCGGCATCACCGTTTTCCCGGCCAGTTGGTATTTCTCGGCGGCGCCGATGCGGAGAGCCGGCTGGCCGTGCGGGCCGAGCGTCTCGGCCTCGGCGAGCGCATCCGTTTTCTCGGACGCGTGCCGCGCGCCCACCTCTACGCGTTGTACCATGTGTCCGCGGTGTTGCTCCACGTTTCGCTTTATGAGGGCTTCGGTCTGCCAGTGCTCGAGGCGATGTGTGCCGGCTTGCCGGTCATCACGTCCAACCTCGGCGCCATGCGCGAACTGGGCGATGGATCCGCACGCCTGGTCAATCCGCTCGAG
Source organism: Candidatus Sulfomarinibacter sp. (assembly GCA_041560205.1). Taxonomy (GTDB): domain Bacteria; phylum Acidobacteriota; class Thermoanaerobaculia; order Thermoanaerobaculales; family Sulfomarinibacteraceae; genus Sulfomarinibacter. The sequence goes on from JBFFBV010000008.1 coordinate 23,080, forward strand.
GTGGATGAGGTCGCCGAGGCGCTCGAGCGGGTGCTTGTCGACGACCCGTTGCGCAGGCGGATGATCGACTCAGGGCGGAAGCGGGCCGAGAACCTGAGCTGGGAGCGCATGGTGGAAGAGACGGTGGCCGTTTACCGAATGGCTCTCGGGGAGGCTTGAGTGCGGGTTGCCCTGGTGCACGATTGGATGACCGGTATGCGTGGGGGCGAGTGGGTCCTCTACGACATCGCCCGTCTCTTTCCATCTGCGCCGATTTACACGCTGGTCCACCGTGCCGGGAGCGTGGCGCCGCTGCTTGAGGAACACCCGATCAATACTTCGTGGCTCCAGACCCCTTCGTTCGGCGGTCGACGGTGGCGATACCTCTTGCCACTGATGCCGGCCGCCGTAGAGTCCTTCGTGTTCAGAGACTTCGATCTGGTGATCTCGACCTCTCACGCGGTCGCCAAGGGTGTGATTCCTCCTCCCGGGGCCTTCCACCTGAGCTATGTCCACACTCCGATGCGCTATGTCTGGGACCAGAGGAACCAATATCTGGATCCGATCCCGAAGCTTCTGCGACCGATCGTCGAGATGCGCTTCGCCCGCCTTCGGCAGTGGGACATGGTGTCCTCGGCGCGTGTCGACCGCCTCGTCGCCAACTCGCGTCTGGTGGCGTGGAGGATCAAGCACTACTGGAACCGGACCGCGGAGGTCATCCCTCCACCGGTCGCCACCGAGTACTTCACGCCGGGTGGTGAACGCGGAGACAATCTCTTGACGGTGGCCGCCCTCGTTCCGTACAAGAGGGTGGAGGATGCGATTGCGGTTGCCCGAAAGCTCGGTCGAAGACTCGAGATCGTCGGCACCGGCCCGAGGATGCGGGCTCTCCGGCGTCTCGGGGGCTCCGATGTGCGATTCCTTGGCTGGCTGGATCGGGAGCAGCTGCGCGAGGCCTACCGCCGCGCAGCGGCCCTGCTCGTTCCCAACGTCGAGGATTTCGGCATGGTCTCGGTGGAGGCTCTGGCCTGCGGGACGCCGGTCGTCGGTCTCGCACACTCCGGCACTGCGGACGTCATCCGTGCCGGTGTGGAGGGCGAGCTGGCCGGGGAGTCATCTGTCGATGCCCTTGTGGATGCGGCGGAGCGTGTTCTCGGCCGGACATGGGACCCTCGACAGCTTCGTGGTCGCGCAGACATCTTTTCGCGCGAGCGGTTTCGCACCCGCTTCGGATTCCTGCTCGATCGTCTCGGTTTCGGAGAGGCTCGGGAGTGATTGAACGACGGCGGCAGTTTCAGCTCCTGCTGCAGCTGATCGGCGACATCCTCGCGACTGCTGCAGCGGTCATCGTTGCCTACTGGCTGCGATTCGAGGTGCAGATCCAGCCGGTGACCAAGGGCGTGCCGCCGGCTCACATGTACCTGCAACTGGTACCGGTCGTGGTCGTCTTGTACCCGATCGTTTTCTATTTCCAGGGCCTGTATCAGAGGCGCCGGATTCGCTCGCGCTTCGACGAGTCGATGCGTGTTCTGGTAGCGGTGATGCTGGCGACCGTGCTCCTGACTGCGGGATTGACCTTCTATCGGCCGCCCGATTTCACGTACTCGCGGCTCTTCCTGGCCGTGTTCGCCGCGGTCGATGCGGTGCTCGTAGGTCTCACACGATGGTTGATCGGCGTGTCCCTGGCGCGCATCAGGCGGTCCGGCGGCAACCTCCAGAGGGTGTTGGTTGTCGGCGCAGGAGAGCTCGGGCGGACGGTCGTGGAGCGATTGAACCTTCACAAGGAGTACGGATTCTCGATCGTCGGCTTTCTCGACGACGACCCGGGCCGCCAGCAACGCCGCATCCAAGGCGTGCCCGTCCTCGGCACCACCCGCGACCTCGAACGTGTGATCGGGGAGGAAAAGGTCGACCAGGTCATGATCGCCCTGCCCCTCGAAGCCCATTACCGTACGGTGAAGCTCGTGCGACGTGCCGGGCAGCTCTTGGTGGACATCAAGGTGGTTCCTGATGTCCTCCAGTATTACGTCATGCGAGCTGGCATCGAGGACCTCGACGGCCTTCCGCTGATCAATCTGACCCAGATCCCGCTTCAAGGCTGGAACCAGATCGTCAAACGGGCATTCGACATCTTTGGATCGGCCCTGTTGCTGGTGGCGACATCGTTGCTCTTCCCGATCGTCGCCTGGCTCATCAAGCGTGAGGATGGCGGCCCGGTGTTTTTCTCCCAGGTGCGGACAGGTCTCGACGGTCGTTCTTTCAGGCTATTCAAGTTTCGGTCGATGAGGATCGACGCCGAGGGGAATGGCGAGGCCCGCTGGACCCGAAGCCGGGACGCGCGCGTCACGCGGATCGGAGATTTCCTCCGCCGGACAAACCTCGACGAGCTCCCGCAGCTCTTCAACGTCCTGCGCGGAGACATGTCCCTCGTTGGTCCCCGGCCCGAGCAACCGAAGTTCGTCGAGCGATTCCGGAACCGGTATCCCACCTACAACTCCCGCCACAGGGTGCGCTCGGGGCTCACGGGCTGGGCTCAGGTCAACGGGCTGCGCGGTGACACCTCGATTCGGCAGCGGGTCGCGCACGACCTCTACTACATCGAGAACTGGAGCTTTGGGCTGGACATCAAGATCCTCTGGCGCACCTTTCGGATCGCATTGCACGAGGCGAGAGCTTAGTTTCTCTTCGGAATCGGTATCGGGCTTGGCGGTGGCGACTCGAAACCGTATCGAGATACCGGAAAAGTGCCGCGCCCAGTGGAATTGGACGCGAACACTGCCCATCAAGACGCGGCTGGCGCCAAGGTAATTTTCATCCGATTCTGGTGAGCCCTGCTGGCTGCGGGGATTTTGAAATCGCCCAGGCGCAAAGCCGCCCACCGTCCCGCCCGCGCGAAGAATTCGCAAAGGGCCACTTTTGGTTCTTCTTTGCGTGCTTGGCGTCTTTGCGGGTTGAACGCGGTCGAAGCCGGACTGCTGTTTGAGGAACGGAATCGGGAGTGCGATCAGATCAAGCTCGATACTCTGCGGCGCCTTCGACGGGCAAACCGGCCGCTTCGCGCAAAACCTGGGCAGTCGCCTCCGCGGCCCGATCCCAGGAGAATTTTCCAGCCCTTTCGCGGCCCAGGGCCACCAGACGATCCCGGTGCTGGGGATCGCGGAGGAGTGCCGCGGTCGCGGAGGCGATGCTGTGCGGGCTCTCGGGATCGACGTAGATCGCTGCCGGGCCGGCGATCTCGGGCATCGAGGTCGTGCCGGAGGTCACGACCGGCGTCCCGCAGGCCATGCTTTCCAGGAGTGGAAGCCCGAAGCCTTCGAGCCACGACGGGAAAAGAGTCGCATCCGCGTTGCCGTACAAGGCCGCGAGCCGGGGGCGGTCCACGTAATCGAGGTGTCGGATACGCCCACGGACCGGCGAGCCTTCGAGCTCGTCGCGAATGGCGTCGGTCCTCCAACCCCAGCGGCCGACGAGGACCAGCTCGCCCTGATAACCCCATTCGACCAACAGCCGAAAGGCGCGCAAAACCCCGATCACGTTTTTCCTCGGCTCGAGGGTCGAGACGAAGAGCAGATACGGCTGCGAGATTCCGGGTGGCGGATCTGCCTCGGCGCCGTCCGCAAACCCCGGGTCGACACCCTCGTGGACGGTCCGGATCGATCGGGGGTTGATCTCGAGACGATCGACCAGATCACCGGCGGTCGCATCGGAGACCGCGATCAGGAGATCCGCGTGATAGAGCGTCCCCGGGAGATGCCTCTTCAGCCCGGCCAGGGTCATAGGTGAGACGGTGTCCGGCATGGAGGCAAAGGCGAGATCGTGGACCGTCGCCACCTGAGCCCGGCCGAATGGCTCCTGGTCGCCGTGGAGGAAGAAGTTCGGAGCGAAGAGCACGTGGTTACCGTCCAGTATCCGCAAGATCGGCTCGACGACGTGGCGCAGCAGCGCGAGAGTGGGTCGAAGCGGCAACAAGAATCCACCGGGGATCTGATGAACCCGCAGACGCATCTTCCGCGATCCCGGCATCTTTGGGGGCGGCGTGTCGTCCGGCGCCAGGAATGTGCGGGCATAGAGGTTGTAGGTGATCCCGTCGTTTCTGCGGTCGAGAGCGGCCAACAGATTCCACTCGTACCAACCGACGCCGGTCATTCGCTCGTAAAACGGATAGACGTCGACACCGACGGCGATCTCCGATCGATTGTGCACGACTCGGGAGTGAAATCGCCGCCAGCGGGCTCGCAGGGTTCCCGCCCCGTCGCGGGCGATGGCGGAGAAGAAACCGGCTGTGGCCGTGAGGCGGCGGATCATGAGGGACGATTTTACCGCAGCTTGGGATTCGGAAACGAAAACGGGCACGGGCACGGGCACGGGACCGGGGTAGGATGGGCGCGATGAAGGTCGGGGTGATTGCAGCCGAGATCGAGGGCCGTGCAACCGGTGTCGGTCGGTACCTGAGCGGTCTGCTTCAGGGTCTCGAGTCCTGGGACCACGGAGTCGAGTGGCATTTCTTCTTTCAGGGAGATCCTCCTTCATCGTCTCGCCTTCCGGATGGGCCGTACCACGCGCACCACTCGCACCACCGAGGCAGCAGAGTCTGGTGGGAGCAGGTGCTCGTCGCGCGTAGACTGGCCGAAGTCGATCTGGACGTCGTCTTCGGACCCGCCTACACCTTGCCCTTCGCTTTGACGGCGCCGGGTGTGGTGACCATCCACGATCTCAGCTTCGAGGTCCTGCCGGAGGAGTTCGGTCCACGTGAGCGATGGCGCCGACGACTCCTCGCGCGGCGGGCGGCACGGATCGCCCGGCGTGTGATCACCGACACGGAGCACATGTCTTCCCTTGTCGGGGCGCGTTACGGCATTGCCGGCGATCGGCTCGCTGTCGTACCCCTGGCAGTTGACGGTGGCACATTCACCCCGGCCTCTCGGCACGAGGACGCAGGCATCCTGAACGATCTGGGAGTCGGGTCACCTTACGTTCTGTTACCCGGAACAGTTCTCGAACGACGGCATCCACGCTGCGTTTTGGAGGCATTCGCCCTCGTGCACGCTGATCACCCGGACCTCCAGCTGGTGGTTGCGGGCGCGAATCGTATGCGACGATCAGAGGATCTCGCCGCGTGGATCGATGACCTCGGGTTGAGGGGAGCGGTGCAGCTGCTCGGATGGGTTGAGGATGCGGCGCTCGCGCCGCTGTACCGCGGGGCGGAGCTCGGCATCTACGTGTCCCGCCACGAAGGTTTCGGCCTGCCGCCGCTCGAGTGCCTGGCGTGTGGCACACCGGTCATCGTCGAACGCGGCCTCGGCCTGGACGACGTCTGGCCGGACTACCCATTCAGGCTTCGCGCTGTGGATTCAGAGAGCATCGCAGCGGCCATCGAGGGGGTCCTCGAAGACCGCTCGGGAACCTATCGGGCCATGGCCGAGGCACCTGCGGCGATCGCGGGCCTCGACTGGGAGCAGAGCTCGCGTCGACTCGTGGCGGAGCTCGAACGGGCGGTGCAGGCGTGATCACAGCGATCATCGTCAATCGCGACGGAGAGGCGACGCTCGGCCGCTGCCTGGAAAGCCTCGACGGTCCGGGGATCGAGGTGGTCCTCGTCGACAACGCATCGGAGGACGGCTCCCTGTCGTTAATCCGGGAGCGATTTCCGAAGGTCACTGTCCTCCCCCAAAAAAGCAACCTCGGCTTCGCCGCCGCCAACAATTTGGCGGCGGAAAAAGCGAGTGGGGAAGCGCTGCTGCTCCTCAATAACGACGCCTGGCTCGAGACCGGCGCTCTCGAGCTTCTCGCAAATCGTCTCCGCGGCCGCTCCGATGTTGGATTGGCGGCGCCGCGTCTGGAGTACCCGGACGGCGGGCCTCAGTTCGCGTGGTCGCCCGTGCGAGGTGTTTTCGGTGAGGTGATACAGATCCTGCGAAACCCCTTCGAGTCGCACCCTTGGGCTCACGGGACACTGATGCGGGCGACGGCCCGACTGTTGGGTCCACTGTGGTACACGGCAGCCTGTGTTCTCGTTCGGAGCGAAGCCTGGCGTTCGGTCGGAGGCTTCGACGAGCGATTTTTCATGTATTTCGAAGACGTGGACCTGTGCATACGCCTCGGCAACGCCGGCTGGCGTTTGGAGCAGGAGCGGGAGGCCGTGGTTCGGCACGCGGGTGCGGCCAACCGGGCGGGGTGGGTCGACGACCTCTATCGACCGTCGCAGCTGCGCTACTATCGGATCCATCGGCCGACGTGGGAAGCGCGGCTCATCGAAGGCCGGATGCGTCGGCGATTCGGAGACACTGCGGTGGATCGTTGGCTTGCGCGTGAAGGAGTGCGATGACAACGGCGCTGGTCGTCGCCGGCCTGTCCGCAACAGTCGCGGTAGGCGCTGTCGTCCTGCGTGGGCTCATGCGGCGTTTGAAGCTTTTGCGTCGGCTGGACCGGGCCGAGTCGGTGGTGGCGGATGCGATGGCGGACGGCCGCCTCGCGATCGCAACCGGTGAGGCGCTCTTGCAGCATCTTGACGGCCTGCGAAGGGCCTGTATCCGAGGTGGGGAGGGCTGAGCTTGCGGCTCGGCGTCGATGTCGGTCGGGCGCTGCACGGACACGGCGGTGTCGCGACCTACACCCGGGAGTTGGTCCATGCCCTCGTTCAGTCGCGCAGAGTGGATGAAATCGTCCTCTTCGATCTCGACCGCGGAAGATGGAAGCGAGCGTACTTCGAGAGCTCACTTGGTCATTTGCCATCGAATATCTTCATCGAGCGTGCGAACCGGCGCGAGCTGGAGGCGCTTGACCTCTTTCACGCTCCGGGTTACGCCATGCCGCCCGTCGGCACACCGCGCTACGTTTTTACCCTCCACGACCTGACGGTCCTGAGTCATTCCTTCTGCCACACCCTCGCAAACCGGGTGCGGACGCTGGCTTCCATTTCCGACGCGCTGGCCAGGAGCGCGACGATTCTGGCCGTATCCAAGGCGACGAAGGAAGAGACGGTCCGGCTGCTGGCGCTGCCGACGGCCTCGGTCGAGGTCGTGCCGCCGATGCTCAATCCGATCTTCAAAGTGGCCGGCGATTGCGAAAAGGACCTTGCAATGGCAGCACGCCTGGGGGTTCGGGAGCCCTTCGTGCTCGCCGTCGCGAGCTTGGAGCCGCGCAAGAACTTCGGTCGGCTGCTCGATGCCTGGACCTCCCTCGGAGCGGCCACGGGCGCGCACCAGCTCGTCGTGGTTGCGGCGGAAGGGTGGCGGCAGGGGAGGGTTCGCCGCCGCTTGGAGCGGATGACCGGCGATGGGTCGGTCGTGAAGATCGGTCACATCCCGGATGAGGCGCTGGCGGGCCTCTACCGCCGTGCCAATGCCTTTGTTTTCCCGTCATTGGCGGAGGGCTTCGGTCTGCCGGTGGTCGAGGCCATGGCCTGCGGCGCACCGGTCGTGACATCAAAGGTGTCCTCCCTTCCGGAGGTCTGTGGTGACGCGGCGATGCTGGTCGATCCGGAGGACACCGACGAGATTGCGGCCGCCATCGAGCATCTGCTCGCGGACCGCAGGCTGCACCGGCGTCTACGCGACCGAGGCCTCGAGCGAGCGCGTTCGTACTCCCGAGAGGCGGTCATACCCCGTCTCTTCGAAGTCTACCGCCGCGCCGCCCAGCGCTAAGCGCTTCCCGTCGGGTCAAGGACCTCGAATCGGGGACGGGCTGATAGGATGGGGCATGCCCGAACCGGTGCTCCAACGACGCGACGGTCCGATCCTCATCGTCACCCTCAACGACCCTGATCGGGCGAACCCTCTAACGTCGGCGATGATGGTTGCCCTCAGCGAATCTCTCCAAGCCGCTGCCTCGGATGAGGCCGTGCGGGCGGTCGTGCTCACCGGTGCCGGCAGGCACTTCTCGGCCGGGGCCGATCTCGAGATGCTCGAGAGAATCGCCCGCTCCGGTGATGAAGCGACGAACCGTGACGACGTTGAGCATCTGCGCCATCTCTTCGAAATCCTCCTGGGCCACCCGAAGCTCACCGTGGCCGCCGTTCACGGAGCCGCGGTGGCGGGAGGATGTGGGCTGGCAACCGCCTGTGATCTGGTGATCGCCGAACCCGACGCGAAGTTCGCCTACACCGAGGTCAAGATCGGTTTTCTGGCTGCGGTCGTGTCGACCTTCCTGACCCGGCGCGTCGCCGGGCACGTCGCGCGACGGCTCCTCCTCGATCCGGAGATCCTTGACGGAGCGCGTGCGGTCGAGCTGGGCTTGGCCGACGAGCTGGCTCGCGAGAACGAGGCATTGGCAACAGCCGTGGCGCGCGCGAGATCCATCTGCTCGAAGGCCTCGCCATCGGCCCTGTCGGCGACGAAAGGTCTGCTCAACGAGACGGTCGGCCTCGGTTGGCGCGAAGCCCTCGATGTCGCGGCGGCGGCCAACCTACGGCAGCGCAAAAACCCGGAGTGCGCACGCGGCGTTCGCACATTCCTCGAACTCAAGAAGACCCCAGACTGGCTTGCCGCACCCGACAACGACGAATAGAGAGCCGAATCACGCAGATGACGTGCTGCGGGTACGATTCACGTGACGTGGAGAAGCTCAGCGAGTGAGCCGAGCGCTGCCGGCCAGTCTTTTTCGTGCGGTGCCGTCACGGCGATCCGAACATGGCCCTCGCCGCCGAAGTCTTCGCCCGGCCACATGCCAACGCCCCGGCTGCGCGCCATTGCCACCGCCCATTCCACAGTGCTGTCGCAGCCGGTCATTTCGACCTGGTCGCTCACCGGGAGCCAGAGATAGAAGCCACCATCGGGGACATCGACCGAGGCGCCGACACCGCGCAGGGCCGTACAGAGCTCGTGCATGCGGCGGTGGACCGTCTCACGGACCGAGTCCTTGTACTCACCGGGAACGTCGGTCAGCGCGCGGAGTGCCTTCTGTGCGGGCCCGGAAGCCGGATTGACGAGCGAAGCGTGGGTGCGGGCGGTTCGAGCGATCAGCGGCGCGTCGGCGACCAGCCATCCAAGTCTCCAGCCGCAGAGGGCCCAGCTCTTGGAAGTGCTGCGAACCTGGACCACGGTTGTTCGCTCGGGGTCGTGGTCGGACGGCAGGGAATTCTCCTCGTCAGTAAATCGGAAATCGACATAAGCCTCGTCGCTGATGAGGCGAAGACCGTGGTGTCGGCAGAGCTCAACCAGCGCGCCCGCGGCTTCGGAGGAGAGGGTCGTTCCGGTCGGATTGGACGGCGACGAGAGGACCACTGCCCGTGTTCGTGGGCCGATTCTGGACGCCACCGCATCGACCCAGCCGCTGAAACCGTGCCCATTCTCGGAAACGGCGACTGGTTTTGCCCCGAGACGAGAGGCCATCATCGGGTATGCGGGATAACAGGGGGAAGGGTGGATCAGTTCGTCGGCGGGCTCGAGGAGGGTTGCGAGGACGGCGAGGAGGCCTCCCTTCGCGCCGCTGGTGACGGCGATCTGATCCGGTGCGACGGTGCAGGAGCCTTTGCTCTGCAGGCCTGCGAGAACCCGGCGAAGCTCGGGCAGGCCGTCGTGAGGTGGGTATCGGAACGACTCGGACGCTGCAGATCGCGCGAGGGCCTGTACCAGCTCTGGTGGGGGTGCGAAACACGGCTCGCCGACGAGCCAGGAATGTGTCCTTCCCCGATACCCATCGAGCGCAGCCGCCACCACGTCGACGCTTCTCATGGCCCCGACCCGTTGGCGATCGTCTGGCTGAGGTACTCGTGGCACGCGGTCATGAGTCCGCTGAACTCCTCAACGTCGCCGGATTGGACCACATCCAACCACTCGTCGAGGGATTGTCGAAGCCACTTTCCGGTCTCCGGTGTCAGCTGGTTGAGGGCCTGGATCTCGAAGTACAGACCCGGGTTTTCGCCGGTCACCTCACAGGTCGTTGCCAGCTGTTTCGTAAACGTGACGCCGGCCACCTCGTTGAGCTCGGCGGCACCGATCGACGAGTGTGAGATGGCGCGGGCGAAGACCAGATTGGCGAGGTGCGTCAGACCGAGAACGAGCCCCATGCGCCGATCGTGCTCCTCGCTCGACATGTCGACGAGCTTGGCCGAGGTCTCGGCGAAGAGCGCCCGCACGACATCGAGATCCTTCGCGCGACCTTCGTTGCAGAAGACGATTGTGCGGCCGGAGAGCATCCGAACGTCGGGTCCGAAAAGCGGATGAAAGGAGACTAGCCGGAGACCGTCCTCCCGCAGTCGGTCCACGAGCGGCACGAGGTGCCCCTTGAGGCTGCACATCTCGGCGACCACGCCCTTCACGTCGAGGTGCGCGAGGGTTTGGAGGACCTCCGGACAGGCGCTCATCGGCACGGCGACGACGATGAGATCGGACTCCACCACCGCTCGGTCGAGCTCCTCGGCTTCGAGGAAGTCGGTTGCTGCCGGATCCGGATCGTTGATCGTGACTCGATGTCCCTGACCGCGCAGGAATCGTGCGATCCAGCGTCCCATGCCGCCCTTTCCACCGATGACCAGCGTGCGCAGAGCGTTGCCCTGGTACACGGTGTCTCGCTGTACCGCCTGCTCCTCGACCGCCTTGCCAATGAGGAAGGTCGCCAGGTCGCGGCCCAGGTCCTCGTCGAGGCCGAGCAGGCGGCTGGCCTCCGAAAACCTTTGGTAGACCTCCGCTTCGACTTTGAAGTTCCGCAGCGGGATGCCGCTGGACTGCTTGAGCTCGCCGATCTGGCGGGCCAGATCGAGCCGCTCGCAGATCAGGTGCAGGATGCGCCGATCGAGCGCCTCGATATCGCGCCGGTGCTGCTCCAGAAGTGGGCCCGGTGTCTCGCGAGGGGTGATTGGTGTCCGCATGTCTCCTCCTGAGCAAAGCGGGGGAACGCGGACGAAGGCGGGTTCCGGGTCCCGCCGTCGCCAGCGGGCCCCGTGATCTCTGACTCAGACCATTGGCCGCTGGCGTCGGTGGCGCACGGAATAATAGCCGTCAACCCGGCTGCCGACGATCGGAGTCATCGTTCTCATCGCATTATCGTACCAGAAGAACGCCTCGGCGACGAGGGATCGCGAAGCGTCATGACGGCGTCAAGCCGAATGGTCCGGAGGGCGGCTACGAAGCCCCTTCGGTGCCGTCGAGTGAAAACCGGTGGCTGACGGCGTGCCAGCCCGTACCCCGAACGACGACCGAGCACAACAGTTTCGGGTGAAGCTCCGGGAAGAGGAGGCTCCATCCGACGGCTCCGCCGGGGAGACTGATCAGCCGTTGACGGTCGCCAACCGGCATCTCCACCTCCACATTTCGGATCCCGCCGGGCAGCCCGGTACCAATGGCCTTGAGCGCGGCTTCCTTGCAGGTCCACAGGCGCAGGAGGAGGTCGTGCCGTGCTTCGCCCGGGGTTTTTTGCAGCAGCTCCAACTCGCTGTCAGTGCATATTCGATCGGCGAGGCGATCGAGTTGGGCGAGTTGGCGCTGAGCTTCGATATCGACACCGACTTCGGCGTGGGACAGGGCGATGACCACGAACTCACCCGAGTCGCTGGCGTTGAAATGCGGCCCACCGGCGGCGAGGTGGGGCTTGCCGTGCGGACCGAGTTCGAACTCGATGTCTTCGGGGGCGGTACCTGTCGCTGAGCCCAGCACCGTGCGAAGCGCTGCGCGGGCGACGATGAATCGCCGCGCCGCCCTGGCGACCCGGAAGCGGTCGGCCCGCTGCAGCTCCAGAGGGGCGAGGAAGCCGCGAAGCCTGTCGATCTCAGGGTCGCTGAGCTCCAGAGACGCCCACCACAGCTGCACCTCACCATCGTGAATCTCGATGCTTCGCATGCCTGAGATGGTACTACCGCCCGATCCCCCAGTAACCAGGCGCCAGTGGCCGCTCATCAGTGATCAGCGATCATTCCCATCCGTCCAAATCTTCGGAGCTTCGATCTGAGAAAAGATCACTCGTGGAGAGCTGCTAACCTCTCGGACATGGAAGGCTATCCATTTTCCTGTCCGATCCAGGTGCGTTGGCGTGATCTGGATGCATTTGGCCACGTCAACAACGCGACCTTCGCGAGCTATCTCGAAATGGCGCGAACGGTTGTTTGGATGAGATTGCTCGGGGGGCGAGACGCCCTTGCGATACCGTTTTTCGTCAGGCGGCTCGAGATCGACTTCAAGCGTCCCATCGCTCTGGACGACGAGGTCAGAGTGTGGCTTCGGGTCGGCCAGATCCGAGGGGCGTCGTTCATCTTCGAGTACGCAATCGAGGCGGCTGGAGAGGTGGCTGCCGAGGCGATCACCCTTCTTGCCTGCGTCGACAGTCGTACGGGGAGGCCAGTTCCCATCGACCCGGAAGTCCGCGAGACCCTGGCAACGCTGCAAACGTGAAACTTGAGACGCAGGCTCCACGGTGCGAGATCCCAGAAGTGCCTCGCTCCTTTGTTCGTGCGTGTGGATGGCGCTACTGGATCTCGAGCCAGCTGAACCAGATCGGGTGGTTGGCCTTGTACCAGTCAAGGACCTCACGGATCAGATCCCGTTTGTCCGCTGGAAGCACGGCGTCGTCGATTTGGTCGAAGCGAACCAGCATGCGGTCGCCCGGCAGGTACTCGATGGCTTCCGAGCACAGGGTCTGGAGCTCGTTGCGGATGCGGCCCGAGTCCGAGATTTTGACCGGCCGCTGACGGTAGTCCTGTCCCGAGTAGAAGCGATCGAGGAGGGGCGAGAAGACCATCCGCATCTCCTCGAAGGGCTCCATCAGTCGAAACTCGAGGGTCGCGTCGATCACGCCGAGGCGGGTCGAGGCGCGGGTCGTGACACGGTAGCAGTCGTCCGCCACCTTTTCGACCCCGTCGGCCCCGCTGTAGGGGTCGGGGAGCAGGTACCCGTCGAGGGCCAGAACCCGCCACTCCTTGAGTGGGAAGAAATCGTCTGCGGTGATGGTGCGCCGCTCGACCGGCATCATGGCCTCGCGCGCCGATCGCAGGCTTTCCCGGTAGGCCCGCGAAACCTCCGGGTCGAGGTCGGTCCCGAGGGCCTCGATGAGCTTCGCCTCGAAATCGTCACGCTCCGGGTCGAGAGTGATGATCTGCCTTTCGCGGTTGATCGAGGCCTTGAACTGGGAGGAGAAAAGGCACATCGAGGTCTTCAGATCGAGAATCGGGTCGAGGCTCGCGGCCTGCATGGCCTCGGCGGAGGCCGCATACCCGTCACACAGGAAGAGGTGGGGCGTCCCCTCGTCGTCGGTGTACGGTCCAACCCGAAACACGGGAGCGTAGGTTCCGGACTCGTTGAAAATTCCCTGGCCGGTTTCGGGAAGTGTCCAGCCTTCCTCCACGAGATGCGCGCCCAATTCCTGCCACTCCGACCACAGAGCGCTCAGCCGGTCGAGGCGCGAGGGCCCACCAAGAGTCCACACGTGGACGTTTTCCGGCAGGATTCCGGGGTAGGTCTCACGGATGGCCTCCATGACCTTGGCCCGCGGAGTCCTGAAGTCGATCAGGATGGAATGGTCCGCGGCGCGATCCACGACCTCTCGCGGCAGCACCAGGTTGCCCATATAGCCCTCGTAGGGGCGAGCCACCTTGAGCGGTTGGTTGAAGAGGTGGAGGACCGTCATCGGACCTGTGGCGCTTCCCTTGGCAAAGCGAGAGGTGTTTTCGAGGGTGTCCACCGCCGCACCCCATACGGTGATGCCGGCCGTCTGGAGATCGAGCCAGAACTCCGGCCACTCGTAGGCGGGATCGTTGACCAGGCGGTGGACGCGTCGATCGAGAAAACGCGCCACCTGAGGCCGCGCGTAGACCCGTCCGAAGCCCAGTAAGGGATTGGAGCCCATCTCGGGCGTTTCGCCCGCCTTCGGCATCAACCCCTCGCCGAGTGAAACCATCACTGCATGGTTCTCCGGGAGGCTTCGCGTCAGGTACCAGAGCGCCTCAGATAACGCATAGGCCGAGACCGCGTCGGCGTCCTTTTTGACCCTGTTGATGCCCGCCTTATCGAGCCCGGCGCCTTCGCCCCAGCGGCCGAAGAGCCGGGTCCCGAGGGCCGTCACCGCCGTCGCCACCACGAATGCGCGCTCCAGTGAACCACCGACAAAAGAAATGCCATTGGTGACCGAGTTCGCTTCGGAGCGCAGCTCGACGTCCTCGAGCCAGAGGTGGAAGCGACCGAGGATGGCCCTCGTGTCGAAGGCCCATTGGGCAATTTCGTTGCGGCGGTCCATATTCATTCGGCCCTTCCTCCGGACTGCACTGTGCCACGGCTGTGGCGCTGACTCAAGCGGACACGATGTCCGGCGACGAGCAGGGGAGTCGGGGGGCAGAGACACCGGGCGCCGAGTCGGGCAAAGATTGCTCGGGCATGGGAGCTCCCTCGCTCCCCTGCACCCTTTCGCACGACGAAAGCGCGGGACTCCGCATTAAATCTGATGACGCCACCAGTCGAGCAGATCGCCAAGGGTCTGGCCCAGAGGGATTTCCGGCCGCCACCCGGTGAGATCGGTGAAACGCGAGTTGTCGCCGACGAGTTGGGGAATGTCGGCGGTCCGCAAACGACCGGGATCTTCCTCGATCTCCACTTCGACACCGGAGGCTTCGATGAGGATTTCGAGCACTCGGCGAATGCTCGTACCCTGGCTCGAGCACACGTTGTAGACACCGCCGGCGATGCCATCGGTCGCGGCCAGCCAATAGGCGCGTGCAACGTCGCGGACATCGGTGAAATCCCGGATGGCGTCGAGGTTTCCGACCGTCAATCGTGGCGGGTCGAGCCCTCTCTCGATGCGGGCGAGCTGACGGGCAAAGCTCGAAGCGGCGAACTGTGGCGGCCGACCGGGTCCGGTGTGGTTGAAGAGGCGGAGCCGCACCGTGTCGAGACCGTGACCATGGAAGTACTGAGCCGTGACGAGATCCTGTGCCGCCTTGCTGGCTGCGTAGGGCGAGATCGGCTCCAAAGGCGCATCCTCGTTGATTGGCTGATGCTCTGCCGGCACCGCTCCGTAGATCTCACCTGTCGATGCGACAACCACCCGCGTGGTGTTGCCATTTGCACGCACGGCTTCCAGGAGATTGGCCGTACCGATCGCGTTGACCTCGAGGAACCAACCAGCTTCTTTCCACGAGCCGGCCACCGATGATGCGGCTGCAAGGTGAAACACGATGTCCGGCCGCGCCGAGCTGAACGCCGCCGCCAATGACGAGACATCGGTGATATCGCCCTCGATCGGACGGACTGAATTGGGAGGCGCTGCCCGGTCCCCGGCCCACACGAGGCCCCAGATCTCGTGATCGGGCTTCGTTCCGGCGATGTGCCGGACGAGGTGCGGACCGGCGAAACCCGAGACCCCGGTGATCAGGATTCGCACGAAGGCTCCAGATACCGGGCCAGGGCGTCATCCCAGTCGGGCATACTCCGGCCGATGAGGGTCGACAGTCGGGTGTTGTCGAGAACCGAGAAACCAGGCCGACGCGCTGGGCGTGAAAACTCTTCCGAGGTGACCTCTCGAATATCGATGTCTGTGCCGAGGAGACCGGCAATGGCCTGGGCGAATCCGTGCCAGGTGGTTTCGCCGCCATTGACAGCGTGCACGACACCGTCGGCGCCAGCTCTGACGAGGTCGAGGATCGCCTCCGCGAGGTCCCCGCAGTAGGTGGGGCTGCCCCGCTGATCGATCACCACCTTGAGATGGTCCGCCCCACCCTTGATCTGGCTCCGAATGGTCTCGACGAAGTTCCGACCGCCGTGACCATAAAGCCACGCTGTTCGCACGACGAGGTGGTGATCGGCATCGGCCGCCAACTCTTCGCCGTGGAGCTTCGTGCGCCCATAGGCGTTGATCGGTGCGACCGGATCGTCCTCCCGGTACGGGCGTTCGCTGGTGCCGTCAAAGACGTAGTCTGTCGAAATCTGTACGAGACGCGCCCCGATCGCATTGCACGCGGAAGCCAGGTAGCCGACCGCAGTGCCGTTGATCCGCATGGCGGCCGCCTCGTCGGATTCGCAATCGTCGACTGCGGTGAGGGCTGCGCAGTTGACCACATTCGTGGGCCGTGCGGCCTCGATCCACGCGCTGACCGCGGCCGCGTCGCTGATGTCGATGGTGTCGATGTCGCGACCTTCGAAATCGATCCCCCTGGCCATGCAGGTGGCCGCCAGTGCACGACCGAGCTGACCGTGGACGCCCGTGATCAGGATCTTGGCTCCGTGGCTCTTCGACATCGTCCGGATGGTAGCAAACCGCCCTCCCGCCCGGCTTCACGGGAATGCGGCTTCCACCGCCGGCCCGCCCACAGCTATACGGCGATTCCGGCGTGAGAACGCATCAGCGTCGCGCCCTCAAGCCGTTCAGCTGTAATGCCGTCTTCTCGGATGGTTGGTTGGGGGGGCTGGAATACGCTATCCTGTGGCGCGATTGTCCGTCGGCGAAGGAGAGCTGCAGATGAGCGACGTAACGGCCATCGACACAGACGAGCGTGACCGGGAAAACAGGGGGGGCGCCAACGGCGACAACACGATTCCCCGCGGGGACGAGGAGAGGATTATCGAAAACGTCGCCGATCATATGGCGGCGATCATGGGCGAGCTCAACCTCGATCTCGAGGATCCCAACTACCAGCAGACCCCGGAGCGGGTCGCAAAGATGTATCTGGAGATGTTCCACGGCCTCCGCGAGGGTGCGGAGCCGAAGATCACGACCTTTCCAAACGAGGAGGGGTATCACCACATGGTGATCGAAAGGGAGATCCCCTTCTACTCCATGTGCGCGCACCACTTCGTCCCGTTCTACGGTCACGCCCACATCGCCTACATACCCGAGGCCGAGGTCGTTGGCCTGTCGAAGCTGCCACGAATCCTCGAGTTCTACGCCAAACGGCCCCAGCTCCAGGAGCGTCTCACGGAGCAGGTGGCCGAGTTCCTGTGGACCAAGCTGCAGCCGCAGGGTGTGATGGTGGTGATCGAAGCCCGGCACCTGTGCGTCGAGATGCGGGGCGTCAAAAAGGCGGGTGCGCTCACCACGACCTCCGCCCTCCGGGGTTGCTTCGCAGATCGTCTGGTGCGCGAGGAGTTCCTCGCCCTGCTCCGGCGCCATGTAACCTGGTAGGTAGCAATCAGCATCCAGCAGCCAGCAGGCAGCAATCAGCAATCACGACATTTTGAGTGTGCTCGTCATGGGGTTGCCCAGAGTGCGATGTCGGATGGGGAAGCTGACGGCTGCACGCTGACAGCTGGCCGCTCCTATTCCACCTCGCAGAACAGATAGACACGGCGGGTGGCGTTGAGGACTGCCCCGGAAATCTTGAACTTCTGGATCGACTCCTTGAGGCGGTCGTTGTTGGCGCTCACCCTGGAGCATTCAACGCGTTCGAGCGGGTTTCCGTTGACATCCTCGAAGAGCGCGATGACGAGGACCTTGACGCTGTTCGAGTTGGTGTTGACAAAGCCGAGTTCGACAGTCACCGGGATGTTCTTGTCGCCTTCGATGTCTCGATCGCCTTTGACGTGAACACCGAAGCGGGCCCAACGGACGCCCGCGACCTCGACCATCGGCTGGAGGTCGGAGTTGACCTGGAACTCGAAGTCTTCCTGGTACGGGCTCTCGACGGCCCGGTACTCGGTACTCTGGGCCTCGGCAACGGCCGCCGACGCCACGATCACGCAACCGATGAGCAATGCTGTGTTCCGAATCACACCGAGCGCCCTCTCGATACTCCCCCAAGCGAATTATACACGGAGGGGTCGCGTCAGTGACGGGCAAAACAAAACCGCCGCGCCATCGCGCGGCGGTTGAAGGTTGCAATGCCTCGATTCAGGGGGAGTGGATTGTCATGCCTTTGGCCACGGCAGCCGCATCGCCCGAGGTCACGTCACAGATCGAGAGCTTCTCCTTGACCTGGCTGACGGTGAGACGCGCGACCTCGGTCATGCTCTCGTCGAGCACCTCGCCGGTATCCGGATCCCGAAGCACCTCGACCTCTCCGACGGTGAATGTCTGACCGACGGAGACGCCCTCGCGGGTGCCGCGGTTGACGTAGATCTTGTCGCCCTTGACCAGAATGACCGCGCCCGACCACGGGAAGTTCGGAAGCTGCTCGGTCATGAACGAAACCGCTGCGGCGCACGCATCTTGCACGGCGAGCCCGACGTTGTCCTTCTTGTCGCCGCCGAAGGCCGCGCCCCAGCCGCCCGCGTTGTAGCCGACGCCCAAGGCCTTGCGCTTGTGGGTGCCGACCACGCTCTTCGATGCCAGGACCTGGCCGGTGGTCGAATCGACAATGTAGATGGTGGCGTTGACCTCGCCTTTTCCGCCGCCGCCGCCGACCTTGAAGCCCTTGACGCGAATTCCGCCGGATGCGCCGCCCGTGTCACCTTGAACGTGGGTGATGGCGCCTTTGACGAGCAGCTGCGCCGGTGTCATCTGGCCGGTCACCGGTGCCTTCTTGCCGCCGGCGGTGCGGCCGGAGGCCGCAAAGTCCTGTTCGTCAAGCGCCGCCGCCCGCATATCCGTCTCGCCGAGGACGATGAACTTCCCGGTCTGGTTGAGCATGTCGGTGAGCACCGTGTCCCAGGCGTGACCCAGGTCCCATTGTCCGTGCCATCCTGATTGGTTTTCGAACTTGGTCACGGTGATCGAGTAACGGAGTCCCCCGGTGGCCTCCTGCGCCTGCGTGGGCACCACCGTGCACACCGCGACGACGAGTACCACGAGCACAAACGACCTCAGATATCTCTTCATAACGATCCTCCGAGCGTTCTTCTGGTGTATGTAAGTTTACACTGCCGGGCTCGGGACCCGGGATTCGTGGCCTGAGTACAGGTCGACGAAACGTTTCGGGCGGGGTGCCGAGCCTCGAGCCCCAGCGGTCTGGGGGCGGAGCTCAGCCCGGGTATTTCCCGGTGATGAAGTTCATCAGATCCTGGATGTGCCCCTCCTGATTGCGGCTGACGCTTCGTGTGAGATCGCCCGAGGAAACGAGACCTTTCAGCTCTCCATCATCGACCACGGGCAGGTGACGGATCCGTCTTTCGGTGATGACCGCCATCGCCTCGTCGACCCGGGTGCCTGACCCGACCGTCACGACCTCCGCGGTCATTACCTCGACAACGCGGGTGGCGCCGGGGTCCCGCCCCGCGGCCACCACCCGGTTGAGCACATCGCGTTCCGTGAAGATGCCGACCATTTCGCCCGAGATGCAGACCAGCACGGCGCCGATTCGTTCCTCGTTCATCTTTTTGACGGCGTCGAGCACCGTGGCCTCGGGCACCACGTGGTGGATAGCGCGTCCTTTTTCCTCTAAGACTGCGTTGAGAGAATCCTTCATCGTCGTCCTCCACGACCTCTCGGACCCACGGGTGGGGCCCATGCGATCGAAAATCAGGGGTGTGTTGTTTCCCTTTAACAGCCGCTGTCGTCGCCTGCATTCCGGAAGGGTCTGGCGACCTGCAGGCGAGAGCGACACCTGCGGCAACATGAGCGTGCCGAATCGCTGGGCGGCCCGATCTCGTTTCAGCTCCAGCGCTGCGCCTTGAGGACGCAGAGGGCTGCCATGTTGACGATATCGTTGACATCCACCCCACGCTGGAGGACGTGCACGGCGGCGTCGACTCCGATGAGGATCGGTCCGATGGCCTCCACCTTGCCAAGGCGCCACAGCAGCTTGTAGGCGATGTTGGCAGACTCGAGATCCGGACACACGAGAATGTTGGCGTCGCCCTGGATCCGCGACAGCGGGAACGCTTCCTTCGCGATTCCCGGCACGATGGCGGTATCCGCCTGCATCTCACCCTCGACCAGGAGATCCGGCCATCGCTGCTCGGCGATGGCCACCGCGTCGCGGACCTTCTGGGAACGCTGGTCGATGTTCGATCCGAAGTTCGAATAGGAGAGCATTGCCACCCTTGGCTCGACCCCGAAGTAGTGCTCAGCAGCCTGGCTCGTCAGCCACGCGATCTCAGCCAGCTCCTCGGAGCTCGGGTCCTGGTTGACGGTCGTATCGGCGATGAAGAGCATCCGGTCCTCGAAAAGGAGGAGGTAGGCGCCGGCGGCGCGCTTGATGCCTTCGCGCGTCTTATGGATCTGCAGCGCGGGTCGAATCGTCTCTGGATAGGACATGGTGAGACCGCCGATGAGACCGTCGGCGTCGCCTTGCTGGACCATCATGTTGCCGAAATAGACAGGGTCGCGCATCGCCTTGCACGCGGTGTCCATTGTGACCCCCTGTCGCCAGCGGGTGCGGGCGAGGATCTCGGCGTATTTGCGAGCGTCGTCGCTGACCAGCGGATCGACGACCTCGACGGCGTCGTGTGGCACCTCGTGCTCGCTCAGGAGCCTGTCGACGACGTCGGCAGAGCCGAGCAATACCGGCGTGCAGATGCCCTCGTCGGCCAAAATCTTGGCCGCGCGCACGATTTTGACGGCCTCGCCCTCGGGGAAAACGATCCGTTTGGGATCCGCGACCGCCTGGTCGAAGACGCTGTGCATGACGCGACGGGTCCGCGAGAGCCGGTTCTCGAGCTCGCGGACATAGTCCTCCTTCGACGGGAACGGTTTTCGTGCCACTCCGGTCTCGATCGCCGTCTCCGCCACTGCAGGCGCCTCCCACAGCAACACGCGGTAGTCGAAGGGCTTCGGGATCAGGTAATCGCGTCCGAACTTGATCGGCTTACCGCCGTAGGCGCGGACCACCGCATCCGGCACGTCTTCCTTGGCGAGCTCCGCCAGAGCTCGGGCAGCCGCGAGCTTCATCTCCTCATTGATGTGGGTAGAGGCAACGTCGAGCGCACCGCGGAAGATGAAGGGAAAGCCGAGGACATTGTTCACCTGGTTGGGGTAGTCGGAGCGGCCGGTCGCCATGATGACGTCGGAACGCACTGCGAAAGCGTCCTCCGGCAGGATCTCGGGATCCGGGTTGGCCATGGCGAAGATGATCGGGTCCTTGGCCATCGTTTTCACCATCTCCTGAGTCACCAGTCCCTTGACGGAGACCCCGGCAAAGACGTCCGCGCCAGCCATGGCGTCGGCCAGGGTGCGCGCCTCGGTTTCGATGGCGAAGCGCTCCTTGTAGGGGTTCATTCCTTTGGTGCGGCCCTTGAAGATCACGCCCTTGGAATCGACCATCAGGAGGTTTTCCTGTTTGACTCCGAGCGAGACGTAGAAGGCCGCGCAGGCGATTCCCGCCGCCCCGGCGCCGGAGAAGACGACCTTGACGTCCTCGATCTTTTTGCCGGCGATCTCGAGGGCGTTGACCAGCGCCGCCCCCGAGATGATGGCGGTTCCGTGTTGATCGTCGTGGAAAACTGGGATGTCGCAGCTTTCCTTGAGCCGCTCCTCGATCTCGAAGCACTCGGGCGCGCCGATGTCTTCGAGGTTGATGCCGCCGAGAGTGGGTGCGAGGAGCTGGCAGAAACGGATGATCTCCTCGGGGTCCTTGCTATCGAGCTCGATGTCGAAGACATCGATGTCGGCGAAGCGCTTGAAGAGGACGCCCTTCCCCTCCATCACCGGCTTGCCGGCCATCGGCCCGATGTCGCCCAACCCGAGGACGGCCGTCCCGTTGGAAACGACCGCGACCAGGTTGCCCTTGTTGGTGTACTCGTAGACCAGCTCGGGATCACGGGCGATCTCGAGACACGGCTCCGCGACCCCTGGCGTGTACGCCAACGAGAGATCGCGTTGGGTGATGCACGGTTTGGTCGGGACGACCTCGGTCTTGCCGTGGCGTTTGCCGGTGTGGTACGCGAGGGCCTCTTCTTTCGTGATCTTCTTCATGGCTCGTCTCCTCGCTTCAATCTGTCGCGTGAAACCTTCATGAGAAAGATTTCACAAGCGCGGAAGATAGTCCCTAGACCGGCAGAGGTCAAGCCTCTCGTCGAAGCTCGTTCCGCAGTCCTTCGGACCGTGATTCCCGCGGGGTATCGTACCTGATTCTCAGGAGCTGCGCTTCAGCCGTGCCCTGCGAATGCGAGCCGGATCAACTCGTCGATCAACGCCGGGTAGTCGAGACCGGAGAGCTGCCAGAGACGCGGATACATCGAGATCGAAGTGAAGCCGGGTATGGTGTTGGCCTCATTGACCCACAGCCGGTTGCTGTCGCGTTCGAGAAAGAGATCGACCCTGGCCATTCCCGAGCATCCGAGGAGGCGAAAGACCTCGACCCCCAGCTCCTGAGCCGCAGCGGTCGTCTTCGCGTCGAGAGGAGCGGGTGCGAGGAGCTCGCAGGCCGAATCGACGTACTTGTCGTCGTAATCGTAGAACTCGTGGCCCGGCACGATCTCGCCCGGGACCGCGGCCCGCGGGTGCTGGTTGCCGAGCACCGCGATCTCGATCTCGCGAACATCGAGGCCCTTTTCGATCAATGCCCGGCTCCCATGGCTGAGGGCGCGCTCGACTGCCGGGACCAGATCCTCCGCGCGGGAGGCCTTGCTGATGCCGACCGACGATCCCAATCGGGCCGGTTTGACAAACAGCGGCAAGCCGAGAGCGAGGCCGCGCTCGACGATACCGTCGTGCTCCTCGGCCCACGAGCTGCGATCGAAACCGACCCATTCCGGGGTCGGCAGGCCGGCCTGGGCGAGCATCCGCTTGCAGAAGATCTTGTCCATGCACAGTGCCGACGAGGCGGCGTCGGAGCCGACGTAGGGCAAGCCGAGCATGTCGAAGAGCCCCTGGATCGTGCCGTCTTCACCGTAGGGTCCGTGGAGAACTGGGAACGCCAGGTCGACGGTGTCGTCGAGGAGTCTCGCGTCGAGTCGGTAGCGACCCTTGAAGCGGACGACGTCGTCGGCACGGTCGGAGGAGTCGCGGAGGACGCGGCTCGCGGTCTCGGCGTCGGCCCACATGCCATCTCGGTCGATGGCCATCGGCAGTACGTGGTACGTGTCCCGATCGAGGGCGCGGTCAACCGACCGCGCCGACACGATGCTCACGTCGTGCTCGTCGGAACGTCCGCCGAAGACGAGCGAGATGCGCCGTTTCTGGGAATCAGGAGTGTCGGTCATCCCTTGGCCTCCCCACCACGGACCACTCTACATCGGTATTGTGGCTCAGCAATGGCAGGCAGAGGGCGGGGTGGAGGTCCTTATCGCTTGGCCGCCGGCGCGCTCTCGAACAAAACCAAATACGCCCCGTAGCCGTTCTCCTCGAGCTCCTCGACGGGGACGAATCGGAGCGCCGCCGAGTTGATGCAGTAGCGGAGCCCGGTCGGAGCCGGTCCGTCGGGAAAGACGTGGCCGAGATGCGAGTCGGCGTTCGCGGAACGAACCTCGGTCCGGACCATCAGCCAGCTGCGGTCCTTCTTCTCGACGATGTTCTCCGCGACGAGGGGCTGGGTGAAGCTGGGCCACCCGGTGCCGGAGTCGAACTTGTGGATCGAGGCGAAGAGCGGCTCCCCCGAAACGACGTCAACGTAGATTCCGGCACGGTGGTTGTTCCAGTACTCGTTTTGGAAGGCCGGTTCGGTCCCGTCCTTCTGGGTCACCTTGTACTGCATCGGGGTCAACTTTTCTCTGAGTTCCTTGTCGCTCATCTTTTCCACTCCAGAATTCCAGGTCACTGTTCGGTCCTCCTGGGCGGTGCCCGTTATCGGCGCCAACAGCGCGCAACTCAGGAGGCACGCCGCGCCTGCCAGAATCGTGTTCTTCATTTTGCTGCTCCCCAGAGCTCTGCCAAGCGTCGATCCCTTCCACAGCCCTTGCGATAGTACGAATAGCGGATCGGATTCTTTTTGGAGTAATCCTGGTGGTAAGCCTCGGCCGGGTAAAAGGCCGTGGCGGCGATGATTTCGGTGACGATCGGGTCCGGGAAGGGTTTGGACTTCTCGAGTTCGGCCCGGGACCGCTCCGCCGCCTGGCGCTGCGCGTCGTCGTGGAAGAAGATCCCACTCCGGTACTGGCTCCCGACATCGCAGAACTGGCGATCAGAAACCGTCGGATCGATGTTGCGCCAGAAGACCTCGAGCAGCTCTTCGTAACTGACGACCTCGGGATCGAAGACCACCCGCACGGCCTCGGTGTGACCGGTCGTGCCTGCGGAGACCTGTTTGTACGTCGGGTTCGCGACCTGACCCCCGGTGTAGCCCGAGGTCACCGAGAGCACGCCCTCGACCTTCTCGAAATCGGCCTCGATGCACCAGAAGCAGCCGCCCGCAAAGGTCGCGTAGGCCGTGTCACCCTCGCCAGCGATCGCCGGCGGGGCGACGACCAGGCCCGCAATCAGTAACATCACGGCTCTTTCTGGGCGCATCCTCAATTTTTCAGTTGTCATCGCTCGTCCTCCGCTTCCACCACTAGTAATGCCGGAACGGACGAAAAAGTTTCCACTCGGTGCGATCTCACGTCTCGATTTTGTGAAGGACTGATCGCAGGCCATCGAGAAACGCAAAGACGCAAGGACGCTAAGACGCCAGGAAAGCGCAAAGTATTTTATTCGTGTCTGGGTTCGAGGATTGTCCTTTGCAGCCTTCCCGTCTTGGCGGTTACAACGTGCTTGGGTCAGGTATCTGCCTTGTGTGGTGGCGACGGCCCCGGAACGTGTTCGTCATCAGGATCGGTCGAGGTACGATATCGCCATGCAGCACGTGCAAACCGGTCTGGAGGTCTTGCTCGAAACACCGGAGCTGATCGGCGGTCGTCCGTGGGCGCTGGTCTCCAACCAGGCGGCCGTCACCGCCGATCTCGACCACGCTCGCGCCGCCCTGCGCGCGATCGATCCGGGGCCGCTGGTACGCCTTTTCGCTCCGGAGCATGGGATCGATTGCATCGAACAGGACATGGAAGCGGTGGTCGACGCGCGCGATCGCCTCACCGGATGCGAGGTCCGGTCGCTCTACGGAAGCACCGCCGACACCCTTTCGCCGAAGCCGGAGGATCTCAACGGGGTCGAGGCTGTGCTCGTTGATCTGCCGGACATCGGCGCCCGCTACTACACCTTCGCCGCGACCATGGATTGGGTGATGGCGGCGTGCGAAAGGGCTCGGGTCGAGGTCGTGGTGCTCGACCGACCCAACCCGATCGGTGGTGTGCGGCGTGAGGGCGGGCTGGTGGACGAGGGCTACGAGAGCTTCGTGTCGCAGCTGCCAGTGCCGATCCGCCACGGCCTGACCTTGGGCGAGATCGCGCTCCTGTTGCAGCGCGACCGCTACCCGCAGCTCGAGCTGACGGTCGTTCCGTGCCGCGGATGGCGGCGGCAGGACTGGCTGGACGATACCGGTCTACCATGGGTGCTCCCGAGCCCCAACATGCCCACGGTAGAAACTGCGGGCCTCTATCCGGGCCTTTGCCTGGTCGAGGCGACGACGCTCTCGGAAGGGCGTGGCACGACCCGCCCGTTCCAGCTCGTCGGCGCTCCATGGATCGACGCCGAGGCCCTGACGGGCCGGCTGCGCGACCTCGACGTGACCGGGATCGGCCTTCGCGCCGCCCGTTTCCGGCCCGAGTTCGGCAAACACGGCGGTGAGGTCTGCTCCGGAGTGGAGCTGCACCTCAGAGATCGGCGGGCCTTCAACCCGGTCGCCTTTGGCCTGCACCTGGTGAAGACCGTTCACGATCTTCACCCCGAGGACTTCAGCTGGCGCCCCGACCCCTACGAGTTCGTCGGAGACATTCCGGCGCTCGACATTTTGACCGGGTCGTCAGCAGCGCGCGAGGCCATCGAAGGTGGACGAGAGCTCGAACCCGTTCTCGACTCGTGGCGGCATTCCGTAAAGGGCTTCGAAAGCCGGCTCGAGGGAATTCTGCTGTACCACGAGCGGACCGGCTGAGCAGCGCCTATCGGCGAAGCTTCCGGAGGCGCACGACCTCCTCGACGATTCGGACGGCGGCCCGGTCGATCTCGTCCGCTGTCGTGAAACGTCCGAGACTGATCCGGAGCGAAGCCTTCGCGAGCTCTGCTTTGACGCCCATCGCCATCAGGACCGGCGAGGCCTCCGGATGCGATGAGGTACAGGCCGATCCGCTGCTCACCGCGAGGTCCGGGAGTGAGGCGAGAAGCGCATTGCCCTCAACGCCTGCAAACGAGATATTGGTCGTGCCGGGCAGGCGGTGGTCCGGCGATCCGTTGACCCTGCTTCCATCGACCGAGGAGATGACGGCCTCTTCGAGACGATCGCGCAAATCGGCGATCCGAGGTGCTTCATCGCCGAGGGCGGCGCCGCCGATCTCGAGAGCCCGGGCGAGGGCGACGGCCCCGGGAAGATTCGGGGTTCCGGAACGCAGCCCGCCCTCGTGACCGCCGCCGTGAACCAGAGGCGTCAACGTGAGGGACGGCTTGGCTCTTCGGATGTACAACGCTCCGATTCCCTTCGGTGCGTAGAACTTGTGGCCCGAGATGCTCAGCAGGTCAACCCCCAGCTCCACCACGTTGACGGGGATCTTGCCAACACCCTGGGCCGCGTCGCAGTGGAAAACCGCGCCGCGTGCGTGGGCCAGCTGCGAGGCTTCTTGAACCGGCTGAATGGTGCCGGTTTCGTTGTTGGCGAGCATGAGGCTGACCAGAACGGTGTCATCCCGCAGCGCCGCCTTGAGCGCGTCGAGCCGAACCTGTCCCCGCCCGTCGACCCCGACCTCGGTCAGCTCCCACCCTTCATCGCGAAGTGCACGCAGGGCGGCGATCACCGACGGGTGCTCGGTCTTCTGGGTGACGAGGTGGCGTCCGCGACCTGTCAACGAGTTCGCCGCTCCAATTAGGGCCAGGTTGTTGGCTTCGGTAGCACCCGAGGTGAACACGACCTCGGCCGACGATTTGGCGCCGAGGATTTGTGCCGTCGTGCTCCGGGCCTCCTCAAGGGCGGCGAAGGCCTCGCGGCCCGGTCGGTGGCTGCGGCTTGCCGGGTTCGCGGCAACCGCCTCGAAGTACGGCTGCATCGCCTCGATCACTCTCGGATCGCAAGGCGTCGAGGCGTTGTAATCCAGGTATATGACGTCAGCTGACATGATCGACATCGCGATTCTACATGTGGCCGGAGGTCTTTCGCTTCAGATGCCAGATAACGGATCCCGGATGCCAGATGAACGAACACTTCGCGGTCTCGTGGAGGGGCGGGCGGATCTGATAGCTGAAATCCGGAATCCGGTATCTACTGAGGAGCCCGGTGCTTGCAGCCAAACCGCGAACGAGCTACCATGCGGGCTCGCCGCGCTGTGGCGCGGGCGGGAGTGTGAATGGCCGAAAAAGACGAGAGGTTCATCTCGGTGGAGGAGGCGGTAAGGAGGATCGCTCGCGGAGAGCAGATCATCGTCGTCGACGACGCCGACCGCGAGAACGAGGGCGACCTCATCTTCGCCTCCGACAAAGTCACGCCGGACGCGATCAACTTCATGGCCAAGAACGGTCGGGGCCTGATCTGCGTGTCGATCACCGGTGAACGATGCGACGAGCTCGAGCTGCCGTTGATGGTCGAGAAGAACACCTCGGCCCATGGCACGGCCTTCACCGTCAGTGTCGAGGTGAGGGAAGGGACGACCACCGGGATCTCCGCTCATGATCGAGCAGCGACGGTGCGCGCGATGGTGGACCCGAAGACCCTGCCTGCGGATCTCCAGCGTCCCGGCCACATGTTTCCCCTGCGCGCGAGAAAAGGGGGGGTGCTCAAAAGAGCAGGCCACACCGAGGCCTCGGTCGATCTCGCCCGCATGGCCGGTCTCACACCATCGGGCGTGCTCTGCGAAATCATGGACGACGACGGTCAGATGGCGCGGCTGCCACGCCTCGTCGACTTCGCCAACGAGCACGGTCTCGGGATTCTCACCGTCGCAGATCTCATCGCGCATCGCATGCGAACCGAGAATCTGGTCGAGCGGGTCGCGGGACCGGCGCTGCCGACCAATGCTGGTGACTTCCGGATTTACGGCTACCGCAATCGAGTGACCGGCGAGGAACATGTGGCGCTGGTCATGGGCAAGATCGTGCCCGATGAGCCGGTCTTGGTACGGGTTCACTCACAGTGCCTGACCGGCGATGTCTTCGCATCGCGCCGTTGCGACTGCGGTTCTCAGCTCGATGCCGCGATGCATACGATCGCCGAGCACGGGTCTGGGATCCTCCTCTATCTGCTCCAGGAGGGACGGGGCATCGGCCTGTTCAACAAGCTCCGCGCCTACGAGCTCCAGGACGAGGGAGAGGACACCGTGGAGGCCAACCTGCACCTCGGCTTCAAGGCGGACCCGCGCGATTACGGCACTGGCGCCCAGATCCTCGTCGATCTCGGTGCGCGCCGGCTTCGGCTCATGACCAACAATCCGAAGAAGTACACCGCGTTACGCGGCTTCGGTCTCGAGATCGTCGAGCGAGTGCCGCTCGAGGTACCGCCCACCGAGAGCAATCGCGAGTACCTCGAGGCGAAGAAACTCAAGATGGGCCATCTGCTGAAGATGGTCTGATCCAGCACCGATCCCGATCCCGATCCCGATCCCGAACCCGAATATCGGGACGGGAATACGGGGCCGGGAACGGGAACGGGAACGAGAATGGCCACATTGCCTTTGCCAGATCTCAGTACGCTCTCTCGCGAGTTGGCGAAGGGCGTCCCCGGGCTCGCGGTCGGCGGCATCGTTCCGGGTGCCCGTGCCCTGGCGGTGGCCGCCATTGCGGCCCACGGCTGGCCGAAGGGCCTCACGGTCGTCGTCGTACCCCATGTCGCCGAGGCCGGCGATCTGGCGGCGGGGTTGAGTCTGTTGGCGCCCGAGCTTCAGGTCGGTGTGGCGCCGGCCGAGCTCGCCGGCCCGTATCTCGGGGCGGAACCACCCTTGGCGGCCCGCCTGCAAATGGTCGAGCTCCTGCAGAGAATATCGAGCCGCTCGGTGGAAATCGTGGTGGTGCCGGCGCGACTCCTGGCCTCGCCCGTGCCAGAACCCAACACGATCGACGATGCTGCCTTGCGGATCGCCACCGGGCATACCATCGACCTCGGGGCTCTGCGGGCGGGCCTCGGTGCGGCTGGCTATCGCCGCGTCGATCTAGTCGAGGAGGCGGGCGAGTTCGCCCTCAGGGGATGGGTGATCGACCTTCACACTGGTGGGGACAGCGGCATCCGCATACAACTCGATGACGAGCGGGTGGAATCGATCAGGTGCTTCGACCCGGCCGACCAGCGGAGCATCGGCGAGGCGATCGACGATTTCGTGGTGCTGCCCGTCGACCCCTTTCCTGCCGAGCCCGAACGACTGAAGGCGGTCGCGGCCGAACTGGAAACCGCCTGCCCGGCGCTTGCGGTGCAACTGATGGAGGGGGCGGAAAAGCGCCTCTGGTGGGGAGCACTGCATCTCGGAGGAGGCGCGACCTCCTGGTTCGAGCTGGCCGACAAGGTGGTCGTTTGCGATCGCGACGAGGTCTCGGGTGAGCTAGCCAGGTGGTGGCAGGTGCAGCAGCGGGAATGGGTAGCGCTGAGTGGACGCGTCATGGAGCTGCCGCCGCCCGAGCTGTTGTTGCTCGACGCCGAAGCGCTGCGGAGCCGAATCGAAGAGCCGTCGCTTCGACTCGAACAGCTCGAGCTGGTGGATGGGTCCACCACGTGGCGCAGATTGTCCACGCGTCCGGCGGAGAACTTCGTTCGTCGTCTGCCCGATCTGGTGCCAACCCTGAGATCTCGCCGGGCCCAGGACATGGTCCAGGTACTGGTCGTGGCCTCTGCCGGAGAGGGCAGACGCTTCGCCCATCTCCTGCGCGAAGGTGAGGTGGAGCCGCTGTCGAAAGCGCCTCCGCCCGGTGGTGTCGCGATTCTCGAGGGCGGCCTGCAGCGCGGGTTTGTCTGGGAGGACACTCTCGCCGTTTACGGTCGCCGCGATCTCACCGCGACCCCACGTCCTCGCAGGCGACGTTCGGGGGTCAGCGCCTTTAGCTCCGATCTCCGGGACCTCCGCCCCGACGATCTCGTGGTCCATCTGGATCACGGGATCGGCAGATTCACCGGCTTCCGGCGGGTGGTGGTGGAAGGGCGGGAGATGGAGATGCTCGCGCTCGCGTATCAGGGCGGAGATTCGCTGCTGGTTCCCGTGGAGCGGGCGGACTTGATCCAGAGATACGCTTCGGGTGAAGCCGACGTCAAGCCGAAGCTCGACCGTCTGGGAGGTGTGAGCTGGCACAAGCGGAAGGCGAGAGTCAAAAAGGCGGTCAGGGAGATGGCGGCGGAGCTCCTGCGGCTGGCCGCCGTACGGCACGCATCGAGGGGTTTTGCCTTCTCGCCCGATTCCCCCTGGCAGCGAGAGTTCGAGGATGCCTTCGAGTTCGATCTGACCCTCGACCAGGAACGGGCGGTGTCGGAGATCAAACACGACATGGAGTCGACGCGACCCATGGACCGACTGCTGTGCGGGGATGTCGGCTACGGCAAGACCGAGGTCGCGATTCGTGCGGCGTTCAAGGCTGTGCTCGACGGGAAGCAGGTGGCGGTCCTCGCTCCCACCACCATTCTCGTCGATCAGCACCTCGAGACTTTTCGCAGGCGTTTCGAAGGATTCCCGGTCGAAAGCCGAATGCTCTCCAGATTCGTGTCGAGGGCGGAAACTTCAGAGGTGGTCAAGGGCCTTTCAGAGGGCCGGGTGGACGTGGTGATAGGCACTCACCGGTTGCTTGCGGACACGATCGGATTTCGTGACCTCGGCCTGGTCGTGCTCGACGAGGAGCAGAGGTTCGGCGTCGCGCAGAAGGAGCGTCTGAAAAAACTCAGGACCGAGGTCGACGTGATCGCGATGTCGGCGACCCCGATCCCCCGGACCCTGAATCTCTCGCTCAGCGGCATCCGTGACATCTCGATCATCGAGACCCCGCCGCGAGACCGACAGGCGGTCGAGACCAGCGTTCTGGAGTTTTCCGAGGAGGTGGTTCGGGAGGCCATCCTCTACGAGGCCGAGCGTGGAGGCCAGGTCTATTTCGTCCACAATCGTGTGCGGTCGATCGGCGCCTTCGCCGATTGGGTTCGGCGGACGGTACCGGAGGCGAGCGTCGTGGTGGCGCACGGGCAGATGTCTGAACGCCATCTCGAGTCCGCGATGCAGGCGTTTCTGGAGGGGAAAGCGGACGTCCTTGTGGCCACCGCGATCATCGAGAACGGGCTCGACATTCCCAACGCCAACACGATGCTCGTCAACCGGGCCGATCGCTTCGGGCTCGCCCAGCTCTATCAGCTGCGGGGTCGTGTGGGGCGCTCGGAGCGACTGGCTTTCGCATACTTCCTCGTGCCACCGGGATTGAGCATGACCCCGGCGGCCCGCGCGCGGCTCTCTGCCATCCAGGAGTTCTGTGAGCTCGGCGCCGGTTTCCGCGTTGCCGCTCGCGACCTCGAGATCCGAGGCGCTGGAAATCTGCTCGGTGCGGAGCAGCACGGCTTCCTCGAGGCGGTCGGTTTCGAAACCTACTGTCAGCTTCTCGAGGAGGCGGTGGCGGAGCTCGAAGGACGCCCGGCAACGGTCCAGAGGGAGGTCGAGCTGCGGTTGGGGATGGATCTGCAGCTTCCCGAGCGATACCTCCCCGAGCCGTCTCTGCGCCTGAGCTTTTACAAGCGTCTTGCGGCTTGCGAGGACGAGAGCGCCCTCTCAGCCCTCCTGGAGGAAATGGCCGATCGCTACGGCCCTGCACCGGCCCAGGTCGATGATCTCGCACGCGCCCAACGGGTACGAATGGCGGCTCGCCAAGCCGGCGTGGTGTCGGTGACCCGACGGCCCCGCAAGTGGAGGCTCCGCCTCGATCCCACCCTCGGTCCTTCGCCACGACTCGCGGACGCCGTTGCGGCCTGGGCCGGCTCCCAGGTGAGCCCGTCCGGCGAGATGACATTGCCGGTTCGGGACGAACACTCGGGCGTCGAAGACGTCCTCCAGTTTTTGCTTTCGATCCGCCGTCCGGACGCCGAGACTTCGTAGCTATTCGCGCCAATCGAGCATCAGAGATTGGTCCGCTCACGCCCAGGGCCTCCCCGATTTTCGATGGAGAAGGCGCCCTGCGCAGGCTTACCATGAGTGTGTGGTTCCCGAGCACGGAGAAGATCTCGGTCACGGCGTCTATGCCAGCCCCGGTCCCGGCGGTGAGCTGACCGTCACCAGCCCGCGCCTCGATCTCGGGTGGAAGGCTGCCGAGGGGCGTGTCCCCGGGACGGCAGTCCTGTGGAGGGAACAGTCGTACGAGGTGGCGGGCCGCATCGCTGCGGGGAAGGGCGCTCAATGGACCCTGAGGGTCTGGAATGAGCAGTCGGCGATGCGCAACGTCTTCAAGCTGAGCCGCGATTCCATTCAAGAACTCGCCGACAGGGCCGTGACCGAGAAACGAAACCGCCGCGCACGCGGCTGGACCCTGCTGGCGCTACCTTTGCTCGGCTTCGCGCCGGCAGCGCTGCAAAAGAAGTGGGCGAACGAGTGGGGATTTGCCGCGGATCGCGCGACGCTGCTGTCGGCCATCATTGAAATGCTCGCGGGAGCGGCGGGTACGGTCCAGCTCGCTGCGGCGGCCTTCGGTGCCGACTTTTTCATGCCGCCCTTCCTGGCCCTGCCAGGGCCCCTGCTGTTTGTCTTCGGTGCCGCCCGCCTCGCGATGGTCTTCGGCGACGGTGAACCTGTGGGATCCCCTCTTGGCGCACCGCTCCTGCTCTTCGTACCGGATCCAGTGTCCGAGCCCGATCGGTCGACTCCCTCTCTTCGCCTGTTCGAGGACAGCCAAGGTGTGCTCGAGCTGGAGTCGCCGATACTGCGGCAGGACTGGGACAGAGACGGGCTCTTGCGCTTCCGTGGCGGACTTTTTCGGCTCGACGTCGTCGAGCAGCAGGGGCGGTCGTGGCTTTACCGCTTCAAACGCGATGACCGGCGAGGAGAGGAGGAAAGGCTTCTTCGCTTGAAACCGCATTGCGCGGCCGCACCAGCTCGTGTCGAGAGGGCGGCTCCTCCCTCCTTCCTGCGAACGATGCTGATGACGGCCGCACTGACGCTCGGTCCTGCCTCCGATCAGAAAAGGTGGGCGGCCGAGCTCGGGATCCATGCGCTCTGGCTCACGTTGATGGGGAGCGTCGCGGAGCTGGTGGGTGGCATCGCCAATCTCCAGGAGGACCTGGGCATGGCACAGAGCTGGCTCGTTGCGTTCGATCTCTTCCTGGTCGGCGAGGGCCTGCTGCGACTTGGCTCGGTTCTCATGGGACGGCCGATGGGCAGCGTCTTCGGGTGGGCGCTCCGGCCGTTGTATCGCCGCCACCTTCCGCCCATTCAGTGACCAGTAGCCAGTAATCAGTGGTCAGTTATTGAAGATCAGAGATCAGCCTGAACGTTCGAGGGGGTGGGCGGGACTGGGTACCGGCTCCTGCTTACTGGAGGGGTGGGCGGCATGGTAATCTTTGCTGATGAGCGACTTGCGTTGCCGCTCGTGCCT
Organism: Candidatus Sulfomarinibacter sp.; assembly: GCA_041560205.1. GTDB lineage: Bacteria > Acidobacteriota > Thermoanaerobaculia > Thermoanaerobaculales > Sulfomarinibacteraceae > Sulfomarinibacter. The sequence goes on from JBFFBV010000008.1 coordinate 56,329, forward strand.
TGTTGCTGCTCTCCTTGCGGCCTGTGCGGCGGCCTGTGGAGTCAAAGAGAATGTCCTGGCCCGGGTCGGTGATCAGCAGCTGGTGACCGATCCCTTTCAGATCTACGTCGGCGAGGTCACAGGGGAAGCGTGGCAGGCGGTGAGCGCCCGGGTTGCTTCGGGGCTGCTCGACCAGTACATCGATCGGCAGGTGGTGCTCGAGTCGGCCCGTCGGAACGAGATCGACATTTCGACCGACTTCGCAGCAATTGGACCGGCAGAGGTTCAGTGGCTGTTCGATGAGCTGTGCGGGCCGGCGACCGAACCGTCGGAGGCAGAGATCGCCTCCGAGATCGGGCGACGAGCCGGGGCGACTCTTCCCGCGAAAGCTCATGTCAGGCAATTGCTCCTCGACAGCCACGAACAGGGCCTCGAAGCCCGCCGGAGACTTCTTGACGGAGAGGACTTCGTCGAGGTATCCCGTCAGATGAGCCGTGCGCCGAACGCCGCCGATGGGGGCGAGCTCGGCTTCTTCGACCAGGGCAGCCTCACACCGGAGATCGACGAGGTGGTATTCTCCCTCGCGCCGGGAGAGTTTTCGGAACCGGTCCAGGGGCCGTCAGGCTACCACGTGTTCCAGGTTCTCGAAGCGGTGCCGGCAGGTCCCCCCGATCTTGCTGAGTTGGAAGCGACGGTTCGCACCGAGTTCGCGCAGGAAAGGATGCGCGAGCACACTCAGGGGTGCATTCGAAGACTGGCCTTCGAGATCGGGGTTGAAATCTACGATGATCACCTGTGGTTTCCGTACACGGGACGGTATGCGGAGGGAAAGACAGATGCGTGAGCGATTGACGGTGGTTTTCGTCGTGGTGCTGATCTCGATCGCGGGAACGATCTTGGCTGCAGAGCGGATCGTGGTTGAAGGAGTGCTGGTGCGGGTCAATGATCGCATCATCACGATCTCGGATTTCACCGAGAGGTTGCGGCAAGAGCTCACCCAGATGCCGGCCCAGCCGAACAACGAAGAGCTTCGTCAGTTTACCGACATGCTCCTCGAGGAAATGGTGAACGAGCTCATTCTGATGGAAAGGGCGACCGAGAAGCGGTTGACGGTCGACGACCAGATGGTCGACCAGGCGCTCGACAACCTCCGCAAGGAGAACAACCTCGAGGACGACGAGGCCTTCGAACAGGCCTTGGAGAGCTCGGGTATGACTGAGGACGCACTGCGGGAACGATACCGCCGGTCGATCCTGCTCCAGCGAGCCGTGCAGGGCGAGGTGCGGCCCGTCGAGATTACCGAAGAGGAGCTCCGCCAACAGTACGAGCTCGATAAGGAGAACTTCTCCGTACCAGCCAAGGTCGAACTCCAACAGGTCTTCCTCAGTGACAGCGAGGCGAGCTCGGCCGAGCTCGAGCGCCGGGCCCGTGGAATCGTCGAGAGAGTCCGTGACGGTGCGGACCTCAAGGCCGAGGCGACCCTGGCGGGCTCGGAGCTCCAGGACCTCGGCGCCATTCCGGTGGCGGACTGCAGGGCGGATCTCGCGCGCGCCCTCGGTCCCCTCGATGACGGAGAGGTCGCCGATCCGCTGACGGTGCCCGGTGGGGTCCAAATCGTCCGCTTGGTGCAGCGGATCCCCGCAGGCCATCAGCCCTTCGAGGAGGTGGTCGATCAGATTCGTCGTGAGCGCTCCGCCGAGACCTATGAGGGGCAGACACGAGGCTTGGTGGAAAAGTTGCGACAGCAGTACATGGTCGAGGTCCACAGGGAGTACCTCGATATCGTTTTTGCCAATCTGGGTGGCGCCTGAGATGGCGGCACGTGCGAGCGCTGGCCAGCGGACGTGGGTCAAGGACCTCTGCGCCGGGACCGACCTCGACGAGTGTTTCGCCGTGCGCAGCGTCGATGTCCGCCAACGACGGGGGGGTGGTCCCTATCTCGCGGCGACGATCGGCGACAAGACGGGCGAGGTGACCGCCCTGGTCTGGCAGAACGTGGATCGGCTGCGTGAGGTCCTCGAGCCCGGCAGCGTGGTTTCGGTCAAAGGACAGGTGCAGAAATACAACCAGCAGCTCCAGGTCGTCGTTCGCCAGGCCGAGGCCCTCCCCGGTGAATCGGTCGAAGACCAGCTCTTCGTGCGCTCGTCGGCGGTCGACCCTGCCGTGCTGTGGGAACAGCTCAACGTTTTCATCGAGGAAGTTGGCGATGGCGATCTCCGTCAGCTGCTCTTCCGGATCTTCTCGGATCCGGAGACCGAGAAGCTCTTCCGCGCGGCCCCGGCGGCCCGCTCCATGCACCACGCCTTTCGCTCCGGTCTCCTGGAGCACACCGTGTCCGTAACAACGATGGCACGTCGATTGGCACGTCACTACGAGTTGAGCGAGGATCTCGTGGTTGCCGGGTGCCTCCTTCACGACTTCGGAAAGATCTGGGAGTTGGAGATTGGCGCCTCGATCGAGTACACCGACGATGGCCGTTTGATCGGCCACATCCCGATGGAGGCTCTCTTCGTCGACAAAAAAATCGGTGAGATGAAAAAGTTCCCCGCCGAAACTCGGCGGCAGCTCCTGCACATTCTCCTCTCTCACCACGGCGAGTACGACTTCGGTTCTCCCCGGCGGCCGAAGACCCCCGAAGCCTTGTTGGTGCATATGGTCGACAACCTCGACTCGAAGATGGCGGGGATGATGGAGGCGATAGCCGCCCAGGGATCCGACGGCGAGGCGTGGACGCCCTATTCACGAATCCTCGAACGCCACATCTACCGACGCCGAATGCCGTCGAATGACGAGGGCTCGGAATAGATTAGATGGGCACCCGCTCGTCAGGAGCGCGTGGCCGCTTCGACGACACCGGTGCGACCCCGCCCATTCCGAGCGCTTCGCTGCATCGATGTCACAGGTGCCACTCTTCGCATTGCTTGAATCATTCGCGCCTCAGTAGCTCAGCGCCTTGAGGGCAAACAATGCGAAGAGTGGCACCATGCGCGCCGCACGCCGAAGCAACAGGCGAAAAGAAGCGTCGTTGAAGGTGGCACCCGGCACACCGAATCGAGAAGCGCCTACCGGGTTCGGATGATCGACGCAACTTCCCCATCGTCCGGGAATCGGCCGAGGGACCTCTTCGAGAAAACCAGTTCACCGTCGACGACGACCTCGAAGTCCCCGTTCGCACCCTTGATCAGACGCGTCGACGCGTCGAAATCCCGATTCAGTTCGGCCGCCAGCCCGGCGGCCCGAGGCTCGTAATTTCAAACGACGCAGTATTCGATCGAAATGTCCATCAGTCCTCCACGCTTCACAACGAAATCATACCTCGACCTCCTTCCGGCGTTGATTCGATCCCGGTCCCGAATGGTGTCGGCGCCTCCAATCGGTGGACAATGACTGCCTCGGGACCATGATTCTTAACTCTTTACTTTTAGGTTATTTGCCACCAGAATGGAGACATGAAACACGGCCAAGACCGGTGCCTGCATCGTTACGGTGCTAGCATCGTGCCCACCGGGACCAACGATGGTCCTGCGGCCTCCGTAAACGGATACGGGGAACGATGGTGAGGGAGATCCCGTGTGTTCAGCCTGCTGGACTCGGCAGCCGTAATGGGGTGGTCATGAACGACCCCCAGTGGATCCAGTCTGCCAAGGCCGGCGATGAGAGTGCCTTTGCGGAGTTGGTACGACGCCATTCCGCGGGCCTCCACCGGGCGGTGGCACGGATCCTCGCCGACGATACGGAAGCCTGGGACGTGGTGCAGATGGCATTTCTCAAGGCCTGGCAGAAGCTCGAACGCTACGATCCTCGCTACAGCTTCACGACGTGGCTGTATCGCATCGGCACCAATCTGGCCATCGATCTCCTGCGTTCCCGGAGCAGCCGAGAGCGGGCTCACAAGGCTGGCACCGAGCACCGGCTGCGGCTCGTCGGGAACGGCGAGGGCGCCGGTTCGAGGGCGGAAGGCCGTGAAGCCGACGAAATCCTGTGTCAGCTGGTCGGTGTTCTCACACCGCAGCAGCGAAGCGCCTTCGTTCTGCGCGAGATGGAAGGTCTCGAAACGGCCGAGGTCGCGGACGTCCTCGGGTGCTCTGCGACCACCGTCCGCAACCACATTTTCCAGGCGCGAAAAGCGCTCCGCAGGGAGCTCAAAGAGCGTTTCCCAGAGTACCTGCCGGCATCCGAGAGGGGATGATATGAACTGCGAGATCTTTCGTGAGATGATCGGGTCCTACGTGGACGAAACACTCGAGGAGGACCGTCGACGGTGGTTTCGGGACCACCTCCGAGAGTGCGGAGCCTGCCGGGATGTCGCGGTGCAGGAGGAGCCGAGCCTTTTCTTCGCGGTCGCTCCGTCGCCCGTCTCCGATCTGGCGGCGATCGAGGACTGTGTGGCGGCAGTCACCTCACGGATCCGTCAGGACCGTTTCGAGCGTCGTCTGCGTCGAAACCGCCGGCCGTGGATGGCCGCAGCGGCAGCTGCGGCCATGGTGATCGGAAGCGGTCTCACGTGGCGCGCTTTCACCGGTGACGATGGGGTGAAACCGGGGCCGACCATCGAGGCGTCTCGTGGCGCCGTGAGCCAAGCGACCCCTCCGACCGTGGAAGTAGAGATGCCGGGCGAAGACGTTCGCGTCTATCAATTCGCCACGGACGGAGACGATGACACAGCCGTATATTTCATCGTCGATCCCGCGCTGGAGCTCTGACATGATCCAAAGACTCAGTGTGCTCGTCGTCACGCTCGCTTTGACAACTCCGGTTGCCGCGGCGAGCGATGAGACGGTTTCACGGGTATTCAGACTCAAACACGTGTCGGTTTCAGAGGCCTCGGCAGCAGTGCAGCCCATGCTTTCCGAGTACGGCAGCCTGACCCTGCAGCCCAAGCTATCCAAGATCGTGGTCCAGGATGAGCCCGAGGTCATCGACCGGGTGACGGCGATGATCGAAGAGCTCGACCATGTTCCGGGGACGTTCAGCGTCCGTTTCGACCTGCTCAAAGGAGGTGCGCCAACACCTTATGGATCGGTTCAAGAGGTCGAGCTCGAAAAACGGGTGCGGGATATGTTCGACGTCGAGGCCTTTCAACGCCTCGGACAGTCCACGGTGGAGGGCGAAGTTGGAAGCCCGACACATGCGGAGCTTGGAGCTTCATTCCGGGTGTCGTTCCTGGCCCGCCTGCCGGAATACTCAGAGTCGACGCCCTGGGGGGCGCGTGATCCCGGAGATAGGCTCTATCTTCGCCAGTTGGTGCTGGAACGCAAGGAGGTCGCGTCGGACGGCACGCTGGTCACCCAGGAGCTCCTTCGGACCAACGTCCTCCTGTCACCCAAGCAGACCGTCTATATCGGTGCCGGTAACTCGGAGAAAACCAAAGATGTGCTCGTTCTGATCGTACACGCCCAGGATTTCGGGAGCGACTGAGTGCCGGAGTTCGTCTGCCGGTTGGGCGCGCCCGACGGTTCCGTCGTGGAGCAGCGCCGGGTGGCGGCCTCGATCGACGCCCTGCGTCGGGAGCTCGAGGGTGAGGGATTCCATGTCTTCAGCCTTTCGAGTGCGCGGTCCAGGTTTCGCATCCCGATCTTCTCGCGCTCGGAGAAGGTCATCGGACAGGACTTCCTGCTCTTCAACACCCAGCTCAAGACCCTCCTGCACGCCGGCATGCCGCTCGCCCAGAGTCTCGAGCTTCTCAGAGACCAGCAGACCGGCCCTCATTTCAGGGCGCTGCTGGAAAAGGTCCACCAGCAGGTGACCACCGGGGTCGCGTTGTCGGACGCTTTCTTGGCCCTGGGTGACACCTTTCCGCGGCTCTACTCCAACTCCCTCCGAGCCGGGGAGCGCACCGGTGAGCTCGAACAGGTGATCGGCCGTTTCGTCGAGTATCAGCGTTTGGTGGAGGCGGTGCGTAGGAAGATCATCGGCGCCCTGACATACCCTGCGGTGCTGATCGCCCTTGCGTCAATTCTCGTCGTCATTCTCATGACCTATGTCATTCCCAGCTTTTCCCAGTTCTACATCCAGTTCGAAACCGAGATGCCCCTGCCCACCAGAGTGGTGATCGGATCGGCCGAGTTCCTCAGCAACAACCTGATCGCGATCGTGGCTGCTCTGATCGTCGCGTGGTATGCATTCCGGGTGTGGCGCACCTCACCGTCCGGACGGCTCATCACCGACCGATGGAAGTTGAGTCTCCCGCTGGTCGGACGGTTGACCCATCTCTTCGCCCTTTCTCAGTTCAGCCGCTCCTTGGCGATTCTTCTGGGCGGCGGAACGCCCATGGTGCCGGCCCTCGACACCTCGTCGACCTCAATCGGCAACGCGTACATCTCGGAACTCTTCCTCGGATGCGTGCAGGAGGTGCAGGAAGGGCGACCGTTGTCGGACGCCCTGGTCGACACCGGATACCTGCCGGATATGGCCTTGGCGATGATACGGGTCGGCGAGTCGACGGGTGCGCTGCCGGAGATGCTGGGCCACACCTCCGACTTTTTTGACGAGTCGATCGAGTTCACGCTCAGCCGCATCGTGACGCTGATCGAGCCCATGATTCTGGTCGTCATGGGTCTCATCGTTGCTGGACTGTTACTGGCGGTTTACTATCCTTTGCTCACCATCGTGACCAAGATTGCGTGAGGAAGCCATGGCTACAGATCCGAACCTCGAAAAACATCTCGTCATGCTCGACCAGGAGGCGGAAGAGCATGAGGAGGAAAAACAGGCTCGTGCGCTGGCTGAACGACTCGACCTTCCCTTCGACCCCCTGCACGAGTTTCACGTGGATCCAGAGCTCTTCCGGACCATCCCGGTGGAGGTGATGCTGCGGTATCAGTTTCTCCCGTTGCGGGCCGACGGGGAAACGCTGTACGTCGTCATGGCCGACCCCTCGGATGTGATCAGCCTCAACGAGGTCGAGCTGACGCTAGCGAGGCCTCTCGAGGTCACGGTGGCGCCGGCGAACAGGATCGCCGACATTCTCGAGAAGTCGGAGTCTACCCAAAGAGTGCTGGACGAGGCGACCGAAGGCTTCAGCCTGCAGCTCGTTCAAGAAGCCGAGGACGGCGAGGAAGTTCTCTCCATCGACCGCATTACCGCCGACTCCTCTCCCATCATCCGGCTGGTCGATTCGATCCTCTTCAACGCCATCCAGCGCCGCGCTTCCGATATCCACATCGAGACCCAGGACCGGGAGGTGGTGGTCAAGTACCGCATCGACGGGGTGCTGTATCAGGCGATGAAGTCGATCGACAAGCGCCACCACTCCACGATTGTCAGCCGCATCAAGGTGATGTCCGAGCTCGACATCGCCGAGAAGAGGATTCCTCAAGACGGTCGTTTCAAGGTGCGGTTCTCGGGTCGCACCATCGATTTCAGGGTCTCCATCATGCCGACCGTCCACGGAGAGGATGCGGTGATCCGGATCCTCGACAAGGAATCCACCAACGCCGAGTTCAAGACCCTCAACCTCGATGTCCTCGGTTTCGAAGAGGACACGAAGCGACAGCTGCGAAAATTCATCAACGAGCCATACGGCATGGTGCTGGTGACCGGGCCAACCGGGTCGGGGAAAACGACCTCGCTCTACGCCTGCCTGTCGGAGATCAGGTCCTCCGAGGACAAGATCGTGACCATCGAGGACCCGGTCGAGTACCAGCTCAAGGGCATCACCCAGATCCCTGTCAACGAGAAGAAGGGGCTGACCTTTGCCAGGGGGCTCCGGTCCATTCTGCGGCACGACCCCGACAAGGTGATGGTCGGCGAGATCCGTGACGAGGAAACTGCGCAGATCGCTGTTCAGTCGGCCCTGACAGGTCACCTGGTGTTTACGACGGTGCACGCCAACAACGTGGTTGACGTCATCGGCCGCTTCCTGAACATGAATGTCGACCTCTACAACTTCGTGGCGGCCCTCAACTGTGTGCTCGCCCAGCGCCTCGTTCGTCGCATCTGCCTGCACTGCAAGCGCCCGGCGCAGATCTCCGACATCATGCTTGAGGACTCCGGCCTCGATCCGGACCGCTATCGTGATGTCACCTTCTTCGAGGGCGGGGGTTGTATCGAATGCAACGGAACCGGGTATCGCGGACGGCTGGCGATTGCCGAGCTTCTCAACCTCTCGGACAACATCCGTCAGCTGATCATCGACCGGCGGGCGGCGGCAGAGATCAAGCGGGCGGCCAAGGCGGAGGGGATGCGTTTCCTTCGCGAGTCGGCGCTGCAAAAGGTCTTTGCCGGTGAAACCTCCCTCCACGACATCAACAAGGTGACCTTCGTCGAATGAACTGGGAGCAGATCTTCACCAGCCCCCCCCCGTCGACCGGGTGGGTTTTCGACTCGCAAATGGTGGCCCTGGCCCATCGCTCGAAGGCAGATGAGATCCACTGTGCCGCCGAGGATCTGCCGGACGGCGGCCTGGATGTCGGGCCCGTTGGACTTCAGGCGGTGCACGACCAGGCACTGGGACCGGTTCTCGCGAGGCTCAAGGGAGCCGCGGAGGGCGCCGACACCGCCGCGGTCGTCGTGCCCACGAGCTGGCTGAGGAGCTTTCTGATCGACGTCGATCGCCTTCCCCGTCGAGAGGAGGAGCTTCTTGACGTCGTCCGGTGGCGGTTGAAAAAGCTGTTGCCGGTCCCCCCGACCGACCTCCGCCTGTCGGTCGTGCGTTTACCGGAGTCCGAAGGACAGCGACAGCTCCTGGTCATGGCCGGCATCGAACGCGCGATGGCCGGCATCGAGTCCTGCTACGCCGGGGTCGGCGTCGAGGTTGGTCTGATCACCACCAGGCTCTTCGCTCTCGTTCCACGCGACGCGGGGGTCAAGACGCCGTCCCTCGTGATCCAGCACGAGGAGGGCTTCTTCTCGATGATCCTGCTCGTGGACGGGCTGCCGAAGCTGCTGCGCACAAAGCCTCTTTCGCGGAGCAACAGTGACGAAAGATCGGTGGCGCGCGAGGTTTCACTGACCCTTGGCTTCATCCGGGAGTCGATCGGTCTTCAAGATGCGATCGAAGTCAGAGTGAATTGCGAACGCCCGGAGATGGACTCGGTCCTGCGCGGCTGGCTGGCGGAACAGCAGGGGCTGGTACCGGCGGAACGGGCCTCAGGTCCTCCGTGCGGACCGGCCACCGTGGTCAAACGGCTTGGTGCGGCCCGGCTGGATCCGGCGCTCGCGGTGGTCTCGGGGGAGCTGAGATGATCACTCCCAACCTCTCCACACGACCTTTTCTCAACACCCGGCCGGTGTGGTTGGTCACAGCAGTCGCGGGTTTGGCGGCGCTGATATTGTTGGCGCTGGATTTGCGGCTTGTCTTTGTTGCCAACCGCACCCTGGTCAACGAGAGTGCGAGGCTCGACGCGCTCGTCGTCCGACACCGGGAACTCAAGGCCGAGGTGACGAGGGACGTCGAAGATCTGAAGAGGGTGCCGTGGCGCTCTCTGACGCGACGGGTCGACGCCACAAACCTGATCCTCAGCGAACATGCGTTTTCCTGGCTCGGCATGCTCGACGATGTCGAGCGCGTGATGCCCTACGATGTGCGACTGACGAGGATCACGCCCAACGTCAGCCCCGACGGGGTCATCCTCTCTCTGGAGTTGATCGCGCTCAACCGGGAGGCGATGCTCGAGCTGCTCGACAATCTGGTCGCCGACCAACGTTTCTCCAATCCTACGCCGTCAACGGAATCGACCCCCGAGGAAAACTCCTCGGCTGCGTACGAGATGAGTCTGCGAGTCAACTACGATCCGCCGGTGGAGGAGCTGTGACGATCGACATTCGGCCGTGGCGGCGAATGCTGGTGATCTGGCTGCCGGCGGTGGTGTTGTTTGCACTCACGGCGGCCTTCTACGTCTGGCAAACCTCGGAGTCTGGAGGCCGGCGGGCGCAGATTCAGAGTGATATCGAGGAGCTCGAGCAGGAGATCACACGGCTCGAGGCCTTGCGGCAGGCCGCATCATCAGATCGAGCAGCAGTTGCCGAGATCAACCGTCAATTCGATCGCCTGTACAGCGACGTGTTCGGCGATCTCGACCAACGGTTGACGAGAATCCTGCGAGCGGTCGGGTCGGCGACTCACGAAGCGGGTCTCCTTCCCGGGAGCTTCACCTACTCGGCAAAGGACGAAAAGACGACAGGTTTCATTCGCTTCGGAATTCGCTTTTCCGTTGATGCGGAGTACCGACAGATCCGCGAGCTTCTCTCCGCGCTTCAGGCAAGCCCCGAGTTTCTGGTGGTCGAGAACCTCAATTTGACGGGGGACGAGGACCCGATCAGCCGGGAGCTTTCGATCTCGGTCAACATCGCGACCTTCCTCGCGGAGGCGGATCCGGAGCAGTTACGCCGGCTCACCGGTGGCATTATTCAAGCATCGGAGGCCACCGATGGCTGAGGCGAAGGCCGGCACCGAGCGCACCCGTCTCGCGGTTCTGCTGCTGCTGTTGGCGGTGGTCGTTGTGGTCTTCGCGATTCGTTTCCTTGGAGGCGGCGGTATTGGCGGTGGTGTCTCGAGCTCGAAAGAGCTCGATTATGAGGCGCGAAATCTGCAACCCTTGCAGACGGATTCGATCGGTCGGCAGACGGACCAACAGGTCGCAAGCGGCGGGAACCCCTTCGCTTTTCGTCCGCCACCGACCCCGACACCAAACCTGACGCCGCCGCCCACCCCCGTGCCGCGTGCGACGAGGCCACCCCGTCCGACGCCAACGCCGCGCACCGCCATTGGCGAAGACGGGAAGCCCAAGCCGCCGCCACCGCCATTCGACCGTGAGTACATTGGTCACTTCGGGCCGGACCCGATGCAGGTGGCGGCGTTTCGCAAGCAGGGCGACGGAGCCGGTTCGAGTGAGATCGATGTCGCCGTCGAGGGCACCGTGCTCGATGGCATCTTCATTGTGCGCGAAATCGGATTGGAATCGGTCGTGATCGGCTTTGTCGGTTACGCCCCTTCGGAGGACACACGTGTACCGTTGTCTGAAAAGTAGCGCCCGGGTTCTTCGTGCCGTGACCGTGGCGGGCCTGTTGGCGACGGTGGTCGGCTGCTCGACCGCCAAGCAAACGGCCAGCGAGGGTGAAGAAGCATTCAAGCATCAAAACTGGGATGCGGCCGTCTATCACTATCTCCAGGCCTTGGCCGAGGACCCGGATAACGTCGAGTACAAATTGCAGCTCACATTTGCGCGTCAGAAGGCGTCGCAGAAGCACTTCGACAACGGCGTCATGCTGCACAAGCTCGGTCGACTGCTGGCGGCGCGAAATGAGCTCGAGATGGCGGTCCAGCTCGATCCTTCGAACCAGTACGCCGATCAAATTCTCCGGGACGTCATCGAAGAGATGAGGCTGCTGTCGACCCCCGAGGGCGCCCGCCAGCTCGAAGAGATGAAAGAGGCGGCGCGCCGCGCCAAGGTCCAGCCGCCCGTCCTCGACCCGACCTCGAGAGATCCGATCACCCTCAACTTTCCCCGCCCGAAGCCGATCAAGGAGATCTACAACGCGATCGGCAAAGCCTATGGCTTCAACGCGCTCTTCGACCCCAAGCTCAAAGACGACCGCCTCGCCATCGAGCTCCGCCAGCTCACGGCCGAGCAGGCGTTGGAGATGGTCATGCAGGCTGCGGGTCACTTCTACAAGGTCCTCGACGAGCACTCCATCATCATTGCCGAGGACACCCCGCAGAACCGGCGCGAGTACGAAGACCTGGTGATCAAGACCTTCTTTCTCTCCAATGCCGACGTCAAGGAGATCGACAAGCTTCTGCGGTCGCTGATCGAGGCGCGAAGGCTGTCGGTCAACGAGCAGCTCAACGCGATCACCCTGCGCGATACGGCGGACAAGGTGGCGATCGCCGAAAAGCTCATCCGCATCAACGACAAGGCCAAGGCCGAGGTGCTGGTGGACGTCGAGATCCTGATCATGGCCACGACCAAGAACTCCGACATCGGTACCGCGCTCTCGACCTACGGCTTCAACCTCGGGATCGATACCGCCGCAATCAACCCGGACGCGCCTCCCGGCACCCTCGGCCTCGATGACTTCGCCAACATCAGCCGGGGTGACTGGTTCATCAACGTGCCTTCGATCCTCATCAATCTCGCCAAGTCGTCGGGTGAGGCGGAGGTGCTCGCACAGCCACAGCTCCGGATCAGCGAGGGCGAGAAAGCGAGCCTCCTGATCGGCGACCAGGTGCCGATCCCGGTCACGAGCTTCAACTCGGGTTACCAGGGTGCCCCCGGCACGGTCACTCCGATCACCTCCTTCCAGTACCGAGACGTGGGCATACAGATCGAGGTCGAGCCGAGGGTGCATCACAACCGCGAGATCACACTCAATCTCAAGGTCGAGATTTCGAACCTCGGCGAGACGGTGCCCGTGGGCCCTGACCAGGAAGCGATCACCATCGGCACCCGCACCATCACCTCGGTCATCCGGCTGAAGAGCGGTGAGTCGAGCCTCCTCGCAGGCCTCATCCGCCGAGACCAGACGAAGGGCGTGACCAAGACACCGCTCCTCGGCGACATCCCGATCGTCGGACGTCTCTTCCGAAACGAAAGCACTCAGGAGAAAAACACCGATCTCGTCCTCACCCTGACGCCTCAGATCATTCGCTTCCCCGACATCGAAGAGGAGGATCTGGCGCCGGTCTGGGTCGGAACCGAGAGTCGAATCTCCTTTTCAGGAGCTCGGCCTCGGGTCCAATCGGGGCGCGCCCCTCGAGGACCGTTCGACGAGCAGCGATCAGGGTCGCAACAGCAGGAGGGCCAGGAGACGCCCTACGGAACACGAGACTCCAGGCGTCCGTCGGCCCCGCGTCGTGTGGAACCGGAACAGCAACAACAGCCGAATCAAGGCATCGAGCTCGTACCGCAGCCCAAGCAGAGCGTCTTTTCAAACGATGAAGACTCCTCGGAAGATGTCGGTTGGGAGGACGTGCCGGAGTTCGAGCCGCTCGCCGCCATCGACCCCTCGGTGCCGCCGATGCTCGTGGGCCTCGAACCTTCCGTGGTGTCGCTGCGCCCGGGACAGGAAACCGTACTGGAGATCGTGGTCCGGGGCGCTTCGGGATCGGTGCGGTTGCCGGTGGGTCTATCCTACGATCCGAGCCGAGTGTGGCTCCACGACGTCTTTCCGGCACCCGGTGTCGAGATCCTTCGAGAGGTCGTCGATCCGGGCACCGGGTGGATCGACCTCGAGCTGGTTTTGGCGAACGCGATCGAGAGTGGTCAGGCGGTGGCGGCGCTACAGATTCAAGCCCTCGAGCCCGGGCCCGTGCCGCTCGTGTTCTCGGTCGGGAATGCGGTGTCCGGTGAGGGGACACCGGTTCCCGTGGCGGCGTCCGACGGTGCGCTCTTCGTCAACGGCGACGGCATGGTGGCGGAGGAGCCGTGAGTCGACGCTCGAGCTCCGCTCGGGGATTCACCCTCGCCGAGCTGGTGATGGTGGTGGCGCTCATCTCGCTGCTGGCCGGGATAGCCCTGCCGGTCGCCAAGTTCACGGTCAAGCGTCAGAAAGAGGCGGAGCTGCGGCTCGCCCTGCGCCAGATACGGACTGCGATCGACGAGTACAAGCGCATGTCCGACCAGGGCCTGATCCCGATCAAGATCGGCGGCGAGGGGTATCCGGAGAGTCTCGACGAGCTCGTCAACGGCGTCGAGATCGTCGGCCAGGAAACCAAGATGAGGTTCCTGCGAAGAATTCCGATCGATCCCATGACCCACGAAGACTGGGTGCTTCGCGCCTATCAGGACGAGCCCGACGATACCAGCTGGGGCGGGCAGAACGTCTATGACGTTCGCACGAGCTCCGAAGGAACCGCTCTGGATGGGACAAAATATGCGGACTGGTGACCCTGTGAAGTTGAGAGTTTTGAGTTATGAGTTGCGAGTTCCCACCCGCCCCCCCGGTGGTCGGTTCGAAGTGCGCGACTGGGACGGCATTCGGAATTCCGCTCTCAAAGACCAGAAATCGCCGAAGCATGGCTTCACGCTCATCGAGCTGATCGTGGTGGTGGCGATCATCGGCATCCTTGCGACCATCGCCCTTCCAGCGATGAAGAACGCGCCGATCAGGGCGCGCGAAGCGGTCATTCGAGCTGACCTCTACGAGATGCGGTCATGTATCGACCAGTACCTGGCGGACAAGGGGAGATACCCCGAGAGCCTGCAGGCTCTGGTCGACGAAGGTTACCTGAGGTATCTCCCGATTGATCCGTTCTCCGGCACCGCCGACAGCGCGTGGGAAGAGCTCTACGCCAGCCCTGAAGAGCTCGAGGAGCTCGAGCCCTTCGAGGACGAGTACGGAACCGGGAACCAGGTCATTGACGTTCGCTACGCCGACGAAACGCGGGTCGCACTCGACGGCTCGCTGATCTCAGAATGGTGAGGCCTTGATTTCGGCGTCCAGATCCCAGGGATCGAGCGAAGCGGGTTACACCCTTGCCATCTTCGTGATGGTGATCGCCGTCATGGCGATCATGATGGCGGCGGCGGTGCAGCTTGTCAGTTTTCAGGTGCAACGCGAAAAAGAGGCCGAGCTCATCTTCCGTGGCAAGCAGTACGTCGAGGGAATCCGGCTCTATCAACAGAAGTACGGCCGGTTGCCGATGCGGATGAAGGAGCTTTGGGAGGCGAAACCGAGGGTGTTGCGCCAGAAGTGGGAAGACCCGATCACCGGATCCGACACGTGGGGTGTGATCTTCCAGGGTCAGGAAGGCCGTCCCGTCGAGGCCCCTGGGGCGGCAGGCCAGCGGGCGACACCTACGCGGACCCCGGTGTTCGAGCGGCAGCGTCAGGACGAGGGCGAAAAGGTCGGGCCGATCATTGGCGTCCACTCGCTTTCAAAGAAAACCAGCATCAAAGTTTACGAGGGCCGCACCCGGTACGACGAGTGGAAGTTCGTGTTGCAACGCGAGACAGCAGGTGGGGAAGGAGAAACGCCGTGGGGGATGCGGCCGCCGGAGGCCGGACGGCAAACCCCGGCGCCGGGGACGCCAGCTCCCGGTCCTACCGGAACGCCGACTCGCTGACCCGCCCGCCCTGCCAGATACGAGTGGCGAGATACGAGATACCCGTCCTGCTCCGCCTTTGGCTATGCCGGGACAGGCCCACCCATCCGGATACAGGATGCCCCCGCCCGCCCGCCCGCCCGGATACACGATGCAGGGCCACCCGCCCAACCGGGGACAGATTTCGTGCTGGCTGAATCCTGCATCCTGCATGCCGCTCACAGTTTGCGGGCCAATGTAGTAGACTCTGCCGCTGTGTTGGATCGAGGACCTCACGCCTTGCTGATGCAACCCATGCCCGGTCGAGAGACCGTCGCCGCCGGCGTGTGGATCACTCGCGGTGCGGCCCATGATCCCGGGCCGATCGCCGGCGCCACCCATCTGGTCGAGCATCTCACCCTGCGTGCCTGCGGAACACACGACCGGCGTTCACTGGCACTTGCCATTGACCGCCTCGGCGGCGAGGTCGACGCGTGGACCAGCTCGGAGCTGATGGGCGTCAGCGTCAACACGACAGTCGACGCGATCGGTGAGGCCCTTGATCTCCTGGTGGATGCGGTGCTCAGTCCCACCTTTGCACCGGAGGATGTCGAACTCGAGCGTCGAATCACGAGGGCCGAGCTCGAGCTCGTGGCCGACGATCCTGCGGAACGCGTGGGGGAAGCTCTCCTGAAAGCCGCGTGGGGGGATCATCCCCTGGCGCGACCTGTGATCGGAACCGTCGAGACCCTCGAAGCCATCACCCCGGAGATTCTCGAGCGCCACCATCGGACGCTCGTGCAACCAGGTGGAATGCTGGCAGCGGTGAGTGGAGACGTCTCGCGCGAGGAGGTTGCGCGCCGACTCGCGCGCCTTCCTCTCGACGGCGCTCCAGTTCTGCCGGAGGTGCCGCAGCTCGGGTGGCGCGGCGAGCACCTCGATCTCAGCCGCGAGGGCAGCGATCAGGTGCACGCCCGTCTCGCCTTCGAAGCCCTGGCGGTGGCCGATGCGAGAGTACCGACGCTGGTCATTCTCAACCGCACCCTCGGCGACGGAGCTTCGAGCCGACTCTTCCAACGTTTGCGTGAGGAAGAGGGCCTGACCTACGACATCTGGTCCGCACCCGTCTTGTGGAGACCGGGCGGGATCCTCGAGATCGGATGGGCGTGCGCCCCGCAGGCCTTTGCCGATTCGTGGCGTCTGGTCCTGGCCGAGCTTGGTCGGCTCGCGGATGACCTCCAGGAGGACGAGGTCGAGGTGGCGAAGGAGGGCATTCTCCGTGGCCTGCGCATGGACATGGAGTCGCCCGCTGCGCGCTGTTCCCTCGACGTTGCCGAGGTCATCGAGAAGGGTCGCCGCTTCGACCCCGAAGTGGCGTGTCGCGAGCTCGAGGCGGTCTCCAGGGAAGACGTCCAGCGTCTGGCGGAGGAGATCCTGCGTCCAGACCGTCGCGCCTCTGCCGTCTGCGGCCCCGAAGGAGCCGCCACGAGGGTCGCGTAGGCCCGTTCCCAACTCTCGTCGCCCGTCTCGCTTCGGCGAGGGGGGTGCCACCCTTCACATTGTCTGAGTTCGTCACCTTCCAGCTGAGCGAGGCCCCGAGGGCAAACAATGTGAAGAGTGGCACCGGTGTCGTCGACGCGGCCAAGCGCCCCTGATGGGCGGGAATGCCTATTTCCTCTTTCATGATGTCGTATCATCCCCCCGTGACGATCGAGATCCGTGTCCGTCGCCTCCCGCACGCCGAGGGATTGCCGCTTCCGGACTATGCCTCCGAAGGCGCTGCAGGTGCGGACCTGCGCGCGGCGATCGAGACCGAGATGGTGCTCGAACCTGGCGAGAGGGCGGCGATCCCGAC
Organism: Candidatus Sulfomarinibacter sp.; assembly: GCA_041560205.1. GTDB lineage: Bacteria > Acidobacteriota > Thermoanaerobaculia > Thermoanaerobaculales > Sulfomarinibacteraceae > Sulfomarinibacter. The sequence goes on from JBFFBV010000008.1 coordinate 73,128, forward strand.
CGGGCTCGTGGTGGAGATTCCGGCGGGCTATGAGGGCCAGGTTCGGCCACGGTCGGGCCTCGCCATCGAGGCCGGTCTCACAGTCGTCAACGCTCCGGGTACCATCGACAGCGACTACCGTGGCGAGCTCAAGGTGCTGCTGGTCAATCTGGGCTCGGAGCCCGTGCCGATCGGCCGCGGCGACCGCATCGGGCAGCTGCTGATCGCTCCCGTGACGCGGGCGTCATTCGTCGAATCCGAGGACCTGTCCGACTCCGCCCGTGGCGAGGGCGGCTTCGGCTCGACGGGAGTTTGAAGGTGGAAGCGGTCGTCCTCGCCACCGGCTCGTCGGGCAACGCGGTCCTGATCTCCTCGGGCGAGACCTTGATCCTTGTCGATGCCGGCGTCTCGGCCCTGCAGGTGCGGAAGCGGCTCGAGGCCTTCGGCAGATCACCCGAGGCTATCGACGTCATTCTCCTGACGCACGAGCATTCGGACCACGTCCGCGGCCTCGACGTCTTCCTGCGCCGGCACCGGGAGGCGCCCGTGTGGGCGACCCACGGAACCTGGTCGAGGCTCGATGTCCGAAGCGGAGAAGGCGGGGAGCTGCGATCGGGCAGGACGCGCCGTTTCGGCGCCTTCAGGGTCACTCCCGTCGCGACCTCTCACGACGCCGCCGAGCCGGTCGCCTACGTCTTCGACGACGGCGAGCACAGCGCTGCGCTGTGTACCGACACCGGCATCATCACGCCGCTTCTCGAGCAGCGCCTGCTGGGCTGCGAACTGCTGCTTCTCGAGACCAACCACGACAAGGACATGCTGCGCCACGGTCCCTACCCGTGGCACCTCAAGCAACGCATCGACTCGCGCACCGGACACCTTTCCAACCACCAGAGTTGCGAAGCCGTGGATCGCATAGGCTCGAAGGTTCTCAAGGCGGTCGTCGGCTTACACCTGTCGGCGGAGAACAACTGCCCGAACCTGGTGTGCGAGGCACTCCGTCGGACGGTGGGCAACGGGGCGGAGGTTGACGCCGTCACGCGATCGGAGATGATGAAGGTCGAGATCTCCGGCTCGGGCGTGCGGTTCGAGCGCCGCGCACTGATGGACGATCGCTGAGGCTTCGAGCGATCACTCGACCTCTTCACTCGGACTGAAGTTCGCGTGAATCGTCTTCGCGGTGGCACCGGTACCCCCACAAACCCTCGTCGCCGACAATTGCCGGCGCGCACGTGAACACTTCCCGGCATGCCGTGACCGCGGGATCACTCAGCGGAGAGTTGGTGAGGAGTATCGCTCCGTCCCCACGATCCTGCGCAATGGCCTCTCGAACGAGGTCGAGTTGGGTGAGGTCCTCCTGGCGCAATCGGTCGAGATTCCAGATGATGAAGCTCCCGGGACCGCGTTTCGCCGGGAAATAGAGCTGACCGTGGGGGAGGTAGGCGGCGACTCCGGATGCGGCCCAGTCGACGCCACCGACGATTGGCAGAATGTCGACGCCCCGTTCCCGTATGTTTGCCGCCGCGCAGCGGGCTCCCGAGAACGGCGCGCGCCAGTCCCACCATGCGGCAATCGCTGAAGCGGCCAAGCTCACGAGGAGAACCGGTGTCAGAACGGCCGTCGCGAGGCGGCGGGACACGACTTCGGCATCCACCGCCATCCAGATCGTGGCCACCAACAGGACCCAGAAAAAACCGTGGTGGCGTATCGCGCCGGGAAACTTGACGTATGCAAAGCCGATGAGCGCAATCGAACCGGCGATCCACATGGCGACCGTCACAAACGATCGCTGTACAGCCCATGTGATGACGCCGAGGACGGAGACAAGCCCCACCAAGGCGACGACCAACACGGTGATGCTCGGCGACTGTCCCGGCGCAGGCCAGGGGAACCATTTGGAGCTGTTCCAGAAGTGGAGGTCGTTGTTCAGGAGCGGAATGACCGCTGTCACGAAGCCACTGGCCACGTACGAAACCCGAAAGGAGTCCCAGTAAAAGTGCCAACCGCGGGCGTGCTCATAATCGTCTTCGGGAATCGCCTGAACGCACGCGACGAGTGCGCCGAATATGAGCAGAACCGCCGCCGCTCTTCGGCGCGATCCGGGTTTTCGAAGCCAGAGGGCCGGCAACAGCGCTGCGGTGAGCAGCACTCCCATCACCGACGCGTTGGCCGCGATCACACCACCCCCAGCAGGCCAGAGGCTGCTTCGAGAACGGTGCAGCAGGGCACAGAACAGCCACACCCCGAGCATCGTCAGGCCGTAGCTCCGGCTGATGACGCCGTACTCGTACAAGGGCAGATAGCTGAAGATGAGGGCGCCTCGGATGAGGGCCGGGAAAGGCGCCCGAAACATGACAACCGTTGCTGCGCCGACCGCGATCAGCCAGTGCAGAAACTTCATCACTTCAGGCGTGGAGAACAGCCTCGTCAGCGGGAAAAGCAAGACGTGCCACAGCAGGGGGTGGCCTTCGTAGCGGCTGTTTCGCCAGAGGTCGACGAGGGACGTGCTGTCTCGCGCCAGCAGCCACGCCTGCAGCTCGTCGCGCCACATCTCGTGCCGCCACAGCAGCACCAACAGCGCAACGGCGAAGACCCCGAGTATTGTGAGATTGATTACCCATGTGCGGTCGGCACGAAAGGAATGTGTGTCAGGAGCCTGCACCAACCGGAGTCTAACACCACCATTCAACCCACATGAGGTTATCTCGATTCGGTTGTTGCTTCCCACTCGATCGAGGACCACCTTCTAGATAAAGAATAAAAGGAGAATTCCCATGTCGAGGGCAAGAGCGCTGTCGTTCGTCGTGTCCGTGATTCTGCTTTCTTCCCTGTGCGGATGTGCCCAGGAGCAATTCCCAGAAGGAAGGGTCGAGGCGGATCTTCGGTTTTTGGCCGACGACCTTCTGGAGGGCCGGGCGACACCCAGCCGTGGACTTGATGTCGCCGCTCTTTACTTGGCGAACCGGCTCCGGGCCGCAGGGTGGGAGCCGGGTCATAAAGGAAGCTACCTCCAAGACTTCGAGGTCAGCGTATTCGACACTGCTTCGGCCGAGTACCTGGTTTCAATCAACGGGATACCGATTGAGCGCAGCGAATTCGTGCTCCTTCCCTTCGGCTTGCGGCCGGAACAGACCCCTGTCGAATTCGATCTCGTGTTTGCCGGGCATGGGGTGTACGTGCCGGAGGAAGGTGTCGACGACTTCCAGGATCTGGAGGTCGCCGGGAAGGCCGTCGTCGTGCTCCTCGGGGCGCCGTGGGAGCTCGATCCACGCGTCATTCACGCGCCCGATCACGGGGCCGGCAAGGCCGTCCAAGTCGGTGTGCGAAACGGCGCCATGCTGATCTATGTGAGTGAGGAGTTCTCTGATCCGCCACCTTCCGAGATCAGCGCCGAAACGGGGCTCCTTCGGGCCATTGCCAGCGGTCACCTGACCCAGCTCGTCGAAGATATGCACGGATCGGCCTTTTCCGGACCGTGTCTCGTCATCGGGCCGGCGGTGTTCGACAGCCTGTTGGCGGAGGTGGCGGGAGGTACGTATCACGAGCTTCAGGAACGTCTTGCGCGCGGTGCATCGATTGCAGAAGACCTCTCGGCCTCGGTGCGAATCGAAATAGACGCCGAGACCACACGACATTCGACCAGCAACGTCATCGCGGCCTTGCCCGGCGCCGATCCCGTGCTCCGGGACGAGTGGGTCGTCTTGACCGCGCACTACGACCATGTCGGAACACACGACGTGCCGCCGGGCGAAGACGGTATCTTCAACGGGGCGGACGACAACGCATCGGGGACAGCCGCGGTGCTCGAAGTCGCGCGCCGTCTCGCCGTCTTCGGCCCGATGAAGCGGAGCGTGATGGTCGCATTCCTCAGCGGTGAGGACAGCGGCTTATTGGGGTCTGCGCATTACGCTGCCCACCCCATAGCCCCTCTCGACCGGACGGTCGTGGACATCAACGTCGACATGGTCGGGCGATCACAGGGGACCGCGCAAGCGCTGGCCCCCGGATGTGATGAGTTGTTCGAGATGGCGGTTGAGTCGGGTACGGCAGCGGGACTGACCATCATTCCGGATCAACAGCCGACCTGGCGCCTGGCCTACTTCCTCGACAGCTACCACTTCGCCCGCAATGACGTTCCGTTCATCTCGGTCTTCACGGCCTTGCACGAGGACTATCACCAGCCCAGCGATGAGGCGGAGATGATTCGCTTCGACGAGTTGGAAAAGATCGTGGAGATGGTGACGCATCTCGCGAGACATTACGCCGCAGGTGCTGAAAGGCCTGCGTATCATCGTCCTGAGTGGTTTTTGACGCCGATCTCGTAAGCCCTAGCTTGACTCACACCACTCCCGGGCGTTCTGGAACATCTTGAGCCACGGTGAGACCTTGAGGTCATTACGCCAGTCGCGCGGCATCCAGCCCCACTGCCAGAGGGTCGCGGTGCGTTCGGGGTGCGGCATCATCGCGAGATGACGGCCGTCGGCTGAGCACAGACCCGCGATGCCGTGGGGCGAGCCGTTGGGGTTGTGCGGGTAGCTCTCGGTGATCTCGCCGGCGTCGTCGGTGAATCGGAGCGGCGCGAGGTCGTCCGCGATGACCTGGCGCAGGACCTCGTCGTTGGGGAAGAAGGCCCGGCCCTCACCGTGGGCCGACCAGATGCCGAGGGTCGAGCCCTCCATCCCGCGCAGCATGACGGCCGGGCTGGGACGGATAGTGAGGGTCGCAAAGCGGGATTCGAAGCGGCCGGAGGCGTTCCGCACGAAGCGTGGTTGCTCCGCGCCGTCGAGACCGCGCCGCGGCACCAGCCCGAGCAACGCGAGAAGCTGGCAGCCGTTGCAGACGCCCAGGCTGAAGGTATCCAGTCGGCCGAGAAAGGCTTCGAACTGGGACCACAGGTCGCGGTTGAAGCGTATCGACGCCGACCACCCCTTGGCGGCGTCGAGCACGTCGGCATGGGCGAAGCCCCCCACCGCGACCAGTCCGCGGAAACGGTCGAGAGTGACGGTGCCCGCGAGAAGATCGGACATGGCGACGTCCCAGGGTTCGAAGCCGGCTTGGAGGAAGGTGGCCGCCATCTCGCGGTCGCCGTTCGAGCCCTCCTCGCGCAGGATGGCGACCGGGATCTTCGAGCCCAGTGCCATGATGTCCGGTGGCGTTGGTTGGGGGATGAAGGACAGGGCGTAGGGTGGCGCAGTGCGGTTGCGGAGCCCGTCGCGTTCGGCGGCGACACAACCGGGGTCAGCCTGCTCGAGCTCGAGCCGAAACGACGTGGCCTCCCAGGTGTCGCGGAGGTCTCGCATGTCCGCTGACAAGACCTCCTGGCCTCCAAACACGACGCGGACCTCGGGCTCGATGACGGTCCTGCCAATGACCTCGCACGGGACCTCGGCCGCCTGGAAGACCTCGACCACGGTCTCCACCTCCGCCTCGTCGACCTCGAGAACCAACCCGAGCTCCTCGGAGAAGAGGCAGGCGATGGCATTGGCGCCGGGCTCGCGGGACAGTGCCACTTCGATTCCGCAATTGCCCGCGAAGGCCATCTCGAGGAGTGTCGTGATGAGGCCGCCATCGGAGCGGTCGTGGCCGGCGGAGATCATCCGTACGGCAACTAGCTCCTGAACCGCCTTGAAGGCCCTCGCCAGGACCGCCGGATCTTCGACGTCCGGTGGGACGTCACCGAGCTGTGAGTAGACCTGTGCGAGAGCCGACCCACCGAGGCGATTCTTGCCTCTGCCGAGATCGATCAACAGGAGACGGCCTCGGCCCGGAAGCTCCAGGCTGGGAGTTACCGTCTGGGTGACGTCCGGACAGCTGACGTAGGTGGAGATCACGAGCCCTCCCGGCGCCTTGACGACCTCCTCGGCGCCGCCTGGAAGCGGGGCTCTCGCCGCCATCGACAGGCTGTCCTTGCCGCCATCGACCGCGATGCCGAGCTCGAGCATGAGGTCGCTCATGGCGACCGCCGCGTCGTGGAGGGCGGCGCCCTCGCCCGGGAGCTTGGCGGCCCACATCCAGTTCGCCGAGCAGCGCACGTCCTCGAGTGCAGTTGCCCTCGCCCACACCAAGTTCGTGAGAGCTTCGCCGACCGCCATCCGCGCCATCGCAGCGGGGTCGAGCAGGCCCTTCAAAGGCTGTTCGCCGATCGAGGTCGCGGCGCCGGTCGTGCCGAAGTGGCTCTGCGCGATGACCGCAACGTCGGCGACGGTCAGCTGAAGAGGGCCGGCGCATTGCTGTTGCGCTACCAGACCGGTGACGCTTCGATCCACCTTGGTGGTGAGAAACCTCTTTGAACCGACCGACAGGAGGCGTAGCACACGGTCGAGGGCCTCGGCCACGCTTGTCTCTGGCGGCAGGTGGAAGGCCTCGAGCTTCGACGGTCTCCGTTCGAGCACGAAGGTTTTTTGCGGTACGTCGCCGAGGACGTCGTCGAGCACGAGATCGACTGGCGTCGAGCCGTCGGCCTCGTCGTGGAGGATGACACGGCCGTCTCCGGTGACACGACCAACGAAGGACACGGGGACACGCTCTCGTTTGCACAGGCCCCGGAAGGCGGCCTCGTCACGCGGCCTCAGCAGGAGGGCGTCGTTCTCCTGATACTCGGCGCCCCAGATCTCGAGCACCGATAGGCTGTCATCTCCGACGGGAATCTCGCGGATCTCGAGGCGCGCACCGGCCGGCTCGACGATCTCTTTGAGCACATTGCAGTTCCCGCCGGCCCCCTGGTCGTGGATGCTGACGATCGGGTTGTCGGGGCCGAGCTCCGAGCACGCGCGAATCACGCGGTTCACCTTCTGCTCCATCTCCGCGTCGCCGCGCTGGACGGCGTTGAAGTCGAGGTGCTCGGGATTGTCGCCGTGGACCATGCTCGATGCGGCACCGCCACCCATGCCGATGCGGTAGGCGGGGCCGCCGATCTTGACGACCCACATCTCGGGCTCGGGCGCCTCCTTGGTGGTGTGACGGGCGTCGATCTGGCCGATCCCACCGGAGAACATGATCGGTTTGATCCACTCGCGGCGTTCTCCGCTCGGCAACCGGAGGCCGGCCGAGCGCGTGAAGCCGCAGATGACCGGCTCGCCGAACTTGTTGCCGTAGTCGGAGGCACCGTTCGACGCCTCGATCTCGATCGACAGCGGGGAGGCGAGCTTCGGAGGGTAGAGGAATCCCGGGTCTTCCCAGGGAAGCTGGTAGTCAGGGATGTTCAGATTGCCGACACAGTAGGCGGCAGTGCCGGCCACGACCAGGGCACCGCGACCCGTCGCGTGGACGTCGCGGATGCGGCCGCCGGTTCCGGTCTCGGCGCCGGGGAAAGGCGCCACACCGGAGGGAAAGTTGTGGGTCTCCGCTGTGAAGATGATGTCGAGATCGAGTTCACGGTCGACGAGCGGCGCCGAGCAGGTTGGGTCGGTGCTGACCAGAGCCCTGGCGCGGCAACCTCGGATCGCGCTCGAGTTGTCGTGAAAGGCGATGATGCTGTTGTTCGGGTTGGCCTCGTAGGGGCGGCGCACGACCTCGAAGAGGTGGTGTGGCGCCTGCTCGCCGTCGATCACCAACCGTCCCTTGAAGAACCAGTGCCGTGAGTGCTCGCTGTTGGACTGGGCGATGTCGAAGCACTCGACATCGGTCGGGTCGCGACCCATGCGTTCACGAAAGAGCGCTGTGTAGAAGTCCAGGTCCCAGTCGTCGAAGGCGAGACCGAGCTCGTCGTTGATGCGCTCGAGCGCTGCACGGCCTTCGGCCATTACCGGGACCGTGCCGACGGGTTCGGGGACGGCGCCGGAGTTGAAATCGGTCAACGGCGCGGGATAGGGGCACTCGGTCATGCGGTCGTGGAGCGCGCCGAGAAACGAGGCCTCCGCACCCTCGGGGACCATGCCGGAAGTCTTGAGGAGGTAACGTCGCGAACGCTCGATACGCCGCGCTCCGTCGAGACCGCATGCGTGGCAGATCGACACGGCGTTGGTCGACCACGCGGTGGTGAAGGTCATGCGCGGCCCGACCTCCAGGACCCGACCGAGCCGATCGTCCAGAAAGCTCGCGAGGCCGTAGCGATCGGTTTCGAAGGTCTCGGCGAGCAGCCAGTCGAGAACGCGCAGCTCTTCGTTTCGAAAATCCCGGCCGGTCTCGATGTAAAAGCAGTACTCGGCCTGGACCTCTTCGATGTCGAAACCGATGGTCCTTCGTGCTATTTCGAGCAAGTTGGTGCGAAGCGCGGGCGGGAGGTCGTAGCTTCGATAACGTCGCAGCAGCGGCATGGAGAGGTTGTAGCAGGGATGGGCGGGTTCCGCTAGTTTCGTTGCCCGTGCCCGAACGAAAGCTGGATGCTGCTTGCCACCACCTTCGCCGCCGGTTATGGTCGCCAGACAAGATGCCGTCCGTTCTCCTGTGCATCGGGCACGGGTATGGAGACGGGCACGGAGCCGGGATCATGACTACTTACCGCGAAGCCGGTGTCGACATCGATGCTCAGGACCGGGCGCTGGCCCAGGTCAAGAAAATGGTGCGCAACACCTACACCGCCGATGTGCTCTCCGACCAGGGCGCCTTCGGCGGCCTGTTCCGCCCGCCCATCAAAGGCCTCAAGGAACCGGTCCTGGTCGCCTCGGCTGACGGCGTCGGGACCAAGCTCAAGGTCGCGTTCGTTGCGGACCGACACACGTCTGTCGGCCGCGATCTTGTCCATCACTGCATCAACGACATCCTGGTCCAGGGCGCGAAGCCCATGTTCTTCCTCGATTACCTGGCGACCGGCCGCCTCGACCCCGACGTGGTCGCCGACGTGATCGGCGGCGTGGCGGCGGCCTGTGGCGAGCACGGCCTCGCGCTGCTGGGTGGCGAGACGGCGGAGATGCCCGGGTTCTACGGCGATGGCGAGTACGACCTGGCGGGTTTCATCGTCGGACTGGTCGATCGCCGCCGAATCCTCGATGGGTCGGCGGCGAAGGCTGGCGACGTGTTGGTCGGGCTGCCCTCGTCGGGTCTTCATACGAACGGGTACTCGCTGGCGCGGAAGGTCTTCTTCGAGCAGCTCGAGCTGGGACCGAAGGATACGGTGAAAGAGCTCGGCCGTAGCGTTGCCGATGAGCTGCTGGCAGTTCACCGCTGCTACCTCGAACCGGTCTGGCCGCTTCTCGAGCACGGGTGGGTCCACTCGATGGCGCACATCACCGGCGGAGGGCTGACCGACAATCTGCCGCGGGTGCTTCCCGAGGGGCTGCGAGCGGTCATCAAGGTTGGAGCCTGGGAGATCCCACCGGTGTTCCGGCTGCTGGCCGAGAAGGGCCAGGTTCCCGAGGAGGACATGTGGCGGACCTTCAACCTCGGCGTCGGGATGGTGTTGGTGGTCCCGCCCAAGCAGCTCGAAAAAGTGCTGCGCGGTCTTCGCGATTCGGGTTGCCCGGGCTTCCCGATGGGCAACGTTGTCAAGGGCCAGTCGGGTGTGGAGTACGATCATCCGCCCGAGGGCTACCCCACAGGTTTGCGCTAAAAACCCGTCTCCTTGCCCGTCTCCGTCTCCGTCTCCGACGGCGGGTGTCAGCGGATTAATTCGATCGGGCACGGGCACGGAAACGGATACGGGC
>JBFFBV010000009.1:0-78281 GCA_041560205.1 Candidatus Sulfomarinibacter sp.
AAAACAGGGCAAAAAACGAATTCGCTGCTGTCAGGAGTCGTTCTCAACGCCTCACGAGGAATCCAAAGCTTTTGTCCGGCCTTGATTTGGAGGCTGCAACGACCTGTGTTACACTCCAGCACACAATTGGGTTGGATTTTCTAACAGCAGGCTTCGGAGGAGGTTTTCTGCGGTGGAGTGGGCGGCACCAATCGCCAGCCGGCACGGCCGTGTTTCGGTACGCGGTCTCAATCTTTCCACAGAAAACACCCGAAATCCAAGATCTCATCCTGACAACTGCATCTTCAGAAGGCAGCGTGTCCCCGGTGTGTCCAATTCAAGTCGGCGACACGCATTCATCCACACATATGGCCGGGTCCTCGGCCGAATCCCATAAGGAGGGGGTTATGCATTTAGACAGAAAAAGGTCTACAACCCGTCACGAGTGTTCGGGAATCGGCCGAAGATCGATGCCCCTTCTGGGTGCGTTCGTTTGCGCGGCGTTGATGCTCATCGCGATGCCGGCCGCCGCCGCTGATTGCGTCGATACCGACGGTGATGGTTATGTCACGTGCAGCGGGTGCGCCGCGGGTAGTAACTCATGCGGAGACTGCGCCGAAGGCAACGCGGCGATCAATCCGGGCGCCACCGAGCGCTGCGACGATGCGATCGACAGCGATTGTGTCGGCGGACCGAACAACGGTTACCCCAACCTGGGGCAGGACTGCGCCCTGTGCGACGGTCCGGGGTGTTCTGATGGCTATTGCATTGCCACTGGTCCGAACGTCGACTGCGGTCTCTTCGTAGGCAATCTGTGCCTCACCGCTTCGCAGGCCGCTGAGGGGAACGGGATTGTTTGTGGAGGGGACGGTTTGTCGGAGACCTGCGCCCCGCCCGACGAAGCTTTGATCGCGATCTGGGCGGCCGAGGGGGGAGGCGAATCCGACCTTGGGAACTACACGGACCCGACCTGCTCCGACGGCACTGACAACGACTGCGACGGCGTGGCCGACCTGGCCGACAATAGCTGTTGGGCGCCTGAACTCTGTGACGGTCTCGACAACGACGGCGTCGGCGGCATCGACGATGGCTTCCCCGTGGGTCAGATCTGCAGCGTCGGCATCGGCGAATGCGCGCGCAACGCCCTGTATGCCTGCAACAGCGACGGCTCGGGCGTCGAGTGTGGCGCCACCCCGGGCCAGCCCAAGAAGGAGGGCATCATCTGGGGCAACAGCTGCGACGACGGCGAGGATAACGACTGCGATGGGCTGACCGATCTCTTCGACGATGACTGCACCGGCTTCGGCCAGGCCGAGCTGTGCGGGAACTCGATCGACGACGACGGTGACGGACTCGTCGACGAGGGTTTCCCGCAGATCGGCATCCCATGCGCGACAGGCATCGGTGCATGTGCGGCCATCGGTGCGTTCGCGTGTAATGGAACCGGCGATGGCGTGGAGTGCGACGCGATTCCAGGCTTGGCGGGCGACGAGGCTGCGAACTGCAACGATTTCATCGACAACGACTGCGACGGCTTCACCGACGCAGATGATCTCGACTGCAGCGCAGCGTTTGAGGACCTCGGGGTGACCTGCTCGCTGCCCTACACCCACGCCAGACCTGGTGGCGACTGCACCGGCAAACACACCATCACTTTTGGAGCGGTGGCGGAGGGTGTGACCCTCAAGGCCGACCTGCTGGCGATCGATGTTGACGGCACTTTGATCGATTTCATCGAGAATGTCGGCAACGGCGAAGAGGCACACCTTGCCAGCCGAATCGATCCGGACGACTGGCGGGTCGACTCCAAGACCAACAAGAAAGGAACTCGCCACACGGTCTTTGCGCCGATGCCGATCCTCAGGGTCACAGGCACCAGCGGCGACGTCGAGGACGTGGCCTACTGCAGCATCATGCCGTGGCTCGAGGTGACCGCCCCCGACAATCAAACCATTTCGCTCAACGAGAGCTCGACCCTTGACGTGGCGGGTTTTCTGCCGCTGGTCGACATCGACACCCTCGGTATTATGCTCAACGGCATCGACATCCTCGATGCGATCTCGATCGATCCGAGTGACGATTTCCCGACCGACGGCAGCGTGCTCTGCCCGACGCCGGGCGACTGCGTCTTCCAGATCGAGGCTGGCTGCGGTGACGGCAGCATGGTCGATGTCGAGATCACCAACCTGGTGGTCGAGGGTCTTGACAGCGACATTGTCAACGACGCCAAGAGCGGCACCGAAAAACCTGAGCAGGTCAACACCTTCGCCTTCACCATCAGCGGGCTGCCGGCCGGCGGGCACATCTTCTACGTCGACGGCGAGCCACTGCGGCTGCGGAGAAGACTGACCTCCGAGTGCCTGGTCGACGATCTCGCCGATGCCGGCACCGCCTCGGCCTTCGGAATCCAGATCGACTCGCCTGAGAACCGGGAGGTCGTGGCGTCGGCCCCGGTGTTCGTTGATGGCACGGTCTGCGGCGGCAACGAGATCACCGAGCTCAAAATCCAGGGCAACGACCTGCCCGTCACCATCCCGACCTACCAGACCTGCACGACGGGGGACGGCATGACGTCAGCCGATGAGTGCGTCCTCCCATTCAACTATCCGGTTGACGAGACCGATCTCGACGCGGCGGCGAATGGAATCGCGATCGGTGGCACCTTCCACGCGGGCTCGAATCGGGTCGTCGCCGATGCCACGGACGAACTCGGCAACCGAACCTTCAACACCGGGGTGGTCTTCGCGCTCGGTAACGTGCAGGCGCCGGGATTGTCGGCGTCGCTCAGCCAGGAGGCGGCCATCAAGCTGGCCGGCAAGAGGATCGGCGCGGCCTTCGGCAATGAGATCCTGGACCTGCAGAAGGCGCTCGGCGACGAGATCGATCCGGCCTTCATCGTCGGTCTGGAGGAGACCGCCGTCCAGGACTTCTTCAACGAGAAGTGCGAGGACGCCCTCAACCAGTTCACCACCCAGGCGGAGGCCAATCTCCAGAACAAGACCTTCGCAACCGTGTCCTTCAAACCGGCGTGCTCGTGCGACCTCAACGTGCCGATCGTGCTCGAGTCGGTGCAGTTCGAATCGTACGCGGGCCCCGGACCCACCTGCGCGGTCGACATGCAGGAAGACCAGATCTACGTAACCATCCACCTTCCCGACACACGGGTGCAGGTGGGCGCGCACGATTCCTGCGAGGACGAGGGCATTTTCGGCGAATGCATAGCGCGCACTGTCATCGATGTCACGGCGGTGACCTGGTTGCGGCAGATGGCCTTCGAGTTCACGATCACCGAGGACCAGATCGAGGATCCGGACTGGGATCCGGATGATCAGTTCACCTATCTGACCTGGCGGATCGAGGACAATGGAGGTACCGATCTCTTCCAAGAGGGCGCAACCTGTACCGCTGGTCCAAAGTCCGGGGTGGGGTGCATCTCCGATTCTCAGTGTCCCGACAGCGTGTGCAATTGTGCGAAGGTGCCAGGTCCGCAATCTGGTGACGATCCGGTGTGCGCCAAGAACGCCGGCTACGACCCGGTGACGCAGTCGGACAGCGACATCGAGTGCTGGGGCGCGGCGGTCTGTAACGCCCTTGCCGTGGTCGGTGCGGTGTTTATCGAGATCTTCACCCTCGGCTTCGCCGACGGCTTCGAGCTGGTCGGTATCATCGATTTCGATGTTGAGTTCGAAGAGGACTTCCTGGCCGAGGTCGACGGCGCCGAGCCCGATCCACTGGAGCTCGAAGAGGTCAAGATCGACGAGGAGGAGGTGGCCTCCTTCGACCAGGGCCGCTTCGTGGCCGGACCGATAGACGTCGAGATCAAGGACGGAGGCCTCAAGATCGAGTTCCCCGCCTCTTTCGAGTCGCAGAACATCGATCCGAACAACGTGGACACCGAGGGTGCGGTGGTCACGCCGGCCGTCGGCCCGACGGTTGCGGCTCTTATCACCGCCGGCGACGAGATCTCGATCGGACTGGCGGACGACGTCTTCAACCAGCTCTTCGCGTCGATGAAGGCGGCCGGAACGCTGGAGGCCTTCTGCACGGACGCCGACGGCCTGACGGTCGACGATCTCCTCCCAGACCCGCTCAACGGCGGGTGTGATGGCCTCGGCGCCGCCGACGGCGAGGTGACGATCGGCGACGCGGGCATCCAGGGCATCTGTCACGCCATTCGTGGCGCGGACTGCAGCGCCCTCACGGCAGACACCCTGGGCAAGACCCACGCCAAGGTCGGCTCCTGCTACGGCTTCTCCGGTGCCGACTGCACGTTGGTGCCCGCTGGACCGAAGTTCTACTGCAACCTGGTGCCCGAGCGGAACATCTCCTTCGACGACTCGCTGCTGTTCTGCGCCCGTCAGGATATGGAACCGCGGTTGTTGTTCAGGGAGGACGATGCCACCGACAACACGGTCGACACCGACCTGCTGTTGAATGACCTCAACATCGTGATGGGGATCGACAAGGCGAACGACGGCTACACCGGCGAGCTCGAGGCGCTGCAGGGCTGCTTCGGCGCCGAGGGTAACGCGGCGCCGGACTGCCTGCTGTACGCAACCTGTCTCGATCTGACGCTCAAGACGGTGATGGGTATCGACAACAGCACCTGCGCGCCGAACCAGACCGGCTTCGTCTTCGCGCTGAAGCAGCCGAATGGCGTCATCTTCTCCAGTTTCGAGGGAGGCGTAATGTGCAGCGCCGCCACGACCACGGCCGACGACGAGGTCATCGCCGACTCGGCCGAGAGCACCACCATCGAGAGGGTGGCGGAATCGGCCGAGGCCTTCACGCCGCCCTTCTGTGCCGACGGCCTGACGCTCGGCGGCGTGCTGGATTTCACCGGCCCGAACGCCAAGATGTTCGCCATCACCACCGACGGGGCGACGCCCGGCTTTGCCGACTTCCTCTTCCTGACCGGCGAGCTCGGAGCGCCGTAAACCGAGGAAAAGGCACGATCGAACCAGCCCCGGTCCGTGAGGACCGGGGCCCTTTTTTTATGTTGGGCTCATCCGGAAAAACGTGAGATGCGTGCAGATGTCTTCCCATACAAGCGGTGTGAACAGGGGCCAGCGGCGCGGGCGGGTGACCGCGGCAGCGCCAGAGGTCAGCAAAAAGGGGCAGGAGCCTGCGATGAGCGGCCGTCGGCAGCGGCAGCCGCTGGGCGCGAAGGCCCGGAGAGCCACGATCAGCCCGTCGGATTGAGCGACCGCCAGGTCATGGCGCGAACCTCATCAAAGGCCTTTCGTGCCGTTTGAGTCTTGGCGCTGCTGATCACGCCTGCTTGTTCGAGGAGTCTCAGATGGCTATCGACTTCCTTCGCCGAAGCGTAGGCGGTTCTCCAGAAATGCTGGCGGTCTCTTCCGGTACGGCCGTGACCCTGTGCGAGGTCGGCCGGTACCGAGCTTGCTGATCGGATCACCTGATCGGCAATCGATTTCAGCGGAGCCGGAACTCTCTTCGCGAGCGTGATGGCTGCGCCTGCCGCTTCGAGGGCCTTGTCGTGGGCAAGGAGCTTTGTGTTGGAGAGGGCGTTGGGCATGGTCACCTCCGGGTCGTTCATGCCCTCCTTCGAGCCGGTGAGACAGGAGATGTCAAGGGTGTTACGCACCGGCTTGACCGGCTTGCCCTTGATTTCGGATAACCACCGGCTACCTTGTTCTCTGAACATTCCGGAGGTGACCACCACGTTCTCATCAACCGAGGTTGCTGACCTGGCCGCTGTCTCTGCCGCTGCAACTGAACTCTGTTCCTGCCTCCTGACGCTGCCTTCTGCCCATGCAATTTCCAGTTGGGTAACGCACCTAGGGGATCCAGGACCAGAACTCGACCTTGAACCAGCGGTAGATCGGCCGCAGCAGGACGTCCCACAGGGGCCGATCTTCGGTGGCGATCTTGGCGTACCCGGTCATCTCGGACTTCAGCCGATCGTCCGGATTTGGAATCTCGGTCATCACCCGAACCACCTTGGAGTCCGGATCGCCGACCGTCACATCCGAGCCTTCGACCACGAGATCGGCGCTGACGGTCGCCACGGGCGCGATTTCGACGACCTCGCCGTAGAACATCTCTTCGTGGTAGGCCCAGGACACGAGCCGCACCCGAGCACCCCTGTCGATGCTTCCGATGTCCTCCTCGGGGATCAGCACCTCGGCGTACATCATCCGCGAGTCCTCGACATCGATGGTCACCTCGCGCTGCCCGGGCTTGACGTAGTGCCCCTCGAGCTCCTTGACTCTGGGGGTCACGATGCGGCCTGAGATCGGCGTGCTGACGGTCGTGCGCTCGACATCGCCGCGGTAGTTGTCGACGATAGCCTGCAGGCTGTTGACCTCGGCCTGGAGCGCCGCGACCGCCTCTTCTTGCGCTTCCTCTTGCGTCAGAGCCAGGAAGGCCTTCGCTTCATCGAGCTCCCGCTCGTCGACCACCGCCGCCTGCCTGGCGTTTTCCCACTCCTGGGCCGAGATCAGCTCCTCTTCGTACAGATCACGAAATCGCTCCGCCCGGGCGTGGCTCCAGGCGAGCTGCGCGGCTGCGGTTTCGACCGCGGCCTGCGCGGTCCGAATCTCCTCGGGCGTCGCACCCTTCTTGAGGAGATTCAGCTTGGCCTGGGCTTCGTCGAGCTGTGACAGCGCGCTGAGCACGCGGGTCTCGTACTTGCGCTCGATCAAGCGCAGGACGGGATCTCCAGCCTCCACCCACTGCCCTTCGTGCACGAGCACTTCGTCGATCATCCCCTCGACCTCGGTGCGGATCTTGTAGCTTTCGGCCGGTAGCAAGCGGAAGGGACCGCTGGCTTCGTAGGGATACTGAATGAACCCGAGAGCAACGACAAGAGCCAGGATGCCCAGCCGCACGCTCCAGCGCAGCCTGCCGCCGTCCTTGCTGAAGAGCCAGCGGACCGAGCGTCGGCGGGCCACCGTTTGCGTTACGGGTTTGTGAACGGCGAAGAACACCAGAGCTATCGCGGTCATGGCACCGATTCCTCCATACATCTCGGTCAGAACAGCCCACAAGCGCCAAAAAACGACGAAAATCAGCGCCACGGTGAAGGTAAAGCACAGCAGTCCGTAGAGCTTGAGCCATTTTCGCTCGCGCTCGGTGTAGATCTCGGGCGGAATGCGACCGGTGCCCCACGCTCCGAAGGCCTCCAGGGCCCGCTCCTGGAGGCGCGGGATCTCCAGCCAGTTGACCAGCAGAAGATAGCCGTCGAGCTTGGACAGCGGATTGGCGTTGAACAAGACCAGGCCGATACCGGAAACCAACGCGAGTGCCAACCACAATGAGTTGAAGACGGTCCCCGGCTGGGTGATCGACCAGGCGATCGTGGCGACCGACCAGAGCAGCGCCTGGTAGTAGATGCCGGCAAAGATCGCCCACGATCGCTTGGCCTTGTCGCGCAGCCAGACGACATCGTGCCAATCACAGTAGAAGGAGGGCAGGACGTAGTACAGCAGCGAGATTCCGACCTCCGGCACCTGCCGGCCGTAGCGCTTGCACATGACACCGTGGACCAACGAGCGCGGGCCGCGAATCAGGAGGATGGAAACGGCGACGAACAACAGCAGCGACAGTGGCGACCCGAGCAGATTGCTCAAACCCAGGAGGAACTCGCGCCAATTCGTGACCAGAAGAGAGAGCGCCCACAGAATCGTCGCCGAGGCGAGCAGGTGAAATGGGCGACTGAAGACCCACGACAGGCGTCGGGCCAGACCGGCCAGGAAGCGGTCACCCCTGCCGATCGGGAACCTGACCCATGGCACCACCGAACCGAGATCCAGGGCTTCGGCAAAGCTCGGTGGCTGATCTTCCTTCCTCCAACCCTCCAGGAGGCCATCCCTGGCGAGCTGTCCTATGAAGATCTCGAGGTCGTCGTTCGACAGGGGCCTGTCGAACTTCTCCTCGTAGAGCCGACCGATCTCGCGGAAGTCGGTCTGGCCGTCGAGCTTGCGACAGACGAACGCCGCTTCGTCTCCGAGCTCGAAGACCTCCTGCGTCCGCTTATCGCGGACATAGGAACGCGCCAGCCGGTCCTCTCCGGACCAGCTCAGAACCTCCAGGCCGCTCCGCAGCTTTGGCAGCCGGGCATGTGTGGTCCCGACGAACATTTCCCCTACACCATCTCCATCTCGGCCAGTCGCGCCTCGGCCATCTCGAAGTCGGGCGTGATCTCCAGCACCCTTCGGTACTGCGCCTCTGCCTCATCTCGCCGACCCTGCAGGCGATAGACCTCGCCGAGGTCGTAATGCGTCTTGGCCACCCCGGGCCGCAGCCGTACCGCCGTCTCGTACTCGGCGGCCGCTTCGGCCAAGCGGTCCTGGGCGCGATGGACGTCCCCCAGCCATGCGTGCGCCTCGGCCATTTTCGGGTTCATTCCGAGGGCCTTGCGGTAGGCCGCGGCGGCCTCCTCGTGCCTTCCCTGGCGCGAATTCAGTTGACCCAACTTCGTCTGGATGATCGCTCGGCGGGGTGCCGACTGGGCGGCTTCTTCGTAGACTGATCGGGCGCGATCGTACTGCCCCAGCTCGGCGTAGACGTCGCCGAGCCGCAGGCGCGCCCTCAGCAGCCTGGGGCGGAGCGCGATCGCGGCCTCGTACGCCGTGCCGGCTTCCTCGTAGCGCTGGGACTCGAAGTACATGTCACCGAGCTTGAGGTGGGCCAGAGCGCCTTGTGGCGAGGATTCCATCTGCCGCTCGAAGGCTTCGATCGCGTCGGCGTGTCGACCGAGGGCTTCGTACGCTCTTACGAGTCTGCGCCGGGCGGGTGCGAGGGCGGGCTGCTGTCGAATGACTTCCTCGAGCTGACGAACCGCCTCCGCGTACTGGCGGCGGGCGAAATAGAGGTTGCCGAGACTCCACCTGGCGAGAGCCATATCCGGGCTCAGGCGGACGGCTTCCTCCAGCTCACTCACGGCACTCGGGAGATCCCGCTCCTGGAGCCTGAGCAGACCGAGGCCGAGGTGGACCTCGGCGAGCTCGGAATTCAACTCCAGTGCGCGCTTGAAGCAGTCCGAGGCTTCTTGAATTCGCCGCTGTGCCAGATAGACGTTGCCCAGACCGGCGTGCGCCGCGGCCAGGTTGGGCACCATCTCGATCGCTGCTTCGAACTCCTTGGCCGCATCGGCAAACTGCCTGCGGGCCAACAGCTGTGTTCCCACGAGGACGTGCGTGTCGGCGCTTTTCCCCATGGTGCGGACGCGGAGACCCTTGAGGTCGCTTTTGGAGTCGGCTCTCGGTGTGGATGGGTCCATGGCATTCACCGCCGATTCGTTTCGGATGCGGTTCTGCCGGCACGGAACGACCCCAGTACCGGGCTCAACAGAGCCGTGTCCTCGGGCAATCGCAGGAGGTGCAGGATGACGTCCGCCACCCGACCGGCCGTGAGCAGCTGCGCGGGCTTGGGCATCGGTCCATTCTGGCCCAGCATGGGTGTATCGACCATCTCCGGCAGCACCACCTGCACCCGGACGCCGTGGGGTCGTGCCTCCTCGGCCAGGCATTCCGAAAGCCCTATGACACCGAATTTGGAGGCGCAGTAGGCGGAATCGAAGGCCTGGCCGCGACGACCCGAAGTGGACGACACGTTGACGACGTTGCCGCTCTTCTGCTGGAACATGACCGGCAGCACGGCCCGGTTGGCGAGGAAGACGCCGGTCAGATTGGTGTCGATCACCCGGTCCCAGGCCTCGCCCGAAGTGTCTGCCAGCGTCTGCAGGCGTCCGGGAACGCCGCGCAAAATCCCGGCGCATGTGACCAGAATGTCGATGCGCTCCCATTTGGCCAGGACATCCTCACGCATACGGTCCATGGCCTCCGGGTCGCGGACGTCGAGCGCGATTCCCAGATGCTCGGAGGCACCGCCGATGGAGGCCACGGTCTGGGCGACGCCCTCGGCAGACAGGTCGACGACGGTAACGCCGGCTCCAGCGCCGGCGAGCCGCTTTGCCACCGCCAGGCCGATGCCGCTGGCGCCGCCGGTCACGATGGCGGTCTGTCCCGCGAATGCGCCGACACTCATGAGACGAACTCCTCTCCTCTCCCGGTCACCGCCACACCGGGTCCGGTGTTGCGCCAGGCAGGCCGCCGGTGCGGCCGAAGGGGGACAATCACGGGGTTGACGAGTGTGGCATCTCGCGGCAGACCCAGGAGATAGAGCGCCATCTCGGTGACCCGATCGACCGGCAGCGTCATTTCGGGCGGCGGCACCGGTCGATTCTGTGCCCAGATGTCGGTGTCGACCGGCCCCGGGAGCAGGATCTGGACCCGGATGCCGAAGCGGCGAACCTCCTCGCGTAAGGCCTCTGACATTCCGATGATCCCGAATTTCGACGCGCAGTACGGCGCGTCGTAGGCGAAGCCTCGCAAACCGGAGGTCGAGGACAGATTCAGGATTTCGCCTTGCTTCTGTCGAATCATCGCCGGCAGCACGGCCCGGTCGGAGAGAAACGTCCCCCGAAGATTGGTGTGAAGGACCTCCTGCCACTCCTCCACCGTCAATTTCGTGACCGGTTTCGGCCCGGAGCCCATGGCCCGCAAGATCCCTGCCGACGTCACCAGCATGTCGATGCGCTCGAACTCCTCGATGACGCGATCAGCCGTTGCGGTCATGTCCTCTTCGTTTCGAACATCGGCCGTCAAGGCCAGACAGCGTGCGCCCTCGGCAGCGTGCCGGTGGGCCGCCTCCGCAGTCTCCTCCAGACGTTCCATCGTGCGGCCCACCACTACGACTGACGCGCCGGCCCGGGCGAGCCCGATCGCTATGGATCGGCCGATACCGCTACCGCCGCCGGTCACGACCGCAACGCGGCCCGAGAAATCGTTATCGGCCGTCATCGGCTCACGTGAGTTTGAATGTGTCGTGCTCACGCCGGCGTAGGCTCCTTCACCGCTGTCATCTCGAGCCAGTGTCTGGGAACCTCCTCCAGGCCGACCGACTCGAGCCCTGGGCGAACCGAACGCATCAGCGCCTCGCAAGCGAGCTTGACGGGGTAGCCGCTGAGCAGGACCGCGGCGAGTCCTTCGTAGGCTCCCACCGTCTCGAAGGAGTGCTGGGTCATCATCACGGTGCGTTGGTTGGTGCGGGTGACTCGCAAATCGTGCCGCTCCATGACCCGCCGGTATTCGTCCGGCGTCAGCCACGAGCGAGAGAAGGCCGCCGAGACCGTTCCACGTCGGCGGCGGATTCCGGGTTTGCCCTGGCGGCGGAGCTCGGCATCCCTGGCGAGCACGAATCTCACCGCGTGCTTCATCCACTCGTCGTAGAAGCGCTCGGTCCCCGGTACGAAGGTGCCGGCATAGAACGAGCTGTTGAACGCGAAGCAGCCACCTTTGCGAAGCACGCGTGTCACTTCGCTGAAGAACGCGTCGAGATCGTCGAAGCAGTGAATGGCGTTGCCGATCACGACCACGTCGACCGTCTCGCTTCGCACGGGCAGGGAATCTCCCGTACCTTGGAGCAGATGGACCCTGGACGCAAGCGGGTTTCTCGGGTTGCGCAGGTCGAGGTCTTCACAGGCGATCTCGAGAGACTGTCGCGAAAGATCGAGGCCGGTCACCTCCACGGATTCGCCGACCTCCCCCAGGATCAGCTGCGTCAAGACACAGGTGCCGCACGCGAGATCCAGAATCGAAAGTCCCTGGTCGAGATCGAGGTCACGAATGAACCCCCGGTTGAGCTCGATGTACTCGGGTTCGCGAGAAAACGGTTCGTACGAGGTGTCGATGCTCTCGGATTCGATCATGACTCCTGACCACCCTTCGGCGTCGGTTCGCCGGAGCTGGTATCGCTTGGGGTCGTTTGCGCGTCGTCGTCATCGTCAGCCAGGACAAGCACCTTGGGCGTGCCGACGGGCGGTGCTTTATCTCGAGTACCCTGCCAGGCCGAACTCAGGGCCGAGTTGATTCGGCGGCGACGCTCCGTCACCAACCCCTCGTCAGTGGCAGCGCCACCCTCCCATGCGGAGCGACCTGGCGCCGCTTGCCGACGCTCCGCCATTTCCGCCAGAGTCTTGAGGAAGCGACCGATCCGAGGCCTGCCGGAACCCTCGCCCCAAACCCTCTGACGCCCACCGCCCCAGGGTGAACCGTCGGCAACGAGCTGGTCCACCTCGCCTTTGCTGTCGAACAGCTGCAACAGATCGGCTTCGATGTCGACCGCGCCCGCCGGCAGGCTTTCGACCAAACGCTGCAGCTCTTCACCGGTCGACGGGTCGTAGGCCGCCGTTTCGATCTCAGCCAGTCGGCCAGATATCTGTCGCCACTCGGAGGACGTCGGGCTCCCCTCCTTCTCCATAGCCGCCAGCAGCGCCTCTTGGAGGTTTTCGAGCCTGTTATCCGTCTCCATGCATGCTCCTTGTCTCGGGCTGGCCCTCCAGGCGCTTCCCTCGCGGTTCCTTCCGATCCTCTTTTCGAGGTCCTTCCGGTTCCTTCCGATCCTCTGCTTGAGGTCTGAGCGGTTGATCCCGGAAGAAGTCCCACATCGCTTCATTGGCAGAGATGTCCGAGGTGGTGTGTCCCAGCTGTCGCTCCATGATCGGTTTGCCCCCCGGCCAGGTGTGGCCGCCGCCGCTGATCATGCAGACCGCGACTTCGGTACCCTCGGCACACGGACCATACGTCCGGCACTGCACCTCTCCCTTGTCGTAGGTGACCTCACCTTTGTCCGGACACCGGTTGAGCTTGCGCCATTCGACGATCTGCTCGTTCAGCGCGGGAAAAGCGCGTCGCGGTCCACTCTTCTTGTTGTAGTTGCCTCCAACCTGAACCGCTTTGTCCGCGGTACCGTGAAAGAAGATCACGTTGATGGGTTCGGCAGGCCGGCACTCTTCGACCATCATCGCGCCGGCGATCGGAGCAATCCCGGCCACCTTGGTGGAGAGCTCGCAGCCGATGCGGTGCGCCATGATGCCGCCGTTGGAGATCCCGGTGACATAAACCCGATTCGGGTCCACGCGCTGATGCTCGACCAGCTCGTCGATGAGTGCCGAGATGAAGGCCACGTCGTCCGACTCCTTGCGCATGGCGACCCCGCAGCAGTCGCCTCCGTTCCAGGTGTAACCGATCAGACCTCTGGTGCCGTTCGGGTAGGCCACCAGGAAACCAGCCGCGTCGGACTGGCTGTCCATTCGGGACATGTCTTCGATCTGCTTTCCCCACCCGCCGCCGCCGTGCAGGACGATCATCAAGGGCACCCGCTCTCGACCGTCCAGACCGCGGGGCACATACAGCCGGTACTCTCGCTCATCGCCGCCGATGCCGAGCACCAGGTCGTGCTGCCCGGGTCCGAGGCGGTGATCGGCCTCCACAGAGCTCGACGCCCAACCGCCGCTGGCACATGCGCCGGTCAGATCAATAATGACAAAAAGGGCTATCAACCCAGGAAGTACCCGCTTCATCAGGACACCACCTTTGACGGTTTCATCGCCGAAGCCACGATGTACGTGTAGTGACTCACCATCGGAGCCATTATTTTCATCAGTCGGGTCATCCTCTTTGCTCGCCACCACCCCATCTCACCGGCAGAGATCTTCTTCTCGATCGAGTTCCTCGCGTAGTGCATGAAGGATCCCAACGACTCTTGTGTCGTGTTCTCGATTCTGATCTTTCGAAAGCCCGCACGCTGGAGAATGCCTCCGTATTCCTCGATAGAGTGCACGAAATTCGCGGGCGGAATGCGCCTGGCCCAGCGCAGTGCTCGCGCTGTCATGAGCAAATCCGAAAGCACCAGCCACCCACCGGGTCGCAGAACTCGCACGGCCTCGTCAAAGAAATCCTCACGCGTGTCGAAATGACAGGCCGCTTCGACGCAGATGATGGTGTCGACGCTCTCGTCCTCAAGCTCGAGGTCTGTCGCGTTCATCAGCTGGAAGCTGCAGTCGGGAGCCAGAGACCGACAAGACTCTAGCTGCCGCTCGGAGATGTTCACTCCGGTCACCGCTTCCGGACGGTAGTAGTTGAGTAGATACTGCGTGGTTGCACCCTTGCCGCAGGCGACGTCGAGGATCGTGCCACTCTTGTCTGGTATCAGGCCGAGCAGCTTCTCCATGAGATTCTCGGAGGCCTTCTTCGGTGTGGCGGTGTCCTCAGTCCAATACCCCAGGTTGTTGAAACTGCTGCCGTCATAGAACTCCTGAATCTCGGGGAGGTACATCCTGCGGTCGTACCAGCTGTTGAGAGAATCTTTGCCCATCATAAGGACGCCTTCTCCGCGGCGAGCACCGCCGTGGTCATGAACTCGGAGCAGCTCGCGTGCCAGAGCGACCGAGCCGCGCTCCTGGCGGCGAGCTGTCGGTGAGTCCAGATCTCGGGTCCGAGCACCGATCGACGACACTTCTGCCACGATCTCGTATCCGTGACCAACCGAGTCCCGTTCTTTCTGGCCTCCAACGAGGCCAGCTCCCGATGCACGTTTGCCTGCGTGTCGAGATTGCGAGCCAGCGTCGCGTGGGCGCGCGCTGAGCTCTTCGTACGATCGGCTCCACCGTGCGCGTCGATGAGCCGTCGTCGGTTACCTTCCATGACAGCGAGGGTCATCCGGGCGACGGTGACGTCGCGCATGCGCTGGACACGCTCTTCCTTGGCGAGCTCGGCATGGCGCAGCAGCAGGCGCCTGGCTTTCGCGACTGTCTCGGTCGTGCGGTCGGGTTCGCGCGCCTCGAGGCTCTCGAGCGGCGTACCCTCGAGGAGCTCTTCGAGACGATGTTTGGAATTGGCGTCGACTCGGTCGCGCAGCAGGTCGATGGCGGCCAGCCGGCTGGCGGCATCGAGCTGGCGATGGGCCCAGATTTCTTGGAGGCCCATCTCACGCTGTTCGACGTGTCGTTGCCCGAGGTTTCTCAGGATCCGCGCACCGCGACGTTTCCCCTTGTGCCGCGCCGACTCTTCCGCCAACCCTTCGAGAAAGGCGTGGAAACGCGCCTCCTGCTCGATGAGCGCGGCCAAGGCCCGCTGGACCCTGGCCTCAGTGACCGCCGTCAGCGCGGCTTCGATCGCGAGCTTCGAGGTCGCCTTCATGCCGTACCGCCAATCGGAAGGGGTTTGCGAGCAGCCGCCAGGATGTAGTAGCGGACCGCGGCGGCACGCACGTAGCGGTCAAAGAGGAAAAAGCGATACTGGCCTTTCTTCAGGACACCTTCCAGATATTTCTCATGCACCCACTCGACGAGGTTCTCATTCCAGCGCACCCAGCACTCGTCGGTGGCGTCGATCGTCTGCGCCTGCTCGAAGCCCACTTTCGTGAGCAGCTCCTCATACCCCTCGGGGTCGTCGATGTGGTTCTTCTCTGTCAGGAGCTTGCTCGAGCGCTCGGTCTTGAGCGACGACAGGATGTCGGTCAGCATGATGTGGCCCCCGGGCTTCAGGACCCGCAAGGCTTCCTGGAGGAATTTCTCCCGCGTATCGAAATGGAAGGCCGCCTCGACGCAGATGATGGCGTCGAAGCTCTCGTCTTCGAAATCCATCTCGGTGGCGCTCATGAGACGGAAATCACATCCGGAAGCGTTGCTCCGCGCCTTTTCCAGCTGTCGCTCGGAGATGTTGATTCCGGTGACCGACTCGGGCGGATAGTACTTGAGCAGGTGTCGAGTCGTGGCCCCCTTGCCGCACGCCACATCCAGGATCTTTCCATTTTTCTCCTGGACCACCGCGAGCAGCTTTTCCATCAGGTTCTCGCAGGCTTCCTTCTGGCTACGCGTGGCCTCGTCGCGATAGCCGAAGTTGGCGAAGTCGCTGTAGCCGAAGTACTCCCTCGCCAGCGGATGCTCGAGCCAGTCGTCGTACTTCTCGTTGATGCCCCGCTTGGTGATTGGTGTGTCCTGAACGGTCATGAGCCGGTCCTCCAGTCCTCGACACCATCGGCCTCTACAGGCTTTTCGGCCCGAACGAGAACATAGTAATTGACGTTCGAATACCCCATCAGAAGGGTCGTCATGATTCTCTGAAAGCCCCCTGCAGCAAGCTCGCCGCTCAGCATTTTTTTGACGCTGAACCTGAAGATGTTCCAGCAGGATTTGAGCCAACAGGGCTCGGTCGCGTCCACCACCCTGACTTCGGAATAGCCGATGCGCTTGAGCATCTCTCGATATGCCTCCGGATTGCGCAGGTAGTTGCGCTCGGTCCGTTGCCGGGCCGTTCTTTCGATTCGTCTGGGTACCAGGACGTCGCTCAGGACGATGCGCCCGCCCGGCTTCAGAACCCGAAGGACCTCGCGCAGGAAGCGTTCCCGGGTGTCGAACAGGAATGCGGCCTCGACACAGAGCACGTTGTCGACTGAGGCACTGCCCAGGGTGAGCTGGGTGGGATCCATGACCACGAATCGGCACCCGGCGGTGTTCGTGCTGCAGCGCTCGAGATCTGCCCCGTGGGCGGCGACAACGAGAAGGTCCTGCGGCTGGAATCGCTCGATCAGGTACCGGCTCGATGCGGCTCGGGCAGAGGTGATATCGAGGAGAGTCCCTTCCCGGCTCCTGAGCCCGCCGACCAGCTGCTCGAGGAGATTCTCGCAGGCCTCCTTCTGCGATCCGGTGTCGTCATCCCAAAACCCACAGCCGTGATAGTCGCTGCCCTCGTAGTACTCGTCCCGCATTCGCGTGAGGTCGGGACTCGCAAGGTTCGAGGCTGTCGCCACGCGCGCCACATGTCGGTCGCTCGTGACCGGCCGGGCCGAACGCAGTCCGCGCCACACCTCGAGGCCTCCTTTGGGATTGAACGCATAGATCCAGCCCGAGGCTCCGCGCGCGGCCACGGTGGGGCCAAAGGGATTGGCCGCCCCTACAAAGAGCCCGTGCTGGTTGCCGAGCATGTTTCGAACGCCGTAGTTGTACGGATTGCCGAAACCGTCGATCGACACCGGCCGCCAGTCGACGCCGTCCGCAGAGCTCCAGAGATCGAATCCACCCTGTTGGGCCACGATGTTGTCGACGCCCAGGCGCTCGAGCAGTCGTCGATTCTTCTGGGGTACCCGTTCCAAGTCGACGAAGGACAGGAAGACGCTTGAATCGTAGGTGCCGACGAACAGGTGCCCGTCGTACTCGGCCATGCTCCAGATGTAACCCGCAAAAGGATTGTTGAAGCCTGGACCCAGACCGCTCAGCGGTGATTTGGCGCCGTCGGGGGTCATGCGCGGAGTGCCCACGATGAGGTCCCACGAATCATCGGCGTTGATCCGAAGGACCTCACCCGCAGCCGGACCGATCTCGAACTCACGGTCGTAGCCGCCGCGTCGGATGCCGCTGCCGATGTACAGAGAATCCTTGAATGGGAACATCTTCAACACGACCTCGTTCAGGCGGCCACGATAGGCCCCTGCGGTCATGACCCGTTCCCACTCGTACGGAGGCTCTCCCTCGGCCCGGGTTCTCCACACCTGGAACCCGCCGCTCGGATTCCCGGTGCCGGCCCACAGATAGTCGTTGAACACGGCCAGATCGAAGACGGTGAGCTCGGTCGGGTCACCGAATCCAGGGGCGCTGGCCGCACGCCACTCGTCCTTCAGCGGATCGACACATTCAAGAACCACCGGCGATTCCGCGTAGGCCCAGAGCTTTCCCTTTCCAGACGGCGACGTGAACAGTCGATCCTTGAAGCCCACCAGGGCTCGGAACGAGGTGACTCCCCGGTCACCCATGCCAGGGGCCGTCACGGGTTCGAACCTCAACCCGTCAGACGAGCGCAGGATGTACGCCCCCTTCCCTTTCGACGAAGACATGGTGGTCATGTAGAGGGCCGGCTCGGAATCGCTTCGAGTCTGGACCTCGACCATGTTTCGGTAGCCGAAATCCCTCCACACCACCTCGCCTTGATCGGACTCGATCATCGGTGACTCGAAAACCTTCGCCCACTGGCGGTTCTGCACGCTGTAACGCCAGACCTCACTCCTTTGATTCAGAGTGGCGGCGTTCGCACCCGGCGCGACGTACACCGGCCAGCAGTGGAAGCTGTCGGTGCTGGGATCAGGGGCGATCTTGACGAGCTGCAGGATATTGCGAGTCGTTCCCACATAGAGGTGATCCCTGTGCCAGGCCATCGCATGGGGGTAGCTGTTGTGTGGATCGCCGATTCCCTTGACGGCGATCTGCTCGAATTCGCAGACCCCACCGTCGTAGGTCACTCGTTGCTGCCCGGTCCCTGTGGGGACATCAACCAATTTCACCATCGTGACGAGCCTTTGCTATCCAGAGTCTTGGCCCTCCCGCAGTCGTTCATCGTGCCGCCGTCGAGCCGCCGGATTCGGTCCGGCCTTTTTGCCGGCAACTTCGTTGCCAGCTGCGGGCCGAGCAGGCTCTCCTTTGCGACCAACGCCTTCGACAACGGCGTCATGCGCGGTCGACGGAGCCCTCCGGGTGTTCACCATCTCTGCCCGCAGATCGCGATCGCGGTCCAGGAACTGGCGCAGGTGGAGAACGAAGCCGGTGGGATTCAGCAAGGGGAAGAAATGACCGACCTTCGGCAGGATCACCGTTCGAGAGTTCACCATTGCCTCGCCCAGCGCCTCGCAGGTCCGCATCCAGCGGGATCGCTCGCCGTACATCAGAAGGGTCGGATGGCTGATGCGACGGATCCCTTCGAGATCCAGGCCGTCGCTCTGGAGCTCCTGCCAGGCGTCCGTCGTTCGCAGCAGCTGGATCCAGCGAGCGGCCGTGCGTTTGGCGCCGTTCCAGAGGCCGAAGGGGACAAAGACATCTTCACCCGGCGGCCGTCGACGTCCCCGGCGCCAGCCCTGACGGGCCTTTCGCCAGCGCGGATCGGCAAGCTCCTCCAGCATGGCGAATGCGACCTTGGGCAGCTTGTCCGGGACCTCGATGCCGAGCTCCATGAGGGTTTTCCTCCAGCTGTGCCAGTGGTCCCAGTCGCGGTTCTGGTCCAGCGGCTGCAGTGAATAGACGGTGGCGTCGGCCAGGGTCAAGGTCAGCACCCGTTCCGGGTAGCGGGCCGCGAACTCCATGACCACGGCACCACCGAAGCTGTGCCCGACGAGGTGCGCCGCTTCGATGCCGCCGGCGTCGAGAACGCCCTTCAGATCTTCCGCCATAGTGCTTGGCGAGTAGCCGTTGGCGGGCATGGCGCTGCGGCCGTGACCCCGCAGATCGTACGCGGTGATTCGGTATTGCGCGACCAGGTACGGCACGATCTTGAGTCGCCAAAAGGCCAGATTGGCGGCCAGACCGTGCACCATGACGACATCGTCGCCGCTGCCGGTGCTGGCGACGTGGAGGCGCGTACCGTTGACGAATATCATCGGCATCGATGGATCACTCCAGGTATCCCAGCGCGCGCAAACGCTCCATGAGGACCTCTTCCCCTTCGGCATCGTAGGCCGCTACGGTCCCGGGAGCCGGCGGCTCCTCCTCGGCGAGCGCTGGAGCTGTCTCCAGATCGGCGGGGCGGGCTTCGAGAGCGTCCGAGGTGTAGATTTCCTCTGGCAGTCGCCCTTCGAACTCTCGCGGTATTGCCAGACCGAGGCCGTACATCAGCGCAGGGGTGACATCCAGGATCGACAGGCGGTCGACGGTGACTCCCTGGCGAATGCCCGCTCCTGCCGCAACCAGAATGCCGTCCGGGTGGTGGGCTCCGACGACTTCGGGCCTGGGTCGCACCACTTCTTCAGATCTCAGGACCGACACGAAGCCGTAGTCGCGCAGGACGAGGGTGAGATCCGGAGCCTGATCCGAGGCACTGCCGGGGAAGGCGCTCTCCCGCTTCATGACCCGCTGCACCACGCGTCCGCCGGTGATCGGGTTGCTCACGGACAGGAGCGCCTCGGCAATCTCGTCGGCGAGGCGGCGCCGCTCGGCGTCGTCGTCGACATGGAGGTAGATCCCGTTGCTTCCCGGGGTCAGGGCGAAGGCGCGGGTCTTCGACCAATCGAAGAGGAAGGCCGGTGTCTTCATGCCTTCCGTGTTCAGCATGCCCTCTTTGGCCAGGGGAGCATCCTCCCTCCAGGTCAGGTATCCGTGCTCGCTGAGCCACGTGTTGATGTAGAGGATCTCGTCGGTGGCGCCGAAGCCGTGATCGGAGGTCACGAAGACCTGGTCGCCGTCGTCCAAAAGGTCGAGGAGCTTGCCGATGATGTCGTCCATCTCGCGAAAGTAGTCGAGACAGAGCTCGCGAACGCGACGCTCTTGTGCGGTTGCCGACGCCTCGTCGTAGAGGGCCGGATCGAGGAAGCGCCAACACGCGTGCTGCAGCTTGTCGACGCCGTCGAAGACCACGGCCGAAAAAGCCCATTGCTCGGTTGTCATGAGGTGATCCAGGATCCGCCACCAGTGGCGTTCGCGACGAATGTGAAACCTGATCCAGTCTTCGTACTCGTGCTGCTCCAGCACCTGGACCGAGCGGCGCTCCTCTTCGAAGTCGACCGTGATCTCGTCCAGCTTCAGGCCGGGGATCTTTTTGAGCCGCTCGTAGAAGCTGCGCGGATTGGTCGCCTGGCGCAGATGCCGGTGGGGCACGAATCCCGGGATCATGAAGCCCATCTCCGGCTTGGGAGGAAACATCACCGGGAAGTTCATGCTGATGGTCGTCAGCCCTTGCTCTCCCAGAATAGAGAACAGGGTGGGACGGCGAATGTCGCTTGACGTCGCCAGGCGAAAGGTCGGGTGGGGCCCCGAATCTTCCACCCGAACGAAGTCGAAGATGCCGTGGTTTCCCGGGCTGCGTCCCGTCGTCATCGACGTCCAGGCCGATGGGGTCAGAGGATTCGGTGTGGAAAGCAGGAGCGATCGAGTTCCTCGAGAGCACAGGCTCTCGAGGACCGGCATCACGCCCGCATCCATCAACGGGTCCAGGACGGTGAATGTCGCCCCATCCAAACCGAGCAGCAGCACTCGCTTCATCAGGCGCCTCCACCGTTGAGGTGCGTTTCGAGGAAGCTCACCAGCTCGGAAACGCGAAGATCGTCGACATATCGACCGTCGATCATCAGCAGCTCCTCGAAAGGCATGCCGGTCTTCTTGAATCGCTCCTCGATCGCGACAATGAGCATGACCACGTCGATGGATTCGAAGGTGAGGTCGTTCATCAGCAGGGTGTCGGCGCCGATCTTGCCCGAAAGCTCGGTGTCCCAATCTTGGGTAATCTCCTCCAGAATCTCGACCAGGCTGGTGAGAATCTGTCCGGAATCCAGGCTTTTCTCCATATGTTGGTCCCCCTTCACGGTTTCCCTTTCCACGTGGCGATCGCCAAGACGATGTCCTCGTCACGGGTCGTTGCGACGTCGATGTGAACGCCCTCGACCGAGAGCTGAACTGTCTCCTGGCCCTCGTCGACCCCGGACATTTCGAAGGTGTTTTCGGGGCCGGCAGCCGTCGATGCAAGCGCCTTCACCGCCGCGCGTTTGGCGCAGACCACCCTCGCCGTCCATTCCGACTGGAAGTTCTCGGAAAGGCCGTCCAGGCGGCGTCTTTCCTCCGCGGTCATTGTGAAGCTCGGGAGGGGCTCACCGATCCGATGGAATTCGATGCCCAGAGCGCCGCCCGGGCCGACGTCGCCCGCGGCCGCAACGGTCGTCCCGTCCCTCTGCGCGAAGGCGTGCGCCGGCCAATCCCTGCCCCCGACGAGATCGATGTCCGCGGGGTAGCTGCGGAGACCCTGCGTCTGGTGCAGGTAGAGGCGAATCGCGTCTTTGGCCGCCATCTGGCAGAGAAACCAGCTGCGCCGTTCGGCCTCCGTGCCGTCGAGCTCGAGCCATCTCCTTCGCTCAACCGGTCCCAGGGCCAGAAACGCCAGGCTTTTGAGCCAGATGCCCTCTTCCGTCACGAGGAAACTCTCCGGCAGCTCGATTCGACACGCGGCCAATCCGTGGCGCGCGAGTGTTTTCGTGGGCAGCGAATCGCTGAGCATTACCTCCTTCGGATCCAGGCGGAAAGCGTAGACTCGCTCCGGCAGGGGAGCGCGCGTGACCTCCCAGCCCGAGATGGCCGCCAGCAAAGCTCCGTCCTCACCGACCACCTCGAGCTCGGCCCGAACTCGCTGGTCGTCAAGGCTCTCGCAGCGCGCACGACCCCGGGCTCGTCGCGGGGCAGCCTTCGCGTCCGCCGGCGCATACAGCTGGAGGCGCTCGAAGCCCATCGGAAAGACGACGAAGTTGCGATCGAGCGTCTCGGCCGTCCAGTAGCCGACGAGCTGGCTCACGGCATCGATCAGCAACGGGTACACGAGGTTTTCGAATCGTTCCGGCCCACGAAGGAGTTTTTCGGGATCGGCGACGCTCAAGGTCGCTTCGATGCCGTCGTCGCCGACCCGATCCAGCGACGCGACGCCGCGCAGGGTCGGACCGTGGAACATGCCGTGGGAGAGACCTTCGGCGTAGAGCTCCGCCGACGACCAGCGGCTCGGCCGAGGTTCCGTGAGGGCGAAGGGTGCAGCCTGCGGCGGCAAGGTCGACTCGCTCGCCAAAACGAAGATTCCTGTAGCGGTCGGCGGCCCATTCGGGACGCTGCCGGGTTTGGAGACGGAAAGTTGCACCGCGATTTCACGCTCGTGGGCCGTGGGCGTGGCGGTGAGAACGATATCCACGGACGACCGTTCGAAGGGCAGCCAGCGCTGGACCCGAAGGTCGCGAATCTCGACGAGGTGCCGCTCGGGCCGCAGCAAACTGGCGGCCTGCGCCATCATCTCGAGACTCATGGCCAGAGGAAAGACCGGGAGCGCTCGCAAACTGGAGTCTTCCGATACTGTTCCGCCCAGGGTGTGGTCCAAAAGAAAGGCCTCTTTGTCGACGTCGAGTCGGCATCCGACGGTGACTCGACCGTTGGCATCGGTCTCGAGGTGCGCACGCGCGATCGGCCACGAGGCCTTCGTCGCCAGCTCTATCGAGGGTCGACGCGTCGCCAGGAAGCTCTTTAAAACCCTCTCCTGGGTGTCGATGATGTGCTCCATCACGCCCAGATACTCCGACATGGCCCGCGTCCTGGCAGAGTCAGGAGTGGTGCGATGGGTCTGCAGCACCTCGAGCGGAGCGGCTTCGGGTACGCTGCCGACGGCAGCCGGCGGAGCCGCGACAGCCGCCACGCAAGCTGCGGGCGCGGTTCGCTGGGTGGCCGCGGGAGCAGGCTGCGTAGCCCTCGGTGCCATGTCCATCGGCAGCTTCATCTCGGGCAACGCCAGCGACAGCTTCAGCCCGCGGGCGTCTTGCTTCGAGGTGGGACGACCCGCAAAGATCGCCTCTGGATCGAGTTGCTCGGCGCCGCGCCGTTCGTAAAGCGACGCCAGCTCGAGGCGCACGCCGTGTGCCGCCAGCAGACCGATCAGGTGGTTGAGGTGCTCGATGCCGGAGCGGCGACGATTGTTCGACGAGACTGCGAGGTGGTCCATTTGGCGCAAGACGTCTGTCACGAATGCGGTGAGATTCGCGGCCGGCCCGACCTCGACGAAGATCCGCGCACCGTCGGCGTACAGGGTCTCTACCGTCTCCCGAAAACGAACGGGACGTGCCCAGTGATCGAGGGCCAGCCGTCGAATGGCATCGGGATCGTCCGGTACCCGGGCGGCGGTCACACAGGAGTAGAGCGGGATCTCCGGCGTCGAGAAAGTGGCGTTGGTGTAGAAGCCCTCGAGCTCGTCACAGACCGGCGCGAAGAGCGGCGTGTGGTAGGCCCTACTGAAAGGCAGCTTCTGGCAGACGGCGCCCTGTTGGCGAAGCTGCTGCTCGGTCGTGGCGATCGCTTCGGCACTTCCCCAGAGCACGGCCTGGTGCGGACAGTTGTCCATCGCGAGATAGATGTCGCTTTCGGCCTGGGTCGAGAGACCGGCGATCACCTCCGGATCGGCCGGCCCCACCGCCAGGAGCACGCCATCGGGCACGAGCCCGCGGGCTTGGGCTCTCTCGGTGGCCTGGTTGCCCTCGCGGATGTGGTGTATGAGCTGATCCCGATCCTCGACTCGTGCCGCCCCGGAGGCCAAAAGCGCGGAGTACTCGCCGGTACTGTGACCGACAATCATGTCCGGCTGCACGCCAATCGACGCCAAAACAGAGTGCATGGCCTGGTTGGCGGTGAATACCGCCTCGATGGCGCCGTCCATCTGCCACAGACGCTGCTTTTCCGAATCCGAGCTGCCCGGGATGGGGAAGATCGAGTAGCTGGGGAGGATACCGCGCTCGTGGTCCTGGAAGGCGCGATCCATCAGATCGAACCAATCCCGTGCTTCGGGAAAATGAATGCACAGGTCGGACAGCATGCCCGGATACTGCGATCCTTCGCCCGGAAACAGGAAGGCCAGCTTGCCTTCTCGCCCGAGGGGCTCGGAGAAGTAATAGACCCCGGAGCGCTCTCGAATGCGCCGGACCTCGGGGTTAGCCAGCTTCTCAAGGGCGTACTCGAGCTTCGTGCGGAGGTCGGCAGGGTCCTTGGCGACGACGGCCAGGGAGGTGGCCGCGTCCGAACGCCCCGCGGTGTTGACGGTATAGGCGAGCTCCGCGAGCTCGAGCTCCGGGTCGCCGTCGAGAAAGCCGAGCACACCGCGGCAGCGGTCGGCGACCGCTGCCGGCCCGTCACCGTCGATCACGACGACTTCCGAGTCCCAGCGCCGGGCCAGACCGCGTTGGCGCCAGTCGGTCGGGGCCATT
This sequence comes from Candidatus Sulfomarinibacter sp., assembly GCA_041560205.1. Taxonomy (GTDB): domain Bacteria; phylum Acidobacteriota; class Thermoanaerobaculia; order Thermoanaerobaculales; family Sulfomarinibacteraceae; genus Sulfomarinibacter. The sequence goes on from JBFFBV010000009.1 coordinate 24,538, forward strand.
TCCTCGGCATGTCGATGCTCTTCGAGGATCGCGTGGCAGTTAATGCCACCGAAGCCGAAGGCACTCACTGCGGCGCGGCGCCGATGATCAGCGCCATGGATCCACGGCCTGGCGACCGTCGGCAGGTAGAAAGGCGTGGAGGCCAGGGCAGGATTCGGCGTGTCGGCGTGCAGGGTCGGGGGGATGACGCGGTGGTAGACGGCGAGCGCGGTCTTGATGAGCCCGGCGGCACCGGCGGCGGGTATCGAGTGTCCGATCATCGACTTCACTGCACCGAGAGGGCGCCGAGGTCGGCCGTTGGATTCGTTGCCGAAGACGTTCTGCAACGCGGTGAGCTCCGTCTCGTCCCCGACCGGGGTACCAGTGCCGTGCGCCTCGACGAGACCAATCGAATCGGGAGCGATTCCGGAATTGGCGTAGGCGCGTCTCATGGCGAGCTCTTCGCCCTCGAGTCGGGGGGCCAGCAGACCCTTGGCGCGGCCATCGCTCGACGTGCCGATTCCCTTGAGGACTGCGTAGATTCTGTCGCCGTCGGCCTCGGCGTCGGCCAGGCGCTTGAGAACGAGAACACCGGCGCCTTCGCCGAGGAGCGTGCCGTCCGCCTCGGAGTGGAACGGGCGAATGCGTCCGCTCCGCGAAAGGGCTCCGAGCTGCGAGAACAGCAGCGCAATTGGGTAGGTCGTGGAGACCTGGACCGCCCCGATCAGCGCGAGATCACAGGCGCCGGACGAGAGATCCTTCATTCCCAGATCGGCGGCGATCAGTGCCGAAGCGCAGGCCGCGTCGACCGAGTAGGCGGGACCCATGAGATCCAGCCGATTGGCGATGCGTCCGCACATGACCGAGTGCGGCAGGCTGGCGGCCGTCTCCGCGTTGAAGGGCGGCAGGCTCTCCTTGAGGCGGGTCTTGAGCTCGGCCAGATCGGCGGGAGAATGCTCGGGATGCAGCTGCGACAGGATGTTGATGAGCTGGTCCAGAGCGAAGGTGTGTTGCAGGACCGTCACGAAGCCTCGATTGGCGTAGGTCCCGCGGCCCAGGATGATCTCGGTGCGCTCCTTGTCGAAGGAGCGCTCCAGATAGCCAGCATCTTCGAGCGCGTCGTGCGCGAGTTGCAGCGCCACGAAATGCTCCGGCTCGCCGCCGTCGATCGATCTCGGGATGACGCCGAACTTCGTCGGGTCGAAGGTGATCAGATCGCCGACGTAGCCACCCTTGACGGTGTACAGGCGATCATTGGTGTCGGATTCAGGATCGTAGATCTCCTCCCGCACCGATCCCTCAGGCGGCTCGCCGATCGCATCGACTCCCGCCAGGATGTTTCGCCAAAACGCAGCCAGATTCGGGGCCTTCGGATAGCAGCACGACATGCCGATGATGGCGACGTCTTGGGGCTTCGTGCTCATACCGAACGAGACTCCCTCCATTGGCCTCCGAGTCGGTTGAGCGCTGGGCTCGAGGTGAACTCGGCATCTTCGAGAACGCCGATCACTTCGCCGGTGGGGCTGAGAAAGGTGGTGTGGGTCTCGAGCTGCTGACCTCCGGCGCTGAACCGGGCACGGATCACGCAGCGCACGTCGGAGCCGGAGAGCTCGGAGTACAGCCGCAGGACGCCGAAGCGGGCAGGAAGAGGCGTCATGTCGGTCTGGAGCCGCGCGAACAGCAGCGTGAGCTGGAAGGCACCATCGACGATCACCGGATCGACCAGCCATTTGCCGGGTGTCGTGGACGCGAGGCATGACTGGGGCGACGAAGGCTTGAGAACACCGACGATCACGTTCTCGGCAACGCCTTGGATCTTTTCGATGGTCTGGAAGACCGGACCGTGGAACAGCCAGCGCTCGTAGGCGTTCTCCACCGACATGGGAAAGGCCTGGAGCTTCGAAAGCGGCTCGGTGGCGCCATCGGGTGCGGCGCTACGGCTGGTCGAGAGAACGACCCGCGCGCCGTAGCACTGCCGTCCGGTGTCGCCGTCGAGCAGCTTGACACTGACTTCCACCTGGCTCGTGTTCTGCGATGCGACCTCGACGGTCTCGGTTGCCAGGCGGATCTGCTTGGGCCCATTCTCCAGGACCACGCCACTGAGGACGCGAAAGTCACGGACGGCGACGACGTGCCAGCCGGGCCGCTCCTTCTGCACGACTTCGACGATGTACTCGAGCGCCACGGCCGCCGGCAGGACGGGATGGCCGTCCAGGCGGTGGTCGTCCAGGTAGAGATCCTGCGACGGATCGAGGATGCAGGTCCACTCGGTGTGCCCGTTATTGGGCTCCCCGGGCTGGTTCACGAGAGGCAGTGCGGCCTCATGGCTCCAGTCTTCGGCCGAGACGGCTCGGTGCCATGGCCCGTCGCCGAGAATGACCTCCACCTCCTCCCGGGCGCCGGTCTCGAGCATCTCGGCGAAGGCGGCGCGGCCGCCCCCTGGTCCGATCAGTTGGACGCCACGTTCCGCGAAGCGGCGCTGCACCTCGCTCGAGGCCATGCCGGTCTGTCCCCAGGGTCCCCAGTTGATGGAGATGACTCGCGCCGCCCACTCGCGATCGAGCTGAGCGGCGAGGCGGTTCATCACCTCGTTGGCCGCGGCGTAGTCGCACTGGCCGCGGTTGCCGAATCGCCCGGCTACCGAAGCGAATAGCACGACCAGCTCGAGCGAATCCGGGCGCAGAGCATTGTGGAGATTCAGCAGGCCGGTCACCTTGGTGTCGAATACGCGGTCGAATGATCTCGGGTCCTTGTCGACGAGCAGCTTGTCCTCGATGATACCGGCTCCGTGAATCAGCGCATCGATCCGCCCGAAGCGGTCCCTCAGGTTCGCGCAGGCGTCGGCAACGGCGTGTTCGTCGAGAACATCGCACTCGAGATAGACCACCTCGGCCGCGAGCGCTCGCAGATCGACCAGGTTGCGACGTATTTCACGCTCGGCGACAAGTCGTCCGAATGCGCGCTCGAGATCGACCGGCGAAACCTCATCACCGGCCTGCTGCAAGCGCGCGAAGAGGATCTGTTTGAGCTCACTCTCGGCTTCAATGCCTGCCGTTTCCGGGCTCTCGGACTCCGGCGGCTCCGGCGAGCGACCAAGGAGTGCCAGCCTGGGTCGGTACCGCGCCGCCAACTCGAGGCCAACCTGGGCCGTGATGCCGCGCGCACCGCCGGTGACCAGAACAACCGACTCCGAACCGAGCGGCGCGATTGGCGGGGTGTCCAAAGGCGAGACGCTCAGCCGAGGCCTCAGGATCCAGCGCTGATCCGCCGCATACCCGACCTCGATCTCGGAATCGGAGCCGTCCAGCTCGGCGAGGACTGCGAGCGCCTGCTCATCGACCGGCTGAGCGAGGTCCAGATCGAGAGCCTTGCAGCGCACCTCCGGCCATTCCAGGGCCAGCGTCTTGACGAGGCCCGCGATCCCGGCCTGGCCGGGGAAGACGGGTCCCGCAGATTGAGGATCGATGCCGAACCGGCCGCCCATCGCCGTCGCAGCGAGCAGGCAGGCGCGTTCTCCCTCGACAACCTCGGCGAGGTCGGGCGCAACGGCGTGGGCAACCCGGAAGAGCGCCTTCACCTCGCGGTCGATTCGACAATTCCAAGCGACCCGATCGAGCGCGACCTCCGCAGCTGTAGGCGCCTCGAGGGGCGACAAGAAGAGGACTCCCGCCATCGGCCCGTGCTCGGTCCGGATCGACTCGATGAGCTCTCGAATCTGACCCCCATCTGCCAGATCGACTCCCCAGAGGCGGTCGTCGAGTCGCTCGACGCTCGCGTGCCGGCGCACCCTGACCCACCGCTGGCCCCGTTCTGCGAAACGGTCGCAGAGGTCGTGCCCGAGCCCGCCTTCGTCCTCGAAAACAAGCAGCACCCTCGAGCTGCGAAAGATCTCGGTCGCAGGCTCGTCCAGTGGCGCCGCAGTGGCGTCGACGACGAATCGAGGCACCTCCTCCATTTGCCCGGAAGACCTCTCGGCCGGGTCCGCGTCCTCCTCGAGTCGCGGTTGCACATCTCCCGGTGCGGGACTCGCCGTCGGCTCGAGCCCGGCGGCAATCTCGGCCGTCAGGCGGCTGATTTCGGCCAGCGTTTTGGCGCTCACCAGCGCTTCCATGCTCGTCTGCAGGCCCCCGCTGAGCGCCGCGGGAAAGGCCTCCATATAGGCTCCGAGGATCTCGACGCGCTTGATCGAGTCGATCCCGAGGTCGGCCTCGAGTGACGCTTCTGGGTCGACCAGCTCCAGCGGATAGCCGGTCCGCTCTGCGACGATCGCGACCAGTCGATCACAGAGTTCAGTTTCACCGGGGACGTCGGCGAGTGCCGGTGGTGGGTCCGCGGCGGCCATCGCCTCCGCGTGAACCGGGCTCACAGCTTGGACAGAATCAAAAGCTCCGGCAACGCGAGCTGCGATCTCGGCAATGCTCTGCGCCGCAGTCAGCTCCTCCATCACGCCCTGCAGATGCTGATGCAGGTCATCTGGCAAGACTCGCTGCAGCTCGCCGAGGATCTCCACCCGCTTGATCGAGTCGATTCCGAGATCGGCTTCGAGCAAGGCCTGAGGGTCGATCAGATCGGCCGGATATCCGGTCCGTTCGACGACAATCTCGACGAGATGGCGACAGATTTCGGCTTCACCGAGCCCGCTTCCGACAACGGCGTGTTCCGTTGTAGGCTCTCTCGCAGCAGATGCATCAGCGGTCTCTTGCGTGATGATGTGGACGGTTTCCACCTCCGGTGGGGGAGCGGCAGCGAGCTCCGGCGCGATGGATGGAATCTCGGGTGAAACGGAGAACCCTGCGGCGTCTTCACTCGGGACGGCCTCAGGCGCCGAACCGAGGTATGCCAGCATCACGCGTTCCTGGCTCTCGAGCATGCGGTGCATCGTCGCCTGGAACTGGTGGAGCACTCGTTCGACGTCAGCCGATGCTGCCGACGGTCTCGTCGGTAGCTCGTGAACCGTGTCGGCCTGGAGAGCGCCGCTCGGCGTCGAGCCGTGATCAGCCGTTGCGTGTCCAGGCACGTCCACGGGAACTGCAGGCTGGGACCGGACCAGCGACACCGGCCGCTTCGGCGCCACCTCTTCGCCCACGAGCCGAATGCCGCCGCCGTGGACCATCCAGGTCGATGGCGGAAGCGGCTTTTCACTGCACTCCTCGGCGAGGCGATCGAGATCCAGAGACCGTGCGTCGCGGCCGCTGAAGAGAAAATCGAGATCGACCGCGACGTCGTGAGCGGCGAGCGCACCGAGCAGGTGTTGGAGCTGTGTCAGACCGTGGCGGTCGGGCCGATCGAGTGAGAGCGCGATGTGGGTTTTCCCATCGAGGATCTGCCCGACGAGACCGGTGAGAACAGTCCGCGGACCGACCTCGACAAAGATCCTGGCACCGGCTTCGTGCATGACCTCGATCTCCTTGGAAAACCGTACGGGCTTGACCAGGTGGTCGGAGAGCAGCTTCCTGATTTTTTCAGGTTCTTCGGGGTACCGGTTTCCGGTCGAGTTGGAATAGACCGGCAGCTCGGGCGCCGCCATCGGGGCCTCGACCAGCATCTGCGCCACCAGGTCACGGGCTGTCGCGACAAGCGGTGAGTGGAAACCGCAGCCGACCGGAATCTTTTTTGCACTGATTCCCTTTACGTGGAGCTGGCCAACGGCCTTTTCAATGCTCTCTTGGGTTCCCGATATCACCGTTTGCCGCGGAGCGTTGATGTTGGCGACCCAGACGTCGTCGAGACCGGAGACCGCGTCGGCCGCTGCGTCGGCGTCCGCGTTGACCGCCGCCATGGTCCCGAGCTCACGGGTCGCGGCCTCGAGAATATGCCGACCTCGGGCTTCCGAGACGCGCGCCAGATCTTCGGGACTGAAGACCCCCGCGGCCGCCAGCGCGGTGTACTCACCATAGCTGTGACCGGCAACCATGTCGGGTGTCACCCCGAGCTGCGCGAGCAACCTGAGGCTCGCGAGCTCGACGGCACCCAGAGCGGGTTGCGCGACCCGGGTGTTTTTGAGCTCTTCGGTGCGCCGGTCCTTGTCCTCTGCCGTGAACACGGGTGGTGGATAGATCAAGGACCCAAGGGGCTGCTCGAAGGCGTCGGCAAGCGTTCGCTCAGCCCGCTCGATTTCCTCGCGAACCGGGCGGAAGTGGACCGCCAGGTCACGCACCATGTCGGGGTATTGCGAGCCTTGGCCCGGGAAGAGAAAGGCCACTTTGTGGTCACGCCCCAGGGGCTTGCTGAAGTACCAGGCACCGGCCGGGTCGGTGAGGGTCTCGTCCCCTTTGACCGCGTCCCTGACGGCGGCGAGCCGAGCCGCGAGTGACGATGCGTCGGAGGCAACCACCGCAACGGTTATTTCGGCCGGCGCCCGCTTGGCCCTCTCCCAGCACGAGAGTGCGAGGTCTCGCATCACGGGCCGAACGCCCGCGGCGAGCTCGGCCAACAGGTGATCGATCTGTTCGACGATCTGCTTGCCGTCGCCGCGGAGGATAAAGAGCTCGGATGGCCACCGGCGGGACGTTGCCGGCTGCGGAAGCGACGGCGGATCACCGGTGTACTCCTCGAGCGTCACGTGGAAGTTGGTGCCACCGAAACCGAAGGCGCTGACGCCGGCGCGACGAGGATGATCGGTCGTCCCGGAGATCCAGGGGCGGAGCTCGGTGTTGACGTACAACGGTCCTTCCCCGAAACCGGCCTTCGGGTTGGGGTGTTCGACGTGAATGGTCGGCGGTATGACCTTGCGGTGGAGAGCGAGGGCCGATTTGAGCATTCCTGTGACACCGGCGGCGCATTTGGTGTGGCCGATCATCGATTTCACGGACCCGACTGCGGTCGACGACGGCGGCGCGCCGGCGGTTTCCAGCACGCGTCTCAGCGTCTCGGCCTCGGCGACGTCACCGGCCGCGGTCCCGGTACCGTGGGCCTCGAACAGACCGACGGTGGCTGGCGAGTAGCCCGCCTGGCGGTACGCGCGTTCTAAAGCCCGCATCTGGCCCTCGGGTCGAGGCGCGGTCATGCTGCGGCCTCTTCCGTCGCTCGATCCGCCGACGCCACGAAGGACGGCATAGATGCGATCTCCGTCGCGTTCGGCATCCGCGAGACGCTTCATGACGACCACCGCCAAGCCCTCGCTGATGACGATGCCGTCGGCCGAGGCGTCGAAGACGCAGCTTTTGCCGCGCGGGGACAGCGCGTGGGTCTTGCTGAAGCAGAGGTATCCGAAGGGGTTCTGTGCGGTATCGATCCCTCCCGCCAATACCAAATCGCTGCGGCCGTCAGCGAGCTCCTGAGCCGCCATGTAGACCGCCGCCAGAGACGAGGCGCAGGCAGCGTCAACCGTGAGGTTGAGACCATTGAGATCGAAACGGTTGGCCGCGCGACCTGCGGCCACGTTGAGCAGGAGACCGGCGAAGGAATCCTCGGTCCACTCAGGCAGGTGGTCCCAGATCTCGGCCGGCACGTCGTCGGCGACCGTCGGGAGAGTTGCCCGGACGGCGTAGCGGTTGCCGAGGTCGGCAACACCGCCGCCGGCGCCGAGAACGATCGAGGTACGTTGACGTGGAAACTCGCGGTCGAGGAGTCCTGCGTCCGCAAGAGCGGCACGGACGACCTCGAGCGTCAGGAGCTGAAGCGGCTCGATCGAGTGCAGCGTTGCAGGTGGCATGCCGTAGGCCAGAGGATCGAAGGGGATTTCGCCGATAAACCCACCCCAACGGGAGTAGATTTTGTCTCGTGACGCCCGGTCCTCATCGAAGTAGGCATGCCAATCGAATCGCTCCGCAGGGACCTCGGTCACGGCATCGAAGCCGTCGAGTACGTTGTCCCAGAAGGTGGCGGTGTCGCGAGCACCGGGAAGCAGGCAGGCCATGCCAACGATCGCGGCGTCCAGAGGCGGAGCCGATGGGCCTTCGATCGAAGGCCTGCTGATCGATACTCCGGCCAGCCACTCCATCGCGCCCTCCGACACCTCGCGGTGCAGGTCGGCCATGGTCACGACGCCGTCGCGCAGGCCCGCGACCTGACCGATCATATAGAGGCCCTCGGTCGCCTGACGTTCGGCTTCGACGGTGACGAGTTTCGAGGCTTCGTTGCCGCCGTTCTGAGGATGCCGGTCGACGCCCTTGGCGGCGACGCGCAGCTTGCCCAGGTTCATCCCCTCGAGGATCCTCCGCACCTCTTCTTCCGGACGCTCCTCTTCGTTGAGTCGCGCCTTCTCCGAGAGAAAGGTGTCCGCAAATGGCGTTGCAGCGCAACGGGTCGCATGGCCCGGCCCCGACTCCAGGAGAACCGTTTGGTCGCAACCGAGTGCGACTTCCTGGAATCCGGGGACGATCGCGCCGGTGCTCACCGCCTCGGCGGTGAAGAGGTATGCGGTTCCCATCAGAAGCCCGATCTTGGCTCCGTTGGCCGAGAGCGGCGCCGCGAGTGCGGCCACCATCGCCGCCGAGCGGGCGTCGTGGATCCCTCCGGCAAAAAGCACATGGCAGTCTTCCATCCCCCCGCCGTTGGTCCGTTCGGCCAGGACATCGACCATCTGCTCCCAGAGGACGAAGCTCGAGCGGGGACCGACGTGTCCACCGCACTCTCTGCCTTCGAATACGAAACGTCGCGCGCCCTGATCGAGGAAGAGCTCGAGCAGCTTTGGAGACGGTACGTGGAGGTAGGAGGCGATGCCTTCAGCCTCGAGAGCTTTGGCCTGATCGGGGCGGCCGCCGGCGATAAGAGCGAAGCGGGGGTGGATCGCGCGAACGACCTCGAGCTGTTCCTCGCGAAGCTCTTTCGGAACGAATCCCAGGATGCCGACACCCCACGGTCGGTCTCCCAGGAGGTCCTGGGTCTCGCGCAGCAGTTTTTCGACCTCGGGGGCTCGCAGTAGCGCGAGGGCGGTAAATGGGAGGCCTCCGGCGCCCGAGACCTCCGAAGCGAAGGGAGCGATGTCGGAAACGCGGGTCATGGGTCCTTGGACCACGGGGTATTTCGTGCCGTGAGCTCGGGCGAGGGGAGAGTCCGAGTCGAGCGCGTTTTCGGAACGCGCTATTTGAAGGTGCTCGGCCGACGCCGACAACAGACCAGTCACCACCCCGCCCGCGGTGCGGAACCGCGCCGCCAGGGACTTGGCGAAGCAGGCATCCTGCCCGAGCGGCCACACCTGTCGGTCCGTCCAGCCGATCGGAGCCTTCTCCGGTTCTTTCGACGAGCCTTCGACCAGCGCGGTCCAGCCCTCGTGGCCGGCGGCGGCCGCGAGCTCCTGGCTGTAGGTCCGCAGGTTTCCAGCCGCGACGCTTCCCGGCCGCGGGAAGATCCTGAGCCCGGGCCCGAGATGGGCACCGAGCACGACCGTTTCACTGCCGTCCATGCTGGAGACAGCGGCCTTGACCGGTTCGGGAAGTGTCGATTCACGGACCAACGCCAGCTCGTCACCAAGAACGAAGCCCGCCGCACCTGCGGCAGCGCAGGCTGCGACGGTGTGCACCCCGATGCCACCGCGCGCCCACACTGGGACGTCAAAGCGGGACACCAGTCGCTGCAGCAGGACAAATGTGGTCTCTTCGCCGACGCGCCCACCCGCCTCATTACCTTTGGCGACCAGGCCATCGACCTTGCCCGACAGCGCGACCTCGGCCTCGACGAGCGAGGACACCTCGAAGAGCACCTCGAGCCCCCGCTCACGGGCCCCGGCGATCAGTTCCTCCGGTGGCACTTCGGGGATACTCGTGAGACGTGGCGCGATGAGCACGAAGCCTCGATCGGGGGGAAGGTCGGACATCAGCTCGATGGCCGTCACCGGGTGGGCCGAGACCTCGATCCGCAGGCCGACCCGGGTGCCGCCGAGGTGAATGAGTTGACGCAACGCTTCCCTGGAATTGTCTGGATCGTAGAGGGGACCGACGTCCAGCACGCCCATCGCTCCGGCACGGCTTCCGGCGATAGCCAGCGAGGGGTCGTTGAGACAACGAGGCGTCAGGATCATTGCTTTTTGAACGTCACCCATCGATTCCCAACCTCCACAGTGAGGAGCGATTGCGCTGGAGGCAGCCGTGTCAGGCTTTCCATGGCGGTGCGTTCCTCTGTTCTTCGTTCGTGAAAACGATTCTGCGTCTCAAATTATAAATGATCGAAATTCCTCGTATATTTCGACCAGAAATTGAACACATCGGTATCGAGACTCCCGCCGCGTTCGGAGGCGGCACCGCTGAGCCGCTGCCGATATGAGACTGCGGGTCTCGTGCCATCGAAATCCCCATTCTGTTCAATAGCTGTAAGAGCTATGGGCGACGAATTTTCGCAAAATATCGTTGAGCTGTCAACACTTTTCGGTCGGTTCAGTTGTATTTTCTTCGAACGGCTGTGCTGGGAAGGCCGAGTCCCTTTTTTGGAGAGAGTTTTGTACGATCCCCGCAGAAGCGGTCGCCAGTGGTTTTCGTCTCGTGGACATGCCGGAGATAATGGGGTGGGGCTGCATTGAACACGATTGGAGGATTGTGGATGGGCATGGCCGAAACACCCCGCTGGAGCGTGTGCGATGGCTGAGCCGATCATCGTGGTATCTGGCTTACCGCGCGCCGGGACGTCGATGGTGATGGGCATGCTTGCTGCTGCCGGCGTGACGTGTGTCAGCGACGGTGTGCGGACGGCGGATGAAGACAACCCGCGAGGTTATTTCGAGGATGAAAGGGTGAAGAACCTCGCCTCAGCCGAAAACCGAGCCTGGATTGCCGAGGCTCGAGGGAAGGCGATCAAGGTCGTAAGTCCGATTCTCAAAGACCTTCCACCGGAGAACACATACAAGGTGGTTTTCCTTCGCAGAGATCTGCGAGAAATACTCGCATCGCAGAAGAAGATGATGCATCGACGAGGAGAAGATCACGACCAACCGGACGAAGTCATGGCGCAGATCTTCGAGAGACACCTGAAAACGATCGAAGAAATGGTGCGATCTCGATCCGAAATCGAGTTGATGTACCTCGACTTTCGAGAGGTGATCGCCGATCCCCGTGGACAAGCCAGGCGGATCAGCGACTTCGTGGGCCAGACACTCGATATCGATGCGATGGGCGCCGCTGTTGATAAGAGGCTTTACCGAAACCGATCATCCTGAGCTTGGAGCCGCGAAGATCGATTCGATGCGCGTGTCGGGCCTCCCGAGTCGTGCGGTGATGTCAATGAGGATGAAATGGCATCCCGCTGTGCTGCTGTGTGAGGGGAACGATGGCATCCTTGTCACAGCAGATCGGAAATTCGCAAAGATATGGTGGTTGCGATGCTGCGATGACCCTCTCCCGATCCGTCGTCCTCGCCATGATGGAAGGTGGATTGCAGGGGATAGAGGGCGGGCCTCGGATAGGGAGAGGATTCAATGAAAATCATGGCTCGCTACCGCGGCGTCCGCATGGACCGCCTCGAAGCGCCGAGCTCTGACTGAAATTGTTCCGTCCTTTTTTTGCAGAGTTCCTTCGACTATCACCACTGGCGTTGAAACGATGAAGGCGCGATGCTCCCGGAAGAGGTCGGGACGGATGATGGTCTGCATCATGCCGGTTTCATCTTCCATGGTCAGAAAGACGAATCCCTTGGCGGTTCCCGGCCGCTGGCGCACGATCACTGCCCCCGCCACCCGCACCGCTTCTCCGTCGGCAATCTTGTCGAGCTCCGCCACCGGCACGACCCCTTTGTGGTTGAGCTCCTCCCGCACATAGGCCATGAGGTGGGGGCCGGTGGTGAGGTGAAGGCCGGCGTAGTCGGCGACGGTCTCGTCGAGTGGCCTCATCTCTGCGAGGGGTGAGCCTTTTTCGGGCGGCAGATCGACGAAGAGGGGACCGCGCCTGCCGGCGACCTCGGAGACTTGCCACAAGGCCTGTCGTCGACTCAGACCGAGCGAGGCGAGCGCGCCGACGTGGGCGAGACGCTCGAGCTGCTCCGACGAGAGATCGCAGCGCTGGGCGAGTTCGGCCGAGTCGGTGAAAGGCCGAAAGCCTCGCTGTTCCTCGATGAGATCGGCCGCAGCCCGTTTGAGGCCGTGGACGTAACGCAGACCGATGCGCACCGCGCCGCCCTCCCAACGGCAGCGCCAGCCGGAGTGGTTGACGTCGACCGACAGGAAGCGCACCCCGCGTCGCTGGCCGTCCTTGACCAGAGTGGCTGGGTGGTAGAAACCCATCGGCCAGGCGTTGAGCAGACACGCGTAGAACGCCGTCGGGTGATGGGTCTTGAGATAGGCCGAAGCGTAGACCAGCAGGGCGAAGCTGGCCGAGTGCGACTCGGGAAAGCCATAGAGCGCGAAGGATGTGATCGAGTGCACGATCTGCTCCTGGACGTCGCCGGTGATGCCGCGTTCGCTCATGCCGCTGCGCAGTCTTTTCTCGATCACCGCCATCCGCTCCTGCGAGCGCTTGAAGCCCATCGCCCGCCGCAGCTCCTCGGCCTCACCGCCCGAAAAGCCCGCCGCCTCCATCGCCATCCGCAGCAACTGCTCCTGGAAGAGGGGCACGCCGAGGGTGCGCTTCAGGATCGGCTCGAGGCAGGGGTGGGCGTAGGTCACCGGCTCGCGCCCCTGGCGGCGCTCGAGGTAGGGGTTGGTCATATTGCCGGTGATCGGCCCGGGGCGGATGATCGCCACCTGCACGACCAGGTCGTAGAAGTTTGAGGGCCGGTTGCGCGGCAGTGACGCCATCTGCGCCCGGCTCTCGATCTGGAAGATGCCGGCGGTGTCGGCGCGGCGGATGAGGTCGTAGGTCTTGGGGTCGCCGGGTGGCAGGTGGGCGAGGTCGATCTCGACCCCCTCGTGGGTGCGGATCATCGGGATCGCCTCCTCGAGTGCGGCCATCATGCCGAGGCCGAGCAGGTCGACCTTGATCAAGCCGAGGTCGGCGCAGTCGTCCTTGTCCCACTGGATCACCGTCCGGTCCTCCATCGCCGCCGGCTCGAGCGGCACCACCTCGTCGAGCCGCCCCTGGGCGATGACCATGCCGCCGGAGTGCTGGCCGAGATGGCGGGGGAGGTGGTGGATCTCGAACCACAGGCGCTTGAAGTGCTGGAGCCGATTCGACGAGGGGTCGAAGCCGACGGCGGCCAGCTCGTTGTCGAGGTTGCGCGCCCCCTCTTGGACTTCCATCGACATGTGGCGGCCGAAGCGCTTCGAGATGCGGTCGACCTGCTCGAGCGAGAAACCGAGCGCCTTGCCGACCTCACGCGCCGCCGAGCGCGCGCGGTAGGTAATGACGTTGGCGGTCATCGCGGCGCCGTGCGGACCGTAACGCTGGTAGACGTACTGGATGACCTTCTCGCGCTGGTCGCCCGACGGCAGGTCGAGGTCGATGTCCGGCCACTCGCCACGCTCCTCGGAAAGGAAGCGTTCGAACAAAAGCTCCATCTTGACGGGGTCGACGGCGGTGATCGAGAGGGCGTAGCAGACCGCCGAGTTGGCGGCCGAGCCGCGCCCCTGGGCCATGATCCCCTCGCGCTGGCAGAAACGGACGATGTCCCAGACGATCAGGAAGTAACCCGCCAGATCGAGCCTCTCGATCAGGTCGAGCTCCTTCTCGAGCTGTGCCTGAGCGCGCGCGGTGAGCGGCCGGAAACGGGTGCGGGCGCCGTCCCAGGTCACCCGCCGCAAGTGCGAGATGAGGCTTTCGTTGACCGGCACGGGATAGTCGGGGAAGCGGTAACCGAGGTCGTCGAGGGTGAACTCGAGCTCGTCGGCGAGGTCCGTGGTCGCAGCCACCGCCCGCCGCTGGTCGGCGAAAAGCATCTCCATCTCGCGCGGTGACCGCAGGTGGCGCTCGCGACCGCCCTCGAGCAGCCGGCCCGCGGTGTCGAGGGTCAGACCTTCGCGGATGCAGTTGAGGACGTCGGCGAGATCACGGTTTGACGGTCGCGCGTAGCGCACCCCTCCAGTCGCCACCAACGGCAGCCGCAGGCTCCGCGCGAGATCGACCAGCGCCTGGTTGCGATGCTCCTCGGAGCGCAGCCGGTGGCGCTGGAGCTCGAGGTGGAGCCGTTTGGGAAAGATGCGGTGCAGGTGCTGCAGCTCGCGTTTGGCGGCGTCGAGTCCACGATGCACGAGCCGCTGGGCGATGACCCCTTCCGCGCCGCCGGTGAGGCAGAGCAGCCCATCGGCGTGGATTTCAACCTGGCGCCAGCCGGCGCGGGCCTTGCCCTTGGGCCGCCCGCGTGCGGCCTCGGTCAGCAGCCGGCAGAGGTTGCGGTAGCCACGCTGGTCGCAGGCGAGCAGGGTCAGCCGGGGCAGGGGAGTACCCGGTGGGGGAGGATCGGGCACGAGGCCCAACGGCCCTCGCAATTCTGAATTCTGAATTCTGAGTTCTGAATTCCCACACGACCTCCCCCTTTGCCCTTGGCTGGTTGGGGGCATTTCGAATTTCGAATTCCGAATTCCGAATTCAGAGCTCTCGTCCAGGACGACCTCGGCGCCGACCAGCGGCTTGATCCCCGCCTCCTTCGCTGCCTTCCAGAACCGCGGCGCTCCGGAGATCGTGTTGCGGTCGACCAGAGCCACCGTCCCAAGGCCGAGCTCCACCGCCCGCTCGACGAGGTCTTCCGGCAACGACGCCCCCTCGAGAAAAGAGAAGGCCGATGCGCAGTGGAGTTCGGCGTACTTCGTCACATCTCAATCCTCTTGATCGCTGAATTTGTACCCGTGCCCGTCTCCGTGCCCGTGCCCGGATGGCGACCGGGAAACGGACACGGGTTCGGGAACGGGCAGGAACGGAAACGGAAACGGGCACGGAAACGGGTCATCAGTCATACATCCCATCCGCATACCATTCACCCGTTGTGCGGTCGCGATAGATCCGAAACAGCCCGCCGCCCGAAAGCTCGACGTCCCAGTAATCGCGTTCGACGGGTTGCTTGCTCCACCACCCGTCCTCAAGGGTCCACGGCCCAGCCGCCACTCGCACCAGTCCCTGCACCCTCGGTGTCGCCCCCGGTTCGGAAGCGACCGAAACGAGCCGCAGGGCGGAATTCTGAATTCTGAATTCTGAATTCTGAATTTCCGCCCGACCTCCCCCTTTTCCCCTGGGTGGGTGGGGGCATTCCGAACTCCGAATTTCAAATCCCGAATTTTCTTCGGTGATCACCTCCAACGCTACGGGTGGTCGCAGGACCCTCACCGCCAACAGCCCCCGTCCCGCGCGCGGGGGCTGGCGGAGCTTGGGTGACGGCGGCGGGTCGAAGGGCTCGGTGTGGACTCGTTCGGGCAGGAAGCCGTCGACGGTGCGTGGTGAACCGACCCGCTCGGGGCCAATGCGGGCGGCGAGGTGGGCGAGAGTCCCGGCGAGCGTGTCGGGGTGGATCTCCGGTGCGCCGAAGAGAGTGAGCTGGCCGCGGCGTGGCCGGTCGGGGTGGGTGATCGAGATGAAGGAGACCACCGCCGCCCGCGGCGGTTTCGACTCGAGCTCGAGGCGGGTCAGGGCCAGCAGCGCATCGATGTCGCGCGTCGGAGCCGGCAGGCGGATGCGCCGGTGCTCCGCCCCCTCCGGCTCGAGCCCGAGCTCGAGCTCGAGCAGGGCGCAGGCCAGGTCCTCGCGCTCGAGGCGCTTGCGGGTCCGCTCCAGGGACTGGCGGAGGGCGTAGAGCAGGGGATCGACCGTGACCACCGGCCACTCGAGCTCCATCCCCTCGTGAAAGGTCGGTGGCGGGTGGTAGGGGGCCAGCGGGCTCGAGTCGATGCCGCGCGCCGCCCGGTGCGCGTTGGCCCCGGCCGGGCCGAGACGGCTGGCCGTGCGGTCGGCCGGCAGTCGGGCAAAGTCACCGAGGGTGCGCACCCCCCAGCGGCGCAGGGTGTCCATGAGACGCCGGTCAAGGTGGAGATGGGCCAGGGGGAGGGGAGCGAGGAAGCGCGTCTCTTCACCGGCGGCCACCACCTTCGGTGAGTCGGGCATCCGGGCGGCGATGCGGGCGGCGAGCTTGTTACCGGCGATGCCCACACGCACCGGCAGGTCGAGACCTTCGGCGGCGACGATCGCGGCCTGCCCCATGTCGTGCTCGCCCGACGCTCCCTCGAAGAGACGCTCCATGCCGCTGACGTCGGCAAAGACGATGTCCGGAGCACCGTCCTCGACCTGTGGTGAGAGCCCGGTCGCGGTCTCGACCAGGGCCTCGTGGGCCGAGGCTTCACACGACATGTCGCGGCCGCGGGCGATCAGTGACGGTAGGATGCCGCGTGCCTGGGCGAGGCTCATGCCGGTGCGGACGCCCGACTTGCGGGCTGGCCGTGAAGCGCCGACGACTCTCGCCGCTGATCCGTTGCCTTCGCACACCACCACAGCCTCCCCGGCCAGCTCCGGCTCCGCCCGCAACCTCGCCGCGAGCGGAAACAGCGGGATGAACAAGCACGCAATTCTCGTCATGAGTGCCGAGTAGCTTTTGAACCACCAAGACACCAGGACACTAAGGGAGGACACCAAGAAAACCACAGAGGCACAGAGGGCACGGAGCCACCCACCCGCCCGATCTGCCCACAGATCACGCAGATGACGCAGATCCCACCCGCCCGTCCATTTTTGAACCGCAAAGAACGCAAAGCCCGCCCGCCCCTCCACCCCGCGAAGACGCAAAGACGCAAAGGTGTGATCGCTGGGCGGGGAAGCCGGTTCGAAAGCTCGTTTTCGGGGCGGCTTGCCCGTCCAGCGATTCCCGGCCGTCGGACGGTCGGGAACCTCGCCAGACAGGCGAATCCAGCGAAGCTTTCTCTGCGTCTCTGCGCCTCTGCGTTTCTTCTTGGGTGGGTGGGTGGATCTGTGTGATCTGTGGGCCAAATGGGTGGTTGGGTGGGCTTTGCGCCTTTGCGCCTTTGCGTCTTTGTGTTCAGGGCGGGTGGGCGGCTTTGTGCTCTCTGCGTTCTTCGCGGTTCAAACCGGGTGGTTGGGTGGGCTTGGTGCCCTTGGTGTCTTAGTGGTGAAAACACTTCGCCTCACACGCAGAAGGCAAGGACTAAGAAGCAGAAGCCGAAGAGCAGCCACCCGCAGGCCGCACCGGCGAGCTCGAAGAGGTTGCGCGCGCTCATTTCAAAGGGTTGTGACATGTCGTTCTCTCCTTTCTGTGGAGTCGGGCTTCGAGGACGGCTCCTGCAGAGCAAAGGCCGCCTCGGGGAGGGTGAGAACATTCGGGGCCCTGTGGTGGTCGGGGTGGCCGATGCGGCGGGCCAGGTGGAGCCACGCCCGGAGCCCACTGAGCAGGCGAAACGCGCCACTACGGCTCCAGGCGCCGCGCCCGCGGCCGGCCATCACCACGACGCCGGCGGCGCAGCCGCTCAGCCGATAGGGGGAGCCCACCAGGACCACCGCCCGGTGGGTGGAGGCGTTCCGCGCCAGCCGCAGCCATGCGGCCAACGGTGCGCGACCCCGCACCGGGGGCAGGCCGAGGTCGAGGGCGACCAACGGAAAACCGGTGTGGATCAGGAGCTCGGCCACGGCCAGGGAGTCGCCGAGCTTCTGCGGTCGCAGCCACAGCAGGCGCTCGAGATCGACCCCGAGCTCCGCCGCCGACTGGGGGTCCAACTGCGCGCCCTGGTCGACGAGGGCCGCCGCCTCGCCGGCGCCGGTCACCGCGCGCAGGGCCGCCAGGAGGGCGGCGAAACGACCGCAGGACCCCCGCCCCACGAGCTCCACCAGCTCGCCCCGCGGCAGACCACCGCCGAGGAGCTGGTCGAGACCGGTCAGTGAGGTGGGGAGGGGGTCTTCCCGCAGCTCGGTGCGCCGCTTGCGGATCAGATCGGATGCTCGTTGGAGGCAGCTTTGAAGCTCTTCTGGAAGCTCGAAGTGTCTGGTGGGCAAGACGTTCGTGGATTTCGGTGCGGGTGTTTGCCGAGCCACTTCCATCGCTTCCTCCCGGGTTTTCAAGTATAGGTATAAATAAAGCATAAATCAAGCACGAAGAGAAAATTTCTCGGAAGGGGTTGACAGACGAAATTTTTAGTACTACATATTTAGTATGAAAAAACCGGAGAGCAAGCTGACCGACGCCGAGCTCGAGATCATGCACGTCCTGTGGGAACTCGAGGGCGGTACTGTGCGTCAGGTGCACGAGCGCCTCAACCAACAGCGCCCGCTGGCGTACACCACAGTGATGACCATGATGAGCATTCTCGAAGAGAAGGGGCACCTCACCCGTCACAAAGAGGGCCGGGCCTATCGCTACCAGCCGGTCCGCCCCAAGAGCCAGGTCATCTCGGGGATGGTCGACGACTTCGTGGGCCGCGTCTTCGAGGGGTCGGCCACCCCGCTGATCGTCAGTCTGGTCAAGGACAAGAAGATCCCGAAGAAGGATCTCGAGGAGATCGCGCGCATGATCCGGGAGAGCGAATGAACCTCCACGACGCAGCCGCCGCCGTCCTGGCCTACTCGCTCCAGAGTGGCCTGTTGCTCGTCACCGGTCTACTCCTGCCGCGTCTGATTCGACTGCGCCACCCGCGAACCCTTCTCGTCTACTGGCAGGTCCTTCTCGTTGTCGTCCTCGTGCTGCCGCTGGTTCCGCTCGACTGGGCGCGTCCGCAGTCGCTTCCCACCATGTCGCTCGAAGGCCTTCAGATCGAGGCCGCGGTGGCGACCGCACTGCCCGAGACGATCTCGAACACGGGCTGGCACATCATGCTCGCGTTCGCGGTCGGAGTTGCGCTGCTGGGAATTCTCCGGATCACCCTCGGTCTCGGATACCTCACGAGCTGCCGCCGTCACGCCGCACCGCTCGAACCGACGCCGCCGCCGGTGGCAAGGCTCCAGGAACGCTTCGGGCTCGAAGTACCCTTCCTGGTCAGCAATCGCCTGACGGCGCCATTGACCTTTGGTTGGCACCAACCGACCGTGCTCCTTCCGCAATCGTTCAGGGATCTCTCCCACGACCAACAGGAAGGAGTCGCCTGCCACGAGCTGCTCCACGTGCGACGGATGGACTGGCCGGTGACCTTTCTCGAGGAGGTTTTGCGGGCCATCCTGTGGTTCCATCCTGCGGTATGGCTGATCCTGCCGAGGATCGCCCTCAACCGCGAGCAGGTGGTCGATGCCGACACGATCCGTTTGACCGGCAAGAGACGGCCATACCTTGATGCCCTCTGGAGCGTGGTGTGTTCCTCCCAGCAGACCGGTGCCGCGTTGGCAGTTCCATTCCTCGGTCGGAGTGACCTGGTCGATCGGGTCGCCTGCCTGAAAAAGGAGATATCGATGTCAAAAGCCAGGATTGCACTCAGCGTCCTCGTCCTTTCCTTGTCGCTGGTCGTCACCGGGTTCATGGGGGCAACGGTCTTCGCCAATGATTCCTCGTCGCCCCTTGCTTTCGGCGGTCTCCCCCACAGTGATGCGCCCGAGAAGGAAAGGCCGACATCCGAAGATGAACAGCTCGAGACGGTCTCCTTCGAAGGAAATTGTGCCGAGATCACCGATCCGGTGGTCGTCGAAAAGGTGAACCCAAGGTACCCGCCGGAGGCCAAAGAAGAAAAGGTGATGGGCATCGTGACCGTGAAGACGGTGATCACCGAAGAGGGCTGGGTGGACGACATCGAGGTGGTGAGATCGGACGACGAGCGCTTCTCGAAATCGGCGATCGACGCAATCAAACAATGGCGTTTCGACCCTGCGCTGTGCGATGGGACGCCGGTCAGCGTCTACTACAATCTCACCGTGAGATTCCGCCTCGAATAAGACATCCTCAACGATGTTCCTCCTTCCCAGTGGAGGCCTCCGGGCCTCCTTTTTCGACCGTATGCCATCTCCTCCAGCGTGATATAATTGCGTTGAGCCGTAAGTTACGGTCTCGACACGTTTTGGGAGTTTTTCTCAGGGTTCCTCCGGCTCCGTCCGGAGGAATTTGTCTCACGCTCGGGTGCCGGAGTGTCTTAGTTGTCGATCAGTGGCAATCTCCGAACCATGCCATTCGCAGACCTGCTGCAGTGGGTCTCGCAGAGCCGCAAGACCGGCACCCTGTCGGTCGAGGGAGAACCCCATAACAAGAAGATCTACTTTCGTGATGGCCTGATCGCCGCGGCATCGTCCGAGAATCCGAAGGAGTTTCTCGGTTACTACCTGGTCGGCTGGGGCCTGTTGGGTGACGAGGAGTTGCAGGAGCTGCTCGACATGCAGGAGCATCACGGAACGCTGCTCGGCGAGCTGCTCGTGATCATCGGCCGGCTGAGCCGCGAGGACCTCCAGCACATCCTGCAGGTCAAAACCGAAGAGACGATTTACGAGCTCTTCCTCTGGCAGAAGGGCGACTTCCGGTTTCTCGAGAACATCCTCCCGGCGAAGAAATTCCAACCGCTGAATCTGCCCGTCGAAATGATCGTGCTCGAGGGGGTGCGAAGGAAAGATGAGTGGGCGCGTTGCACCGAGCATATCCCCGACGAGACCTGGATCCCCAAGGTCGTCCACGCAGTCGACGTCGAACAGCTCGGGGAAATCGAGCTCAACATCCTGCGCGAGATCAACGACCAGAACAGCATCGAGCGGATCGCCCTGGCCAACCGTTTGGCGTTCTTCCACGTTTTGATGTTCGTCTATCAGGGAATGACGCACGGTCTCTTCGAGGTGCGCCCACCAGGAGACGAGATCGTTTCCATCCCGGGCTTCGCCAAGGGATCCTGGATGACCCTGATCCATCAGGTCGAGGAGATGATGGGCGAGGGTGACCTCTTGGCAGCCTTCCAGCGACTCGGCGAGATACGAGACAAGTACGCCACCGAGCCGGAAGTGACCGAACAAGCCGAATCCATCCAGCAGAAGCTCGAGGACGCGGCGCGGGAGCTCAAGCTCACCGACTCGGCGGTCCTCGCTCTCGCCATTCCGTCATCCGAGCTCACCTCACTCACCTGCAGCCCGCAGGAGGGCTTTCTCCTCTCGCGGATCAACGGGTCCTACTCTCTCGGCGAGATCCTCAAGATGATCCCTGGCTCGGAGCTTGAAAACAAGCTGCTCCTGAACGACCTCATGCAACGTGGCGTGGTCCGCCACGGGGATCAGTGAGATCGGCGACTCGACCGGTGCCGCCTCGATAGGAACTTCGGCGTGAACGACGCGATGAAGCCGGCTCCCGTCACAGTGATCCTGGCGAAGAACGAGGAACGGACCATCGCTGGTGCAGTCGCGGGGGCGCTCTCCGAGAGTGGAAGGGTCGTGGTGATGGACGGTCACTCGACCGACGCCACCCGCGAGCGCGCTCACGAGGCCGGGGCGGAGGTCCACCTCGATCCCGGGAGGGGGAAGGGCGCCGCGATTCGCGCCAGCCTGTCGCTGGTCGACGAATCGGTGGTCGTGTTCATGGATGCGGACGGTTCCCACGATCCTGATGACATCCCACGTTTGGCGGCGCCGATCGAGTCCGGTGACGCCGATCTCTGTGTCGGCTCGCGCTTCACCGGCGGCTCGGAAGAGCTGTCGATCACGGTCGGCCAGTTGATCCGCACGATCGGCAACATTTCGATGAACATCGCCATCAACCGGCGTTGGAAGGTCGAGCTCACCGACACTCTCAACGGATTCAGGGCGGTGCGGAGAGAGGCGGCGGTCGAGGTCGGGCTGCGCGAGGACATCCATACCATCGAGCAGGAGATGGTGATGAAGATGCTCCTCGGCGGGTTCCGTGTGATCAACGTACCGACCCACGAGTACTGTAGGCAGCACGGTGAGAGCCACATCAAGATCTGGCGGCAGTGGCCGAAGTTCGTTTTGTGCGTTCTGACCCACCTCGCCAGACGATCGCAACCGCCGAGGGCGGCGGAGCTGCCGCCTGACGTGCGGGCGGACGGAGAAACTCAGTGACAACGACGGCTTCGACCGGCCCGGATACCCACCAGACATCTCTCGACCCGCGCACTGCCCTGGCTCTGGTGGCGCTGATCCTGGGTGTTGTATTCGCGCTCGTTCGCGCCGATGCGCCCGCGGGCTACGGTTCGTTCGCGGCCGTCATCGCCGCGATCGCCTGGCTGGCGGTTTGGACGCTCGCGGCTCTCGGGTCGGGACGACCGCTCGTGCGTTGGATCGCACCTCGGGAGGCGTGGGATTGGGAGAGCGAGGTCGTGGCGGCCGGCCTCGGCGCGGCGGTGCTCATCGTGTGTGCCGCGGCTCTATCGACCTTGGGCCTCTTTCGACCGTGGCCGCTCCTGACCGTGGTGCTGCTGTGGTCGATCGTCGGTGCGGCGGAGCTCCTTCGCAGACCGTCAGCCCGGACATCGCTCGATCTTCGGGTCGGCCCACTCTTCGGCCTCGCGGCCGTGACTGCGCTCATCGCGACCGTCGTTTCACCTTTCTACGACCAGTGGCACCAACATCTCGGTTTTCCGTGGCTCTGGCTGCAGACCGGATCCATGCATTCGTTGCCACACGATTGGTATTCGTTCATGCCGGTCAACTCGAGCCTGCTCTTTGCCTACGGCCTGGGCACCCTCGGCCAGTGGTCGGCGCAAATCGTCCACTGGTGGTGCGGGCTCGTAGCGGTGCTGGCCACAGGATCGTTGGCGCGGCGTCTGGGAAACCGGACGGCTTCGCTTTGGGCGGTATGGATCTTCGCGACAACTCCCGTTGTCCTTCACCTCGCCACCACTGCCGGATCGGATCTCGTCGTCTCCATGTTCGCGGCCGGCGCATGGATCGCCCTCCTGCGAACGGTCGACGACGAGGCCCATGCCGGACGCTGGTGGATCGTGGCTGGAGCATTCGTCGGCCTGGCTGCGGGCACGAAGTACATCGCCCTGGGAACGGTGGCAATCCCTGTCGCTGTCGGTGCGACGGTCCTCCACCGCCCCTGGCGGGGAGGCGAAGCTGCAAAGACCTTTCTGCGTCGAGTCTCCCCGTGCCTGCTGAGCGCAGTGCTCGTGTTCTCTCCGTGGGCCCTCCGGAACCTGATCGCAACCGGGAACCCGCTGTTCCCATTTGCCAACGGCCTGTTCGAAGGCACCCTCCGTTTGCCCGCAGAATCAGCGGGCGGGTTTTCGACCACACTCTCGGGAATCGACACCTCGATTGGGCACATCATCGGAGGCCTGGACCTGGGGAGCTTCGAGGCTTCGATCGATGGTTTCCCGTCGATCGGCTTCGTCTACCTCGCCCTTATCGTGATGGCCGTGGCGGAGGCGGTGCGGTTTCGTCGACACACCACGACGTCGGCACTCTCGCTCGGTGCGCTCGCCGGAATCTCCTTCTGGCTGGTGACGATGCACGCGAGCCGCTATTTGGTGCCGGTGCTGGTGCCGTTGGCCGCTGTGCTCGGCGCCTCGGCGGCGGCGGTCATGGACCGACTTCCGAAAAGGCTGCGATTCGGGACGATCGCGCTCGTGGGTTTGCTGTTTGCTCTGACCCTGGCCGGAAGCGTCACCCCGATCGGCGCCGAGCGACTCGCAAGCGCCCTCGGCGTCGCCGACATCGAACCGCTGCTCGCGCGGTGGGTGAGTTCGACCCCCGCTTTGGAGGCCGTAGCCTCGCTCGACGAAGACGCGAAGGTCTTCATGATCGCCGAAGCCCGGGCCTTGGGTTTCGATCGCCCGGTCGTGTTCAGTGACCCCTACAGGGATCCGTTGTTGCTCGAGCTGGCCAGGACGTCGACGAGCTCGCGCGATCTGGCGTTGCGGCTGTCGGACATGGGGGTCACCCACGTCCTCGCCAATCACTGGGAAGCCCTCCGGAGCGCTCGACTGCGAGGCACCAGCGGATTCTTCGTCACCCGAGATCCGGAGGTGGTGGACCGGCTCGCCACATTCTGTGGCCGCTGCCTGGACCCAGTCTGGTCTTCGCCGGGCCTGTCGCTCTACCGGCTGGCGCCCGACTGCGACGCAGCCTCGCCGGGAGGCGCCGAGATCGCGTCCTGGTGAATCACACCGTGCGTGAGTACAAGGGTCCCGATGTCGGCGCGTCGAGATAGCTGTCGAAGGGCATGCACAGATTGCGGAGAAAAAATCGCCCGCGGTCGGTGACCTGGATGCCGCTTCCATCCAGCTCGACCAAGCCGTCGCCCGCCATGGGTTGGAGGGCATCGAGGGCGTCGGCGAAGTGGATCCGCGCATCGGTCTCGTACTTCTCTTCGAACCAACCGAAATCGAGCCGCAGCGTGCAGATGAGGCGGTAAATGACAGCACGGCGAAGCTCGTCCTCCGGACTGCGGAGGATGCCACGCTCGATCGGCAGGCGGTCGGCGAGTGGTGCCTTCTGATACCTCGAGAGCTTCTTGTGGTTTGCGGCGTAAGCGCCGGCGACATCTCCGATCGAGGTGACGCCAACACCGATCTGATCGGAAGCGGGCTGGACCGTATAGCCCATGAAGTTCCGGTGGACGCGATCTTCGTCGAGCGCATGGGCCAACTCGTCGCCTGGGCGAGCGAAGTGGTCGAAGCCGACGAACCGGTAGCCGGCGCCGCTCAACTCCTCGGCCGCACCGACGAAAAGGCGAAACTTCTCCCAGCCACGCGGCATCGTCGACTCGTCGAGCTGGCGCTGGTGGGCTTTGA
The DNA here is from genome assembly GCA_041560205.1 of Candidatus Sulfomarinibacter sp. Classification (GTDB taxonomy): domain Bacteria; phylum Acidobacteriota; class Thermoanaerobaculia; order Thermoanaerobaculales; family Sulfomarinibacteraceae; genus Sulfomarinibacter. The sequence goes on from JBFFBV010000009.1 coordinate 48,950, forward strand.
TCCAGGGGACGTGGGCGTAGGAGAAGCACGCGACACGATCGGGCTCGAGATGATCGATGACCGTCCGGACCGTTTTTCGAAATGAAGCTTCCGTCTGTAGAGGCAAGCCGTAGATGAGGTCGACGTTGACCGAATCGAATCCGAGCCGCCGGACCTCGTCGACGTGCTCGCGGGTGAGCTCGAGCGGCTGCACCCTTTTCACCGTTCGCTGAACGTCGGGGTCGAGGTCCTGTAAACCCATCGAAATGCGGTTGAAACCGAGCCGGCGCAGGGCGGCCAGGTGCTCCATCGACGTCACGCATGGATCGATCTCGAGGGCCACCTCGGCCCCGGCTGTGAGCGGGAATCGGGACGTGATGGCCCCAAAGAGCTGCCGGCACTGATCGGGTGAGAGATAGGTCGGGGTCCCCCCGCCCCAGTGGAGCTGGCTCAGGGTCGCGCGCGGCGCGAGCGCCTTCGCAAGGAGATCGAGCTCGGCATCGACGGCCTGGAGATAGTCCACCTCGGGACCGCGTCTGGGAGCGATCACGACGTTGCAGCCGCAAAAGGTGCATCGCTCCTCGCAGAAGGGGAGGTGGACGTACATCGACAGCGGCTCGTCGCGCCTCGCGGCGGCCTTCGCGAGGCAATCGCGGTAGGCGGCCTCGTTGAACTCGCCTGTGAACTGCGGTGCCGTCGGGTAGGAGGTGTAGCGCGGACCCGGGCGGTCGTACCTTTCCAGCAGCGCCGGCGTCAGCCCGGCAACGTCGATGCTCCTGCTCATCACAGTCGGACCCTCACCGGTACCGGAACTCCTGGACCGTGCGAACGAAGGTCTCCATCGCGTGGACCGGGACATCCGGGGTGATGCCGTGGCCCAGGTTCGCGATGTAACCGCGTTCAGGGGCGATGTCGAGCATTGCTCGAGTTCGCCGCACGATCTCCTCCTCCGGACCCATCAGGACGCCCGGATCCAGATTGCCCTGCAGCGCACGGTTGGGCAGCGCACGCGCCGCCCGCCGGAGATCGACACGCCAGTCGAGCCCGAAGACCTCGCACGGCAGGTCGGAGAGATCGTCGAGCAGATGAGCGCCACCGTTGGCGAAGTAAATGCGGGGAACTCCGAGGTCGGCTGTCGCTTCCAACAGGCGGCGCGCCGGTCGCAGCGCCCAACGGCGTGCGTCATCCGCGCCCAGAGCACCGATCCACGAGTCGAATATCTGCAGCGCCTGCGCGCCGTGTTCGACCTGTGTTTTCAAGTAGGAGGCCATCGCGTCGGCCAGGAGGTCGACCAAGCGATCGAAATCGTCGGAGAAGTGGTGGGCAAACTGTTTCACCCTGGTGAAGGATCGGGAGGTCATGCCCTCGACGAGATACGAGGCGAGGGTCCACGGGGCCCCGCAGAATCCAATCAGGGCGGTTTCGTCATCGAGCGTGTCACGAACTCGCTCGAGGGTTTCGGAGAGATACTCGGTTCCGCTCCACGGTTCCGGGACCTTCAGGCTCTCGATGTCGGCCGGAGTGCGCACGGGGTTGCCGATGTGGGGCGACGGGCTGAAGGTGAGCTCAGCGCCCATCGGGACGAGCGGAGTCAGGATGTCAGAGAAAACGATGGCTGCGTCGAGACCGAATCGCCGGATCGGCTGCAGGGTGACCTCGGCCGCGATCTCCGGTGTGCGGCACATCGTTAAGAAGTCGCCCGCCTCGTGACGGATCTCCCGGTACTCCGGAAGATATCGCCCCGCCTGACGCATGACCCATACCGGCGGACGGTCGAGCGGTTTTGATCGGCAGGCGCCTAAGAACCGGTTCACCTGATCTCCTTCACGGCTCCCTCGAAGGCTCCGACGGTTTCGTCGATAACGCCCGGGTCGTGGGCCAGGGAAACGAAGAGAACTTCATAGGCGGAGGGGGCGAGGAGGACGCCGCGTTCGAGCATCGCCCGATGGAGGTCGGCAAAAATGTCCGCGGACGCAGCCTGGATGTCCTCGTACTTCCGTGGCGGCGGTCCGCTCTGGAGAGCGAGCCACAGGATCGAGCCGGCTCGTACCACCGACCACTCGACCCCGAGCTTGGCGAGGACCTCCTGAAAACCCCGCTCGAGCTGGGACGCCAGCTTCTCGAGCTCGGAAAATGCGGAACCGCCATCCGCGAACAGGGTTCTGAGCGTAGCGGCACCGGCGGCCATCGCCACCGGATTTCCCGACAGGGTGCCCGCCTGGTAGACGGGACCGAGTGGAGCGAGCTGCTCCATCAGCTCGCGTCGGCCTCCATAGGCGCCCACCGGCATGCCGCCGCCGATGACTTTTCCGTAGATAGCGAGATCGGGATCAATCCCATAATGGGCCGCGGCGCCGCCGATCCCGAGACGAAAGCCGGTGATCACCTCGTCCAAGATCAGAAGCGCTCCGCTGCGCGTGCACTCCTTCCGCAGGAGGTCCATGAACTCGGGACGCTGGATCAAGAGTCCGGAGTTGGCGGGGATGCCCTCGATGATGACCGCGGCGATTGCATCTCCGCGATCCTGCATGAGCTTTGAAAAGGCATCTCCGTCGTCGAGGGGCAAGACCACTGTGTGGCCGGCAAAGGCTTCGGGCACACCGGCGGACGAGGGCGTCCCAAAGGTTGCCAGACCAGAGCCCGCGGAGACCAGCAAGTGGTCTGCGTGACCGTGGTAACAGCCTGAAAACTTGACCACCGTGTCCCGCCCGGTCGCCCCGCGGGCGAGGCGAATGGCCGACATCACCGCTTCGGTCCCAGAGGAGACGAAACGGACCATCTCGAGATGGGGCAGGGCGGAGGTGACGAGCTCGGCGAGCTCGACCTCCTGACGACACGGGGCCCCGAAGCTGAGCCCGCCGGAGGCGGTCCTCGCCACAGCCTCGACGACGTCCGGATAGGCGTGGCCGAGGATCAGGGGCCCCCACGAGCACACGTAATCGATATAGCGGTTGCCATCCGCATCGAGGACGTGGCAGCCAAGGCCTCGTTCGTAGAAGATAGGGTCGCCGCCCACCGAGCGGAAGGCGCGTACCGGCGAGTTGACCCCTGCGGGCATGAGTGCTGTCGCCCGTTCGTAGAGCTCCCGACTGCGGACGCGATCGCTCACAGCCAGGCCTCGGCGAGGGCCTGACGACCATGGTAGGTGATGAGAATGTCGGCACCTGCTCGGCGAAACGCGTGCCAATTCTCGAGGACGACCGCTCGCTCATCGATCCAACCGCGCTCGGCGGCGGCCTTGACCATCGAGTACTCACCCGACACGTTGTAGACCGCGAGGGGATTGGTGAACGCCTCTCGGAGATCTGCGACGATATCGAGGAAGGCCAGGGCCGGTTTGACCATCAGGATGTCGGCGCCTTCGTCGAGGTCGAGCTCCGCTTCGAGGAGAGCCTCCCGGCGATTGCGGGTGTCCATCTGGTGCGATTTCCGATCGCCCTGGGTCGGCGCCGAGTGGGCCGCTTCACGGAAAGGGCCGTAGTAAGCGGAGGCGTACTTGACCGAGTACGACATGATGGCGACATCGACCAGGCCGTCGTCGTCGAGAGCAGTTCGGATCGCGGCGACCCGGCCATCCATCATGTCGGATGGCGCGACGACGTCGGCGCCGGCGCGCGCGTGTGCCAGGGCCATCGCCGCGAGGTGGGGAAGGGTCGCGTCGTTGTCGATTTTGCCGTCGATGACGAGCCCGCAGTGGCCGTGATCGGTGTAGGCGCAGAGGCACACGTCTGTCATGACGAGCAGCTTCTCGCCGTAGGCATCCTTGAGCGCAGCGACCGCCTGCGACACGAGGTTGTCGTCGGCTGCGGCGCCGGAACCGTCGGGCGCTTTGACCGATTCGTCCGGGACGCCGAATATCAGGCAGGCCCGAATCCCGAGGTCGAGGTCGCGCCCGACGGTCTCGACGAGACGGTCCACCGACTCGTGGTCGATGCCGGGCATGGCGCCAATTGGATCCGAGATGCCCGACCCGGGCACCACGAAGTGGGGCTGGACGAGCATTCGCGGGTCGAGACGGGCCTCGGCGATGAGATCACGCATCGCGGCCGAAGACCGGAGGCGCCTGGGACGATTGATCAGTTCTTGCATAACTCCTCCGCGAGGGACTCAAAGTTCGGGGCGGGTGGAATGTGACATTCGATGCCGATGGCGGCTGCGGCGTTTCGGGTGGTCGGGCCGAGAGCCCAGTGCCGGCACGGCAGTGGCAGACCGCCGACGCCGGCGAGGTACAGCTCCGCCGCTCGGGGCGAGGTGAGAACGACGGCCTCGAGGCTCGGACCGAGGGGCGGCAGCTCGCGCGGTGGGGTTGGGTCCATGCGATAGACGACCACTGGAAGAACATCGTGTCCGGCGTCCTCGAGCATTCGCTGCAGCTCGGGCCTGCGGTCACGCCCGCATGCCAGGACAAAGGTGCTGGGCCGATCGGCTCGTTCGACGAGTGACCGGGCGAGGCCGGCACCGTCGCCGGGTCCGACATGCTCGACCCGAAGGCCGGCCTCGGTGGCCGCTGCCGCAGTGCTGGCTCCGACCGCGGCGATGGGGTGGTCGAGCACGGATTCAACGCCGCGCCTGCGGCTCTCGGTGACGAATCGGGTGGCGGCTCGGGGAGACGCCATCACGATCCAGCTTCCCTCGCCGAGCTCGGGCAATCGATTGGAGACCTCGCGCCAGCCGTCTTCATCGTGAACGTCGGCGAGCCGCAGCACCGGATAGGGTCGCAGCTTGAGACCGCAGGGTTCCAACAAGGTTTGGAGCTCGCGGCAGTCCGACGGGTGGCGCGTGATCAGGACGAACCGGCTCACGATTCCACCACTTCCGGCATGGCCAGACGCAGGGCTTCGAAACATACCCGCGCCGCGGTCTCCGGCTCATCGGCAACGCCGCTGACCCTCGAGATCGTCGATCGTGTGGCTTCGTCGTCGATCTCACCGAGGGCCGCCTGCAGCCTCAGCCCCGTCTCGTCCTCGGTGGCCAGGCAGCCGAGCGGCAGGTGGCACCCCCCGCCGAGAAGCTCGAGGAGTGTTCGTTCCGCCCGGACGCAGCGGGCGACCGCCTGGTCATGAAGGGCCGCGAGTGGGCGGGTGGGGGCATCTGTCGCGCGCGTTTCGATCGCGAGAGCGCCTTGACCCGGCGCGGGAAGCATGACTTCAGGCGCCAGTTCGACGACCTCGAGATCATCGAGGTCGAGCGCCAGGCGCCGGACCCCGGCTGCGGCGAGCAGGATCGCGTCGTAGTCGCCGTCGCGCAGCTTGCGGATCCTGGTCGGTACATTCCCACGAAGGGCTTTGACCTCGATCTTGGCGCTGATTGCGAGCGCCTGCGAGGCGCGTCGCAACGAGGAGGTGCCGAGGACTGCTCCGGACGGAAGGCCGAGAGGGTCGGCGTGATTCCGGTCGAGCATGCCTTTCCTGGCGATCAACAGGTCGGCCGGATCCGCACGGTCGGGAATGGCGATGATCTCGAGACCATCCGGCTCTTCGGTCGGCAGGTCCTTGAGCGAATGGACCACCAGATCGACCCGGCGGTCGAGCAGGGCGTCCTGCAGTTCTTTGGTGAAAAACCCCTTGCCTTCCATTTTTCGAAAGGCGACGTCTTGAATCCGATCACCGCGGGTGCTGATGATCTCGATCGTACATTCGAGCCCCAGATTCTCGGTGACCGCTTCGGCCACGTGACGTGCCTGCCACAGGGCAAGGTCAGACCCGCGGGTGCCGAGCTTCAGAACCGTGGCATCGCTCACGACGTGTCGTCCTCGCCGGAAGCGTTTGTCGTGTCCAGCCCGTTGAGGAAGCCGTCGATCACGGCGCTCGAGTGATTCGCGGCGGCGCCCTTGAGACCCTTCAAAGGTACTTGAACGAGACGCTTGACGAGGCCGTTGGCCATCCGCTCCACCGCCTCGCGATCCGCCTCCTCGAGGTGGGCGAGGTCTTTGCCGAAGCTGTGCCTCAGTGCGCGTTCGGCCATCTCGATGAAGCATTTCTGGATGCTCCTTGCGGCGGGTGACAACGCGCGGTCGAGGAGGTGGCGCCTGAGGATTGTCAGCTGGTGCTCGACGAGCTTCTCGCACCGGTCCATCTCCTCGAGGCGTCGCTGCCGATTGATCTCGGCCTCCTCGCGCATCTCCTCGATTCCGTGCAGCACCACGCGCGCCAGGCTTCCAGATTCCGGGGCCACGTTGGCAGGCATGGCGAGGTCGACCACCAGGAGCTCCTCACCGTCGGGCAACCGGTCCCGAACCGAGGCCAACTGCGAGCGGTCGAGCAAGGCTTCGTGGGACGAGGTCACCGCGAGGATCGTGCCGACCGAAGGCGGCATCGAGGCCGCGTCTTCGAGGGACATCGTCGTGATGTTGGGGTCGTCCGCGGCCATCTCTTGTGCGCGTTCCGGGGTGCGGTTGGCGACCACCACCGGTCGGGAGCCGCCGTTGCTGCGGACCAGCTTCAAGGCCTGCCGCGCCATCTCTCCGGCCCCGAGGATCAGCACGGCGGAAGACGACGCGTCGAGGTGTTCCTTCAACTTCCGCTCGACCAGCGTCACCAGCGACACCGGGCGCCGCGTGAGCTCGGTCTCGGTGCGAATTCGTTTGGCCAGGTGAAATGACTCGTGAAATGTCTGGTCGAGGATGCCGCCCAGGAGGCCGGAGTTGTGGGCGATCTCGTGCGCCTCCTTGGCCTGGCCGGTGATCTGGGCCTCGCCCACCATCATCGAGTCGAGGGCCGAGGTGACCCGGAAGAGATGACGCACCGCCGAGCGGCCGAAGTGGACATACAGGTGCTCGTCCTCCGGCAGCTGGCACTGGCCGTCGGTGAGGTCGGCGAGGCTGCGACGGAGGTGAAAGAGCAGTGGGTTGATGTGAATTCGGGTCTCGCCGCGAAAGTAGAACTCGACGCGGTTGCAGGTGCCCAGATACACGAGCTCCGAGAAGCCGGCAAGCCGTGCCAGCTCGACCAGGTTCTCACGCGGGAATTCTTCGGGCAGTGCTGCTGCCGCAAGCTGGTCGATGTGCACGGTGCGGTATGAGGTGCCGACGACGCCAATCCGGTCCAAAAGAGAAGCCTCCCCGCAGGATTCTACGACACAATGCGGCGCGATTCAGTCATATGCGGGTAAAAGCGGTCTGAGATTTCGCGAGTTGATCTCAGAAGGCTTCATTTGTGGATCGGTGGACAGCGTTCTTGCACCGTAAAACATGCGCGTGAAGGTCCTTTTGCAGGAGCTTGGGAAAATTTTCACAGAACCGTTGAGAAATTTCTGAAGCAGGAGTAGGCTCAAAGCGTGAGCTTTACGCGGGTTCGAACCCGCTGCAGGACGACTTTCTCTCAGGGGGTAGCAACGGGCCTATGAGTCAAGCCGTAGGTTTCATCAGCTCGACGCTGGGCAAGAAGATCTTGATGGCCGTGACGGGCATCATCCTCTTCGGATTCGTGGTCGGCCACATGCTCGGCAATCTGCAGATCTATCTCGGTGCGGAGAGGCTCAACGACTACGCGCACCTGCTGCAGGCGAACAAGCCATTTTTGTGGACCTTTCGGTCAGTGATGCTGTTTTGCGTGATGGTCCACATCATCGCCGCGGTCCAGGTGTGGCTGCGCAACCGCGCCGCACGTCCGGTGAGGTACCGGGTCTTCAACCCGCCAGCGGTCGACTATGCGGCGCGCACCATGGTGTGGAGCGGCCCCATCCTCGCCCTCTTCATCTTGTACCACCTCATGGACTTCACGGTCGGTTCGGCAAACCCGGACTTCATCCGCGGCGAGGTCTACCACAACGTGATCGCCAGCTTCAGCAACCCGCTGATCGCGCTGATCTACATCGTTGCCAACCTGCTGCTGGCATTCCACCTCTACCACGGGTTGTGGAGTCTCTTTCAGACCTTTGGTTGGGACCACCCGCGCTATGGCTGGCTGCGTCGTGTCCCCGCGGTGTTCTTCTCGGTGCTCATCGACGCCGGCAACGTCTCCATCCCGTTGGCCGTGCTGACGGGCGTGGTGAAGTAGGGAGGTGACGGGATGAAACTCGACGCCCGCATTCCGTCGGGGCCGCTGGCCGAAAAGTGGTCGAATCTCCGCAACGATCTCAAGCTGGTGAGCCCTGCGAACAAACGCAAGCACTCGGTGATCGTGGTCGGCACCGGTCTCGCGGGCGGTGCTGCCGCGGCGAGTCTCGGCGAGCTCGGCTACAGGGTGAAGGCCTTCTGCTATCAGGACAGCGCCCGCCGTGCTCACTCGATCGCCGCCCAGGGCGGCATCAACGCGGCCAAAAACTACCAGAACGACGGCGACACGATCTACCGTCTCTTCTACGACACCATCAAGGGTGGCGACTACCGGGCCCGCGAGGCCAACGTCTACCGGCTCGCGGAGGTCTCCAACAACATCATCGACCAGTGCGTTGCCCAGGGGATCCCCTTCGCCAGGGAGTACGGCGGCTATCTCGCCAATCGTTCCTTCGGTGGCGCCCAGGTGTCCCGCACCTTCTATGCGCGCGGCCAGACCGGGCAGCAGCTCCTGCTGGGTGCCTACGCCTCGCTCAACGCACAGGTGGCGGCCGGCACCGTGGAGGTGTTCCCCCGCACCGAGATGCTCGACCTCATCGTGATCGATGGCCGCGCCCGTGGCATCGTGACGCGCAACATGGTCAGCGGCGAGGTCGAGTGCCACGTGGCGGATGCGGTCCTGCTGTGCACCGGTGGTTACTCCAACGTCTACTTCCTTTCGACCAACGCCAAGGGCTGCAACGTGACCGCCGCGTGGCGGGCACACAAGCGTGGCGCCGGCTTCGCCAACCCGTGCTTCACCCAGATCCACCCGACCTGCATCCCGCAGGCCGGCGATTACCAGTCCAAGCTGACCTTGATGTCGGAGTCCCTGCGCAACGACGGTCGGGTCTGGGTGCCGAAGGCGGTCGGCGACGAGCGAGCTCCGGGCGGCATTCCCGAGGACGAGCGGGATTACTACCTCGAGCGCATCTACCCGGCCTTCGGTAACCTGGTGCCGCGCGACGTCGCGTCGCGCAACGCCAAGAACGTCTGCGACGAGGGACGTGGCATCGGTCCAGGCAAGCGTGGCGTCTACCTGGATTTCGATGACGCCATCAACCGCCTCGGCGAGGACGTCATCCGGGCCCGCTACGGCAATCTCTTCGACATGTACGAGATGATCACCGGCGAGAACCCCTACCAGGTGCCGATGCGCATCTACCCGGCACCTCACTACACGATGGGCGGCCTGTGGGTCGACTACTACCTGATGAGTAATGTCCCGGGTCTCTTCGTCCTCGGCGAGGCCAACTTTTCCGACCACGGCGCCAACCGGCTCGGCGCATCGGCGCTGATGCAGGGCCTGGCCGACGGCTACTTCGTGATTCCCTACACGCTCGGCGAGTACCTGGCGAGCCACAAGCTGGATGCGGTCAGCACCGACCAGGAGGCGTGCAACGCGGTCAAGACCGAGGTCGGCGAGCGCACGGACAAGCTGCTCGCCATCAACGGCTCGCGCTCGGTCGATTCGCTGCACCGCGAGCTCGGCATGCTGATGCTCGACGAGTGCGGCATGGCGCGGAGCGAAAAGGGCCTCAAGGAGTCGATCGAAAAGATACGGGCTCTCAAGGCCGAGTTCTGGTCCGACGTTCGGGTGACCGGCCATGGTGCGGAGCTCAACCAGGAGCTCGAAAAGGCCGGTCGTGTGGCCGACTTCTTCGAGCTCGCCGAGCTCATGTGCCGCGACGCCCTCAAGCGCGAGGAGTCCTGTGGCGGCCACTTCCGCGAGGAGCACCAGACTGAGGAGGGTGAGGCGCTCCGCGATGACGAGAACTTCACCAACGTCACGGTTTGGGAGTACACGGGCGAGGATTCCGAGCCCGTTGCGCACACCGAGGACCTCGAGTTCGAGACCGTGCAGCCCACGCAGAGGAGTTACAAATGAAGCTGACGCTGCATGTTTGGAGGCAGAAGAGCACCGATGACACGGGCGGGTTTGCGACCTACGAGCTCGAGGATGTCAGCACCCACATGTCGTTCCTCGAGATGCTCGACGTCCTCAACCAGGATCTGATCACCAAGGGCGAGGACCCGATCGCCTTCGAGCACGACTGCCGTGAGGGGATCTGCGGGGCGTGCGGGTTCGTCGTCAACGGCGTCGCCCACGGGCACCAGAAGGGAAGCACGGTCTGTCAGCTCCACATGCGCCACTTTAACGACGGTGACGAAATCACCATCGAACCGTGGCGGGCGAAGGCGTTTCCGATCTTGAGGGACCTGGTGGTCGACCGGTCAGCCTTTGACCGCATCATGCAGGCCGGCGGCTTCATCACCGTGCGTGCGGGCTCCGCTCCCGACGCCAATGCGGTCCCGATTCCGACCGAGACCCTCGAGCACGCGATGGACTTTGCCGAGTGCATCGGCTGCGGCGCCTGTGTCGCCTCGTGCCCGAACGGCGCCGCGATGCTTTTCGTCGGCGCCAAGATTTCCCACCTCGGGCTGCTCCCACAGGGTCAGCCGGAGCGCGCGAAGCGGTCCCTCAAGATGGTCGAGGCGATGGAACGCGAGGCCTTCGGCGCCTGCACCAACTATCGTTCCTGTGAGGCGGTGTGCCCGAAGGAGATCTCGATCTCCGGCATCGCCAGGATGAACAAGGACTACCGGCGAGCCGCCTTCGCCGGCGCTGCTGCGCCACACGGGAAGAAGCAATAGCGCTTCTCAATTGAAAGCAAGAAGGGCACGCTACGGCGTGCCCTTTTTTCGATGCAAGATACAAGGCCGCCCACCCGCCCTTGAAATCAGGTCGAGAGTCCGTGGGGTAGGCGGAGTGGGACTTGTATCTTGTATCCGGGTGGGTGGAGGGGCGGGTGCATCCTGCATCCGCGACGGGTGACCGGAGGTCACCCGAGCAGGGACGTGATGATGATCCCCGCGACCATGATCAGGAGCGCGGCGCCGAGAACCGCCATCGCGATCTCCCCCGGTGAGTACTTCGTGTTCTTCTTCGGCGGAGCGGTTGGCGGCTGGGCCGGCTTCTTCTTCTTTTTCTTCCGGCTTTTCTTCCTCGACATACGAACCATTGTATCCGCAGCGTGGAATGGCGAGTGTATGTCGTACGTAAACACCGTTGATGGCCGATTCGTGTTGTGTGTACCGCGTCACCGAGGGTGAGGAAAATCCCGCAATTCGGGCTTTGAGTGCGGCGAATATCCGCGGTGAGGAGCCGCCCCGGGGTTCCCTGGACCCCGGAGACAGCCTCGAAAAGGTAGGTATAATGGCGGGTATTATTGGAAGGTCGATTGTGGGGGGCAGGGGTCCTGCCCGTACAAGGTGGGCATGCCGCCGGCCTTTGAAGCCTTCCGGGCTCCCTCGTGAAGACACGAGCAGGGATACAAGACCGATAACGACATGGCGATATATTCATACGCAATCTGCATGCCCGAATTTCATAACAAGCCAGGGCGCACGGTGTGTCCGAATGGCACGCTCTCGGACCCAGGTGTCCGCCAGAGGTAACAGGGAGGCGTGAAATGAGCGAAGAACTGGAGAGGGCGCGCGAGCGTCGTAACGTTCTCGAACAGCTGGGCTCCAAGATTCCGGGCTTCAGCGGCTACCTCGAGCGCGAGATGCGGCGCGAGGTGGACAAGCTGCAGCGCGACTGGCTGGCCGATCAGGTCGACCGCGCGCGATTCGCGATCAACGGCAAGATCCGTGAGTGGACCCGAGACGGCCGGCTGGACAACCTCGACCGGGCGAGCAGCGTCGAAAAGGCTCTCGATCGGCTGGCCAACCGGATACGGCATGCGGACTACGGTTCGTCAGGCTTCTTCGATGCCGTCAAGATCGGCCAGGCCGAGCTCGACCGGATTTACGAGTTCGATCTCGCCCTGACCGATACGGTCGAATATTTAGCGCTCCAGGTGGAGCAGCTCCCTGAGACCGCGGACGAACAGATGCTGGGACGCCTCCTCGACGCGGCTGAAGGGGCGGACAGGAAGTTCGACGAGCGGGCGACGGTCTTCGAAGATGTGACCCGGACTGGAGGTGCGTGATGGCGCTGCTGGAGATCCTCGAACACCACGATCCTTCCGGTGAGGAGATCGTCTACCGCTTTCCACCCGAGGGAAGCGCCGACATCAAGCTCGGTGCGCAGCTCGTGGTTCATGAAGCCCAGGAGGCCGTGCTCTACCGTGACGGGAAGGCTCTCGACGTCTTCGGGCCGGGCCGCCACACTCTGAGCACCCAGAACATCCCGCTCCTCGGCAAGATCATCGGCAAACCATTCGGCGGCGAATCGCCGTTCCGCGTGTCGGTCGTCTTCGTCAACAAGCGCACCTTCATCGACCAGAAGTGGGGCACCCGTGAGCCCGTTGTCTTCCGTGACGAAGAGCTCGGGATGGTGCGGTTGCGCGCCTTCGGGACCTACGCCTATCGCATCGAAGACAGTCAGCTCTTCGTCAATACCGTGGTTGGCTCGCAGGGGCTCTTCGAGACGGTTCGGCTGCAGGATTTCTACCGCGATATCATCGTCTCCCGCCTCAACGATCTGATGGGTGAGACCCTCAAGACGATCTTCGACCTGCCGAAGTATTACGACGAGCTGGGCACTGCCGCCAAGGCGAGGGTGACCGAGGACTTCGCCAAGTACGGCGTCGACCTCACCGACTTCTACATCAACTCCGTGACCCCGCCCGACGAGGTGCAGGAGAAGATGGACGAACGCGCGGCGATGGGCGCCGTCGGCGACATGAACACCTACATGCAGTTCAAGGCCGCTCAGGCGATCCAGGACGCGGCCCAGGGCGGTGGCGCAGGCGGCGAAGGTGGAACGGCGAGCGCGGGCATGGGTCTCGGGCTCGGCGCGGGCTTCGGTGCCATGATGCCGGGAATGATCGCCGGCGCCATGCAGCAGGCGCAGCAGGGTGGAGGCGGTGCCGCCGCCGGTGCGGCGTCCGCGGGAGCTGTAGCAAAGGCGCCGGCGGGCTCGTTCTGCACCGAGTGCGGCAAGGGCGTACCGGCCGGGGCCAAATTCTGTCCGAGCTGCGGCCATGAGCAGGCCGGAGCAGGCTGCTCCGGCTGTGGTCAGCCGGTCCCCGACGGCGCCAAGTTCTGCCCCAACTGCGGAACCGAACAGGAATAGCTGAGTGCTCCCATGCATGAATTCGGTCGCATTCGGCCACCGCTGCATCGCCCCTGTCGGTTTTTGACTCCCTTGAAGTACGGCAGGGGTACGTCTGCGGTCGCCAAAAACCAACGGGGTCGCGCATCGGCGCCCTCGGTGCGGGACCGTATTCATGCATGGAAGCACTCGCAGTGAGCGTCGCGTGCACCCAGTGCGGGGCGTCGATCGAGCCGCGCGCCGGTGAGCGACTTGTCGACTGCCCCTTCTGCGACACCGCGCTGGTGGTCGACGGCAGCGCCACGATCATCCACGAGGTGATGACACCGACTGTGCCCTACGAACAGGTTGGCGCCCATCTGCGGCGATTCCTCGGTGGAAGGTCGACGGTTGCCGACCTCGATCGAAAAGCCAGCTTGGGTGACCCGCGACTCGAATACTTCCCGTTCTGGGCTTTCACGATTGTCGGAAAAGGCGGTGAGCGTGTTGTCCTCCAGCCAGCGGCGCCGTCCTCGCTGCAGGGCCTGCAGGGGCTCGAGCTGCCGGCCGGCGACACCCGGCCGATGCGAGAAGAGGTCACGGGTGAGACTCCTGTCGTCGAGCCCGAGGTGCCGGTGGATACGGCCCGTGAATGGCTGATGGCTCGCTACGGCGAGGTGGACGTGCGCCAGACGGTGCTCTACCACCTGCCGATGTTCAGGACCCCGTACTCGTGGCAGGGGAGGACCTACCAGGCGGCCGTTGATGGGGTTTCAGGCAAGGTGTTTCCGGCCGATTTTCCGGCCAAGGCTGAGGCCCCTTTCGTCGGGGTCGCGGCACTCGCGATCATCATTTTCGGACTCGAAGGTCTGCTCATCCAGAATCTCATCTTCAAGGCTGTGGCTTTTGCCATCTCGGCTGTTCCGATCCTCGGCATCGCGTGGCTGACCTCGAGGAAGGTCTGAGCGGCAATGAACGCGAAACCGCCACCACCCCCTCCGCCGCCACCCCCAGCCGATGCAGGACCGCCGGCCATCGAGGCGAAGGCAAAGCCCCGCAGAAAGAAGCGGGTGCTGACCGGACTCAAGTGCGCCTCGTGCGGTGGATCGGTTGATGTCCAGGAAGGGTTGACCAACGTCACCTGCCGGTATTGTCAGACCCCGCAGGCGGTCGTCGGAAACCGCGGCGTCGTGCGCGTGATGGTGCTCAACAAACTCGAGCGCCGGCACGCAAGCGATGCCGTGAGGCGATGGTTCCGCCGAGGCATCCGCAAGGACCCGGCCCTCAAAAGGGAGGCCCGCTACCAGGAGGCCTTCCTGGCCTGGTTTCCTTTCGTGCGCGCTCGCCTCGACGCTGTTGGCTGGGTGCTCGGCATCCGCGAAAAGAAGAGGAAGCGCGGCAACCGCTGGGAAACCGTCAGGGAGCCGGTGGAGCGGCAGATCGAGCGTGCGGTGGATCTGACCATGCCGGCTGCCGACATGGCCGAGTTCGGTGTCGACCGGGTGGACCTCTCGGGCGATGAGATCCAGGCTCTCGACGATGGTCTTTTGCGCGCTCGCGGGATGGTCTTTCGCCCCAGCCGGTCTCTCGAGGAGACCGCCGAAGAGCTGATTGAGCGGGCGATCGCCGAGATCAAAAGGGCCAATCGTCTCGACCGGATTACCTTCTCATGGCTGGCTTCGGTGCGGCGTCGCGTGGCGCTCGTCTACTACCCGCTGTGGGTGCTCCGCTATGACTTTCGCGGGCGCACCTACCAGGTCCTGGTGGATGCTGAGGACGGGACCATGGCCTACGGAAAGGCTCCCGGGAATCACTTCTACCGTGCGTTCAGCCTCGTTGGCGCATGTGCCGGGGCGTGCTTCGTCGGCACGACCATGCTCCAGCATGCGGGTCAGTTCCTCCGTTCGGAGAACGGGGTGATGGGTCTTGGGCTCATCGGCTTGGCACTCGCGGGTCTGATCTATTGGGGCTACACGCAGTTCCGCCACGGTGGGGTCGTCGAAGAGGGTTCGGGACTCGCCAGCGGACGTGAACACCAGTCGCTCACCGCGACCGTGAAAGACGTGATGGACAGGTTTCAATGACCTTGAAGCTGGTTTCTCTCGACTGTCCATCCTGCGGATCGGCTCTCCGAGGCGAGGGTCTCGACACGATCTTCTTCTGCGATCACTGTGGGGATGCGGCGACCCTCGGGGACCAGGGGCTGCAGATGGTCGAGAGCGCGGCACTGATGCCGGCGCCAGGCCGGCCGGTCCGTACCTGGCGCCCGGCCTGGCTGATCGAGGCGGAGATCACGATCAGCGAAAGGATGAGGCACCGGGGGCGTCGCAGCGAGGGTTGGCGAGGGGCGAGGACCTTTGTCATCCCGGCTTTCGAAATGCCGCTCGGTGATCTCGCCCGAATCGCGCGGGCGTTGTCCGAGGCGGCCGGGGAAACGGGGGAGGTGCCCCGGGAGCCCATCCGCGGCGGCACGCTCGCTGTGGAGGACGCGGTGACGTTGATCCGTCACATCGTGATCGGCGACGAGGTGCGCAAGTCCGATATGCTGGCGTCCGTTCAGGTGGACATCGACGTGATCACGAGCCGATTGGTCGCGATTCCCTTCGAACCGGTTGATCGAGGTCTCCGGTGCTCGATAACGGGAGTGACCGTCCGCGCGGAGAGGTAACGCCCACCCACTGCTCGGATGCGAGATGCACCCGACCGACCACCCACTGAAATGCAAGATACGAGTCCCACCCAACCGGCCCTCGGACTCCAATCCTTTGGCGGCAGGGTCGGTGGCCTTGCATCCTGCATCTTGGATCTCTCTCGGAAGAATTTCTTTCGCGACGCGTAGGGATCTGTGTGGATTCAAAGTTGCTACACTGCACCTGTTTCAACATCCGGAGGTGAGCCATGGGTGCCTCGTTTTTCGTCGGTTTGCTGATCGTTGTTCCGGCCGTCCTCTTCTTCGCCTACCTGTTGATCCGCATGCGCTACAAGAAGGCGGGACCGGACGAGGCCTTGATCGTCTTCGGAAGACGCAAGCTTCTCGGTCGCAAGGTGAGATCGGAAGCGGGTGAGATCGAGGGATTCCGGATCATCCGTGGCGGCGGCACCTTTGTGTGGCCGGCCTGGGAGCAGTACGAAATCCTGTCCCTGCGGATGATGACGCTCGAAATCGACCTGCCCCACGTCTACACGGTCCAGGGGATCCCCATCAACGTCAAAGCAGTTGCACAGGTCAAGGTCCGCGGCGATGTCAACCACATCCGAAGGGCGGCGGAGGGATTCCTCGGTCTGCCGGTGGACGACGTCCAGGCGACGATCAAGGAAACGGTGGCGGGTCACCTTCGCGGCATCGTCGGCACGTTGACGGTCGAGGAACTCTACCGCGAGCAAAAGATCTTCCAAGAAAAGGTGCGGGACGAGGCCCACACCGATCTCGAGGGCATGGGCTTCGAGTTTCGTTCCTTCGTATTCCAGGCCATTCAGGATGACGAGGGTTACCTCAACGCCCTCGGACAGCCGAAGATCCAGGAAGCGCTCAAGAACGCCCGAATTGCGACTGCCAATGCCGACCGTGACGCCGCGATCGAGGAGGAGCAGGCTCGGCAGCAGAAGGAGCAGAAGAGGATCGGTGTCGACACAGAGATCGCGGAGGCCGACAAGGCGCTCAGCTTGAAGGTGGCCGCGATCAAAAAGGAGGTCGATGTCGCCGACGCGCAGGCGGTGAAGGCGGGTGAAATGGAGCTCAAGGTGCAGGACATCCGCATCGCCGATCAGGAGGTCGAGCGCCAGAAGCTCGAGCTCAACGCACAGATCCGCGAGCAGGCGGATGCCAAGAAGTACGAAGCCGAACGTCTTGCCGACGCCAAGAAGTACACCGTCGAGCAGGAGGCCGCCGCCGAGAGAATGCGTCGCGAGCAAGCGGCCAAGGCCCTCCAGGCTGAAGGCATCGCCAAGGCGGAGGCGGAGTCGGTGCAGCGACGCCAGATCGGGATTGCCGAAGCGGAAGCGATCCAGGCAAAGGGCGAAGCTGAAGCCGAAGCGCGGCGCAAGCTGGCCGAGGCCCTGAAGCTCTACAACGAAGCCGGCCTCTCGATCGAGGCCCTCAAGGTGCTGCCCGAGATTGCGGCGGCAGTGTCCGAGCCTCTCGCTCGCGCCGGTGAAACCACGATCATTTCGAGCGGTGGGAATCCGGGCGACGGCACCGGCGCGGCGCGTCTGACCGACGACGTGATCCAGGTCCTCACGCAGCTCGGGCCGATCATGAAACAGCTCTCCGGCGTCGATCTCGACACCCTCTTGCAGAACATCTCTCGGCTGCCGGGAGCCGTGGCGGACAAGCTCGACTCGACAGGGACCAAAGGCTCGTAGGGCATTGCGGTAAAGGATTGATCGCTGTGGCGATGAGCTCGCAACGCAAGTTGACGGCGCTGCTCCACGAGCTGCAGCATGCCCGTTCTCCGCTGGCACAGGCGAGGGTGCTTGCGCGGGCCTGGCGGACCGTGCGTGAGCTCAGCCCGACGGACCGTCGGCTGCTGGCTCGTCACGCCGGCTTTGACGGCGCCGAGGAGATCCTCGAAGGTCTGGCGGCACGCAAAGGCGGGCTCGCTCCGGCGATGCTGTTGCGGGCCCTGGCGAAGGCCCGGGCGACCGACGGCTCGACGGTCACCGAGCTGCTGTCCGCCTTCAGCGATCCCGAGCGTCGCGACGGCGCAGTCGTCATGGGTGTCGATCTCGTGGGTGATTTGTTGTCGGACCCGGACGGTGACGAAGGGCCTCTGCAAGAAGAAGAGACCCAGGAAGCCCTGGGAGAGCGCCAGACGGTCGAAGAGACGATGGACGGATCGCCGGAAGGCGCGGAATCTGCCGATCGTGAGCTCGAGGCGGATTCACGGGGCGACGATGAAGCATCGCCGGTGACCGAAGATCGAGGTGATCGGGGGCCGGGAATCGAGGAGGAGCCGCCGCAAGAAACCGAGCCGGAGCCTCCTGCGCCTCTCCCACCTGAAGCCCAGGCGCCCGTCGTTGACTGGAGCCGCTGGGAGGCCGCCACCCCGATCTCGCGCCCGGCCCCGAAACCGCGACCGGAAAGCGGTCCGCCGGTGGTTCAGGTCGCTTCGAGACCATTCGAGGCGCGAAAGGTCGTCAGAGCACTGGGTGCCGAACGGACCGTCCTGTCCCAGCTTCGCGAGTTGCGTTGCGAGCTCGCAGCGTTTTCGGGCTCGAGCCTGGAAACATTGCGCGATCTCATCGAGTCGTTTCCCGACGGGTGGGTTCGCCGTCGGGCGGTCTGCGCCCTGATCGAGGCCGGCGTCCTTCACGAGATCCGAAATGCGATCGAGCTCGTTGCGCTGCTCGGCCGCGAGGTGGATCGCCGCTGGTGCCTGGGGGTCCTCGCTCGGCGTGGAGACCTCGTCGGCAAGGAGCTCGACTCGGCGCTCGAGCTCGTGAGCTCACCGGCGTCAAGGCGTCGAATCACGACCGCGGCGAGGAGGCCCTGAGATAATCTGGAGGGGCGAGACACGACCCGCCCGTCAGCCTCAGAATTCATTTGAAGGTCTGAGGCGGCATGTGCCGCCCCTTCCGTTCCGGCGAATTGTCGCCGAGTCTATGACCTCCGCTCGACCGCCGCTCGCAAGCGCTCGGCGAGTGAGGTGTAGCGTCTGCGAACGGTCGCGTTGCTGACGGCTCGGCGGAGGGCTCGCCTGGAGCCGACGATGACCACGAGACGTCGTCCACGACTGATCGCTGTATACAGCAGGTTGCGCTGCAACATGATGTGGTGCTGGTGGTGAAGGACGATCACCACCGCCGGGTACTCGCTGCCCTGCGACTTGTGAATCGTGCACGCGTACGCCGGGACGATGTCTTCGAGGTCGTCCGATGAGATGACCGTCGCGTGCCCGTCGAAATCCACCGTCACGTCCCGGTCCTCGAAATCGATGCTCGTCACCCGGCCGAGGTCTCCGTTGAAAACGTCGAGCTCGTAGTTGTTGCGAACCTGCATCACCTTGTCGCCGACACGGAAGCGGCGCCAACCCACCGCCAGCTCTCTGCCTTTCGGAGTCAGGGCGGCCTGCAGACGTTCGTTGAGGCGGGTGACGCCGAGCTCGCCACGGTGCATCGGCGAAAGCACCTGGATGTCATCGATTGGATCGAGCCCGAATCGCTGCGGGATGCGGCGGGTCGCGAAATCGATTGCCAGCTCAGCGGCCGCGGCCGGCTCGTCGCGGGCGACGAAGAAGAAATCGCTGGTTTCCGCATCGCTGCTCAGCTCCGGCATCTTGCCGGCGTTGATACGGTGCGCATTTTCGACGATCAGGCTTCGATCGGTCTGACGGAAGATGCGGTCGAGGCGGATGACAGGGACTCGTGCCGAGGCGATGAGATCGGCGAGCACGTTGCCCGGCCCGACCGACGGCAACTGGTCGGCGTCGCCGACGAGAACGATGCGGGTGGCGGGCGGTACCGCTTCGAGCAGCATGGCCGCGAGCTCGACGTCGAGCATCGAAATTTCGTCGATGACGAGACAATCAGCCGTGATCGGGTTTTCGCTGTTGCGGCTGAATTCCCTGCTGATGGGGTTGAACTCGAGCAGCCGGTGGATGGTCCTGGCACCGAGCCCGGTGGCCTCCGCCAGCCGTTTGGCGGCGCGCCCGGTGGGCGCCGCGAGTAGCACGAGCAGGTCCTTGCGCCCGAGGATCTCGACGATGCCTCGGATGAGGGTCGTCTTGCCGGTTCCGGGCCCCCCGGTGATGACGACAATTTTCTCGGTCAGGGCCGCTGCCAGGGCCTCGTGCTGGCGCCCCGCGAGCTGGATGTCGATCTTGCCCTGGTACCAAGCGATCGAGGTGTTGACGATGATGGGCGCCGACTCCACCTCTGTTTCGAGCCCACGGGCGAGGTCGAAGGCGACCGTTTCCTCGGCCTGATCGAGGCGCGGGACATAGATCGCCGGCGCGTCGCCCGTTCTGGGCCGCACCGAGACCTGCCGCCGTGTGACGAGGCCGGCAAGGGCGGGCGAGAGGTCTGGAGGGTCAGTGTCGAGGAGGCTGCCGGCCATCTCGAGAAGATCGTCTTCAGGCAGAAAGCAGTGGCCCTGGCCGACCGCTTCGGCGAGCGTGTGGAGGACCCCGGCCTCGAGTCGTTCCGGGGCATCCGGCGGAATGCCGAGCTGCCCTGCGATGCGGTCGGCGGTGAGGAATCCGACACCGAAGATCTCCTCGGCGAGGCGGTAGGGGTTCGAGCGCACGACGTCAACGGCACCCGGGCCATAGCGTTTGAAGGCCTTGACCGCGATCCCCGGGGCCACGCCGTGCCCGGTCAGAAAGATCATGATCTGCTGGATGCCACGGTGCTGGCCCCATGACGTGCGAACGCGCTCGACCGTTGCGGGACCGATGCCGTGTATTTCGAGCAGGCGGTCCGGCTCGCTGTCGAGAACTTCGAGGGTGTCGAGTCCGAATCGTTCCACCACCTGCGCCGCCCTCGCGGGGCCGATACCGCGGATCTTTCCGGAGCCGAGAAACCTTCGCAGGCCTTCGATGGTGGAGGGCGCCACATGGACGTAGGAATCGACCTCGAATTGCTCGCCATACTTCGCGTGCCGGACCCAGCGGCCGGTGAGCCGGAGCTCGTCGCCCTGCCGAACACCCAGCAGCGGACCGACAGCCGTCAACGAGTCACGGTCCTCGGGTTGCAGGCGCACGGCACACCACCCGTTTTCCTCGTTGCTGAACAGGACCCTGCCGACTGCGCCCGCGACCGTTTCGCGATCGACACCTTCGGTTTGGTCGGACATGGAACGGATTGTATGGCAGAACCCCGCCGCGATCACTTTTTCAAGCTCGACGGAAGCTCCGCGAAATCGTCGGTGCGGTTCAGGAGGGCCATCGCGGCCGCCAGGGCGGGTGGGGGAGCGACCAGTCGGCGTTTGTCGAGCGACCACCAGCCGGCATCTGTAATGACGACCGCCGCCACCCGTCCATCGCTCTTCAGAAATGTGTTGCGAAGGCGAAAGCGCGACCCATCCTCCGAAAGGCCCATGAGCTCGAAGGTCACCGAGAACTCCTCCTGGAGAAGGATTTCGGCTCGGTAGTCGGTCGCGTCGCGCATCACCACGGGACCAATCCGTGTGCGCTCGAAATCGCGTGCGGTGAATCCGTTGGCCTCGAAGAATCGAAAGCGGGTGTCGGCCGCAAAATCGAGGTACGCGGTGTTGGCCATGTGGCCGTTGGCATCCATCGCCCGCCAACCGGCCCGAAAACATGTCTGGAAAATTTCGTTCATGGCGCGACTGTAGCAGGGCGGTCGGCGACGATCAGACGCTGATCCCGTGCTCCACCCAGAACTTCATGAGAGTCAGCGCCTGCGACCATCCGGTGGCCCGGTTGAGCATGTCCTGCGTGCCGACGTCATCGTCGTCGTAGACTCCTTCGACCAGGCTCACGACACAGCCTTCCTCGTGAGCCTCGAGGTCGATCGTCACGGTCGTCATGTATCCGCCCGAGTCGACCGGCCAGCGAAAGGAGAAACGGGCGGGTCGACGCGCCTCGAGCACCTCTCCGACCATCTCGCCGGTGAAGTTCTCGAGACCCCAATCCTGCCAACGGAAGACCAGTCGTCCGCCCGGTTGCGCTTCGAGCTCGGTACCCTTGGTGAACCATCCGTCGAGCCCGTGGGCGGTAGCGATGGCATCGTACACCTCGTCGGGCTCGGCGCGTACGATGGTGGCGAAGCGGACCTCTCGCGTCATCGTCACCATAGTTCTCCAGATTTGTGATGTATCGAACAACAGCCGGAAGCCGCCGGGCGATTCCGATGGCGAGTTCGGAGATCAGTGGAAGGCGATGGCAAAAAAGCCGAGCGGGATGTAGAAGCCGAGCTCGGCCGCAACCACCAATCCGAGGCCGACAGAGGCGGCACGCCGAAAAGTGCCGGCCAGGGTCGTCCGATTGCCTCGGGTTGCTGCCAGCAGGAGTCCCCAGACGATGAGGGGTCCGGCGAGGCCCGCGGTGAGCAGCGACAGCACGGTCAGCTGTGGTGGCACGATATCGATCAGGATGACCGCGAGCACCTGCCAAACCGCCGCTGTCGCCAGCGCGCCGACGGCACCGAAAAGGGGAGTCAGACCGAGGAACGTCAGCTCGTTTTTCACGCGGGCCTCCATCTGCGATCGTCTGGCCGCTTCACTTCAAATGTAAGGCCTGGATGGACGGTTTGCACCCCCCGGGGCGAATCGACTCTGACGATGATGGCATCTGGGTCTCCCACTGCGGATGCCATCGTCGGCCACACTCCTTGCACAGACCCGGTTCGAAGTGCGCAGTGATCGGGACGAAGAGCAACGGCCAGACGAGCAGCAGGCAGAGGGCCTTGAGGGCCTGAGACCAACGCGGACGGTCGAGGTTCTCCGACCTGCACTTGAGACAATGATCAATGCCCCCTCGTGCTCGCCCCTGACTCCGAAGAGCTCGATGTCGGGGCAGTCGTCATTGGGGCAGCACAGAGTCACGCGCCGAGGCTCCTCAATCAAGGAGACGCAGGGGGCGGCGCGAGATTCGATCCCCGACCGATGGGAAGACGGCGAAGCCGCCTGATCGTGACACCTGGCCATTCATCGACAGCGCGGACCGGCGGTCAGTCCTCAACGTATCGCGGATAGGTTTTCTTCGCCCGGTCCGCCTCGGCAAGATCGACCTCCAGAGTCAGGAACGGCTCCTCCGCTGAGGTCGTACCGAGAATAGTCCCCTGATCAGGCTCGGCGATCCATCCGACGCCGGCAAAATCTCCACCTTCAGCGGTGGTTCCCGCCAGGTTTGACGAAATGCAGAACGCACCGGAAACGACGGCCGCAGCCTGGCCGCCAGCGACCCATTTTGACTGTTTGGAGCGAGGCGTCGCGCGCGGGCAGGCGATGATCTGGGCGCCTTCTCGGCCGTAGTCGCGAGCGTGGCGGGAGAACCAGAGCTCGGTGCAGATCAGAAATCCGATTCGGGCGCCGGCAGCCTCTGCGATCAAGAAGCTCCCGTCACCGCGCCGATACCAGGAAGCTTCCCAGAAACCCGGTTCGTCCGGCAGGTAATACTTGGCGTGGATATCGAGATGGCCCGCAGCGGGCTCCCAGACAAAGCCGAGGTTCTGTGGTTCGCCGGCTGTGACCGCCGGCCGGCTGCTCATCACACGTGCCGGCGCGAGATCCTTCAAACGATCGATCCACTCTTCGTGTGCTGTGACCGCCCGCTCCCACTCGGCCGGGTCGACGTCGCGGGACTGCGACAACCACCGGTAAAACGGCATCTCCGGCAACAGCACGAGGTCGCTCGAATTCTTCTTCACGTGGACGACCAGACCTGACCAGGCGTCTGAAATCCTCTCGGGTTGGTTGGGCAGCTCACATACGGTGATCTTCATGATCCAAGACCTTCCTTCGACGTTCGATCGGCGCGGGACCTCAATTCGCCATCTTGATCTCGGCGAGGATGACGGCCCACTCCACGCCCGCGGGCGTGGTGACCTCGAGACGCACCGCCCGTCCTTCGGCATACTTCTGAGAGCCCTCGATGATCTCGAGGAGACGCTTCGGCAGGCCGGCCTCCTGGGCGGCAGCGACCGCTTGCTCGCCGAGCGCGAAACCGACGAAGAAGCGACCGTCGGAGGGCGTCATATAGAGGACCGCCCGCTTCTTGTGCTTGAGACGGAGCGACCAACCCCACTGTTTGCCGGAGAAGGTCCAGTCCTCGGCGATCGGATCGAATCGAGAGGCGATCTCTGCCTTGAGGCCATCCCACAGGTCGTTGACGTCGCCGAGCGCATCGGCCACCTGCCGGTCGGACGGTCCTCGACTTGTGTCGTCGAAGGCGCTGAGTGCCATGTCTTCTCCTCGAGGTGCGGAAGCTTGCTCTATCCCTTCGCTTCGGTCGGCATCAGGTGTTCCGGCATCCGTACCGCCACCACCCGTCCCTTCGCGCAGATTTCCCCGTCGGCTGAAACGGTGGCGAGGACGACGACCTTGCGGTCCGAAACCACTTCGACCGCGCCGCGAAGCTCGAGTTCGAAACCAAGCGGAGTCGGACGGAGAAAATCCACCTGCAACGAGGCCGTCACGAAGCGGAAGGCGGGGTCGTCGTCGAGTTCGCGTCCCTTATTCCTGGCCGCAGCGGCCGCCGCGGTGCCCGTGCAATGGCAGTCGATGATCGAGGCGATCAATCCGCCGTAAACGTAGCCCTGGATCGCGACGTGGTACGGCGCCGGGGTGAACCTGGAGACGGTCTCCTCGCCGTCCCAGAAGGTCTTCAGCTCGTGTCCGTGGTCGTTGAGGCGGCCACAACCGTAGCAGTGGGCGAGTTCGTCGGGGTAGTGGTCCTGAAAGGCGTCGTTCTTCATGGGACGATCCTACCGCGTCCCGATGGGGTGTTTCGATCAGGGCTTGAATCCGAGCTGGAACATCACCTTCCACACCTCTGCGGCGTAGCGGATCAATCCGAAGAGAGAGAGGGCTCCGACGCCCACGGCGATCCAGGTGTTCCTCTTCGTGGCTCTGACAGCGCAAAGAAAAACCGCTGCCGCGATCGCACAGATGCCGGGGATGATCACCAACACCCACAGGCTCCACTGTGGCCACGGCCAGACCTCCTCGCCGAATAGGAAGCGCCAGAAAAACCAGAAGAAGAAGTGATAAATCAGGCAGAACGAGCCGATCGCCACGACCGGGGCGGCGGCGAGACGCGCCCAGACCGGCATCTTCAGAGCAGGTTTTTGGCGCCGTGCGGTGCCCATTCGTGGAATCTCCCTTCCGCAGCTGAAGTCTCGTGCTCGGCACTCAGCGCAGTTTCAGCATATCGAAGAGGGCGCTGACGGTCTCTCAATTTCGGGTCGTGGCGGTGAGCTGGAGCCTGTGCTCGAAGAAGTTGTTCGAGAGCTTGGTACGGCCGAAGCCCCTGGGACAGTGAAGGTAGATGTGGCGACCGACGGCGGCGAATCGATCCTCGGTCAAGCTGGAGATATCGATCGACTCGAGCCGGGACGCCGACGGTTCATCCGCCAGGAAGACGACTGCCAGACGCTTTTCGCCGATTCCGCCTTGGTCGGTGAAAGGGTTGCAGTTCGCCACCTGGGGGAGTTCCTCATTTGATCTCACGATCACCGGAACTTCGAATCCGAACCGCTCCCGCACGGCGTCCACGATGGAGGTTTCGATGGTCTTCGTATGCGTCTCGGACGTGTCGAGAACCACATTCCCGCTCTGCACGTAGGTCTCCACGTTATGGAATCCGATCGACTCGCAGAGCTCCCGCAGATCCTGCATGCGGATCTTCTTCTGGCCGCTGACGTTGATGCCGCGGAGGAGGCAGACGAAGGAGCTCACCGGTGGTGTTCCCAGTCCTTCGGGACGACCACCCACGAATGGCGGCGCTCCTCGTAGACCGAGGCAGATGGCGAGGGGAAGTCTGGATCTGCGAAGGCGCCGACCGGAACGGCGATCAGATCCGGCTGGTCATCGATACGGTAGTGAACAGTCGCGCCGCAGGTTGGGCAGAAATGGAAGGTGATGCGATTGCCGGAGTCAGCGACGCGGGTGTACGCCGAGGATTCGCCATGCACCGTGACCGCATCGGCCGGGAAGCGGGCTTGTGCGCCGAAGGCGCTGCCGGTCCGCCGTTGACAGGCGAGGCAGT
This sequence comes from Candidatus Sulfomarinibacter sp., assembly GCA_041560205.1. Taxonomy (GTDB): domain Bacteria; phylum Acidobacteriota; class Thermoanaerobaculia; order Thermoanaerobaculales; family Sulfomarinibacteraceae; genus Sulfomarinibacter. The sequence goes on from JBFFBV010000009.1 coordinate 74,673, forward strand.
GGCAGATCGAGATGCGGACGGCTTCGCCCTTCGCCTCCAGACAAAGCCGGCCGCAACTGCACGCCGCCCGTCGCGATTTCGGTTTCACGCCGACTCCCGTGTCGTCTCACCCGGAGTCGAAAGCGATCGAAGGCATCGGATGACAACCCATCGCCTTGCCGTGGAGCCCATGCCCATCACAATTTCGCGCCGCAGAACTTGCAGTGGGCGGCATCTCCGTCGTGGTCCCCCGCACCGCAGTCGGGGCAGGCCCGGGTGGTGATCCGTTTTCGCACCACCCCGGCGAGCTCGACGGACACGATTCCGGTCGGAACGGCGATGATCCCATAACCCATGATCATGATCACCGAGGCGAGGATCTTGCCGAGCGGGGTCTGCGGAGCGATGTCCCCGTATCCGACGGTGGTCATGGTGACGACCGCCCAGTAGATCGAGGTCGGGATACTGGTAAAGCCGTTGGCCTCGCCTTCGATGAGGTACATCATCGACCCGACGATGATGACGACGGCCAGCACGGCGCCGAGGAAGACGATGATCTTCCGCGCGCTCGCCCGCAGGGCCGCCGTGAGCTCCCTGGCCTCACCGACAAAGTAAGCGAGCTTCAACACCCTGAAGACTCGCAACAGCCGAAGGGCCCGGATCACGAGCAGCGACTGCGCGCCCGGGATGATCAGGCTGAGGTAGCTGGGAAGAATGGCCAGCAGGTCGACGATGCCGAAGAAGCTGCGCGCATAGCGGCCGGGCCGACCGACGCAGTAGAGGCGCAAGAGGTATTCAATCGTGAACGCGATCGTCACCACCCATTCGAAGGCCCGCAGCAGATTGCCGTAGCGAGCAGCAACAGTGGCGGTGCTTTCGAGCATGACGGCGATGACGCTGAGAATGATGAGCACCATGAGGGAGACGTCGAAGGCCTTGCCAGCCGGGGTGTCGGCCTCGAAGATGATCTCGTGCAGGGTGGCGCGCAGGTCTTTCGTTTCTGCCATCGATCTCACTGTAACCCAAACCTCGGCGCTGAGTGATCCGGATCACCCTTGGTGGAAATAACCGGGCCCAACCTTCGATTGGCGCTGGAGGAGGTGTCGGTTGTGCTGCATCGGGATCGTTGGAGACGCGTCGGTTTCACCGTCTGGACGTGGGCAGTAGCCACATTTGTCGTCGTACCTCCGGGACAGGCCACCGGTCTCCCGGCCGATCTGACACTCTCGCTCTTTGCCGAAGGATTCACACGCCCGGTGGTGGTGCGCCATGCCGGCGACGGCTCGGGACGGCTCTTCGTGGTGGAGCAGGCCGGGAGAGTCTTCGTGATCGATGGCGGTGTCGTGTTCGCGACACCGTTTCTCGACATCTCGTCGGTGGTCGACAGCACGGGAAATGAACAGGGACTCCTCGGACTGGCCTTTCACCCGGACTTCGCCGGCAACAGGTTCTTGTTCGTCAACTACACCTACGATCCGGGCCCAGGCGCCGATCGCACGCGGGTCGAGCGATACACGGTGTCCGACTCCGATCCGAACGAGGTCGATGTCGACAGCGCTTTCGAGATCCTCGACTTCGCCCAGAACGGCAGCAATCACAACGGCGGCGACATCCACTTCGGGCCGGACGGCTTCCTCTACGTGGCGCTCGGCGACGGCGGCGGAGGTGGAGACCCGGACGCCCTCGCGCAGAACCTTGGAAGTCTCCACGGATCGATCCTGCGGATTGACGTCGACTCGGGCAGCCCGTACGCGATTCCCGGCGACAATCCTTTCGTAGGTGACGCAACCGCGCTCGACGAGATCTGGGCCTACGGGCTCCGCAACCCGTGGCGCTTCAGCTTCGACCGGCTCAACGGGGACCTCTTCATCGGCGATGTCGGACAGGGTTCGCGGGAGGAGGTGAACCACCAGCCGGCCTCGAGTGACGGTGGCGAGAACTACGGCTGGAGCTGTGTGGAGGGTGATCTGGTCGTGAACTACAACCCGTGCGAGGGTTCACCCCTGACGGCACCGATTCTGGTCTACCCCCACGTCCCCGAGTGTTCGGTGACCGGTGGTTACCGCTACAGGGGGAATATCGGCGGTCTCCACGGGCGATACGTATTTGGCGACTATTGCTCGGGCCGGATCTGGTTCGCCGTTTCAGGCGGCGCGACGTGGTCAAGCCCGAATTGGATGGATACGACCCTCAGGATCAGCACATTCGGGGAGGACGAGAACGGTGAGCTCTACGTCGCCGATCTCGACAACGGCGACATCTACCGATTCACGAGCCCCAGCGCGATCTTCACCGACGCCTTTGAATCGGGTGACACCACTGAGTGGGACGACGCGACGGGCGGTCAATGAACCCGGCTACTCTTGCCTTGTGTCAGGGGCGTCATCCAGTGGATGGAGGTAGTGGTTCCAGAGCATGCGTGCGGCGACCGAACGCCACGGCCGCCAGGTCTCACCGAGTTGCTCGAACTCTTTCGCGTCCGGCTTCGCCGGGAGGTTCTTGAGGTCCTGGACCGCCCTGTGGAGCGCGAGATCACCCCGCGGCCAGACGTCCCGCCGGCCGAGCGCCATCAGCAGGTAGATGTCGGCAGTCCAGCGTCCGATGCCTTTGATCCGCATGAGCTGGCTTCGGACGTCATGCGCCGCGAGATCACCCAGACGCTCGAGGTCGATCTCTTCGTCGAGGATCGCCGTTGCGAGCTCGCGGCAATAAAGGCCCTTCTGGCCACTGAAACCGAAGGCCTTGAGCTGGGCGTCGTCCAGGGTCATGAAGGAGGTGGGTTCGAGGACTGCTATCGCGTCAGTGAGCTTGTCGAACGCCGCCCTTGCCGAGGCGAGGGAGACCTGCTGTTCGAGGATGATGCGGACCAGCGTCGGGAAACCAGGTTGCCGGCTCCAAAGCGGGGGAGGCCCGAGGCGGTCCAAGGTTTTCGCGATATCCGGGTCCCGATCGGCCAGATCCATCGCTGCGGCGCGGAGGGTTTCCTCGGTCAACGACTCCTTAAAATCGCTCATTCGGCAGCGATGCCCTCGATCCTCAGGCCGAGGGCCGTGGCGTAGCGGTCGAGCGCGGTGGCTGCCGCCTTCGCGTCCGCCGTGCTGGACGCCGTCGATGGATCGTCGCCCTCGAAGTGTCGGCAGAGAACCCCGAGAGTGCCGAGTTTGCGATCGGCTTTGAGGTCGAAGCGTGCTACCAAGCGGTCGCCGGCCAGCACCGGCAAGCAGTAGTAGCCAAAGACCCTCTTTTCGGCCGGTTTGAAGATCTCGAGCATCTGGAGGAACCCGAAGAGCAGCTGGACCCGGTTCCGGTCCCAGAGGATAGGGTCGAAGGGCGACAGCAGCACCCCACGATCTCCGCGCGGTCGGGTGGTTTCGAGCCGGGCGGCGAGCTCGAGGTCCTCGGGCCGGACCCACCCTCGGCTCGCTCGCCGGCCTTTCACCGCCAGGGAACATGAGACGACACTTCCTGCTTCCTCGAGACGGCCAAGAGCGGCCACCACACCCTTCTGGGCGAGGCCTATTTGGATCAGGGAAGCGCCGAGGAGGCCATGACCGCATACCTAAAAGCCCTGGCCCTCGGTGCAGAGGGATGGCCTAGCCTTCACCAGGCCCTGGGACAGGTGTACGAGGC
>JBFFBV010000010.1:0-77632 GCA_041560205.1 Candidatus Sulfomarinibacter sp.
GGAAGGGTGTATCTGGCACCCGGGCGGCAGGGATGGGCGGGTGAAACCGGGTGGGTGGGCGTCAGCGCGTCAGCTTCTGGAGCGCCAGGCGGAGGAGCTCACCGAGGTCCTCTCCAGATGCCTCGGACCACACGGCATCCACCGCCTGTGTCGCGTCGCGCTGGGAGTACCCGAGGTTGACAAGCGCCGACACGGCGTCCCCACGACGATCGCCCACCCCAGGGGATGCCGCGACCAGGCGATCCTTCAGCTCGAGGAGAATCCTTTCGGCGGTTTTCCGGCCGACCCCTGGAGTGCGCTGCAGCCGGGCCAGGTCACCGGTGTCGACGACGTCGGCCAACTCGTCAGCGGTCAAGGCTGACAGTACCGCAAGCGCCGTGCGCGGTCCCACACCGGCAATGGCAATCAATTTCGAAAAGGCTTCCAGCTCGTCGCGATCCGGAAAGCCGTAGAGGTCGATCGCATCGTCGCGCACCTGGGTGTGGATCCACAGCGCGGCCTCGTCACGATTGGCCAGCGCCTGGAAGGCGCGCAGGGTGGTTGATACGAGGTAGCCCACGCCGCCGACGTCCACGAGAACTGTCCCGGGGTCAACGCGGCAAAGGCGTCCCTCGAGCCTTCCGATCATGAGCTGGCTGGTGCGAAGCGCTCGAGAAGCTCGGTGTCGATCGTGACGACGGTGTCGCGACGCCGCTCGTTGAGGATTGACCGCATGAGCTGGGCTGCATGGTTCGCCATCAGCCGGGCGCGAAGGTCCTCGCGCGAGCTGGCGAGCTCGGCCGGATCCACCAGTTTTAAGGACCCGACCTTGGCAACCACCACCCCACCGGCGACGCCCGCTTCGACCGGACCGACGATCTCTCCCTCGCTGGCCGCGAAGACTGCGCCGTCCAAGCGCGAAAGAACTCCGAGCGTGCCCACCAATTGGCCACGGCGATGCTCACGGGCCTCGGTCATCGTCGAACCGAACGCCTCCGCCAGGGAGGCGCCGTCCTCGCCCTGGCGCCACCTTTCGGCGAGTTGCTGCCCCTGCGCGCCTGCGAGCTCGATGGCGCGTTCGCGGCGCAGCTTCTGTTCGACATCCGTGCGAACGTCTTCGAAGGGAGGTATGCCTTCCGGTCGGACTTCCGCGAGCTGCCAGACGATCCACCCGCGGGGTACGGCGATCGGACCACGAATGTCGCCGATTGAGGCGGCAAAGGCCTCGTCCGCCAGCTCGGGCCCGTTCGAGGCCCCCGGCACGGCTTGGCCGGCAGCGAACGACGGGCTCTCGTTGAGCACAACGGCCTCGTCTTCATCGGCGATCGCCTGCCACTGGTCGGGGGTCTCGGGTGGCTCGGTCTGGAGCCTCCTCACGAGAACCGCGGCCCTCGCCTCGGCCTCGGCCGCGGCTCGTCCCTCAAGCACCCGGAATCGGACCTGCTCCTGGACGTCCTCGAAGGGTTGCTGGTGCTCGGGGCGGAATCCCTCGACCTTGATGATGTGATAGCCGAACTGACTCCTGATCGGGCCGACGATATCACCGGGCTTGGCCGAAAACACCGCATCCTCGAACTCCCGGACCATGCTCCCGCGACCGAACCAGCCAAGATCGCCGCCGAGGTCCTTGGAACCGGGGTCGTCGGAGTGTTTGGCGGCCAGGGCCGCGAAATCGCCGCCGGAGCGGGCAATCGTGGCGATACCGTTGGCGCGGAGCTCGGCCTCGCCGCGCTGCACCTCGCTCGCGTCGGGCGCAAGGCGAATCAGAACGTGACGAGCGCTCGCCTGCTCTCCCTGGAGGAACTCGTCGACGTGCTCATCGTAATAGGCCCTCAGCTCGGCGTCGTCGACTGGCAAGGTCCGCCGCAGCCTCGAGGTTTCGACCAGCAGGTAGCGAATCACCCGCCCCTCGTCGCGCCGGTACTCCTCGGCGGTCGCTTCGAATGCCGCCCGAGCCTCGTCCTCGGTGATCACGGCGTCGCTCAGGAAGGGCTCGTATCGGAGCTGGATGGCGTCGAAATCGGCGAGCTCGCGCTGCCGGCGAAACTCGCGCTCGACCTCGGCGTCCCCGATCCATACATTGCGCTCGGCGAGCGCGTTGAGCTTGCCGATTAACAGGTCCTCGGTCAGGCGTTCCTCGAAGCTTTCTGGGGTCATACGGAAGTACGCACGGATGATGCGCTTATAGGTCTCGGTGCCGACGAAATCACCGTTTTCATCGCGGAAGGAAGGGTTCTCCAAAATGGCCTCTTGGAGCTCCTCCCGGGTCACGGTGAGACCGACGCTCCTGGCCTCTGCAATCTGGAGTTCGCGGTCGATCAACATGTTGGCCGTCTGGCCGGCAAGGTCGACCTGGTTGCGAAGCTCGTTCCAGCGCTCCCCGTAAATCTGTGCGAAGCGTTGGTCGAGACGTCGCATCTCGTCGAGGAACTCGATCTCGGAAACGGTCCGGTTCCCCACCCTGACCGCGGCGCTGGCGCCCCCTCCTCCACCGGCGCGACCCGCGCCCCAATCGACGAAAACCAGGAGCACGAAGACCAGCACCACACCCCAGAGGATGAACTTGAGGTGACGCAAATTGTCTCGCAGCCACTTGAGAGCCATGACAGTCCTCCACGAGCCCCGAGAACGGGACAGCGAAGTCTACCGAAGAGGCGGTTCGTGCGCAAGCGTGCGGCGCCCGACCGACGCCGGGCGTTGCTCTGTGTGACCGAAGTCGCAGTCCCTGAAAGTGCCCTTGCCGCTTGAATTCGCTCATGTTACGGTGATTGAGGAGGTAAGCTGAAGGTGGCGCGAGGTTTGGAGCTCGACTGGGTCGTCATTCGTGTGCAGCCGCTGCGCAAAATTTTGGCGGTCCTGGCGGTCGGTCTTGTGGCCGCCGCGCTGGTCTTCTTCGCCTATAAGAGTCTCAATCTCTCGCCCGAGGCGCGCGCGCGACGCGCCATCGAGCACGCCGAGGCCGCCCTGGCCCGCGCCGAGACGCAACCCCTCCCTCCCCACTGGCGCGCAGAGTTCGATCATGTCAGCGACCAGCTGAATATGGCCCGCTCGGAGTACGCCGAGCAGAACTGGGAGGATGCGGAAAACCTCGCGGACAGCGCCCGCCGGAGATTCGACGCCCTTGCCGGCTCCGGCGACCAGGAGTTGGTCGGAGTCGGGCAATTCTTCAGCCTCGAGGGGCGCGTTCAGCTGCAGCGGGCGGGTCAGACCGAGTGGGAGAATACCCACCAGAACATTCCGGTCTTCAATGGCGACTTCGTGCGCACCGGCCGAGACGGCAACGCCGAGATCCTCTTCGCCGACGGCAGCCTGTACCGGATCTCGCCGAACTCGCTGCTCGAGATCCATCACGAGATGTCGCAAGAGTCCCCGGGCACCGTGAAGATGGTCGCCGGCAGAATCAACGTCTATACCTCCGGATCGCCGTCCACCGTCACCACCGACACGGCCGAAACCGAGATCGATCGCGACAGCAGGGTGGCGGTCGACGTGGCGGACGACCAGAAGACCACCGTTGCCGCATTCCAGGGTTCGGCGCGGGTGCGCAGCAACCGCGGCCAGGAGGTCGTCATCGGTGAAAGGGAGGCAATCGCGGCGACGGCAAGCGGCGCGATGACCGAAAAACAACAGATCCCTGCCGCCCCCTTCCCGGTCGAACCGAAAAACAACGCCGGCTTCGACGTCGGCGAACATCCGGTCATCGAGGTGGCCTGGCGTGGTCGACCCCGGCGCGGCAGCGTCCATCTTCAGGTCAGCCGGACCAAGAGCTTCGACGCGACGCAGTTGGACGTCGACGCGCCCAGCCTGGGGAAGGACTCGGCGCGGTTGCGGCTTGTCACGCCGGGCACCTATTTCTGGAGAATCGCCGCCATCAGCGAGGACGCCGCCCAGTCGGAGTGGAGCACGGTCCGTCGTTTTCGCGTCTTCTCGTCAGCCACCGAGCACCTTCTCGAAGACACCACGCCTCCTGAGCTGGTCGTCAACCAGCCGCAGCAGCTCGGCCACATGTTCATATTCGAGGGCGCAACCGAGGTCAGCGCCACCTTGACCATCAACGGCGAAACGGTCGAACTCGACGCCGACGGACGATTTCGGAAAACGGTCGAGATCTTCGAGGACGGTTGGATCGACATCGTCATCGTCGCGGTCGATCCCTCGGGCAACCGTACGGAGCGCACCGAACGCGTCTTCGTGGAGGTCTATTGATGCATCTCTCCAGCCTACTCGGGCTGTTCTCCTCTGATCTCGCGATCGATCTCGGCACCGCCAACACGCTGGTCTATGTGAGGGGGCGCGGGATCGCGGTGGTCGAGCCGTCGATCGTCGCCGTCAACCGAATCACCAACCGCGTCGAGGCGGTCGGCGCCAAAGCCAAAGAGATGCTCGGCAAGACCCCGAGTAACATCCAGGCGATCCGCCCGATGAAAGACGGCGTCATCGCCGACTTCGAGGTGACCGAGAAGATGCTCGAGCACTTCATCCGCAAGGCACACGGCCGCTCGTTCCTCGTCCGGCCGCGGATCATCATCTCGGTGCCGTCGGAGATCACGCAGGTGGAGAAGCGAGCGGTCAAAGACACCGCTCTCAAGGCAGGAGCGAGCGAGGTCTATCTCATCGAGCAGGCAACCGCGGCCGCGATCGGTGCCGGGCTACCCATCACCGAACCGTCGGGGAACATGATCGTGGACATCGGAGGCGGCACCTCGGATGTGGCGGTGATCTCGCTGGCGGGCGTCGTGTACTCGCGATCGGTGCGGGTGGCGGGCAACGAGATGGACGAGGCGATCATTCACTACCTGAAGAAGAAGTACAACCTGCTGTTGGGCGAACGCACCGCCGAGCAGATCAAGATCGAAATCGGCTCGGCCTACCCGCTGGACGAGCCGCTGAGCATGGAGGTCAAGGGCCGCGACCTCGTCGAGGGTGTCCCCAAGAACCTCAACATCACGGACGAGGAGATCCGAGAGGCCCTGACTGAAATCGTGTCGACCATCGTCGATGCCGTCAGAAATGCTCTCGAGCAAACGCCGCCCGAGCTCTCGGCGGACATCATCGACAAGGGCATTATCCTTGCCGGTGGTGGTTCGCTGCTCAAGAATCTCGACAAGCGCCTGCGCGAGGAAACCGGTCTCCCAGTCGCCCATTGTGAAGAACCGGGTTCGGCCGTCGTCCGTGGTACCGGGATGATGCTCACCAACATCGACCTCCTGCGGAAGATCGCCATCGCATAGCCATCCGATGTGAACCGGCTGTGCCTCGAGATCATCCGGAGTATGATGGCGAGGTGACCCTTGACGGCCCGTTCACCGGTGTCGCGCGCATCGAATCGGGGATTCGTCGGTGGAGGTAGCGCGCACCACCACCGTGCGGACGGTTCTCGTCTGGATCCTGCTCGAGCTCGTCGCAGCGCTCCAGGTGCCTTCGACCACCGGTTCTCCCCTCGTGTTCTCGTGGATCCGAACCGTCATCGAACCGGTGGTCTTCGCGGCCGAGGTCGCGGTCGATTTCGGTGTCAACCTCGGCCTCGGTGTCCGCGGCCTCCAGAGTGTCATGGTCGACAACCGACAGATGCGTGTCGAGCTCGAAGAGCTCCGCGCGCGGGAGATGCTCCTGCGGGCGGATCTCGAGGCCCTGCGAGGGATCGGAGCTTTCGCCGGCGCCGACGCCGAGTTCGAAGCCGGGGCATTGGTCGGCCGCTGCACCTATCGCGACCTGGTGGCGGGCACTATGGAGATACGAAGCGCGCACCCGACAACTCTCCGCCGCGATACGCCCGTGGTGTCGGCAGATGGCCTCGTGGGGCGAGTCATTCGAAGTGAAGGCCGCAGGCACTGGCTCCAGCTCCTGACCCATGCGGCAGCCGCGGTCGCCGTGCAGACCGAGGACGCGGTCGTCCAAGGGCTGGCCCTTGGTACCGGCGGTGATGTTCTGACTGTCGCCTATATTCCTCGCCAGGCCGTGGTCGAACGGGGGGCTCTGCTGGTGACCAGTGGGGGCGATGGCATCTACCCCCCGGGCATTCCAACCGTTCGGGTAACGCGGGTGCGGGAGAGTGAAGACCCCTTCCTCGAGGTCACCGCACTGGCGACCGCAGACCTGCGCGCGATCCACATGGTGCTGTTGCTCGGGACGTGGGCGCCCGCAGAAGGTGGGTCAGCGCCATGAAACCGAGGATCGTCGTCCTCGCCGCCGCAACCCTCGTCGTCCAGCGGGCCTTCGGTATGCCGGGGATGCCGGCCCTGCTTCCCCACATCATCCTGCCAATGGTGTGGATCGTCGCCGCATCGCTCATCCGCAAGGAGCGCCACTGGCCCTACGAGGCCCTGCTTCTCGGTCTCGCCTGGGACCTCCTCTTCGGCCCGGTGGTCGGGCCGGGCGGCATCGCTTGGACGGCTGCCTGCCTGAGCCTGTATGCGCTCGCGTCGGTCGTCGCCGACCGGTCGCCGCGGGCATGGCTGGGTTTCGGCAGCGTCGGCGCTGCCATTGTCATCCTCGTCCAGAGACTTGCAGAATGGCCTCTTGGACTGACCACCTCGCTGACGGTTGAAAACCTCCTGTGGTCGACCCTGCTCACCGGACTGTGGTGTGGCCTGGTGGGAACGGCTCTTGCCCTGGATTTCGCGAAACACTGGCGGGCCCACCGGGTCCGCAAGCTCAGGTGACGGTCGTGGAGCTGCGTGAAGACCTCGGGCCGCTGCGTCGTCGCACCGCGTCTCTCTTCCTCCTGGTCTTTGTCACCCTCGGGGTGCTCCACTTTCGCCTCATCGATCTCCAGCTGGTCCATGGAGCACAGTGGCGGGACCTCGCGGAGAACAACCGGCTCCGCCGTCTCCCATTGCCGGGACCGCGGGGCTGGATCTACGATCGGCGCGGCGAGGTGCTGGCCGAGAATGTACCGAGCTGGGAGCTTCTCCTGTTCCCGGACGAGGTGGAGAACTTCGACGCTACCGGCCTGTTCCTGGCGCAGATCGGCGTCACCGATATCCAGACCTTCAGGGAACGGATCGCTGAACGCCGGATCGGTCGGATGGCGCCACTGGTGGTGGGCGAGGACTTGAGATGGAACCAGGTCGCCGCGATCCGCGCTCACCTGAGCGATTATCCCGAGCTGACAGTCGTCAGCCGCTTTCGCCGGCACTATCCGCGCGCCGAGCTCACCGCCCATGTCGTTGGCCACCTGCGACCGATCTCGCGCGAGGCGGTCGAAGCCGATCCCAAGCTCGAGCCCGACGCCATGGTCGGCGCAACCGGCATCGAGGCAGCGGAAGACGGGTTCATCGCGGGTCGGCCAGGTGAGCAATGGGTGATGGCCTCGGCCGTCGGGCGGCAGCTCGGAGTGGTTTCAGAGTCGCCACCGCGGGCCGGGCACGACGTTGGTCTCACCCTCGACACCGAGCTCCAGGAGGCGGCAGCCGAAGCTCTCGGCTCGCTATTCGGTGCCGTCGTCGCCCTCGACCCGAGAAGCGGAGCGGTGCGAGTTCTCCTCTCGGCCCCGAGCTTCAACCCGCAACTCTTCGGTGGCAGACTGTCCCGAAGCGACTGGCAGGCGCTCCAGGACGACCCGAAGCATCCGCTCCAGAATCGCTGCCTGCAAGGCGTCTACCCCCCGGGCTCGACGATCAAGCCCTTTCTCGCTCTCGGCGGTCTCGCCGAAGGTCTGATCGACCCTCGGGCCACGGTCTACTGCAACGGATCGGTGGTTCTCTATGGTCATCGATTCCGTTGTTGGCGCCGGGGCGGCCACGGTTTCGTCGATCTGGAGCGGTCGCTGGCGGAGTCGTGTGACATCTTCTACTACCTCCTCGGGAAGCGTCTCGGCATCGAGGGGATGGCCAAGTGGCTGCGCGTCTTCGGTTTCGGAGAGCGAACCAACCTCGACCTGGCATTCGAGTCGACCGGCCTCATCGGCACGCCTGCGTGGAGCGAGAGGGTGCGGGGAACACCGTGGTACCCGGGCGAGTCGGTGTCCGTATCGATTGGCCAGGGTCCCGTGCTGGCGACCGTCATCCAGCTCGCCCGTGCGTTCGCGATCCTCGCCAACGGCGGAATCGCGGTCACGCCTCACCTGGTGGCCGCCCCATCTGCTCCGCCTTCCGAGCCCTTGGTCGACACCGAGCACCTCGCGCTGGTCACGGCGGCTCTCGAGAAGGTCGTGCACGGCAGCGCGGGAACCGCCCGTCGTATTTCGCGAGTGCCGATGGCGGGGAAGACGGGCACCGCCCAAGTCGTGCGCCTCCAAGAGGGTGTGGACACGGACGAGCTCGCACCGGACCTTCGCCACCACGCGTGGTTCGTGGGCTGGGCCCCCCTCGATGACCCGCAGTTGGTGGTCGCCGTCATTGTCGAGCATGGTGGAGACGGGGGTTCAGTGGCCGCTCCGGTTGCGGCGAGGATCGTCGAGGCCCACCTGGAACGGTCTGCGGGCAGGGTAGAGAAGCCGCGACCTCCGCTTCCGGAGAGGACCCCTGACCTTCCTCCTCCCCAGCGGAGCACAGGCTAGAATCGGCTATGGAGCACCGCATCGATCCCTGGATGATCCTGGCCGTCGTCGGCATTCTCGGGGCATCTTTGACGACGCTTCATACCGTCTCGCACGTGGTCGGCACGAATCTCCTCCTGCGCCAGCTGGCGTGGGGGGCGATCGGTCTCCTGGTGCTGTGGCTGATGTCGTTGGTACGGCTCGATATCTACGAGCGCCTGGCACCCGTCTTCTTCGCCCTCAGCCTGATTGCCCTCCTCCTCGTCTTGGTTGTCGGCGAGGCACGCGGCGGCAACAAGGCGTGGATCGTCCTCGGGCCCGTCACCATCCAACCGAGCGAGTTCGCGCGTCTCGGGACGATCCTGATGGCGGCGGCCTGGCTCGCCCACCGGGGGGGGAGGAACCTCCGGGTGGCGGAGACCTTGGCCGCGGCGGCAATCGTCGCGACGCCGATGCTGCTGATCGCGCTCGAGCCCGACCTCGGCGTGGCGCTGACCTATCTCCCGGTGCTCGCTGGAGTTCTCATCCTGGGCGGCCTGCCACGATGGGTCTGGATCACCCTCATCATCCTGGCCCTCGTCGGAGTGAACCTCAGCTGGCGATATGTCCTCCAGCCGTACCAGAAGGACCGCGTTCTCACCGTCTTCCAGCCCGAGCGCGACCCCTTCGGAGCCGGCTACCAGGTGCGGCAATCGAAGATCGCGGTGGGCTCTGGAGGTGTCACTGGTCAGGGCCTGGGCCGAGGCAGCCAATCGCAGCTGCGCTTTCTGCCCGCGCAGCACACAGACTTCGCGTTTGCCGTGTGGGCCGAGGCAACGGGTTTCTTTGGAGGGACGATTCTGCTGCTGGCCTACGCGCTGCTCCTTTCCAGAATCGGCAAGGCCGCGTTGACGACCGAAAGCCGCCACGGGTTGATTCTGGCGGTCTTGATCGGCAGTTGGTTCGTCTTTCAGGTCGTGGTCAATCTCGGCATGGTGCTGGGTTGGCTGCCCACTACGGGCATTACCCTGCCCCTCTTCTCATACGGCGGGTCTTCCCTCGTGTCCACCTGTGCGGCCATCGGCGTCGTCCAGTCGGTCTGGCGACATCGATTGGTGAACCAATGAGCGGCGCGGACCTCTATCTATCGGTGAATCCCTTCGAGACGCGGGTCGCGCTGCTCGAAGACTCGCGCTTGGTTGCCTATCGAGCTGAGCGGCATCGTGCTTCCTCGGTGGTCGGGAATCTCTACAAGGGCCGAGTCAAAAGAGTCCTGCCCGGGATGCAGGCGGCCTTCGTCGATATCGGCCTCCCTCGCAACGCGTTTCTCTACGTTCGTGAGGCTGGTGGCATTCTCGACGACTTCACCGACATCTTTCTCGCGGATGAGGACGAAGCGCTGCAGCCGGATGTTTCGAACTCGGACATCTCGGATCTCCTCCGGCAGGGGCAAGAAGTGCTCGTGCAGGTGGTCAAAGATCCTATTGGGACCAAAGGTGCCCGCCTCACCACCCACATCAGCCTCCCCGGCCGATTCCTCGTCTATCTACCGAACGTGCGTCACCACGGTGTGTCCCGCCGCATCACCGATGAGGAGGAGCGAACGCGCCTGCGCGAGATCGTGGAAGGGTATGACGACGCCGGAGGATGGATCGTTCGCACGGCGGGTGAAGACCAGGGATCGGCCGAGCTCGATGCCGATCGGCGCTATCTCGTGCAGATGTGGGGCCGCGTCCAGAAGATGGCCGAAGCCGCTCACGCGCCGACCCTGATCCACCGCGAGTTGAGTGCCGTACTCCGTGCGATTAGGGACCTTTTCACGCACGCGATCTCCGAGGTGTTGATTGACGACGAGGAGAGCTTTCAGGAGATCCTCGATTTTCTCGAGCAAAGCGATCCCAGCCTCGTGCCCCGGGTCCAGCTGTATCGGCAGACGACTGACCTCATGAGCTCGTTCGGCATCGACCGGGAGCTCGAGAAAGTTCTGCGCCCCAAGGTCTGGCTCAAGTCCGGCGGGTATCTGGTCATCAACCAGACCGAGGCGCTGGTGACGATCGACGTCAACACCGGCAAGTACGTCGGCACACAAACGCTTGAGGACACTGTGTTCTCGCTCAACCTCGAGGCCGCCGTCGAGATCGTTCGTCAGCTCAGGCTCCGGGATCTGGGCGGCATCATTGTCATCGACTTCATCGACATGGAAGAGTCCGAGCACCGCAAGCTCGTGTACGACACCCTTGCAGAAGAGCTCGCCAGTGACCCCGCACGCACGCAGCTGCTGCCGATGAGCGAGATCGGTCTGGTCCAGCTGACCCGCAAGCGCACCCGCCCCAGCTTGGAGCGCACCCTCAGCCGGGAATGTCCCTACTGTCATGGGTCGGGTCGTATCAAGGCGCTGCCCACCGTGTGTCTCGAAATCCGGCGAGAGCTCCTCGCCGTCGCCGCCGGAGATTTCGGCCAACAGATCTCGCTGGTCGTTCACCCGGCCGTGTCGCAGTATCTCCAGGGGCCGTTTCGCGAGCTCATGCGCGAGCTCGAAGAAACGCACGGGGTCCAGATCATCCTTCGCGAGAACCCGCTCTTCCACGAGGAGCAATTCGAGATCTCGGAGTGAGCGATTTTCGACCCCGTACTGATCATTCGCCCCCCTTCAAAGCGCAGATAGACGCAGATCGTCTGAGGGCCGTTGATCTGCGTTCATCTGCGGTTTCTTTGGATCGGTGTCGCGGGAATTTCAGAGCTCTTCGTACAACGTCCTGCGTTGTCTCGGCGTGTAGCCCGCGCCGCGGATCACACGCTCCATATCGCTCTGGCTCATGCGGTACTGGGCGCCGGCTGCGGCCACGACATTTTCCTCGAGCATGATCGAGCCGAGATCATCGGCGCCGAAGAAGAGCGAGACCTGCCCGATCTTGGGACCCTGCGTGACCCAGGAGCCCTGGATGTGGTCGACGTTGTCGAGCGCGAGACGCGAGATGGCGAGAGTGCGCAGGTAGTCGAAGCCCCCGGACGGCTCGACCTCGCCCTCGAGGTCGGTGGCCGACTCCTGGAACGTCCAGGGGATGAAGGCCGTGAAACCGGCGGTGTCGTCCTGGAGCTCGCGAACGCCGATGAGATGCGCAACACGCGCGGAAAACGTTTCACCAACCCCGAACATCATCGTCGCTGTCGTGCGCAGACCGAGATCATGGGCCTCGCGATGGACATCCAGCCACTGATCGGTCGAGGCCTTGGCCCGCGACCAGATTCGTCGCCGGGTCTCGTCCTCCAAGATCTCCGCGCCCCCCCCGGGAATGGAGTCGAGCCCGGCCGTGGTGAGCCGCCCGATGACCTCCCGGACCGGCATTTTTTCGAGCTTCGCCAGGTACCAGATCTCGGGCACCGAAAAGGCATGGAGGTGGATTTGCGGAAAGGTCTCCTTGAGGTCGGCAAGCAACGATTCGTAATACTCGACCCTCAGCTCCGGGTGGACGCCCCCCTGGAGAAGGATCCCGGTGCCACCGCAGGCGACCGTCTCCGCGACCTTCGCCGCGATCTCATCAAACGGCAGAACATAGGCATCCGCATCCTTCGTGGTCCGATAGAAGGCGCAGAACCGGCAGCGATAGATGCACACATTCGTGTAGTTAATGTTGCGATCGATGATGTAGGTGACCTGGTCGCCCCGGATTTTGTGCCGGCGTACCGCGTCCGCGGCCTGGCCGAGCTCGAGGAGGCCCCCGTGATCGAAGAGGAATTGAATCTCCTCTTGATCGAGGCGTTCGCCCTCGCGCGACTTGTCGAGGATGAAATCAACCGAGCTCGGCATCACAGCTCACAACACGCGCGGACGAGAATCCGTTCCCGATACCATCTCCCTCTCCGAATCAATCCTGGTGGCATCTGGGCACGGGCGCGAAAATGGTGACGGGCACGGAGGGTCAGCCCTGCGACATCGACTCGAGGAACTCCTTGTTGTCTTCGGTCTTGCCGAGGCGCTCGAGGAGCAACTCCATCGCCTCAACCGAAGAAAGCGACGAAAGCACCTTGCGCAGGACCCAGATCCGGCGCAACGCCCACTCGTCGATCAGCAACTCTTCCTTGCGAGTGCCCGATTTGTGGATGTCGATCGAGGGGAAGACACGGCGCTCGACGAGCTTGCGGTCGAGGTGTACCTCCATGTTGCCGGTGCCCTTGAACTCCTCGAAGATGACGTCGTCCATCCGTGACCCGGTGTCGATGAGCGCCGTGCCGACAATCGTCAAGCTGCCGCCCTCCTCGATGTTCCGGGCCGCTCCGAAGAAGCGCTTGGGCTTCTGCAGCGCGTTGGAGTCGACACCTCCCGAGAGGACCTTCCCGGATGGCGGCACGACGGTGTTGTAGGCCCGAGCCAGGCGCGTGATCGAATCGAGCAGGATGACCACATCACGCCTGTGCTCGACCAGCCGCTTCGCTTTTTCGATCACCATTTCGGCGACCTGGACGTGCCGCGTCGCGGGTTCGTCGAAGGTCGAGGAAATGACCTCGCCCGCCACCGACCGCTGCATGTCGGTGACCTCCTCCGGCCGTTCGTCGATGAGCAGGACAATCAAGGTCACCTCGGGGTCGTTCGTGGTGATCGAGTTGGCGATCGCCTGCAGCATCATCGTTTTCCCGGTACGCGGCGGCGCGACCAGGAGACCGCGCTGTCCCTTGCCGAGGGGCGTCACGAGATCCATCACCCGAGCCGTCATGTTTTCCGGGACCTCGAGTTTCAACCAATCCTGTGGATAGAGGGGGGTCAGATTGTCGAAGTGGACCTTCTCCATCGCGACTTCCGGCGGCTCGAAGTTGATCGCCTCGACCTTGATGAGGGCGAAGTAACGCTCGCCGTCCTTCGGCGGTCTGATCTGACCCGACACGGTGTCGCCGGTATGGAGATTGAATCGTCGGATCTGAGACGGGGAGACGTAGATGTCATCCGGTCCGGGGAGGTAGTTGTACTCGGGCGCACGGAGAAAGCCGAAGCCCTCAGGCAGAACCTCGAGGACACCCTCGCCGAAGATCAGGCCCTCGGCCTCCGTCTGATGTTGGAGGATCGAGAATATGAGGTCCTGTCGTCGCATGCCGGCGGGGTTCTCCACCCCGAGCCCTTTGGCGGCCGAACTCAACTGATTGATGCTCATCTCCTTGAGCTGGTTGAGATCGAGACGACCCTCGGGCATCTCGGCGGCCGATTCAGTGCTCGCCTTCTCGTACTCCTCGATTTCCTCTTCGAGGTCGAGAGGGATCACGACCGCCTCGTCGTCTTTGGTGGTGTTCTTCTTCTTGTTTGCCATTTCAGTCACTCCGATGCTGTGTTCTCCAGCGATTGACCATCTCGTCGATGCCGGCGAGCAGTTCCCGGCGTCCCTCGCCGGTGCGTACGCTGACGGCGAGTGGCGCCACGTGCAGGGCGAGTTCACGCTGGACGGCCTGTTGCATTCGCGCCCGATGACCGCGGCCGACCTTGTCGGCCTTGGTGAGCACGACCTGCCGATCGAGGTCTGATGCCAGGAGAAGTTCCTGTAGCTCCCGGTCCCGTGCGGTGAGGCCGTGACGAATATCGACCAGCGCGACCACTCCAGCGAGGCGTTCCTCGTCGTGGATATACCGGCCGAGCTCGCGTCCCCAGTCTTCGCGCATCTTCTTGCCGACCTTCGCGTAGCCATAGCCTGGGAGGTCGACCAAGTAGAAGGAGCGGTTGATGAGAAAGAAGTTCAAGGTCCGCGTCTTTCCCGGCGATTTGGCGACCTTCGCCAGAGACTGTTTGAAGAGCCAGTTGAGCAGGCTCGATTTGCCGACATTGGACCTCCCGGCAACCGCAACATGGGGAAAGAACTCTCCCGGGCGGTCGGCCGGTCTGAGGGCCGAACCACGAAAACTGACCTCTGAAATTTCCAAAGAGCTCAATGTGCCAAAGGCGGCGACTCGACTCTCGCCTCCGAATCGCCGGACTGTGCGGCGACATCCTTTTCGACCTCACCGACGAGGGCATGCTGCAGCACCTCGTCCATGTGTTTGACGAAGTGGAAGGTCATCTCCTCGCGGACGTCCTCGAGGATGTCCTCGAGGTCTTTCTCGTTCTCCTCCGGCAGCACGACCTCGCGGATGCCTGCACGATACGCAGCCAGCACTTTTTCCTTGACGCCACCGACCGGCAGGACATGTCCGCGGAGGGTGATCTCTCCGGTCATCGCGAGGTCGACGCGGACCGGGGTGTCGGAGAAGGACGAGACCAGGGCGGCCGCGATCGTGATACCGGCCGATGGTCCGTCCTTGGGGATCGCCCCTTCGGGAACGTGCACGTGGACATCCGTCTTTTCGAATCTCTCGCTGTCGATGCCGAGGACATCGGAGCGGGAGCGCACGAAGCTGAGGGCCGCGCGGGCCGACTCCTGCATCACGTCGCCGAGCTGCCCGGTCAGGGTGAGCTGGCCCTTGCCTCGCATCAGCGTCGTCTCCGTCAACAGGAGCTCCCCGCCGACCTGGGTCCAGGCGAGGCCCGATGCCGCGCCGACCTCGGGCTCCTGCTCCCGCCGCTGCGTGCGGTAACGCGGCTTGCCGAGCAGCTCACCTACGGTCTCGGTCGTGACCTCGATCGCCGCACCTTTCTTGATCTTATCCTTGAGGACCCTGCGCGCCAACTTCCGGCACACGGAGGCGATCTCACGCTCGAGGTTGCGGACGCCGGCCTCGCGCGTGTAACGCTCGATCAGGAGCATGAGCGCGTCCTCTGAGAAGTCGACCTCGAAACGTTTGAGGCCGTGCTTCTCGATCTGGCGCGGCACCAGGAAGAGGCGCCCGATCTCGAGCTTCTCCTGATGGGTGTAGCCCGACAGCTGGATGACCTCCATACGATCGAGCAGTGCGGGCGGAATCGAGTGGGTGACGTTGGCCGTGCAGATGAAGAAGACCTTCGAAAGATCGTACTCGACATCGAGATAGTGATCGTGGAAGGTGTGGTTTTGTTCCGGATCGAGCACCTCGAGCAGGGCACCGGCTGGATCACCGCGGAAATCCGCGGCCATCTTGTCGACCTCGTCGAGGAGCAGCACCGGGTTGACGGTGCCGCCCTTGCGCATCATCTGGATGATCTGTCCGGGAAAGGCGCCGATGTAGGTCCGCCGATGGCCCCGAATTTCGGCCTCGTCGCGCACGCCACCCAGGGAGAGGCGGACGAACTTCCGTCCGGTGGCACGGGCAATGGACCGCGCGAGCGAGGTCTTGCCGGTGCCGGGCGGTCCGGCGAAGCAGAGAATCGTGCCGGTCGTCTTGCGAACCAGCTGCCGCACCGCCAGAAACTCGAGGATTCGATCCTTGATCTTCTCCAGGCCGTAGTGGTCCTCGTGGAGAACCTTCTCCGCCCGTTGGATGTCCCTGATCTCGCGCGAGGCCTTCTTCCACGGCATCGCCAGCAGCCAGTCGACATAATTGCGTGAGACGCCCGCCTCGGCCGAGACCGGCGGCATGCCCTCGAGGCGCCGAAGCTCGATCTCCGCTTTTTCCTTGGCTTCCTGGCTCATCCCGGATTCTTCGACCTGCTGCTTGAGCTCTTCGAGCTCCTCGGTGTTGTCGTTCCGCCCGAGCTCCTCGTTGATCGCCTTGATCTTCTCCGACAGGTAGTACTCGCGCTGGGCCTTCTCCATCTGCTTCTTCACCCGCGACGAGATCCGCCGGTCGATGTTGAGCTTTTCGATCTCCATGTCGAGGAGATCGTGGAGACGGTTGAGACGGTCCACCGGGTTCAAGATTTCGAGGAGATTCTGCTTCTCGGCTGTCGGCTGCGAGAGGTGGGCGGCGAGGATGTCCGCGAACTGGTCGGGGTCTTCGGTCTGCAGCGAGGCGAGCACGCCTTCTGCCGAGAGATGGTGCGAGAGCTTCGCGTACTCTTTGAAGAGCTCGACCAGCTGTCCCATATAACTCGTGATGGCTTCGTCCTCGACCGCCTGTACGCGGATCCGCTCGACTCGGGCCATCAGGCACCCGTCATCGTCCTCGATGTCGAGCAGGCGGGCACGGCTGAGCCCCTCGACCATGACCTTGATGTTGCCCGAGGCGAGCTGCAGGTGCTGGACCACCCGTGCGACGACACCGAGTCTGTGGATATCCTCCTCACCCGGCTCGTCGACCTTGGGGTTCCGCTGCGTTGCGAGGAAGATCTGCTTGTCGGATCGCCCCAACGCGCGTTCGAGGGCCACCACCGATGGGCGCCTTCCGACGACGAAGGGCGCCATCATGTGAGGATAGACCACCATGTCCCGCAGCGGAACGGCGGGAAGATGAACTGTTGAGGATCGTGATGTCATGATGAGGCTCTTTTTGATGAGAGGATTTTCTGATCAGGGCCGGGTCGACCCTCTACGGTGATTCTAACTGACTTTTCGGACGACGGGCAGCGGCGGAACACGACGCTCCACCACCTCGCGGGAAATGACGAGGTCCTTGAGGTCAGGCAGGGAGGGGATCTGATACATGATGTCGAGCATCAGCTCTTCGAGGATGATGCGCAGGCCGCGGGCGCCGACCTTGCGGGTGATTGCCTCCTCGGCCACGGAGTCAAGGGCGTCGGCGGTAAAGGAAAGCTCCACGCCCTCGAAGGAGAAGATGGTCTCGTACTGGCGGACCAGGCAGTTCCGGGGCTCGGTCAGGATACGCACCAGCGCCTCGTGATCGAGCTCGTGGAGATTGGCAACGACTGGGATCCGGCCCACGAATTCGGGGATCATGCCGTACTTGATGAGATCCTCGGGGTGGACCTGGGCGAGAAGCTCGGCCGAGCCCGGCTCGTTGCCTCCGAGATCGACCCCGAAGCCGAGTCGTTTCTGGTTGAGGCGATCGGCGATGACCTCGTCGAGACCGACAAAGGCCCCCCCGCAGATGAAGAGGATGTTGGTGGTGTCGATCTGCAGGAACTCCTGGTGCGGATGTTTGCGTCCGCCTTGCGGCGGCACATTGGCTACCGTTCCTTCGAGGATTTTGAGGAGGGCCTGTTGCACCCCCTCGCCGGAGACATCCCGTGTGATGGAGGGGTTCTCGGCCTTACGGGCCACCTTGTCGATTTCGTCGACGTACACGATGCCGCGCTCGGCGGCGTCACGATCCCCACCGGCCGCCTGATACAGACGGAGAAGGATGTTCTCGACGTCTTCGCCGACGTAACCGGCTTCGGTCAGTGTCGTGGCGTCGACGATCGTGAACGGCACCTGGAGCTGACGGGCCAGCGTCTGGGCGAGAAGGGTCTTCCCCGTTCCGGTCGGTCCGATGAGGAGGATGTTCGACTTCGCCAACTCGACGTCGTTGCGACCCCGTCCCGACTGATACTCGATCCGACGGTAATGATTGTAGACCGCAACGGAGAGCTTCTTCTTCGCCACCTCCTGGCCGATGACGTACTCATCGAGGTGGCCCTTGATCTCGTGTGGCTTGGGCAGGACCTGTTCACGCGCCTTGGCTTCATGAACGCGGTCCTCGGCGATGATGTCGAGGCACACCTCAACGCACTCGTTGCAGATGTAAACCGTCGGCCCAGCGATCAGCTTGCGCACCTCGTGCTGACTCTTGCCGCAGAAGCTGCACCGCAGCATGTCACCGTCGCGCTGGGACATCAGACCCTCCTCGTCCCATTGTATAACAAACGAACGCTTGCCACAGCCACGGCAGCCCTCCTATTCCCTGGAAACAATGATTTTGTCGACGAGGCCGTACTCCAGGGCGGCCTCGGCCTCGAGGATGAAATCACGGTCGGAATCCTCGTGGATCTTCTCAATTGGCTGGCCCGTGTGTTGCGACAGTATCTGATTGAGGCGCTCGCGCACCCTCACGATGTCCTTTGCGTGAATGTCGATATCGGCCGCCTGCCCATGAAGACCGGCCATCAGCGGCTGATGCAGGAGGACGCGGCTGTGCGGCAGCGCGAAGCGCTTTCCCTTGGCCCCACCCGCCAGCAGGACTGCGCCCATCGAGGCAGCCTGCCCCAACGCGATGGTCGACACGTCAGGCTTGACGTACTGCATCGTGTCGTAGATCGCGAGGCCCGCGGTGGTCGATCCTCCCGGCGAGTTGATATAGAGAAAGATGTCCTTCTCGGGCTTTTCGGCCTCGAGGAAGAGCAACTGCGCGATCACCAACGACGCCACCTGGTCGTCGATCGCCATCCCGAGAAAGATCACATTGTCTTTCAGCAGCCTCGAGTAGATGTCATAGGCTCGTTCACCGCGGCTCGTCTGCTCGACTACGACCGGTACCAGCATCACTCCACCTCCCCGCCGGCACGGCGGATCATTTCGTCCACTGTAGCGGCAATCCGCGCCGCATGTCGCACTCGATCCAATTTTTTCTCGGCGGCCAGATTCGCTTTGTGCTCGGCTGGCGGCAGCCCCTGGCGCGTCGCCTCGGCCGCGATATAGGCGTCGACCTCGGCCTCTGGAACCGGGACTTCCCAGCTCTCGGCGAGCTGCTCGAGGATCAGCGTGTCGAGGACCTCCTGGCGCGCGGCCGGCTCCGCCTTGGCGGAAATCTCCTGCCAGTTGATCTTCTCGGGATCGACATTGACGCCCTGCATAGCCATCGTGTAGGCGTAACGGTCGAGCTGCTCCCGGAGCGTCGACTGCACGAGGGAGGACGGCAGCTCGGACTGATCGATTTCGGTCTCGAGGTGATCGAGCACGAAACGGCGCCAGACGTTACGGCGTTCGCCGCGCTTCTGCTGTTGGAGCACGTCGTGGATCCGCTGCCGGAGCTCATCGAGGTTTTCGAGGCCGATGGTCGTCGCGAGGTCGTCGTCGATCTCGGGAAGGACCTTGCGCTTGAGGCCCTTGACGGAAATGGTGTAGGTCACGGTCTTCCCGGCCTTGTCGGAGTCCTCGAGATCGTCGGGAAGGACCTTGGTGGCGATGCGCTCGTCACCGATCTTGGCGCCCTGGAGAGCCTCGTCGACCTCCGGTGGCGCCGAGCCGGATCCGATGATGAAGCTCGCGCCCTCCTCGTTGTACGGGTCGTCGTCGCTTCCCTCGATCTCACCCGTGAGGTCGACTTCCACGAGCATGCCATCCGAGGCCTCGTCGTTGTCGGCAGGCTCCCATATCGCCTGCTCCTCCTGCACCTTGGTCAGCTCCACGTCGATCTCGGTGTCAGCCACGTCGAGCGACACCTCCGGCAGGTCGAGGCCGGCGATTCCCGCCAGCTCGTAACGCGGACGCACCTCGATCTCGGCGGTAAAGGAGAACCCGCCATCGTCAGCGAACTGGAGATCGCGGATATGGGGGTTGGTGATCGGTTCGATCGCGCTCTCGCCCTCGAAGACCTCGCGCCACAGAAGCCCGGTGAGGTGCTCCTGGAGCTCCTCGCGGATCTCTTCAGCAAACCGCGCGCGGACCGCAGCCATCGGCGCCTTGCCGGGACGGAACCCGGGCACCCTGGCCTTGCTGCGGAAACTTCGGACGATGCCGTCGCGCTCGCGGTCGACAGCCGCCGCCTCGAGGTGAGCGGAAATCTCGACGGTGTGGTTGGCGCGATGGGTCAATGTGTAGGGCATTCAAAACTCCGCCTGGCGGGTTCTTCAACGGGTTGGTGCGAAAGGGGGGACTCGAACCCCCACGGGGGGACCCCCACGAGATCCTAAGTCTCGCGCGTCTGCCAATTCCGCCACTTTCGCGAGAGGGATCGTGGTGAGCCGTGGAGGAATCGAACCTCCAACCTAGTGATTAAGAGTCACTTGCTCTGCCAATTGAGCTAACGGCCCACGGCCAACGGGAACTATACGCAAAATGCCCCTGATGAGCAAGCGTTTTCCCGGTCTCCATGCCCGTTTCCGTTGCCGTGCCCGAATGGACGCAAGATGCAGGGTGCAGGATGCACCGAGAGCATAATCCGATCTCTGGCGGGTGGGTGCATCTTGTATCCGGCGGGGTGGTTGGGTGGGAGCTACTTGTGGACGAGGTGCTTCATCTCCGACCGACCGAGCTCGGATTCCGCGGTGATGACGACCGCCGAGGTGCCCCCCGCGAAATCCGGCACGGCCGCCTCCGCCGAGAATGTGCCATCGTCGCTGGTTTCGCCTTCGGTGAGAACGAGGCGGCGTGGCTCGGCCGTGGACTTGAAGAGCACAGAGACTTTGACGCCCGCCTGTGGGGCGTGGTCGATCGAATCCACCGCGGAGACGCTGACCGAGGTCGTGTTCCCGTAGGCGAAGTCGTGCTCGATCGCCGCCCGTAGTATCAAATGCGCGTTGTCGCGCTGCGCTTCGAGGTAGTCGAGGATCACCTGATCGAGCGATGGCTCGGCCTCGGCTACGGGCTCCTGTCCGCGTTGCGTGATCGTGGTGTCGTCGTCGGCTGAAATCTCTTCGATCTTCCCGGTGAGGCGAGCGAGACCTCCGCTCTGAACGGCGTCGACGATCGAGCGGTGCTGGCGTTCCATGAGGGTCGCGACCGCTTCACGATCGACATCCTGCTCGACAAGGTCGTCGTATGGCGTTCGGCGCGTGTAGAGGATCTCACCGCTGGTATAGACGAGGGATTCGACGAGGGGGTTGGAACGGCCCTTGTCCTCCGTCTGCACGTGATATGTGGTGCCCGAATGAGTGATGTCCGTGTTGAAGCCGGTCAGGACCACTGCGGTGATTTCCCTCCTCTTAAAAGGCTAGCGCGAAGGGCGTCTGTGGTCAATTGCACAATATCTCGCCCACCGCCGGTGCGCGCTTTTTCGGCTCCTCAACGGCGCCGAGGCGGTGGTTTTAACAGTCGTTTTACAATCGGACGGTGGAACGACTCGGGATTCTCTTCGTTTGCCTCGGCAACAGCTGCCGTTCGCCGATGGCGGAGGCGATTGCCCGCGGCCTCGGGGGCGACAGGGTCGATGCACGCTCGGCCGGTCTGACGCCCCTCGGTTGGGTCGCCGACCAGACGATCGCGGCGCTCCATTCGCTCGGCTTTGCCTCCGAGGGCCTCGCGTCGAAGGGTCTCGACGCGGTCGACACCGAAGACCTCGATATCGTCGTCTCCCTCCTCGGCAAGCGTGGTCTCGACCACATCCCGCTCGGCGTGGGTGCGCGTCGCGAAGCCTGGCCGATTCCGGATCCCTTTGGTGAGGACGAGGCGTTCTACCTTGACGTGGCGCGGCAACTCGAGCTCCGCATACGACGCCTCCTGGCTGAAGAGGTGGAATCGGAACTTTTTCTCAGCTGAACAGTCTCATTGATCGAGTCGGCGTGTGGCAAACTTGGCTCGTGGATTTCGACCAGGTGTACGAGCGATTCAGGTTGCCCGTGTGGCGCCTCGCTCGCCGACTCACCGAATCGGAGGAGGAAGCCTTCGACGCGACCCAGGAGATCTTCCTCCGGGTGTGGCGAGGGCTGCCGGGATTCCGCGGTGAAGCGAAGCTCTCGACGTGGGTGTTTCAGATCGCCTGGAACTATCTGCGAGGGTATCGCAGGAAGATGGGCCGGACGCTGAATCTGGTGAGTGAGGATTTCGATGGTGAGTGCGACGTGGTGGCATCGGTCAGAGACTCGGGGCCCGATCCCGAACGAAGGGCCGAGGCGACCGAGATGCTCGACCGCGTCGAGGACGCCCTTTGCCGGCTCCCCGAGCACTACCGCGTCGTGGTGTGGCTGCGTGACGGAGAGGATCTCAGCTATCAGGAGATTGCAGACACGCTCGACGTGCCGATTGGAACTGTGCGGTCACGTCTCGCGCGGGCCCGAGAGGCCCTGAGGGATCTGGTGGAATCATGACCGACGAGACCATCATCGAGCTGCTCAGCCGCCACATAGATGGCGACCTCGACCCACATGAGGAGCGTGAGCTGACGACCAGGCTCGAGGAAGATCCGACGCTCGCCGCGAGGCTTCAGACGATGCGGGACCTCCGCAGTTCGGTCGCTGCTCTCGCGGCCGCGGACGAGGTACCCGCCGAGCTCGACCGCGTGATCGAACCCTTGCTGAGCGGTAGGCCCGAGCCACTGACCACCCGGCCGTGGGCGCGGTGGTTGGCGACTGCGGCAGTCATCGTGCTCGGGGCAACGGTCGTGATCGAGGTGCATCGCCGGAACCCCGCGCCGGGCATCGAGTCCCTCGCCCGCATCGCCGAAGAACCCCGCGCCGACGCCGACAAGCCCTTCGCTCTGGCACCGTTGCCGACCAGCTCGGTGCCGGTCGAAGAACAGCCTCTCGGGGCCAGCGACAGGCTTCTGGCGAGCCCGATACCCGAGATCGAGCTCGAGGAACCTCGCGCACTCGAGGTGTTGGGTCCTCTGGCCGAGGGAGACGGCTTCACATCCGGCCGGGAACCCGCCGCGAGTCAGCGTGATGATCTCGCAGCCGCTCGGGCGGCTCCGGTGGCAAAGGGCACGGCGGAGGGCCGATCTGAACCACCGGACACCGCGATAGCACGGCGCAGACAGGAGTCCGAGGCGACGGCCGAGAAGTCAGCGACGGCATCCGAGGCAGACGCAGCTATTCGTGCCTGGGACGCCGAAACACCCAGGGGGCAAGCGAAGCTCTTCGTCTTCATCGACGGGAAATCAGCGTGGCGTGAGTTCACGCCGTCGGCGAGCTGTAAACCGGGCCGCTACACGGTGCGGATTGTCGTCTCGGGCGGCGTGGTCCGCGAGGCGAGACCGGTCGGCGGGGCCACCTCAGCCTCACCATCACAGCGCTTGTGTGCTGCAGAGCTGATTGTCGATCTCGAGATTGTCGAAGTCGCGGACGGTGAGTATCCCGCGGAAGTCGTGGTCGAGTGTCGAAGCGCCGGCCACTGACCGAGCGGCTCGAACTCAGAAACTCCCGAGAGCTTCCCGTTCGTCGTCAAACACATCGAAAACGGTGATCAGTTGTGTGACCTGGAGTATGTCGTTGATCTTCGGCGAG
The DNA here is from genome assembly GCA_041560205.1 of Candidatus Sulfomarinibacter sp. GTDB lineage: Bacteria > Acidobacteriota > Thermoanaerobaculia > Thermoanaerobaculales > Sulfomarinibacteraceae > Sulfomarinibacter. The sequence goes on from JBFFBV010000010.1 coordinate 23,304, forward strand.
AGGTGCATCAGCTTGAGCTGTCCGCCGCGCTTGGTCACCGTGGTGTAGCAGGCCACCATCTCACCGATCCCAGATGAATCGATGGCGGTCACATCACCAAGGTCGAAGAGGATATTCGTTTTGTCATCATCGAGGGCCTGCGAGACGAGCTCGCGAATCTTGACGTCGCCGGTCCCGATCGTGATCTTGCCACCGAGCTCGATGATCCGGACTTCGCCGAGGTCACGGGTGTTGCTTTTCATCTGCCTTCACTCCTTTTGCCGGGGACCGATCCCGTTTGCATTCCTCGGCCGGAAGCTCACGGGCGGTCGCTGTCATTCGAGGCGAGTTCCTTGACCATCACCACGGCCGTGCCGCCGGCGGGGGTGGAACTGAAATCCACGCGGTTCATGAACTGCCGCATGTAAAAGATACCCCGTCCGCTCGGACGCAGCAAATTCTCCGGGTCGGTCGGGTCCGGGATGCTCTTCGGGTCGAATCCTTCTCCCTGGTCTTCGACCCGGATGGTAAAGGTCGAGTTCGCGATCTCGTAGGCGACCCGGACGATCCGGCCGGGGTCCTGCCGGTTGCCGTGGCGGACGGCATTGGCCACCGCTTCACGAAGGGCGGTGATGAGCCAGTACTCCTCGTCGTCGGCACAGCCGGCACGATGACAGAGGTCGACGAGGGCTCGCTCGGCGACTTCGATGTTCTCGAACCGGCTCGCCAGTACCAGTTTGGCGCGGAGGGGAGGGCCCGTGGACGTCATGAGTCGGGTGAGTATAGCAGCGCCGATGCGGAGGCGAAATCAGACTTCACCGACACCGTCTTCGTCGCCGGCTTCGACCATCTCCAACACCCAGCGGTGAAAATTCTCCTCGGCCGCGGTGACGGGCATGGCGAGGATCTCCGGCAGCTCGTACGAGTGGAACTCCCGTATGGCTGAAGCAACGTCGTCAAAGAGCTTTTCGGGCGTCTTGACGAGGAGCAAGTACTCGGTGTCCTCGCATACCTTGCCCTTCCAGCGGTAGATGGATCGCAGACACGGAACAATATTGATGCAGGTTGCCAAGCGGCGCGCGATGAGCTCCTCGGAGATCTCCACTGCCTGTTGCTCCGTGCCGACCGAGGTCATGACGAGGATGATTTTTTCGAGGTCGGTCATGGCCGAAAGCTAGCCGAGAACCGCTGTTGAGTCAAGGCGTTTGACGTTGTCACGTCGTCTCAGTACCGCCGCAGGAGACCGACCACCACTCCCTGGATCTGGACCTCCGAGGCCGCGGCGATCATGGTCGGCAGGTTGGGATTGGCCGGTTGCAGGCGGACCGCAGCGTCCCCTTCGCGATAGATGCGCTTCAAGGTCACCTCGTCGCCCACAAGCGCCACGACCATTTCCCCATCAGGGGCGGATTCGGTGCGCTGGACGACCACGAGGTCGCCGTCGTGGACACCATCGCCGATCATCGAGTCACCGCGAACGCGAAGCACATAGTGGTCGCCCGATCGAAGAAATTCGGCCGGCACAAAGACCTGCTCTTCATCGGGAATCGATTCGATCGGCGAGCCCGCGGCCACCACGCCGTAGAGGGGTAGCTCAGCCGCCACGGCGGTCGTGCCCGGTGGGTTCTGCGGCAGCACGAGCCCTCGCTTCTGGTGCTTTTCACGCACCAGAAACCCCTTGCGCTCCAGATGTGCGACGTGCTTTTGTGCGCTGGCGGTGCTGCGAAAACCGAAGGCGTCAGCGATCTCCTGAAGCGTTGGCGCGACCCCTTCGGCCTCGATCCGGTCGGCGATGAAGCGGAAAACGTCCCTTTGACGCTCGGTGAGATAGGTCATCACTCGCTCCCCCACTCCGACGATAGGTGAAAATAAGGCGTAAGTCAATGGGGCTCACAAAAAAAAGGGGCACGCCTTTGGCGCACCCCTCAATTTGCTGCAATGGTCGGGGCGAGTGGATTTGAACCACCGGCCTCACGGTCCCGAACCGTGCGCTCTGCCAGGCTGAGCTACGCCCCGACGGGCGGCTACTCTAGCCAAATACTGGCCGCAGCGCAACCCTCGTCGGGTTGGCTGGCGCTAGAGACCGAAAAGGGTCGCCAGGATGACCGCGATCGACAACGGACAGACCCACCGCACGAAGAACTGCCACACGCCGCTGATCTTCGGAAAGAGCGGGGATGTCGATTCGATCTCGGCGGCTCCCCGCTTCAGCCCCCAGACGAAGATGCCGAACAAACAGAGCATCAGGGAACCGAATGCGAGCGAGAGATTGCCCCACACGAAATCCATGATCGCGAGGAAGCCCTCTTGCCCCAGCATCGTCAGGGACGAGAGGGCGGCGACCCCGGCCATGTCGAGCGCCGACGGCACGCCGACTGCGAGCGTCGCGATGCCGACCGCCCAGACAGCACGAGACCTCGGCCACGAAAGCTCATCAACAAAATAGGCGGTGACGACCTCGAGCAGCGAGACCGTCGACGTCAATGCGGCGACGCTGAGGAGCAAGAAGAACAAGAGCGCGACACCCGTGCCGCCCGCCATTTCGGCAAACACCGCGGGCAAGACTTCAAAGATCAGCGTCGTGCCCGCGGCTGGGTCCCGCCCGAGTGCGAATACGGCCGGGAAGATCATGAGGCCAGCGAGGATGGCGATCATGGTGTCGAAGATCACGACCCAGGTTCCGCATCGCAGCACATCCTGTTGCTTCGACAGATACGAGCCATAGGTGAGCATCGCACCCATGCCGAGGGACAGCGAGAAGAACGCCTGCGCCATGGCGTTGAGAATGACGCGCCCGTCAAGCTTCGTGAAATCCGGCATCAGGAACCACCTGACACCCTCGAGTGACCCGGGCAAGAGCAGACCACGGAGGATGACGCCGAACATCGTCACCAGAAGCAGCGGCATCAGAATCTTGGCCCACCGTTCGATGCCGCGCTGCACGCCGCCGACCACCACCAAGACGGTGAGCACGAGGAAGAACCCGAAGTACAGGATCGTGCTCGTGGTTGTCCCCTGGTACGTTGACGCCCCGCCCTGAACCAGAGCCTGCCCGTAGGAGACACAGTACGCAACGACCTTGCCGGCGATCACCGCGTAGTACGAGAGGATGCCAAGGCCGGTGACCAACGCCAGGTATCCGAGGTACCGCCACTTCGTGCCGGGGCGAATCGCGAGAAATGCACCAACCGGGTTCTTCTGGGTCGCCCGGCCGAGGCTGATCTCGAGCAGCATCACGGGCAGTGCAATGAACGCGACGCAGATCAGATAGACGAGTACGAATGCTCCGCCTCCGCTCTCGCCGGCGACATAGGGGAATCGCCAGATGTTGCCGAGACCGATGGCCGACCCCGCCGCGGCAAGGACAAAACCCAGCTGTGAACTCCATTCGCCGCGACCCGATGGTGCGCTCATCCACGCCTCCTGAATGCCCGGATTCAATCTCTCGGCGATTGCCGCAGACAGAAGCTAAGGCCTCTGACCGCCGCCTGTCAATCGGAGCGTGGTATCTGCGCGTCCTACCAGGACTTCGTCGCGGCGCTGATCCGCGCTTCGGCCAGCCGCACTTCAGAATCGACCTGGTCGAAGTCCTCGGCCGACACGGACTTGAGCCGTTCCTGGGCTTCGGCGAGCGTCGTGTGCGCCGCCTCGACGTCGATCTCGTCGATCGTCTCGGCGACCGAGGCGAGGACCGTTACCGCATCCGGGTGGACCTCGGCGAAGCCACCCTGCACCACGAGGCTCCCGGTCGTGTCGCCGTCAAACCAGGTCACGTGGCCGGTTCCGAGGGAGGTCAGGAGCCGGGTGTGGCCCGGGAGAACACCGAGCTCGCCGAGGGCGCCGGGAATGCGGACCTCGTGGGCGCGAGCCTCGAGCACCCGCCGGCTCGGTGTCACGACCTCGAGCTTGAGGTATTCTGCCACCTCAGTCCTCCGCCTTCATCTTGTCAGCCTTTTCGACCGCCTCCTCGATACCGCCAACGTAGAGGAAGGCCTGCTCCGGCAGGTGATCGTAGTCGCCAGCACACAAGGCCTTGAAACCAGCCACTGTGTCTTCGACCTTGACGTAGCGGCCTTTCATGCCGGTGAACTGTTCGGCAACGTGGAAGGGCTGTGACAAAAAGCGCTGGATCTTGCGCGCCCTGGCGACTGTGAGCTTGTCCTCTTCGGAGAGCTCGTCGATGCCGAGGATGGCAATGATGTCTTGGAGGTCCTTGTAGCGCTGGAGGATCCGCTGCGTCTCGCGAGCAACCGCGTAGTGCTCATCACCGACAACCGTGGGGTCGAGGATCCGGGAGGTCGAAGCGAGCGGATCGACCGCCGGATAGATCCCGAGTTCGGAAATCTGTCGCGACAACACAGAGGTCGCGTCGAGGTGGGCAAAGGCGGCTGCCGGCGCGGGGTCGGTGAGGTCGTCGGCCGGGACGTAGATCGCCTGCACCGAAGTCACCGAGCCCTTCTTGGTCGACGTGATGCGCTCCTGCAGCTCACCCATTTCGGTCGCCAGGTTGGGCTGATAGCCGACCGCCGATGGCATGCGACCGAGCAGCGCCGACACCTCGGAGCCCGCCTGGGTGAAGCGAAAGATGTTGTCGATGAAGAGCAGCACGTCCTGGCCCTCGGAGTCGCGGAAATGCTCGGCCACCGTCAGCCCGGTCAGGCCGACGCGGAGACGGGCGCCCGGCGGTTCGGTCATCTGTCCGTAGATCAGCGACGCCTTCGAGTTCTCCCAGCTGTCGGGGTCGATGACGCCGGCCTCAGTCATCTCGAGCCAGAGGTCGTTGCCCTCGCGGGTGCGCTCGCCGACGCCCGAGAAGACCGAATAGCCGCCGTGCTGGAGCGCGACGTTGTTGATCAGCTCCATGATGATGACGGTCTTGCCGACACCGGCGCCGCCGAAGAGCCCGGTCTTACCGCCCTTGGTATACGGTTCGAGAAGGTCGACAACCTTGATACCCGTCTCGAACATCTCGGTCTCGGTGGACTGGTCCACGAGTGGTGGCGCCGAGCGGTGAATCGGCAGGCGATCCTCGGTTTCGACCGGGCCTTTGCCGTCAACCGGTTGCCCCAGGACCCCCAGCACCCGGCCGAGGGTCTTTTTGCCGACCGGCACCGAGATCGGCTCGCCGAGGTCGGTAGCTTCCATACCCCGCACCATGCCCTCAGTCGGCTCCATGGCGATGCACCGAGCACGGTTTTCACCGAGGTGCTGCGCGACCTCGAGCGTGACATCGATCGGCACCTCGCCCCGGTCTCTGTCGTCGATGATCCGCACGGCGTTGAGAATCTCGGGCAGGTGCTGGTCGGGGAACTCGACATCCACGACTGGACCAATGACCTGGACAACGCGGCCGGTGATTTGCTGATTCATAGGTTCACGGCTCCCTATCCCTCGAGCGCCTGCGCGCCGGAGACGATTTCGATCAGTTCCTTGGTGATGGCGGCCTGACGGGTGCGGTTGTAGAGCTGAGTGAGACTATCGATCATGTCGCCCGCGTTGCGGGTGGCCGCGTCCATCGACGTCATGCGAGCCGCCTGCTCGGCCGCTGCCGAGTCGTACAGGGCGCGCTGGACCTGGGTTTCGACGTGGCGCGGGAGGAGTTCGGCGAGCAGGGTCCGCGCATCGGGCTCGTAGAGGTAGTCGACCTGTGCGCCGTCCTCCGCCTCTGCAACGGTCGGAGGCTCGATCGGCAGCAGACGCTCGATTTTGAGGTCCTGCCGGATCATGTTGACGAAGCTGTTGTAGGCCAGCCACACCGCGTCGACTTCGCCGGAGCTGAAAGCCTCGACGAACTGCTGGCCGAGGCGCGGCCCGTCGGCTGCGGACAAGTTGGTCATCGTGTCGCGTTCGTCAATCACCAACTTCCACGGCCGGCGCCGGAAGTAGTCGGAGCCCTTGCGCCCGATGATGGCCAGTTCGACATCGGGCCAACGGTCCGCCGTGAGATCTTTCTCGATCGCTCGCAGGAGATTGGCGTTGAAAGATCCGCACAGGCCCTTGTCGGATGACACCACCACGAGCCACGTCCGCTGGCCCTCGTGGGCCTCGAGCAGCGGATGCGAGAACTCGGTTCGCGAGGCTACGTTAGCGAGCACGTGCGAAAGGGTGTCGGCCCACGGTCGTGCCCCGATGATCGCCTCCTGCGCCCTGCGCAGCTTGGCCGCCGCGACCATTTTCATGGCCTTGGTGATCTGCTGTGTCCCCTTGACCGAGCGGATTCGCCGGACGAGGTCCCTGGTGTTAGGCAAGGGCGGCCTCCGGATTTTCCTTGAGGTAGAGATCAACCGCGGCAGTGATCAGGTTCGACAGCTCTTCTGCGGCTTGATCATCGAGCTCGCCCGTGTCGATGATGCGATCGATGGTCTGGGCGCCATTGTCCTGCACATAACGGTGAAGGTTGGGTTCGAAGGCGCCGATCGCGGACACCTTGAGACGGTCGAGAAAGCCCTTGGTGCCGGCAAAGATCGATACGATCTGAAGGCCGACCGGTATTGGCGCGTACTGACCCTGCTTGAGGATTTCCATCAGCCGTTCACCGCGAGACAGCTGTCTCTGGGTCGCTTTGTCGAGATCGGACCCGAACTGGGCGAATGCCGCGAGCTCGCGATACTGCGCGAGGTCGAGCCGCAACGAGCCGGCGATCGATTTCATCGCCTTGATCTGCGCGTTGCCGCCAACCCGGCTCACCGACAGACCGACGTTGACCGCCGGGCGCTGGCCGGCGAAGAAGAGGTCGGACTCGAGGTAGATCTGGCCGTCGGTGATCGAGATGACATTGGTCGGGATGTAGGCGGACACGTCGCCCATCTGGGTCTCGATGACCGGCAACGCGGTCAGGCTGCCGCCGCCCTTTTCGTCGTTGAGCTTGGCGGCGCGCTCGAGCAGCCGCGAGTGGAGATAGAACACGTCGCCCGGGTAGGCCTCACGACCCGGCGGGCGACGCAACAGAAGGGAGATCTCGCGGTAGGCCTGGGCGTGCTTGGTGAGATCGTCGTAGAAACACACCGCGTGGCCCTGGTTGTACAGGAAGTACTCGCCCAGAGCGGCACCGGCGTACGGCGCGAGATATTGCAGTGGCGCCGGCTCGGACGCGGTCGCCGAGACGACGATCGTGTGATCCATGGCGCCGTTTTTTTCGAGGGTCGCGATGACCTGAGCAACGGTCGAGGCCTTCTGGCCGATCGCGACGTAGATACAGATGTTGCCGGTGCCCTTCTGGTTGATGATCGAATCCAGGATCACCGCCGTCTTACCGGTCTGACGGTCACCGATGATGAGCTCGCGCTGCCCACGACCGATCGGGATCATCGAATCGATGGCCTTGATGCCGGTCTGCATCGGCTCCTTCACCGGCTGGCGAGCCACAACGCCTGGTGCGGTCCGCTCGAGGGGGTAGCGATCCGTCGACTCCACCGGGCCCTTGCCGTCGAGCGGGCGGCCGAGTGGATCCACCACACGGCCGACGAGTCCCGGACCAGCCGGTATGTCGAGGATTCGCTTGGTGCGCTTGGCTTCGTCGCCCTCCTGGACGAGATGGACCTCGCCCATCAGCACGCAGCCGACGTTGTCGTCCTCGAGGTTGAGGGCGAGGCCGTAGACGTCGTGCGGCAGCTCGATGAGTTCGCCCGCCATGACGCCATCAAGGCCATAGATGCGGGCGATACCATCTCCGACCGAGATCACGGTTCCAACCTCGGACATGTCGATGCTGGTTTCGAACCCTTCGATTTGACGGCGGATGACATCCGCAATCTCGGCGGCTTTGATCTGCATATCTTACCCCTGTTCGATCTCAATCTCTTGGCTCAAGCGAGCCAATTCTCCTGCCAGCGAGCCGTCGAAGACCCGCGAACCAACCTGAAGTTTGAACCCCCCGAGGAGCTCGCGCCGGGCCGCGAAATCCGCCACCACCGCAGCGCCCTCGACGGCCGAAATCGCCTCGACCAGGCGACGCTGCTCGTCCTGTTCGAGCTCAATGGCGGTTTCGACGCGCGCCCGGGTCCGACCGAGGCTGTGATCGACAAGATCCCTGAAAACGGCCGCGATGTCCGCCATGTGTTCCATTCGATAGTGGTGTTGCACGACGTGGAAAAAGCGTCGACTCGGCTGGCCGGTCCCGAGTGTGTCGAGCACCGAGTCGAGGATCGCGGTCTTGGTCTCGACCGATACCATCGGCGTCACCAGGACACGGTGAAAATCAGGTACCTCTTTGAGCGCTGCGGCCACCTGGTCGAGCTCGTCAGCCACTGTCTCGACGCGATCCGGTGCTTCCTTCTGTACGACTTCCAACAACGCCTTGGCGTATGGCTGCGCTCGGAAGCGGCCCATTGCTACTCCTTGCCTTTCATCGTCGTCATCGCCTCGAGGCTGCGCTCGAAAACCCGGCGACGATCTTCATCGGTCATCTCGTTTTCGAGCAGATCGCGCGCGAGCTGCGCGGTCAGCTCGGCCGTGTCGTGGGCAAGGCGCTCGCGGGTCTCCGCTTCGCGGCGCGAGATTTCTTCATCCACCCGCCGCAAGAATCGTTCCTCCTCGATCGAGGTCTGTTCAGAGATCTTCGCCACCTCGGCCGCGCCGTCGGCGACCGCGCGTTTTTTCATCTCGGAAACCTCGTTTTCGAGATCCGCAAGCCGCTTCGAAACCTCAGCCTGGAGACGATCGGCCTCCTCGAGCTGGCGGCGGGCGTGCTGCAGCTCCTCGGCAATGCCTTCGCGCCGGGTCTCCAGAAACGCGCCCATCGGGCGACCGATAAACCTCTGCAAGATGTACAAAAAGAGCGTGAGGTTCAAAGACAGCCAGATATAGTCCGGCACGCCAGCGTGTTTGACCCCTTCGTCGACCAAGATGGCGAAAACGAGCGCGACACTGTAGACGACGATCCAACCGAAGATCGTCTTGATCATGCGATCTCCCGTCCGAGCAAGCGGCCAGCGAGCAGGCGAGCGAGCTCTTGCGCGCGACTCCGGAGATCTGCGCGCGCGGCGTCGGTTTCCTTGTCGAGCGTCACGAGCACGGCGGCGAGCCGCTCATCGGCCGCTGCCCGCGCTTTGTCGAGAGCGGCCTGGCGCTCGTCCATCGCGTGCTGGCGGGCGTCGGCACGGATCGTCGCCGCGTCCTTGGCGGCTGACGCGACCTCTTCCTCAACTCGGGCCACCGCTGCCAGATAGGCCTCGTTCTTGGTCGACCACTCCTGCTGCGCATCGTCGATCCGCCGGCTGCGTTCGGCAATCACATCACCGACCGGGCGGACCAAAAAGCGGTAGACGATCCACAGCGTCACCCAGAAGCAGACCATGATGAAGATCAGGGACATGTTTGGTGGGGTCATCGGCCGCTCCCGGCTCGATCCGCTCCCGTGCTCAGCACAGGGCGGCTCAAGCTAACAAATCCTCGAATCCCGGTCAAGATGTCGATGGCGCCTTGTTTGTGTTTTTTTTCACGTCCTGCGAGTCCATGCTCACCGCGCCCTCGAGAAAGGCGCCGTCCTCCATCACCAGGGCCGGAGTATGGACCTCCGCCCACACCTTGGCGCTGGCATGAAGCAGCACTTGCTCGCTCGCGCGGATGGTGCCGTGAACCTCTCCGCCCACGACGCACCGGGCGACCTCGACCTCCCCCTCCACCACGCCCCCTTCGCCGACCACAAGCTCCGACCGTGACCGCACGGTTCCCTCGACCCGTCCATCGACGCGAAAATAGTTCGAAAACTCGAGCTCACCGCGGATCGTGCACCCGGAATCGACAAATCCATTGAGGGACTCTCCTCGGGTCATGACTCACCCCCCATCAAGAGATCGAAAACGCGCATCAACTCGCCCTGGTCGCTGCAGGCGATGACGATCGAGCCGCCGCGACGGCGCGGCCGAATTTCGACCGGCGCACCGAGCCTCAGCGAAAGCTTTTCCTCTGCGGCACGGAGATTCGGATCGCCAGCGGGCCGGCGGCGGCCGGCGGAGCTCCGCGTGGCGGTCGTGGCCTCGCTTCGCGCCAGGGCGGCCGCTCCTTCGAGATCTCGCACGGAGAGCCCGGCCGACACCACGCGCCGCGCCCATTCGCAGCGTTCCGTGTCGTCCGCAAACGCCAAAAGCGCCCGGCCGTGTCCTGCCGAGAGATCGCCCCGCTCAACAAGCTCCTGAACCTCCGCCGGCAGCTTGAGAAGACGCAGGGAGTTGGCAACGGTGCTGCGATCCATCCCGACGCGTTCCGCGATCTCCCGCTGAGAGAGACCGAGATTCGTTCGCAGGTGCTCGAAGGCCCGGGCCTCCTCGAGAGGCGTGAGATCGCGCCGCTGGAGATTCTCCACCAGTGCCAGCTCGAGCTGATGCGCGTCCTCGATGTGCTCGCGGATCACGGCCGGGACCGCCGCCAGTCCGGCCAACCGAGCGGCCCGCCATCGGCGCTCACCGGTGATCAAGAGGTACCCACCGGCCGCGTCCTCGCTGACCAAGATGGGCTGCAATACCCCGTGTTGGCGGATGGATTCGGCCAGCTCCGCCAGGGCCTTCTCATCGAACACGTGGCGGGGTTGTTGGGGATTGGGCCGGAGATGTTCCACGGAAATCTCGGCAAAACCCGCCCGCGCCCGCGGTGTGTCGGGTATGAGCGCCTTCAGGCCCCGTCCCAGCGCCTGCTTAGCCGGCATGCGACCTCTCCCTCCGGTTCAGATACTCGCGGCCGAGCTCCAAATACGCCTGTGAGCCCCGGCTCCGCAGATCATACGCGTGAATCGGCCGCCCGAATGAGGGCGCCTCCGCGAGACGAACGTTGCGGGGCACGAGGGTCTCGAAGACCAGGTCCCCGAACACCCCCCGCACCTCGTCCGCGACCTGTTGCGCGAGGTTGGTCCGCTCATCGTACATCGTCAGCAGCACCCCATCGATCGTCAGGCGGGGGTTGAGGAAGCGACGCACCTCCTCGACCGTTGACATCAGCATCGACACCCCCTCCATGGCAAAGTATTCGCACTGGATGGGGACCAGGAGGCCGTCGGCTGCCGCAAGGGCATTGAGGGTCAAGAGCCCCAGCGAAGGTGGACAGTCGACGAGCACGAAATCATAGGCCGCGACGTGGTCGCCGGCGACCGCGTCGCGAAGACGGTACTCTCGCCCGACCATGCCGACGAGCTCGACCTCCGCCCCGGCCAGGCCGGGGATTGCCGGTATGACCGAAAGGTGGGGGAACTCGGTCGGCTGCGCCGCCAGATCGACGGTCGCGCCACCGAGTACGAGATCATAGGATGTGGGTGCGCTGCCATCGTCCCGAAATCCCAGCCCTGAACTACAGTTGGACTGCGGGTCGAGGTCGATGAGCAGAACCTGTCGCTCATAGGCGGCGAGCGTTGCACCGAGGCTGATGGCGGTCGTGGTCTTGCCCACCCCGCCCTTCTGGTTGGCGACGGCCACGATACGAGCCGTCATTGGCGCGACTCCGGCCGCGGCCACCAGTCGAACGGCACAGAACACCCCTGCTCCCCCGGCATGGAAAGCCGCCGCGAGACACGGGCGTGATATTCGTCGCCCGCCGCCGAAACGTTGCCTGGTTTCACGTGAAACATGGTTGCAGCCGAGCCAGCCGGCCGCACTCGAGGCCGGGTAGTCCCGAGCTTAACACACGCCACCCGGCCACGGCCTGGAGCTCCGCCAGGCCGCCGACTGTCGTCCACAGAAACACCTCTCCGGCTGTCGTGAGCCTCGTTCTCGCCCACCCCAGCATCGCATCATGGCCACCGACTGCTCGAGCCGTGACAGCATCGAACGGCTGGGAAATCTCGTAGTCCTCATAGCGCAGCCTCACGACCTCGGCCGACAGTTCGAGCTCCCGAACCACCGTGCGGAGGAAGGCCCACCGTTTTTGGCGGGGTTCGAGAAGCACGCCCTGCCAACCCGGCCGGGCGGCCAGCAGCGGCACCCCCGGCAGGCCGGCGCCGCTGCCGACGTCGACCAGCCGCCCCCGCTCCCCAAGGAAGGGTGCCGCAGCCAAGCTGTCGACGATGTGACGATTCACCAACTCCTCACGACTGGCGAAGCGCACCAGATTGTGTCGCTTGGACCACCTCTCGAGGATCTCGGCATAGGCGTTCAGCTGGCGCAACGTCTCGCCCTCGACGTGAGTTGCGAGGAGCTCGGCAAAGCTTTCCGCCGCGCTCACCGGCTCTCTCCACCGCGGGCCAACCGGCCCGCCAAGATCGCCAGGGCGGCGGGCGTCATGCCCGGAAGCCTCTCGGCGTCGGCGAGGGTAGGGGGCCTGTCGCGCCGCAGCGCCTCTGCGACCTCTCGCGAAACCCCGGGCAGCGAGGCCACATCGACATCGGCGGGAATCGGGATGTCGCGAAGGCGGCGGACGCGCTCGCGCTCCTTCTCCTGGCGTGCGAGATAGCCGTCATAGCGAAGGAGGCCGATCACCACCCGGCAGTCGTCCCGCCCGAGGCCCGCGAAAGCCTCGAGCGCTGCGCCCACGCGGTCGACGTCCACATCCTGCCGGCGCAGGATTTTTGCCCACGTGGTCGGGGCCGAGATCTCCACACCGGCCACCTCGCGCACCCTCGCTCGCGTCTCTGCATCCGGCCTGATGTGGTCGTTTTCGAGGGCGGTGCGCGCTCGTTGCCGGCGAGACCACCGCTCCCGTTCCACGTGAAACGCCGCCTCTCGCACCAGCCCCAACCGGAAGCCGACCTCCATCAACCGCTCGCGCGCAGAATCAACCCCGAGCAGCAGACGATGCTCCGCGCGCGAGGTGAACATGCGGTACGGCTCGCGATGATCGCGCCCGCACACATCATCGACCAAAACCCCGACATACGCGTCTTCTCGAGCCGGGATCAGCGGTTCAAGGCCTCGAAGATCTTGCGCGGCGTTGATGCCGGCCAAGAGCCCGAGCGCCGCCGCCTCCTCGTATCCCGATGTCCCCAAGAGCTGGCCCGCGAGGTAGAGTCCTCGAACCTGCAGGCATTCAAGGTTGGCGCCGACCTGCAGCGGGGCAACGACGTCGTACTCGACGGCATATCCATAGCGCAGGAATGCCGCGCCCTCGAGACCGGGGACGCTGCGAACAACCGCCTCCTGGACATCGGCGGGCAAGCTCGTCGAAAGTCCGTTGACGTAGATGCTTTCTGTGTCCAGCCCTTCGGGCTCGAGGAATACGGTATGACGCTCATGGTGCGGAAAGCGAACAACCTTGTCCTCGATCGATGGGCAGTAGCGAGGGCCGACGCCTTCGATCGCACCCGATAACAGAGGCGACCGGTGGACGTTGTCGCCGATGATGGTCCGCACGGCGGGCGGTGTACGGGTAACCCAGCAGACGCAACGGTTCTCCACCTCCGCGGTCCGCCACGAGAAGGGACGCGGCTCACGGTCGCCCGGCTGCACCTCCAGGCGCTCGAAATCGATGCTCCCGCGCGCCAACCGGGGCGGCGTGCCCGTTTTGAACCGGCGCAACTCGAGGCCGAGATCTGAAAGGCTCTCGCCCAGGGCCGTGCTGGGCCTTTCGCCCAACCGTCCGCCGGGGCGTCGCTCGTCGCCCGTGTGGAGGACACCGCCGAGGAAGGTGCCCGTGGTGAGGATGACGGCTCGCGCCTTGATGCGCTCTCCCCCCCGCACGATCACCCCGGTCGCGCGCGCGCCCTCGGCCAGCAAGCCCTCGACTTCGGCTTCCACCAGGGTGACGCCGCGCAGTCCCCCCACCACCCGCCGCACGACCTGTTGATACCTCCGCTTGTCGCACTGCGCCCGAGGGCCCCACACCGCCGGACCCCTGGACCGATTCAGGGTCTTGAACTGGATGCCCGCGCGGTCTGCCGCCCAACCCTGCAGGCCGCCAAGCGCATCGATCTCGGCCACGAGGTGGCCCTTGCCGATGCCGCCGATGGCCGGATTACACGGCATCTGCGCCACTGTCCCACGGTCGAGGGTGACGACTGCGACCGCCGCACCCAATCGGGCGGCGGCTGCGGCGGCCTCACAGCCGGCATGCCCCGCGCCCACCACCACCACATCGAAGTGCCGCATCCGCTATTTCCCGACGCAAAAGGCGCCGAAGACCTCATCCAAAACGTCGTCGTCTGCGATCCCACCAACCAGATGATCGATCGTCCGCAGGGCCCACCGCAGGCTCTCTGCGACCTTTTCCGGAGCGTCGGCTTCACAGGACTCAAGCTCCGCCTGGGCCACCTGAAGCGCTCGCCGGTGGCGTTCGGCAATGGCCACCGAGCCGCCGAGATCGACGATCTCGTGCTCCGCTCGCCGCAGCAATGCCGCTCGGAATGCCGCCATCCCCTCTCCCGTCGAGCTCGAGAGGCGGAGCCAACCATCTCCTGCGGCCCCCTCGGGGGCGAGGTCGGCCTTCGAACGTATGCGGATGACCGGCAGGTCGTGCGCGATCCCCGGCGCCTCCGGCTCTTCATCGCTGTCCGCCGCCCACAGGAACACTGTGAGGTCCGCCGCCGCGGCCGCGGCCTCCGCGCGCCGGTGCCCCTCGGCTTCGACCTCGTCTCCACCCGCACGCAGTCCCGCCGTGTCGTGGAGGACCATCCTCACGCCGCCGATTTCGAGCTCAGCCTCGATCACGTCGCGTGTCGTCCCCGGGCGCGGCGAGACAATGGCCCGCTCCGAGCCGCACAAGCGGTTGAACAGGGTCGACTTTCCGGCGTTCGGCTCGCCCAGGATGACCACGCGAAGCCCGTCGCGGATACGCGCCCCCGCAGACGCCGTGGCAACCAGCGAGCGGATCTGCTCGCGGCACGCTTCGAGCTTCGCCGCGAGCTCTGGCGGATCGACCACAACGCCCTGCGCCTCGTAGTCCAGAGAAGCCTCCGCCGCACCCAACGCGGTGATGAAGCTCGCCCGCAGGCGCCCGAACTGCTCCGATAACGCTCCGGCGAGCTGTTCGCGCGCGTTGCGATGTTGCCACGCGGTGTCGGCAGCGATGAGATCCGCAACCGCCTCCGCTTGCACGAGGTCCAGCTTGCCGTTGGCGACCGCCCTCCGGGTGAACTCCCCGGGCTCGGCGGGCCGCGCGCCGGCGGCGATGAAAGACTTCGTCACGGAATCCACAAGGTACGGGGAGCCATGCACACAGATCTCCAGCATGTCCTCGCCCGTGTACGAACGGGGCCCCGGGTAGGCGATCACGACGCCCCGGTCAAGATCTTCGCCGCCGGCATCTCGCAGGGTCGTCAACGACACCTTCCACCCGCCGCTAAAATCCAGATCCTGGCAGACCTTCGCGGCACACTCGGCCGTTCTCGTGCCGCTGACCCGGATGAGAGCGAGCGCGCCGCGCCCCGCCGGCGACGCCCGGGCGACGATCGTGTCAGCGCCGCCGGCGAGGTCGGATGACAATCCGCTTGAGGAAGCCTTCACCATCGGACTCGGTCTCCACCTCGGGGTCGTCGGCCAGCGCGAGGTGGATTTCGCGCCGCGCGGCCGGGGTCAGCGGCCCGAGGGTCACCGGGGCGCCCCGCCGCAGGGCCTCGTCGGCTGCTGATTCGGCTCGCTCGCGCAGCTTCTCGGCTCGCCTCTCCTTGAAGCCTTCGCTGTCGAGATGGACGGGGTGGTGGTCCGAAAGCCGGCGGTTGAGGACGCGGTTGCAGAGGTACTGGAGGGCGTCGAGCCCGCGTCCTCCCGAAGCGGTGAGGAAGCGGAGGTCGTTCCCCTGCAGCTCGCCTTCGAGAGCCTCTTCGTGGTTCTCGAGACGCGCCGTGATTTCCAGCTCGCCGGCCCTGAACGACTCAGAAAGGAAAAGCCCGAGCACAGCCACGGGATCGACCGCAGCCTCGACGGCCACGTCGCTCCCATCTCCCGGGACGACATCGTAGTGAAGCTCCTCGAGCCGCGATCCGAGCGCGCCGCAGGCGGCGCTCAAGGCCTCGTCGAGGGTCGCACCGCGAAAGGTGTTGCGCCTACTCATCACTTGGTGTCCTTCCCCGTCTTTTTCTTCTTCGGTCCGCCGCCGCCCCGTTTCCGCTCGCCAACGATGTGGAGCGTGATCTCCTGCTGGATGATCGTGATCACGTTGTTCGCCAACCAGTACAGCACGAGGCCCGCGGGGAACTGCAGGAACATGATCCCGAAGATCAACGGCATCATCCGCATCAGCCGCTGCTGCTGGGGATCTCCCGCCTGCGGAGCGAGGCGTTGCTGAAGCCACATCGTCGCGGTCATCAGGACGGGGGTCACGTACAGAGGATCCTTGGCCGAGAGGTCGGTGATCCACAACATGAATGGCGCGTGACGCAACTCGATCGCACTCAGGAAGAGCTTGTACAGGGCCCACAGGAGGGGCAGCTGCACCAGCAACGGCAGACACCCGGCCATCGGGTTGACACCCTCCTCCTTGTAAAGCGCCATCATCTCTTGGTTCATCTTGGCCCGGGCTTGAGGGTCGCTCTTCTTCTTTTTGTACTTGGCCTGGATTTCTTTGACCTTGGGCTGGACCTTGGCCATCTTGCGCATCGACACCGTCGAGGTGTGCATCAGAGGAAAGAGCAGGATGCGGATTCCCAGCGTGAGCAGGATGATCGCCACTCCGTAGTTGCCGACATGGCTGTAGATCCAGCGGAGCGCCTTGAGGAAGAAGACCGAGATCGGGCTGAAGACCCCGAAATCGAGGGTCTTCTCAACGCCCTGGTCAATCGCTTGCAGGAGGTCGTACTCCTTCGGCGCGCCCAACAGCTGGCCGTAGACCTCACCGCGGGCCGGAGCCACCGAGATCCGCAGGACCTTGGTCGTCGTTTCGGCGTCCTGGGCGTACTCGAAGGGTTCGATTCGGACGTCCGCCACCGACCCCTCGGGCCGCAAAACGTTCAGAAAGTACGCATCCTCGAAGCCGACAAAAGTGATGCTCGACGGCGCGAGGACCTGGCGCTCCTTCACCTTGCGGCGCTTGAATCGCTCGACCTCCCCGTCGGCCATCATGACCCCCTCGCCCCACAGGGCGAGGCGGCTGTTCTGTTCCGTGGCATCGAGGTCACGCATGCCCGTGCCGAGGCTCATCCTGGCCGCCGAAAACGTTCCAGATGTCGCGACTTCGATATCCAGGCCGTAGCCGTCACCGCTCAGTGCGATGCTCTTGATCACCCGGTTGCCGGCGCCGTCCGACCACGTGAAGACGGCACCTCTCTCGTTGCGCTCGATCGCGTAAAGCCTGGTGTCAGGCCCATCCGGCGTGATCAGCTGCAGTGGATACGCCGCCTCCGCCAGGGACACGGTTTGCACGAGGTCCAGCGGCTGCCCGGCGTCGCCTTCGTAGTCGAGGAGCTTGTAGGAGATGACGGCCGCTCCGCGGTTCGACAACTCGACCGCGATCGCGTCATTTGCCAACTCCACGGTTTCTTCGGCAGCCGCTCCCGTGACCTCGAACGTGGACGCCTCGGCGGGGTCCTCGACATCGGCTTCGGTCTGCTCGTCGGGCTCCGGTGCCTGTGTCACAGCCGCCTCGGCCGGCTCTTCGACCGTCGCCGGTGTTGTCGGCTGCGGTGGGCGCTGGGGGGGTGGGAAGAGGATCGACCAGGCGAGAAGAATCGCCGCCGAAAGCACGAATGCCAGAAGTAGTCTCTTCTCCATCTTCCGGTCTTCTACCCCACTACGAACCGGGTTGTCGCCGGTGGTCTTGAGATCCCGCTCGAGCGACCAACTCCAGCCCCCGTCGTACGCATCTCACAAAGTCCTCTTCGAGGGCATCCCAGGGAGCGTTCGCTGCCGATCGTCGCGCATTGACGACCATGTCGATCGGTGTTTCACCAAACTCGACCCTGTGCAGGCGGTAGAGTTCGCGCAACCGGCGCTTGCAGCGTGACCGGACAACCGCTCCGCCCACTCGGCGCGATGCGGTCACCCCGAATCTCCCTTGGTGTCCGTCCGCTCGCATGAGAAAAATCACCACATGGCACCCGGCCACCCGGGCACCCACCCTGTAAACCCTTTGAAAATCGGCCCTTCTTTTGAGTCGAGCCGCTGCTGGGAAATGAAAGTGGCGCTCAGACGGCAATCCGCTTGCGCCCCTTGCGGCGGCGCGCGCGGAGGACCTTACGGCCGCTCTTGGTGCGCATGCGCACCCGGAACCCGTGGGTCTTCTTCCGCTTGCGGTTGTTCGGCTGAAAGGTTCTCTTCATGATGTCTCTCTTTCCCCAATTATGGGGCGCGTCACGATATCGCAGCCCATCATGGGTGTCAAGGTCTCACCCCCGGAGCCGCGGAATTCCGCCTCGCCGTGAGATGTGCTAGCGTACTACGATGGACCGCTGGCAGCACCTCCAACCACACCTGAGGCAGATGATGGGTGACGAGGAATACGTCACCTGGATCGCACCGCTCTCGGTCCTTGAAAAATCGACCGGCGCGCTGACGTTGACCACCGACAATGCCATCGTGAGCGACTGGGTTCGGGACCACCTTTTGCGTGATATCGAGACCGTTGCCAGGAGCCATTTCGGGCCCGACTTCCGCGTCCTCATCGCTCGAGACGAGGGCCACGAGGCCGGGCCTATCGGTGGCGGCGAGCGCGTCACGTCGAAGATCACGACCCACCCCTTCAACCCGAGTTTCACCTTTGACCGTTTCGTCGTGGGTTCGTCGAATCAATTCGCGGCAGCGGCCGCCGAAGCGGTAGCCGAAGGTCCCGGAAAGACATACAACCCCTTGTACCTCTATGGGGGATCCGGCCTCGGCAAGACCCACCTCCTGCACAGCATTGCGAATCGGCTCGCGGAGACCATCCCCTCGTTGAAGGTCGCCTACATGACGACCGAGCAGTTCGTCAACGAGCTCATCCACTGCATCCGCCGCAAGCAGATGGACGCCTTCCGCCAGACCTTTCGCGGGGTCGATCTCCTGCTCCTCGACGACATCCAGTTCATTGCCGGCAAGGAGCGGACTCAGGAGGAGTTCTTCCACACCTTTAACACCCTCCAGTCCACCGGCCGCCAGGTGGTCTTCACCTCCGATGCGCGACCCGCCGACATTCCCGGCCTCGAGGAGCGCCTGCGGTCGCGCTTCCTTCAGGGTCTGATCGCCGACATCCAGCCTCCGGACCTCGAAACCCGCTGTGCGATACTTCGCGAAAAAGCGCGCGCCGTCGGCCGCGAATTGCCGGAGGACGTTGTACTTTTTATCTCCCGCCGGGTGCAGAACAATGTCCGCGAGCTCGAGGGCTGCCTCAACCGAACCATCGCCTACGCCCAGCTGAAAAACTCGAAGATCACCGTCGATGTCGTCCGCCTCGCCCTGTTCGAGCTCCTCCCGGACGAGCGCGCGACCTCCCCGTCCGACATCGTTCGTTTCGTCGCCCAACACTACGGTGTTCGTGTGGCCGATGTGAAAGGCCGTTCCAATCGCCGTTCGATCGCGCTCCCGCGGCAGGTCGCGATGTATCTGATCCGCGACATCCTCGAACTCAGCTTCCCGGAGATAGGTCGAATCTTCTCAAAGCACCACTCGACCGTCATGTACGCGGTCGACAGCGTGCAGAAGATGCGACAGTCGAACCCCGATTTCGATGCCACACTCACATCCTTCAGGGAGCACTTTGCATGAGATTCCACAGCCGGGCTGTGGAAATCGAACAATCGCTTGTGGTGTGCTGTGAGTGGGACGAGATTTCCACACCGCCACACAGATCGTCCTCAGCCTTTTCAACACCAGGGTCAGCGGCTTGAAAATACTGAAAAAAAGGAATTTATATTAATTTTCCGCGGATTCCACAGCCTCGACGACGATGACGAATCATGGTATATTTCCGCCTGAAATATACGTAGTCGTCTGAGGAAAGGGCGGTTGATGGAACTCAAACTGCAGCGCAACCTGGTCCTCCAGGAACTCTCCATCCTGCAAGGCGTCGTCGAACACCGGACCACGATCCCGATACTTTCGAGCATACTCGCAGAAGCCGAGGAGAACCGTCTCCGGATGGTCGCCACCGACCTCGACATGACGATCGTGACGGAATGCCCTGCCGCCGTTCATGGTGGGGGTCGCGCGACGCTCGAGAGCAAAGTATTTCAGAATCTGGTTCGCAGCCTGCCCGAGGAAGAGTTCACGCTCCGCCAGGACGGAGACGCGGTGGAGATCGAGTGCGGGAGATTCCATTCGCGTATGGCCGTGTCCGATCCTTCGGAATATCCGACGGTTCCGGAAGTGCCCGAGGCGGGCGACTATGCCCTGCCATTGGATCTCTTCCAGCTGATGCTGGACCGTGTTGCCTTCGCGATTACCAAGGATGACCCGAAGTTTCAGCTCAACGGTGCTTTGGTCAAGCTGATCCCAGGAGAGATCGAGATCGCAGCGACCGATGGCCATCGGCTGGCGATGGTTCGGGCCAAGGCGCCGGCCGGAGAGGCACCATTCGAGCAGCAGTTGTTTCCTCGCAAGCTGCTGGCAGAGTTTGCGCGATTCGGAGACGACGAGGTTCGGGTCTCGGCGGGCGACAATCACCTCGGGTTTTTGATGGGGGAGCGGACGCTCGTGTCGCGAATCGTCGAGCTTCGTTTTCCACAGTACGAGCGCGTGATCGTGCGCGACAATCCCAGTCGGGCGCGGGTTGACCGCAAGGAACTGCTGGCCTCGCTGCGACGGGTCAGCCTGATGGCGCATGAGAAAGCCAGGGGTGTTCGTTTCCAGTTCGACGCGGGCGGCGAGCTGACCCTCGTGTCGATCGGCTACGAACGGGGGAGCGCGGAAGAGACCTTGAGCGTTAGCTATCAGGGTGAGGGTCTCGAAATAGCGCTCAATGCGAGCTATCTGATCGACGCGCTCCAAGTGCTCGAGTGCGACGCCGTCGAACTCCAGCTTCGCGACAGCAACACACAATGCGTTGTGGTGCCGGTCGAGGACGATTCCCGGCTCGAGGAATACATCTACGTGCTCATGCCGATGCGTCTGTGAGCCGGTCGGCTGGTTCGCACACGCTGAGATCGTTACTGCTTCTCGAAAAGGATATTCATGAGCGCAGCGTGGAAAAGAGCGAGCAGCCGACGATGACGTCTGCCGTTGTACCGTGGTCCTGATCGAGCTGAGCCTAGGGTCCTTTCGAAACCTCGATGACGCCGAGTACCGCTTCGGCGAGAAGACCAATGTCATACTCGGGCCCAACGGCGCCGGCAAGAGCAGCCTCCTCGAAGCGCTGGCTGTTCTCGGCAATCTCCGGTCCTTTCGGACGACCCATCTCCGTCGCGCGGTGCGCCACGGGGAGGCGATTTTCCGTCTCCGCGGTGTCATCTCGAGCGGCGGTAGAACGCATCGTCTCGAACAGACGGTCGAGGTCGGCCCGCCCTTATCTCGCGACCTCCGGGTGGACGGGTCGGCTGTCGACGTGGAACGGTTTCTTCAGCTCCTGCCGGTCTTCACCATCACGTCCCACGATCGCGAGCTGGTGGCCGGCCCACCCGAAACCCGGCGGGCATTTCTCGATCGCTTGGCCTTTCTGCTCCGGCCCCCGTACCTCGAGGAGATTCGGAACTACCGCCGCCTGTTGCGACAACGGAATGCGGCTCTCGGAAGCGGGACAGCAGATGCTGAAATCGAGGCCTGGGAGACACCGCTCGCAGCGGCCGCAGCGCGCGTGGTTGAGGGGCGCCACGATGGCGTGCGTGTGCTCGAAGAGAGGTTTTCCGAAGTGTGGTCGGTGCTTTCGAAAGACGCCGCGCCGAAGATCGACCTCGCCTATCGCACCGAGCCGTGGAACGAGCCCCTCGAAGGCCACGAAAGGGTGGAAGTTCTCTACCGACAGCGGTATAATGAGACGCGGACGCGGGACCGCCAGATGGGGTTCACCGTGGACGGTCCTCACCGCCACGATCTGAGCTTGAAAACCGACGGCCGGAGCGTCCGTTATGTACTCAGTTCGGGACAGACCAAAGCGGTGGCGGCTGCGCTCCGGCTCGCCACACTTGCGCAGGTCGAAAGGAAGCGAGACGAGCGCTTTCCCGTAATTGTCGACGACGTAGATGCCGAGCTCGACAGCGCGGCATTGAAGGTGCTGATCGAGTACCTCGGCTCTGAACGCCAGCTGTTTCTCTCCAGCACGAGCGAGCAGGTGGCGGAATTGGCGGGCCCCCAAGGGCACTGCTTGCGAATCGAGAACGGCACTTGCGTGTCTCAGGAGGCCGCAAGAGATGACTGAAAACTACACGGCTGAAAACATCAAGGTCCTCAAGGGTCAGGAGGCGGTGCGCAAACGGCCGGGGATGTACATCGGCGATGTCGATGATGTCGCCGGTCTGCACCACATGGTGTGGGAGGTGGTGGACAATGCCATCGACGAGGCTCAGGCGGGCCACTGCTCTCATATCTCGGTGATCGTGCACGCCGACCAGACGGTCACCGTGACCGACGATGGCCGCGGCATCCCTGTCGACACCCACAAGGAGACGGGCCGCTCGGCGGCGGAGGTCATCATGACCGAGCTCCACGCCGGGGGGAAATTCGACAGCAACTCCTACAAGGTCTCTGGCGGGCTGCATGGCGTCGGCGTCAGCGTGGTCAATTTCCTCGCCGAGTGGTTGCGCCTGGAGATCCATCGGGACGGCAGAGTTTGGGGACAAACCTATGAGCGCGGCGTGCCCAAGGAAGTGCTCAAAGCGGTCGGCACCACGCGACGGACCGGCACGATCATCACCTTCAAGCCCGATGCGGAGATCTTCTCGGTACTCGATTTCCATCCCGACCTCCTCGTGCGCCACCTGCGCGAACTCGCATTTCTCAACTCGGGCGTCAAGATCCACTTCTCCGACGAAAGCAGCGAACGCGAGGAGAACTTCCACTTCGACGGAGGTTTGCGCGAGTTCGCGCTCTACCTCAACCGCTCGAAGAGCGCCCTCCATGAGGAACCGATCTACCTCACGGACACAAACGACGAGGGCGAGCAGGTCGAGGTCGCGCTGCAGTGGCATGACGGGTACAACGAAAACGTCCTCGCCTTCACGAACACGGTCTACAACCGTGACGGCGGGACCCACCTCTCCGGTTTCCGGGCGGCCCTCACCCGCACGATCAACGCCTATGCCCAGAGCCAGAACCTCCTCAAGGGGCTCAAGGAAAACTTCTCGGGCGAGGACGTCCGCGAAGGCCTGACCGCGGTCATCGCTGTACGGATTCAGGAGCCACGGTTTTCGTCCCAAACGAAGGACAAGCTGGTGTCCTCGGACATCAAAGGCTGGGTGGAGTCGGTCATCAATGATCGGCTCTCGACCCACTTCGAAGAGAACCCCGCAGTAGCGAAGGGCATCGTCGCGAAGTGCCTCGATGCGGCCCGCGCGCGCGAGGCGGCGCGTAAGGCGCGGGAGCTCACACGGCGCAAGAGCGCGCTCGAGACCTCGGCTCTGCCGGGGAAGCTCGCCGACTGTTCGGAGCGCGACCCGGAGCTCTCGGAGTTGTTCATCGTCGAAGGTGATTCCGCAGGCGGTTCCGCCAAACAGGGAAGGAACCGGCTCTTCCAGGCAATCCTTCCGCTCCGCGGGAAGATCCTCAACGTCGAAAAGGCCCGTTTCGACCGCATGCTCTCATCGGAGGAAATCCGCGCGCTGATCCAGTGTCTCGGCACGGGCATCGGTCAGGATGAGTTCGACCCCTTGAAGGTCCGCTACCACAAGATCATCATCATGACTGACGCTGACGTCGACGGATCACACATCCGCACGCTCCTCCTCACCTTCTTCTATCGACAGATGCGAGAGCTCGTCGAGCGCGGCAACCTGTACATCGCGCAGCCGCCGCTCTACAAAGTCAGCCGGAAGAAGAAAGAGGTCTACCTCGGCGACGACAACGACCTCTCCCGCTTCCTCCTCGACCGGGTCGAAGATGAGTTCCGGCTCGTGATCGGCACCACCGGCCGGGAGCTCGCCGGGCGCGAGCTGCGACGGGCGATTCTGGCGGCTCAGGACTGGAACGAGAGCCTCGAGCATCTGGACCGACGCGGGTGGCCACAAGATCTCGTACTCGCCGCGCTCGACACCGAGGCGCGATGGGACGGTGGCGCGAATTCCGCCGGCTTTGCCGAGGAACTCGCGAACGAGCTTCGCGAGCTTGGATATGAAAAAACCCGCATCGAGCTTGACGAGGAGCACGGGGTGCCCGAGGTCATCTGCCGCGTCGGCTACAACGGCCGCGGCCGCGAGGTCCGGCTCGGGCAGCTCCTCGGGTCGAGCGGCCATTATCGGCGCGCGCGGAATCAATTCGGCCAGGTCGAAGCGCTCCGTGTGGGACCGTTTCATCTCGAGCGGAACGGCGATCGCGAGACCCTCGCCAGCCTGCGAGAGCTCGTCGGTCGCGTCTACGAGGTCGCGAAGAAGGGCCTCAACATCCAGCGCTACAAGGGCCTGGGAGAGATGAACCCGCGCCAGCTCTGGGAAACCACGATGAACCCCGAGACGCGGCGCCTCCTCGTGGTGACGGTTGAAGACGCGGCGCGGGCGGACGAGCTCTTCACGATTCTCATGGGCGACGCCGTCGAACCCCGCCGGAACTTCATCGAGGCCAACGCGCTCGAGGCCCGGAATCTGGACATCTAAATGACCGATCAGCCGACCCCGCCACGCACGGACCGCGTGCCCGTGACGATCGAGGAGGAGCTCAAGAGATCATACCTCGACTACGCGATGTCCGTCATCATCGGGCGTGCCCTGCCCGATGTGCGAGACGGCCTCAAGCCCGTCCACCGCAGGATCCTCTTCGGCATGTGGGAGGGGGGCAACACCGCCTCGCGGCCGTACAAGAAATCCGCGCGGATCGTCGGCGATGTCATGGGTAAATACCATCCTCACGGTGACCAGGCGATTTATGACACCGCGGTCCGCATGGCGCAGGACTTTTCGATGCGCTACACCCTGGTCGACGGCCAGGGCAACTTCGGCTCTGTCGATGGCGACTCGCCGGCGGCGATGCGCTACACCGAGGTCCGGCTGACACGGTTGGCGGAGGAGCTCTTAGGCGACGACATCGCCAAGGAGACGGTCGAGTGGACGCCGAACTACGACGGCTCGATGAGCGAGCCCAGCGTGCTGCCGTCGCGCATACCGAACCTCCTGGTCAACGGATCTTCGGGAATCGCTGTCGGAATGGCGACCAATATCCCGCCGCACAACCTCCGCGAGGTGGTGGACGCGGCGATCGCACTCCTCAGCGACCCGGAGCTCAGCGTCGAAGATCTGATGGACTTCGTGCCGGGCCCGGACTTTCCCACCGCCGGCTTCATCCTCGGGAGGAAAGGCATCTACGATGCCTACACGACCGGCCGCGGTATCGTTCGCATGCAGGCGCGGACGCGCATCCGCGAGGCGGAGAAGAAGCAGCGCGCGGCGATCATCGTCAACGAGCTCCCGTACCAGGTCAACAAGGCGCGGTTGGTCGAGCAGATCGCGAGCCTCGTGCAGAGCAAGCGTCTCGAGGGCATCGCGGACCTCAGAGACGAGTCCGACCGGGACGGCATCCGCGTGGTGATCGAGCTCAAAAGGGACGCGGTGCCCGAGGTCGTTCAGAACAACCTCTACACCCTCACGCAGATGCGGACGACCTTCGGCATCAATCTCCTCGGAGTGATCAACAACCAGCCGAAGGTCTTCAATCTCAAAGAGCTCGTCCAACATTTTCTCGACCACCGCCGCGAGGTGGTCCTGCGTCGCACCGCATTCGATCTCGCTCGGGCGCGAGAGCGGGCCCACATCCTGGAGGGCCTGGTGGTCGCCCTCGACAATCTCGACGCGG
The DNA here is from genome assembly GCA_041560205.1 of Candidatus Sulfomarinibacter sp. GTDB lineage: Bacteria > Acidobacteriota > Thermoanaerobaculia > Thermoanaerobaculales > Sulfomarinibacteraceae > Sulfomarinibacter. Next base: position 48,974 of record JBFFBV010000010.1, read on the forward strand.
TCATCACCCTCATCCGTGGGGCCGCGGACCCGGAGGCGGCGCGCGAAGGGCTGATGCAGGAGTTCGGCCTTTCCCGGGCGCAGGCACAGGCCATCCTCGATATGCGTCTGCAGCGCCTGACCGGGCTCGAACGCGACAAGATCGTCGAGGAGCACAAAGAGGTCCGCGCCCTGATCGCCCACCTCGAGGCGGTGCTCGAGTCCGAGGAGATGGTCTCCGAGATCATCGTCGAGGAGCTCGCCGAGGTGAAGACGAAGTACGGCGACGACCGGCGCACGGAAATCATCGAAGACCCGTCGGAGATCTCGATCGAGGACCTCATTGCCGAGGAAGAGATGGTGATCACCGTCTCTCGAGGCGGCTATGTCAAGCGGTCGGCCTCGGCGACCTACCGCGCCCAGAGAAGGGGTGGCCGCGGGCGCCGCGGCATGGCGATCAAAGACGAAGACGAGGTATGGAAGCTCTTCGTGGCCTCCACCCACGCTACGATGCTGTTCTTCACCTCCGCCGGCCGCGTCTTTGCGCGCAAGGTCCACGAGCTGCCGGACGTCGGTCCGGCGGCGCGCGGCCGGGCTCTCGTCAACCTCCTCCAGCTCGCTCCGAACGAACAGGTCCGCGCGTTGCTCGCGGTGCGGGACTTCGCCGAGCACGAGGACTCGTACCTCTTCTTCGCGACGCGTCTGGGCAGGGTCAAACGAACCCCCTTGCGCGATTACGCCAACATCCGCGTTACGGGCCTCCGCGCGGTGGTGATCAACGAGGGCGACAATCTGCTCTCGGTGCGCCTGACGGACGGGGCGACCCACGTGTTCATGGGCACGAATCGCGGGATGGCCATTCGCTTCGAGGAGACGGATGTCCGCCCGATGGGCCGCGTGACGGCCGGCGTGCGCGGGATCAATCTCCGCAAGGACGATTTCGTGGAGGCGTTCGCAACCTTTGATCCCTCGGAGGAGAATGACATCCTCGTCGTGACCGACCAGGGATTTGGCAAGCGCACGCAGATCTCCGAGTTCCGCATTCAGCGCAGGGGCGGCTACGGGATCAAGCTCATCCAGCTGACCGAGAAGAACGGCGTCGTCGCCGCGATTCGGTATGTCCGCGAGAACGACGAGATTCTCGTCGTGACGGAGGGCGGCATGCTGATCCGGACCAATGTCGCGGAGATCTCTCGTTTCGGCCGCGCCGCCCAGGGGGTGCGGGTGATCCGTCTCAACGAGGGGGATCGCGTGGTGTCTGTGGCCAGGGCCGAGGCGGCGGTCACCGATGAAGATGCTTTCGAAGACAACAAGGGGGGTGACAGCGACGTAGAAGCGCCCGCCGACGAGAGCGGAGCGTAGCGCAGCCGTCAGTTTTTATGGGTCCACGCGAAGAACGCACGCCCCGATCGATACCCGCCGTTTTTCTCATCCACCAAGAGGGCGTGATCGGTATCATCGCCCTCGTCGGGCTGTCCTTTCGCACCGAGGGGCTGGCCGAGGGGCTGGCCGCCAATGGCTCGGCGACGACGGCGATTTTGGCAGGCATCGGCACTGGGGCCTTGTGTGCGCTTTCCTTCTGGCTTCTGCGGCGGCTCCCGGCCCTCGCCGACCTCGTGGCATGGCAGCGGAACATGGTGCGCGGCTGGTCGATGACCGATGCGATGGCCGTCGCGGTCTTCTCGGGCCTCGCAGAGGAGGCCCTGATCCGCGCGCTGCTCCAACCATTGATCGGCCTGGTGCCGGCCGCCATCCTCTTTGCCGCGCTCCACTTCATACCGGATCGGCGCCTCTGGCTCTGGCCCGTGATCGCGTTGCTCTTGGGGGCCCTGTTGGGGGCGCTTTTCGAGTTTGGTGGTTACCCGGCTGCGGCCGCGGCCCATATCGTGATCAACGCCTTTTCTCTCCTCCGTCTCCAGCGCACCGCGGTCGAATGATGCACGGGTCCATCCCAGTTCGCCGGTGTGTACAATGAGACCGGTCGAGGAGGAAGCCATGGACCACAACGATTCCCAGTTCCGCGTCAAGGTCGGGCTGGCGGAGATGCTCAAGGGCGGGGTGATCATGGATGTCACCAATGCCGAGCAGGCGAAGATCGCCGAAGAGGCCGGCGCAGCTGCAGTGATGGCCCTCGAGCGGGTGCCCGCAGATATACGTGTGCAAGGCGGGGTAGCGCGGATGTCGTCGATCGAGAAAATTCGCGAGATCCAGGAAACCGTGTCGATCCCCGTCATGGCCAAGGTGCGCATCGGCCACATTGCCGAGGCCAGGATCCTCGAAGCCCTCGAGGTCGATTTCATCGACGAGAGCGAAGTTCTGACACCTGCCGACGAGGAAAACCACATCTCGAAGCACGCCTTCAAGGTTCCCTTCGTCTGTGGCTGTCGCAACCTCGGCGAGGCACTGCGCCGGATCGGCGAGGGTGCGGCGCTGATTCGCACCAAGGGCGAGGCGGGCTCCGGCGACATCGTCGAAGGCGTTCGTCACCTGCGGGCCGTCCAGCGGGGGATCAGAACCCTGACGATTCTCGATGAGGACGAGCTGATGAGCTACGCTAAGGAGCTCCAGGCCCCGTACGAGCTTGTGCGTTGGGTGGCCGAGAACGGCCGGCTGCCGGTGCCGAACTTTGCTGCCGGGGGCGTGGCCACACCGGCTGATGCCGCCCTCTGCATGATGCTCGGGGCGGAATCGGTTTTTGTTGGATCCGGAATCTTCAAATCGGATGATCCCGACCGGCGAGGTCGCGCGATCGTCCAGGCGGTCACCCATTGGCAGGATGCCGGAAAGCTGGTCGAAATCTCGCGCGACCTCGGCGAGGCAATGTCCGGTCTCGAGGCAGGAAAGCTGACACCGGAGGAAATGCTGTCGCGCAGGGGCTGGTAGCAGTTGGGGAAAATCGGAGTTCTCTCCCTGCAGGGTGATTGGGCGGCGCACATCGCTGTCTTCAATGAGCTAGGAGCAAGCGCCCGATCCGTACGCACCGCGGAAGAGCTCGCGGCGGTGAACGCTCTCGTCATTCCCGGGGGGGAATCATCGGCGATGCTTCGGCTGCTGGAGCCCGAGGGCTTGTCGTGCACGATCGTCGAGCGGGCGCGCGCCGGCATGGCAATCCTCGCGACCTGTGCCGGGGCCATTCTTCTCGCGCAGACGGTGGTGCCGACCCAAACCAGTCTCGGCGTCTTGGCGGTAGACGTCGAGCGCAACGCCTATGGGCGACAACTTTTCTCGACAGTTGCGGAGGTCGAGATCACGAGTTCTTTTCCCGGACCGTCGACGATGGAGGCGGTCTTTATCCGGGCGCCCCGCATCACCCGCCATGACACATCCGTCGAGGTCTTGGGAAAATGGGGTGACGACGTGGTGCTCGTGCGCCAGGGCAGGATCCTGGCCGCAACCTTCCATCCGGAGATCACGCCGGACCGAAGGATCCACGAGATGTTCCTGCAGATCGAGGAGGCTTGAATGGCTGCCGACATCATCCAACACGCCGAGAGCCGAGGTATTCATCGCTTGACCATGGATCATGGCCCGAACGCCCTCGATCCACCGCTGATGTCGGCGCTCCGGGAGCACCTGAGAGCGCTCGCCGCGGGCGGAGCTCCAGCTCTCGTGCTCGCCTCCTCGCATCCCACGCTCTTCTGCCCGGGATGGAACCTGAAGCTTCTGGCTGACGCTGAGCGCGCTGAGGTCCACGACTTTCTCGACAGCTTCAATGCACTGATCATCGACCTCTTCTCCTACCCCGGCCCGACCGCGGCGGCGATCAGTGGACATTCGGTCGCCGCAGGATGCCTCCTGTCGCTCTGTTGCGATCTGCGGGTGATGGCCACCGGCCAGGCGAGGCAGGGGCTGTCGGAGCTCAACCTCGGTGTCCCTGTACCCGCCACCGCGCTGCGGATGATGCGCGCCAGGCTCAGCTCGCCGGCGGTTGACGATCTGGTGTTTCGCGGTGAAGGGTGCACAGCCACGCGCGCTCGAGAGCTCGGAATCGTTCACCGCACCGCCGCGACGGCCGACACGCTTGCCGTGACCGAGCTCGAGCTCGGGAAGCTCGCCGGGCGTCCTCGCCGGGCGTATGTCGAGTCGAAGCGGTTCCTCCTCGCTGGGGTGTGGGCAACGATGCGTGAGGGATCATCGGAGGAGGACGCCGCATTCCTCGACTGCTGGTTTGAAGAAGAGACGAGGCAACGGATCACCGGCGTTGCCAGCCGCCTCCGCCATTGAGCGGCGGAACAGCGCGCGACCCCCTCGAAGCCGGAATCGTCCGAGCGCTCGACCTGGTTCGACGGCTCCCCCTCCGGTGGGCGGCCAGCGACGAGGGGCGGAGTGTCGACACGGTCCTCGAAGCGGGTTGCTTCGAGGGCGCTGAGGAGTCCGCTCGCGTCCTCTCGACGGTCGCCGCACTGGAAATCGTCGAGGGGGGCGGTTTTGGTGGCACGTGGCCGTTGCTGCAAGCTTCAGGTCGGGTGCTGGCGCCGGGGATGCCGGCTGCCGTCGGCGCGGCCTCATCCAGAGCGGTGGACGGCGAGTACCGTCGCGACGGCGAAGGCATCTGGCGCGAGGCGGTAGGGGTCGACGAAGCCTTTCTGACCATCGGAGAGCCCCGAGCCGCACCACCAGGTGCCGAGTTCGAGCTCTTGTGCTTCGGCGAAACCGAGCGCTACACGGTGCGTGCCGGCGTTCTGGAGATCGAGGATCTCTTTGGCTTATTGGCGGTGCCGGCCACCGCCGATCTCCTCGATCGTGTGTTGGTTCGTGGCCGGCGCCTGAAACCCGAGGCCCTTTCGTCTGTTCGAGCTGCTGAGCATGCCAAACCGCAGGTCGTCGAGGTGCGGCGTCCTTTAGCCCTGAGCGCCAAAGCGAGGTGGCGCGACGCCGAGGCCTTCCTGGCGGCCCGGGCCGACATCGCGAGCACGCGGAGTCGTGGAGGACGCGTCGAGATTATTGGTGCGGACAAGGCGGCTTCGATGTTCGCCCTCGAAGAACACGAGGAGGGTTGGCGACTGACGCTGCAGAAGGGCCGTTACCCTCTGACGGCCATCCACCTGGAGCAGCGGTCGACAACGCTGCACGTTCGCGCGGCACTTGCCGATTGGATCGACGGATTGGCTCCGGGCGTTCGTGGGCGTCTGTTCTTTGATCTGCGATCCGATCTGGTGACGCTCGGCTGAAGGTGTTGTGGCCTCAGAACCGGTAGATGCGATCCTGAACCAATTCCTCGACGGGGTAGGGCAGCTCGGTGGCCGCGAGCTCCTCGCGAAGCTCCTCAACGTACGCCGGTTTGAAGTGATAGATGTAGATCGGCACCTCCCGATCGAGCTTCGACAACTCCTCCTTGAGGGATTGCGGGGTGAGGTGAAGACTCACATCTGCAACATCTTGCATCCGGTTCGGAAAGGAGACCTCGGTAATGAGCGCGGCAAGATCCTCAGTCGCGTTGGCGATCTCCCAGATGCGCGTGGTCGGGCCGGTATCGGACGTGAAGATGACGCTCGAGGAGCCCTGGCGAAACAGCAGGCCCGTGGTCGGCACGATGTGGTTGACCTCGACCGCCATCACCTCGAGGGGGCCGTTCGGGAGATTGTCGATCATGAACGGTTCCTCGATGGCGATCTCTTCGAAGCGAACCGATGGATAGAGGTGGTTGGGAATGCGCGTGAAGTCCGGCCAGGTGTCGTTGTTGAAGAGGTGCCGGCGGACGCCCGCGAGAACCCTCTTCGTACAGAAGATCGACACCGGTTCTTCGCTCGACCCGAAGGAGTTTTCGATCAGAAAGGGCAGGGTGTTGGTGTGGTCCATGTGGGTGTGGGTGATCAACACGTGCCGAACCAATCGCTGCTCCTCGATGGTGAGCGCCCGGGTGATGGCGCCGGCGTCGATCGCGACCTGGCCGTCGACCAGGAACGAGGTCATCCTGCACGTCGGGCTGTCTCCACCAAAGCTTCCCAAAACCCGAAAATCCATGCCCCGAGTATAACCGGAACGGTCCGGGTACCATGAGTGCGATGAATCACGCGGACGACCGCCGCCTCAGATTGGGCCTGCTCCTCGCGGGCAGCAGCTCCCGTGTCCGGCGACTCGTGTCGGAAACCGCAGGCGGCGGAGCGCTGTCAGAGGCACTTGCCGAAGCGGGGGCACCGAAAGCTTTGCTCGACACGGCCGGAAACCTTGCCGCCAACGAGGCCCAAACCGTCATCGACCGCGTCAAGGAAACCGGCTGGCGATGGATGACTCCTCGGGATGATGATTTTCCGGCGCTCCTCTCCGCCACCGCAGATCCCCCCCTCGGCCTTTTTGTTCGCGGAGCTCTCGACCCCGGACCAGCGGTGGCCATCGTCGGTTCGCGCAAGGCGACCCCTTACGGGCGCCAGGTGGCGCGCTTGCTGGGCGAGGAGCTCGGTGGCGGCGGTGTGGTCGTGGTGTCGGGCATGGCGAGAGGGGTCGACCGGGCGGCCCATGATGGTGCCATCAGCGCCGGCGGGCGAAGCTGGGCCGTGTGGGGGACCGGCCCCGACCGCGTCTATCCGCCGGAGCACGGCCGATTGGCCGAAGAGCTGGCCGTCAAGGGCGCACTCATCACCGAGTATCCACCGGGTACTCCACCGAGGCGCCACCACTTTCCGGAGCGGAATCGAATTCTCGCCGGCCTCGTCGAAGCGGTCGTGGTGGTCGAGGCGGCCGCGCGTTCCGGGGCGCTGATCACGGCGCGGCTGGCGATGGAGGAGGGTCGCGAGGTGCTGGCGGTTCCCGGCAACATCTTCTCCGAGCTGTCGATCGGTCCCAACACCCTGCTGCGGGTTGGTGCGAGGCCCCTCCTCACGCCGCGCGACCTTTTCGATGCGATTGCTGCCCCGCCTCCGTCGGGGCCCCAGGTGACCGATGATCATGGTGTGCTCAGATTCATTGGCGCTGGCGAATCACTGACCCTCGACGAAATCGCGCAACGCGCCGGGGTCGAGGTGGCCGAGCTTCACGGAGAGCTCTTGGAACACGAACTCTCCGGAGAGATCTCGCGAGAGGCCGACGGGCGTTACGCCCGGGTCCGGCCGCCGCGGCCCAACGGGAGAGGGGTCGCCATTTGACGAAGCCACGCGTGCTGGTGATCGGCGGCGGCCTGGCCGGGAGCGAGGCGGCCTGGCAACTCGCTGCGGCGGGCGTCGACGTGACCTTGGCCGAGATGCGGCCTCGACGAAGGACACCGGTCCACACCAGTGGTCGTCTCGCCGAGTTGGTGTGCTCGAACTCCCTCCGCGGAGACGCTTCGACCAACGCGGTCGGTGTTCTGAAGGCCGAAATGGAGGTTCTCGGTTCACTCATCATCCGCTGTGCACGGCGCGCAGCGGTTCCTGCCGGTGGTGCCCTGGCGGTCGATCGTGAGGCTTTTTCTGATGCCGTCACGGCCGCGATCTCGGAAAACGAACGAATCTCCGTCGAGCGACGCGAGGTCACGTCCATTCCACCGGGACCCGCGATCGTGGCGACGGGTCCGCTGACATCACCACGCCTTCACGAAGCGCTCAACGACGAACTCGGCGATGAGCCGCTGTCCTTCTTCGATGCCATTGCGCCGATCGTCACGGCCGACTCCCTCGACATGGATCGCCTCTTCCGGGCCTCTCGCTACGGTAAGGGAGGGGGCGAGGACTACCTCAATTCACCGCTCGAGCGCGACGAGTACGAGCATTTCATCGATGCCCTGCTCGCCGCCGAACGCGTACCCTTCAAGGACTTCGAGAGTCTCGATATTCGCTACTTCGAGGGGTGTCTCCCGATCGAGGTGATGGCGGAGAGAGGGCGAGACACCCTGCGCTTCGGACCGATGAAGCCGGTCGGCTTGGAAAATCCCGTTACCGGCCGGAGGCCGTGGGCAGTGGTCCAGCTGCGCCAGGACGACCTCGCGGCCGACCACTGGAACCTCGTCGGATTCCAGACCAAGCTCACGCACGGTGAGCAGAAGCGCGTCTTCCGGATGCTGCCGGGATTCTCGGATGCTCGTTTCGTGCGTCTGGGGATGATCCACCGCAACACCTTCATCAATGCACCACGGCACCTCGATCCATGCCTCCGCCTGCGGTCTCGACCCGCCATCCGCCTCGCAGGCCAGATCACCGGAGTCGAAGGCTACGTCGAATCTGCGGCGACGGGACTCATGGCGGCGCGTCTGCTGGTCGCCGAGTTGGCAGGCCTCGAGCCCACACCGCCGCCGTACGAGACCGCTCATGGCGGGCTTGTGCGCCACCTTTCCCTCGGCAGCCCGAAAAACTTCCAACCAGCGAACATCAACTGGGGTCTCATGTCCGTGCCCAGCGAGGTGGCGGCCGTCCGCGACCGCCGAGAACGCCGCCTCCGTCATGCAGGGATCGCCATCGAATACCTGCGCCGGTGGGCCGATTCACTCGCCACCGGGTGATATCGATCACAGGCGGAAGCGAACCTTTCGCCCGTTTTCCTCGTCTATATATACGAGGACGACAGCGTGGCGCTACGATTCCCTCCCGGAGCACGACGAGCGGCGAAGCAAGCGGCCGAGCGGACCACGATCCGCGACGGCCGCGAGACGGTTGTCATCGCCGATTCGGGCGCCGAGGCCGAGGTGCTGGTCTTTCACTCCGGCACGGCAATCCGCCAAGGCTTCGAGTTCCGGCATCGCGGTACGAGGTGGGTCGTCACGGGTCGCCGCCGGGACAGCGGCGTGTTGGTCGCCGAGCCGTCGGCACGTTGATCTCGCGCCGACGCCAATCCGATTGTGCCGTCAAACGGCTTCGCCACCCACCCACGGCCGATCGACGCCCGACCTTGACGGCGCAGCGGTGATGCCCGAGTGTCGAGTCTTCGAGCCTAACCCTTCGGGTGGCTTCGGCGATGAACCGCCATCAGGTGGGCGAGGTCGACCTTCGTGTAGATCTGTGTGGTGGCAAGGGAGCTGTGACCGAGGAGTTCCTGGATCGCCCGCAGGTCCATCCCCGCTTCCAACAGATGCGTTGCGAACGCATGCCGGAGGGCGTGCGGATGGAGGTGATTGAGATCCGCGGTGCGGCGGACGGCCTGGTCGAGCTGGCGCCGCACCGAGCGGTCGCTGAGACGGCCACCGCGCTGATTGACGAACAGGGGCTCCTCATCGTCGTTCACCCGCTTCAGCCACCGAGCGCGATCAGGCAGGTAGGCGTCGATGGCGCGTGCGGCCGCGCGGCCGAAGGGTACCAGCCGCTCCTTGCGGCCCTTGCCGCGCACACGGATCATCCGTTGTTTGAGGTTCAGATCTGCCAGGTTGAGGGCGACCAATTCGCCGACGCGAAGCCCCGCGGCATAGAGCAGCTCGGCAGCGGCCCGGTCACGATGGCCGGCCGGCGTGTCCGGATAGCCCTCAAGCAACTCTTCGATGGCGTACCGGTCGGCAATCTCCGGCGCCCGCTGGGCGTCCTGAGGGTGAGGCACCGCGTCGGCGGGGCTTGCCCCGAGGGCTCCTTCGGAAACCAGGAACCGGAAGTAGGTGCGGAGGGACGCGAGGGAACGCGCGACCGACCGCGGCTGCAGGCCGCGCGTGTGAAGGTGGGCGAGAAAGGCGCGCACGGAAACCGGTGCCGCGTCGCAGGGACGATCGACACCGAGCTCATCGGATAGGAAGCGAAGGAAGGCGAGAATCTCGCGGCGGTATGCGCGAATGGTCGCGGGCGAGAGATTGCGCTCCCATTCGAGGTGCTCGAGGAAGCTGTCTACCAACCAGTCGCCGCCAATGCCCCCGCGTTCATTCATGGCAACTCCGCCGGCCGCGGCGCGAGTTCTCCGCGGGCTTTCCACCACCACAGGCGCAACATGTCGGCAAACATCTCCTTCGAGTGCCGCAGAGCCATCACGCGTGACGCCTCGACGTGACGCCATCGCACTCCCGTCTCCCTGGTTTCAAACCCCCACTGATTGGTCAGCAGCAGGAGCTCGACGTCGAAGGCAAAGCCGTCCAGACGCTGAACGGTCGCCAGTGCGCGAGCCAGATCACCAGGGAAGAGCTTGAAGCCGCACTGAGAGTCCTGGACATCGGTCAGGTGCAGCACCCGCAGCATGAGGTTGAAGGTCCTCCCCATGAAATCCCGGTGGCGGGGCTGTGGCGTTTCCACCAGCCGCCGCTCGATCGCCCGCGAGCCGATCGCCGCGCAGTCCCTCGAAGCGGCCCGGGCGAGCGTAGGGAGTTCCTCGATGGGAGCCGAAAGGTCCGCATCCGTGAGCAGCACCCAATCTCCGGTGGACCGCCCGAATCCGGTGCGCACGGCCGCCCCCTTTCCGCGGTTGACGCGATGTCGCTCGACTCGCAACTCGATTGCCTGTGGGATCTCCGCTGAGGTCGCAGCGTCAGCCGTGCCGTCCGTTGATCCATCGTCGACGACAATGATCTCGGCCGGCAGCCAGTCGCGATGCGCGCCGAGATAGGCCCCGATGCGGTCGAGTGACGGTGGCAGCCTGTCGGCCTCGTTCAATGCCGGAATCACCACCGACAGCACCGGCGCTGATGCGTCGTTCTGGATCCCTCGATCAACGGCGGTCACGCATCACTCCACAAAGTCCTCTCTTCCAAAGTTAACCAAATCGCGAAGGGAAGTCGATGCTACACTTTGCCCACCCGCGCCCAGAGACTTGCGGTGACCCACGAAGCCGAGACCGGTGCGGGCTTGAATCCGTCGCGCGAGGGGGATATCTGATGGAAACGCCGCGCTGGGAGTACCGCATCATCAATATCCGATCGGAGAACTACCGCATCGATCCCGCCAAGGAGACCGACCTCAATCAGCTCGGTGACGACGGGTGGGAGCTGGTTGCTATCACGGCCATCAACTACAAGACCGCCGCGACCGATCACATCGGAATGGTGTTCAAGCGACCCAAGGCCTGAGCGCGTCGCGACGGTTCAGGCGACAGTGTCGCTGAGGCCGGATGCCGCAGCCTGACAGAGAATCGACCCGTCGCCGCCGATCACCCCGGAAAGACCAAGGGTCACGACGCCGACGAGCGCGGCGGCCAACACCCAGCCGACCCTTCGCGGCGCCACCGGATCGGCAAAGGTCAGCCCGGCGAGCAGCATGCCGGGCGTCGCCTGGCGCACGACGACGAGGATGCCCGCAGTGAAAACCCACCACACGACCGCCAGGGCCGCGGCCCATGTGAAGGCGGGGAGGGCCGGCCGCTCTCCGATCACGAGGATGGCGGCGAGCGCGCCGGTGCAAACCGCCAGCATCGCAACGAGGTCCGCCCAAGCCGCGGCCATGACGGTGAGCGCTGGCGGTCGATGCGGCGCGGGTTCTGCCGGCCCCGGAGACGACGGGCGAGGGCGAGGCCCCCGGTCGACCAGCGCGTCCCAATTGCCCGGGATGTCGCGATCGTCCCGGGTCATCGTTCCGAGAGGCTGCCGACGAAGATCTCGAGCTGCATGTCGGCGGGTCGCGTCTTGTAGGTCTCGACAAAGACCCGAATGCGCTCGGTCTCCTCGTCCTCCGGCTGGCGCTGTTGAAGCTCTTCTAGATGGGCGTCGGCGTTGGAGAGATTGAAGGCCCGCAGCTCCACCAATGCGGCGTTGAAGAGAAACCGATCGTAGGCTGCGATGACTTCGGCGTCATCCGGCCGTTTCCCGAGGAGATTCCTGGTGACCGTGAGGGCGGCCCGGTAGTCACCCGACATGACCGCGCGGTGGAGCTCTGCTGCGGTCGGCTCCGCGGAGAGGATCTCCTGCCGCACCTCCTCCAGGCCGGGATCGTTCGGGTGCGCTCTGAGCTCGGCCATCGCCCGCTCGTACGCGGCCATCCACCGACCCTCTTCGAGCATCTCGCGGCATGCAGTCAGGCCCTCGGGCACGGCCGTCGGCACCGGGGTCGCAACCGTTGCACGGTACTCGGCGAGCGCCTTGTCGATCCGCACCTGGAAGGGGTCGTCGACCGAGTTCTGTTCGAGATGGAGGATCGCTTCTTCGACGCGCTTCTGGTTGTACATGGCCTGAGCTTCGGTGAGCACGCGGTTGACAACCTCAATCCTCGGCTCGCCTTCGGGGGCCGGTGTGAAAAACCCGCCGAACCACATCGCAGCAGCGACGATGACGACACCCACCACGCCCACACCGGCCCACAATTGCCAGGGGATCTTCCGTTTCGGTTTCTCGACCGTTCGCCATTCGCCCTCGAGCGTTTTCGCCGGCACCGAAACATCTTCACCGAAGTCCGAAATCGCCTCAAACTCGTCCGTGAACAGGTCATCCTCGAGCTCCGGCATGGCCTCGTCGACGACTGCCCCGTCGACATCTGGCTCCTGGCTGTCGGGGTGGGCCCCTCGCAGGATGGCCTCCTGAAGCAGCGAGGCCTCGACGTGGTTGGGACTCAGCTCGAGCGCCCGCCGCACGAAGTCCCTTGCCACCTCGAGATCACCGCTGAGGTGCGATGCGCGTGCATCCGCCAGCATCGGCTCGATCCTGCGTTCGATGTCCTCCTTGGCGTGACGGATGTGCTCGATCCGGTCCAGCGCCTCCTCGTGCCGGTGGTCGATCAGGAGGATTCTCGACCACGCATCGATGGCGGCAGCGTAATCGTCCGATGCAGCCGCGGTTCCGCCCTTCGACAGGAGGTCGCGAATCAGGGCATTGGTGTCACTGGGGTCGACCTCGACCTCCTCGGCTTGGTCGGCCGACATCGTGGGTCCGGTCTCGAACAGGCCTTCCGCCGCGTCGTCCTCGTAGTAGTCCTCGACGGGTTCCTTGATCGGCTCCTCGAAAGCTTCCTCGACAGCCTCGACCGTCGCAGCCTCGGTCGCAGTCACCGTGTCGGGCACTGGTTCCGGCTCGGAGTCGGGTGCTGTGGAAACGTGCGGCAGCGGTGGCCCGTCGACCGCCCCAGCGCTCTCGAAGGAGGCGAGATCCTCCGCGCCGAGGGGAGATGCTTCATGCTCCGTGTCGGAGAACAGATCGGAGGTGTCGGTCGGGGGTTCGAAGCCGACAGGTTCTGCCTCGGCGGAGGCGGGCGGTGGTGGCGCGGTCGCGTCCTCGGCCGCGAAGCCGGCCTGTTCGAGCGACACCTCCCCACCCTGCTCGATCAAGGCGATGGTGTCGGCGATCTCCTTGTGATGAGGATCCAATGCCTGCGCCATCATGACGAAGTTGGCCGCCTCCTGCGAGTCGCCGGACGCGAGAGCGTCCCGAGCCTGCTGGAGGAACTGGCTGACCTGGGACTCGCCCTTGGTCGCCTCCTGGATCTGGGACAGCAGAAACCGCGCCTCCTCGTGCCCGGGCAGATCGAGAAGCACCTGTTCCACCCGCGCGCGCGCGCCCTCGAAGTCGCGCTCGTCGTAGGCCTCGACGGCCTCGACCAACAGGTTGTTGATGGTGTCGGTTGTCGGCGCCTGAAGTTGCGCCAAGACGTCGTTGAGATCGATCTCGTCCAAACCGGAGGAGAGCTGCTGGTGGAGATTCTTGGCCGGGGCATACGCGGGGTCGAGGCGAAGCACGAACTCGAGCCCGATCAGGGCCTCTTCTCGGTTTCCCTGTTGAAGTTTGCCCACCACCTGCTTGAAAGCGGTCATCACGCGATCCTGGGCCTGGGGAGAAAGCTCGGGGTTACCGGGATACGCCATGATAACGATGGTATCAGGGGGCTTCAGAAAGGGTCAATGGCGGAGTGATTTAGGGCCTCAGCCGACCGGGGTGACGGCGGCATTCTCGAGCACGATGCGGACCCTCGTCCCACCGGACTCGAGGTTCTCCATTTCGAGCACGCCGCCGTGGTCGGTGACGATACGATGAACGAGGGCGAGGCCCATACCCGACCCGCGGCCCTTGGTCGAGAAAAAGGGCTCGAGCAGCGTTTCCGTGTCCTCGGTCGGAAGACCGATGCCGGAGTCCTCGACCCCGATGATCACGTCGTCGTCCCGGACACGCCCTGTGATGACGATTCTGCCGCCGCCGGTGATCGCCCAGACGGCGTTGTCGAGGATATTGACCAGAGCCTGGCGCAACAGCACGGGATCGACCATCGCCAGGATTTCCTCGTCTGGCAGCTCGACCTCGACGTCGAGCCCTTCGCGGACACCGTCGTACAAGGAGCAGAGCTCGCGGAGAATCCTCCCCACGTCGGTCGCCTGCGGATTGATGGTCGGCATCCGCGCGTACTCCTGGAAGGCGTCGACCAATTCCTTGAGGCCGCCGACCTGGGCGACGATCGCCTCGCACCCGGAGCTCACGATCTCACGCAGCTCGCTGTCGAGGTGATCCGCTCGACGTTGGATCCGCTCCGCGGCCAGCCGGATCGGCGTCAAGGGGTTTCGAATCTCGTGAGCGATGCGCTGCGCCACCTCGCTCCACGCCGCCTGCCGCTGGGCCTGGATGAGCTGGGTCAGGTCGTCCATCGCCACCACCCGGCCGCCGCCCGGCAATGGACGGGAGGTCATGTCGACGCGCAACGACTCGCCGCCCGTTTCGATGTCGATCTCGCAGCTCGTGCTGTCGGGCTGACCGGGCAGGAGACGCGCGTGGAGCGCTTCCAGTCCCGGCCGGTCGAGCTCGCCCAGCGGCTGCCAGCTGTGAGCCCATTGCTCGTGACCGAGCATCGCGGCCGCCGCCGGGTTGGGCCGGAAACGACCACCCTCAGCGTCGACCGACAGCACCCCGGTCGGCACGGTCGCCAGAAGGGTCGTCAGCTCCTGGTTGGAGGTGAGGATCTCCGCCTCGGTTGCACGGACCCGCCGCACCATGGCGTTGAACGAGTCCACCAGGACTGCGACCTCGTCCGATGCCGGTACCTCGACCTCCTCGAGGTCGTCGCCCTCGGCGACTCGCTGCGTCGCGCTGGCCACCGCGAGCAGCGGCTCGGTGAAACGCCGCGACAGGTAGAGACCCACCCACACGGTGGCAAAAAGCAGCAACAATGTGACCGCGAGGAGGACCAGCACGGTGGTGGCGGTGATCGTTCCTTGACCCTGCTTCATCTCCTGGAACTGTGCGTCGGCGGCGATGGCGTTCTCCAGGTGCAGGAGGAGCTCTCGGGGCAGCATGTCCCCGACGACGACCCGTCCGTCGACGCCGGTCGGGCTCCATGCACGGAGCAGGAGGCCGCCTCGCCACCGATCGGCACGCACCCCGGAAGACTCGAGGTTCTCCCATCGCAGGGGAGGCAGGGAGGCAGGAATCCGTCGTGGGTCGGCAACCATCTCTTCGAGGTCGTCGCCGTCGTAGAGCGCCACCAGGTCAACCCCGAGAAGGTGTTGAAGATGCACGAGATCTTCGCGCCCCCGGCCGCGCTCAAGCTCGTCCGCAGCGACCGCAGCCTGTCGCTGGAGATTCTCCTCGATCAGCTCCCTGAGCTGGACGGTGACCTCCGCCCCGCCGCGCAGGATTGTCTCGACCGGGGCCGAGAACCAGCGGTCGATGGAACCTTGCAGAAGGTTTGTCGCGATCAGGAAGATTAGGATCACTGGCACGAAGGTCAGGCCGACGTAGGTCAGGACCAGCTTGGTGCGGAAACGGCTGCCGAGGACGCCCGTCCGACGTTCGACGGCCAGCCGCACGACGTTGCGGAGCAAGATGAAGCTGAGGATGAGGATCAGGGAGATGTCCAGGTACCAGAGCACGAAGAGCAGAACTCTGTTGGTGAGCTCTTCCGGCGTCGATTCCTGCGCCCGCTGCAGGAGGTAGAAGGCCCCTACGGCGAGGGCCATCAGGAAGATGAACGCGCCGACGAGAAAACGATTCTCCCGGTGGTATCGGCTCCAGATCTCGCGCAGCCGGATCATCGGGTGATCTCCCGCGGGCCGTCACCCGCAAGGTTCATTCTTCTTCTCGCGGAGCCTCGAGCTTCACCTCGACCCAATCTGTCCCGTCCGTTGAGGGGAAGACGAGCCAGGTGGTGCCGCTCGAGAACACGGCCCGCACCCGAACCCTCAAAAACGCTTCGCGCCGACCCTTCGGAAGCGGCACCTCGACCGCGGGCGGAGACACCAACCACTGCCGAGCGACCTCGGCGGAATCGACCTCACGACTGACAGTCGTCGAGCCGTTGACGATGAGCTGGCAGAGGTAACGCCCGGTGACGGCGTCGAAATTGACCGTCGATCGTGCGACACCCTTCCAGATTTTGCGGTCCGGGAACATCCGCCGTCGAGCGTAGACCCTGACCGGATAGCTGATCTCGACCCGCGCACCCGTCGCCATGGTGCTCATCGCCGCCTGCGGCATCTGGGCACGAAGCTCGAGCCGGATGACGAGCTCTTCGGCGCTTCGCTCCACGTCAACGGCGACCGGATCGGCGGAGAGAGACGCCATCAAAAGGACGATGGCAGCGAGACGCGACATGACGGGCCGATTCTACCTCGGAATTCATTTTCTCATCGTTGGTCGGGGCTACGGATGGTACAGTATGTCGATTCCAGTGGTTGCGTGGAGGGACCGCGATGAGCGCCAACATCCCCGGCTGGTCGCCGGAAATCGAACGCGGGTTCAAGGAGATCCTCTTCAGGTTCCTCGAAGAGATCCAGTGCACGAGGGCAGCGCTCTACCTCTATGGTCCGGAAGAGAAATTTCTCCTCGCGACCCAGTACGGCTTCGGCCGTCGCGATGTCCTCTCGATCGAGCATGGACTGCAGGGCGCGATGGTGCGGAGGGCGCGGGACCTCAACGGCATACCCGCTGCTTTCAATCGCAAGCAGGACCTCGGCCCGCTGTGGGATTACCTGAAGAGCGCAGGTAACTCGAAGCTCCTCCTCGTGCCCCTGATCGCCGGCGACGAGATCATCGGCTTCGTCGATGCGCGCGACAAAGGCCGCAAGCGGACCTTCGAGCGCACCGACGTCGCGAGCGCCAAAAAGATTGCCGAGGCCATGGTCGATTATGCGAGACGGTCCGGCTTCGTCTTGAGCGACGACGAGGTGGTCGAGGTGGAGGACGAGACTCCGGGCCAGGCGCGGCCGGTCGAGCTGGGGCCGCCGCGCGCTCCGATGCTCGATGAGTCGGGGCTCGAAAACGTCCACGACGCCGCGCTCGACGCCGTCCTCGATCACCAGGTGGTCGCGGTCGCGGTGACGTTGGTTACGCCCAATGACGCGGCGACAATCGTCAATATCCGCGAGGGAAGTACCGACTTCGACCGCGATGCCCTCACACGCCATCAGGGCTCGGCCATGGCGGAAGCCGGAATCGCCCCGCCCGATCGCGCTTCGTGGCACATCGAGGTGAGGCGAGTGCCGACGACCGTTGATCCCGCGCCGTCTCCGATGATCGCGTCGGCGGTCCTTTTAGAAAACGTGGATGTCGGTTCGCTGACCGCATCGGTGATCTCCGGCGGGGGGGCAAACGCCGCCCGTTCGACCCTGATGCGACTCCAAACCCGCGCCGAGGACGCACGCGAGAAATCGGAGCTGCGGTTCTCCCGACGCTGTCTCGCGCGGCGGCTCCTGCAACCGGGAGCCCGCACCTACCCCGATCTTGTCGCTCACTCCGAGGCGGTTTCACGCCTCGTCTTCTCGATGGCGAAAGAGCTCGAGTTGGGCGCCGCGCAGGCAGAAGAAGCGGCGCTCGCGGGGTTGCTCCACGATGTCGGCATGCGCGAGCTCGATTACGAACGCCTCTATCGCTCCAACTCGCCTTCGGCCGACGACCGTGTCCGCTTTCAAAAGCACCCGGTGGTCGGAGAGAGGATTCTTGAAGGGACCGGGCTCGAAGATGTCATGGCGGCGGTACGGCACCACCACGAAAGGTGGGACGGCACCGGTTATCCCGATCGTCTCGCGCGAGAAGACATTCCGCAACTCGCTCGGCTGGTCCATGTGGCGGAGGTCTACGACGTCCTCACCGTGCCGGGTCGCTACCGGCCGACGGTCAGCCCCGAGCGCGCCATCGAGATCATCGAGCGGGGAAAGGGCCACCAGTTCGATCCGCAGATGGTGGAGGTGCTTGCCCGGGTGGTGCAATGAGTGATGGCGGCCGGGTCCTCGCCACCAACCGTAAAGCCCGGCACGTCTATCACCTACTGGAGAGGGAAACCGCCGGGCTCGAGCTTCTCGGGACCGAGGTCAAGGCAGTGCGCGAGGGCAAGATCAACCTCAAGGAGGCGTACATCCAGTTCCTCCAAGGCGAGGCTTTCCTCGTCGGCTGTCACATCGGCGCGTACGAAGCCGCCGGGTACGCGCACCACGATCCCGTGCGCCGCCGCCGCTTGCTGCTCCACAAGCGCCAGATCGAGCGGCTGTCGACAAAGGTTCAGGAAAGGGGCCTCACGGTTGTACCGTTGAAGGTGTTCACCGAGGGCAACTGGATCAAGGTCGAAATCGCACTCGTGCGGGGGAAGCAGCTTCACGACAAACGAGAGACCCTGCGCCAAAGGACACTCGACCGTGAGGCCGAGCAGGCCATCAAGGACCGCGGGCGATAGGGGGCGAGATCGATTGACAGCGGCATAATTGCGGCGTAAATTACTTCGGGCTGAATCTCGCACCTGGTGTCGGGAACGCCGCACACCAATCGGGTGTTCTTCTGATCGGGCACGGAGTTTTTCTGGATGCAGGACGAGATCATTATCCGCGGCGCTCGCGAGCACAACCTCGCCAACATCGATGTCGCCCTGCCTCGTAATCGGCTGGTGGTGATCACCGGCGTGTCCGGGTCGGGCAAATCGTCCCTGGCCTTCGACACGCTTTTCGCGGAGGGGCAGCGCCGCTACGTCGAGTCGCTGTCGGCTTACGCCCGCCAGTTCCTCGACCAGATGGAGAAGCCCGACGTCGACACCATCGAGGGCCTCTCCCCGGCAATCTCTATCGAACAGAAGACAACCTCGCGCAACCCGAGATCGACGGTCGGCACGGTCACCGAAATCCACGACTACCTGCGCCTCCTCTGGGCTTCCATCGGGGTTCCCGAGTGCCCCGATTGTCGAATTCCCATTCGCCCCCAAAGCGTCGAGCAAATGGTCGATCGTCTTCTCGCGCGACCCGACGGCTCGCGCTTCATGCTGCTCGCGCCGGTGGTCGAAGGCCGCAAGGGAGAACACCGCAAGGTTTTCGCGCAGATGGTGCGAGAGGGCTTTGTCAGAGCGCGGGTAGACGGCGCCACCGTCGACGCCGCCGATCCGCCCACCCTCGACAAGAAACGCAAGCACACCATCGAGGTTGTCGTCGATCGCCTTTCGGTCCGAGACGGTGTGGCCTCACGACTCGCCGATTCGCTCGAGACCGCGCTGCGGGTCGGGGAAGGCCTGGCCGTGGCGGCCCTCGCCGGTGGCAAGGAGTTGGTGCTTTCAGCTCGTCACGCCTGCCCGCAGTGTGGTTTTTCGCTGACCGAGATCTCGCCGCGGCTCTTCAGCTTCAACTCACCTCAGGGCGCCTGCCCGACGTGCTCCGGGCTCGGGTTCCTCCGCGAGGTCGATCCCGAGAAACTGATCCTCGACCCCGAGCGGTCGCTTGCCGGGGGCTGCCTGGCGATGGTCGGCAAGAGTCCGGGGTCGTGGTTCCGCCACCAGATTGAGCAGCTCTCGCAAGCGCTCGACTTCGATCTCCACACACCCTGGCGGCGCCTGCCTGAGGAAGTCCGGCAGCTCCTGATGTACGGGACGGACGGCGAGCACGAGTTCGTGTGGGAAGGCCGCAAGGGCGCCTATCGTTATCGCGACCGCTTTGAAGGGGCGGTGCCGCGACTTGAGCGTCGCTTTGCCGAGACCAGCTCCGAAGAGGTGCGCCGAGAGCTTGAACGCTACATGTCATTCGCCCCCTGTGGAGACTGTGGGGGCGCACGATTGCGGCGCGAGGCCTTGGCAGTCAAGATCGCGGACAAAAGCGTGGTCGAGGTGTCGAGTCTGCCGGTCAACCGTGCGCTCGAGTGGTTTTCCCGGCTCGAGCTGTCTCAGCGCGAAACCCAAATCGCCGATAAGATCCTCCGCGAGGCACGCGATCGGCTGGGTTTTCTGGTCTCGGTGGGGCTCGACTACCTGACCCTGGACCGGATGGCCGGCACCCTATCCGGCGGCGAGAGTCAACGCATTCGGCTCGCCACCCAGGTTGGCTCGAAGCTGATGGGGGTGCTCTACGTCCTCGACGAACCTTCCATCGGCCTCCACCAGCGTGACAATCGCCGCCTCCTCGCGACCCTCAAGGGGATGCGGGACCTCGGCAACACCGTGGTTGTCGTTGAGCATGACGAGGAGACCATCCGCGAGGCCGACTGGGTGGTCGATCTCGGACCCGGGGCCGGGCGCCACGGAGGCCAGGTCGTCGCGAGCGGCCCTCCGGAATCCCTCGAGCAGGTGGAAGACTCGCTCACCGGGGCCTACCTCGCGGGGAGGCGCCGGATTCCGGTGCCCGACGACCGCGCGCCGGGCAACGGCCATCGACTGGTTGTCAGGGGCGCTGCCGAGCACAACCTCAAAGAGATCGATGTCGCCCTTCCGCTCGGGCGGCTGATCTGCGTGACCGGGGTGTCGGGTTCCGGAAAATCGACCTTCGTCAACGAGATCCTCCACAAGGCGGTGGCCCGCGAGCTGTACGGAACCTTGGCGCGTCCGGGCCGGCATGGGTCGGTGGAGGGGGTCGAGCTCCTCGACAAGGTCATCGCCATCGACCAGTCGCCAATCGGCCGCACCCCGCGATCGAACCCGGCCACCTACACCAAGGTCTTTGATCCGATCCGCTCGCTCTTCGCCGCGACGACCGACGCCAGGGCGCGTGGCTACAAACCCGGCCGCTTCTCCTTCAACGTCCGTGGCGGCCGTTGCGAGGCCTGTCAGGGTGCGGGCCAGCTGCGCATCGAGATGCACTTTCTGCCGGACGTTTTCGTGACCTGCGACCAGTGTCGGGGGTCGCGCTACAACCGCGAGACCCTCGAGGTCCACTTCAAGGGCTTGAGCATCGCCGAGGTCCTCGATCTGACGGTCAACCAGGCGCGCGAGGTCTTCGGCGCGGTGCCCAAGATTGTCCGGGTCCTGGACACCCTCATCGCCGTCGGTCTCGGCTACCTCCACCTCGGACAACCGGCGACCACCCTCTCCGGTGGCGAGGCGCAGCGGATCAAGCTCTCTCGCGAGCTCGCCAAAAGAGCGACCGGGCAGACGCTCTACCTCCTCGACGAGCCCACCACCGGTCTTCACTTCGACGACGTCCACAAGCTCCTCGCCGTGCTGCACGCCCTGGTCGATCGCGGCAACACGGTGGTCGTGATCGAGCACAACCTCGATGTGATCAAGACGGCGGACTGGATCATCGATCTCGGGCCCGAGGGCGGCGAGGGCGGCGGCGAGGTCGTGGTTGCCGGCACTCCCGACGACGTCGCCAAGTGCACGAAGTCGTACACCGGTCAGTTTCTCAAACGTCTGCTTTGAACCCGTGCCCGAACGGAATCTGTAATGTTCGGAGACGGAGACGGCACAGCCTAACGCTCTCAAGCACAGCCTCGAGCCTCACGCCAAAATCGAATATCCTCCGTCGACGATCAGCGTCTGGCCGTGGATCATCGATGCATATTCGGTGCACAGATAGACGACCACATTGGCGACATCCTGTGGATGGACGAGACGCCCCGCAGGAGTTCTCTCTCGTGCGCTTTCGAGGAGCGCCTCGCGGTTGGGAAAATGAAGCAGCGCGTCTGTGTCCACGGTGCCCGCCGACACGGCGTTGATCCGCAGCCCCTCGGGCGCGAACTCTGCGGCCAGGTGGCGGACCATCGACTCCAGCGCGGCCTTTGACGCACCGACCGCCGTGTAGTTTGGAATCGCCCGCAGGGCGCCGAGCGAAGACACTGCAACCAGGGACTTTTCCCCCTGCGACGACAACTTGATGAACTGCTGTGTGATCGGCAGGAGTGCGGCGGCGTTGATGTGCATGGCCCAGTCGAAATGGTGCATGGTCAGTTCGCGTGCCGGTCTCAGAACTCCGGAAGCGGCGTTCGACACGACGATGTCCAATCCCCCCCACGCCCCACCGATGGAAGAAAAAATGCCTTCAACGTGCTCCGGCTTGGCCACATTTCCCTTGAGAACGAGAGCGCGCACCCCGCGCGCCTCGATCTCCCGAGCGGTCTCCTCGGCGCGTGCTCGGTTGCGCAGATAATTGATGGCGACGTCGATCTGGAGGTCGGCCAGGGAAAGGGCAATCGCTCGTCCGATCCCGCGCGAGGACCCGGTGACGAGGGCGCGCCGGCCCCTCAGTTTGAGATCCATTTCCACCTCCGGCATCACACGCTACCCCCTGAATACCCGGAAAACAAGCGCAGAAAGGCGTTTTCCGGTGATTTCTCCTTGACAGCGCGGAGGTGGGCGGCCAATATGTTGAGTACAACAAAAACCAGGAGGTTCCCATGAACAAGACCGAAATGGCGATGAAGCTTGCGAAGAAGACCGGCATCAGTCAGGGCAAGGCTGCTGAAATCATCGACACGATGTTCTCGGCCCACCCGCGCAAGGGCCTCATCGCCACCGCGCTGGATGCGGGAGAGAAGGTGACGATCCCCGGCTTCGGGACCTTTGCCACCAAGCATCGGGGCGCGCGCCAGGGCCGCAACCCGGCGACCGGTGCGACCATTACCATTCCGGCCAAGAAGTACGTGCACTTCAAGCCGGGCAAGACGCTCCGCGAGCGCGTCGAGAAGTAAGAAGCTGCGCACCGTCTCCCAGCGGCTGGGGATCCATCCGGCTCGGGAGGATTGGCAGGTGCCCCTGAGGGTACGACTCGAGGCCGGGCTGACGCCCGGCCTCGATCTTTTCCGCCCTCGTGTCAACTGCTATCGAGCAACGAATCGATAGGGTTTCGTGACCGTCACGTGGGTTGTGACGAGGACGCCATCCTTGCTCGCCGGTTTGAAGCGGTACTTCATGACCGCGTCCTTGACCGCCTGTGGAATCCCGAAGCCCTCGTGGTCCGCACGGAGCACCTCTAGCTCTTCAACCGCTCCTTTGGCATTGACCGTCGCCCGGAGAATGATGACCCCCTGGCGCTGCGAGTGGAGCGCGGCCCGGGGCCACGTCACGGGGTACTCTCGGACGACGACCGGGAGGGCGTCGACCTGCGAAGCCTCGACAAAGCTGTTCTCCTTGACACCAGTGGCGGCGCGTACCACTGCCGTCGGCGCGGCTGTCGGTACCGGGGTCGGTAGCGGTGGGGGCTCGGTCGGCGTTACGGCCACGGCGGCCAGAGCCGCGGCTTCCGCCGCCACGGTCGCCGTTTGGTGGATCATCGCCTGTTGTTGTGCTTCCTCGGCCGCCTGTCGCCGCTCGGCCTCGAGCTCAGCCTCCCGCTGCCGCTGGGCCTCTTCCTCGGCGGCGATCTGCCGCTGGAGCGCCTCGCGCCTGCGCACATCCTCGCTCGAGAGCTCGCCCTGCCGGGCGCGGCGTTCGCTGTTTGCCAGACGGCGCTGGAGCTCGTCAATCTTCTGCTGTCGGTCCAGCAGCTCCTGGCGAATCTCCTCCTCCTTTTCGGCCATCATCTCCGCGACCAGCCCCTCGGCGAGCTCTCGCATCTTGGCCTCCTGTTCGAGCCGTTGGGCGGCGATCTCTTCCGCTGTCGGGGTCGGGACCGGAGGCGGGCCGGACGGGCCGCGCCCGAGGGTGAGCCAGAGCACCGTCGCGATCGCAACGACAGCGACCGCGCCGCCCCCGATCCACATCGGCATGCCGAGCCGAAAAGACCGCCTCTCGTCGGCGTACTCGTCGAGGATCGGCTCCGGCTCGGCAGCCGCGAGATAGGGGCTGACATCGACCGCCTTCTCCTTTTCGTGGGCAGCTTCGTCGGCCTCGATTTCCTGGCGGAAGAGGCGATCCATGAAGAGTGCGAGGTTGAAGGTTGTCGGGCTGTAGGCGCCGCCGTAGAGAAGTCGGTCGAGCTCTTTTTTGAAATCCGAGGCCGAGCTGAAGCGATCCTCGGGGTGGAGGGCGAGAGCGCGCTGAAGCAGGGCCCTGATATCGTCTGGGACCGATTCTTCCTCGTAGGCGAGCTTGGCGCTCGCGATCGCTTGCGCGCGCTCCGAGGGAGCCGTCGGCAAGGCGCTCCCCGTGAGGAGCTCAAAGAGGATCGCGCCGAGTGAGTAGACGTCGCCGCGCCGGCTCGGTGCCCGACTCTCGAGGACCTCGGGGGCGAGGTAGGGGTGGATGGCATCGGCTGACTCCGTGTCGTCGACGAGAGCGAGGAGCTGCTGCGCCACCCCGAACGCGGAGACGATGCCTTCACCGTCGTTGGTGACGAAGATCAGGCTCGGGTGAAGGAAGCCGTGGGCGACCCGTTCACCGTCGATCTCGGCCGTCAGGGTGGCACTCAGGGCAAGAGCGATCTTCTCGGCGATCAACAGGGCGTTGTCGACCGGGATTGGGAACTGCTCACCCGCGACTCGTTCCAGGACCCGCGACAGCGGCTGTGACACGACGTAGTCAATGGCGATGCCCGGGGTCCCCTCATCGACGACGTAGTCGACGCCGGTAGCCACGTTCGTCGACTGTACGGCTTCCGCGATCCGTTGCGCGCGATCGAAAGCCGCGATGACATCTTCACTCGGGATCAGTGGCCGGTCGAAAACTCGGAGCCACACCGCGCGGCGAACACCGGACGCATCGAACTCTCCCGCACGATCGAGATGGCCCAGCGGATCGGCGAGCACCTCCTTGAAGCGGAGATACGATGCGAATGTTCTGTAGGCCTCAGCCATCTCATTCCTCCCGGCCCGCCGTTCTCGCCGCGCGAAACTCTGAGAAGGGAGCGCTTTGCGAACCTACCACCCCGCCAAGCGCACGGTCAACGGCGGGAGCTCATCAGCCTGGCGACCGCACGATTGTGTTCGGAGAGGGTTGTCGAAAACTCGTGCCCCCCCCCGGGCTTGGCGACAAAGTAGAGGTATGGGGTCGCATCGGGACGAAGTGCCGCTGCGAGCGCGGCCCGGCCGGGACAGTTGATCGGTCCCGGGGGCAGCCCCGGGTAACGGTAGGTGTTGTATGGGTCGTCGACCTCCCAGTGGATCCTCAGCAGGCGCCCCTTCCACTCACCGCGGCGTTTCAGGGCGTAGACCACTGTCGGGTCGCATTGGAGGAGCATTCCGCGGCGAAGGCGGTTGGCGAAGACACCAGCGACCAGTTCTCGCTCCTCGTCGAGCGAGGTCTCGGCCTCGACCATCGACGCCAGAGTCACCACCTCGAGGGTCGAGCCCCAGAGCGTGGCGGCGCCGGCCGCCTCCTCCGTCCACACCTCCTCGAATCGCTGCACGAGGTGACGGGCAACCTCTTCCGCCGGGATGCCCACGGCAAATCGATAGGTGTCCGGAAAGAGGAATCCCTCGAGCGTGGGGGCCTCCGGAGCGAGCCCTCGGATCCAGCCGACCTCGCGCTCGAGGCCTTCCCACTCGGGAGTTGTCCCGACGCTGAGATCGGCGAACTGGCGACCGATATCGCGAATCTCGCTCCCCTCGACGACAGTTACAGAAAACATCTCCACCGCACCCGCGACAATCGCCCGCAGGCCGTCGACAGGCCGGGAGGCGGCGGGGAAACGATAGTGGCCGTAGTGGAGCGCTTGCCCGGACTCCATGGCCCGCAGGTAGATGCGGCCGGCCAGGATCGACGGCATCAGGCCCGCGGAGTGGAGTTGCTCGAGGATGTCTCTCGCGGTCGCTCCGGCCGGGATCTCGATCTCCACCGCCTTGTCGGAGCGCATGCCCCAGAGGCTGTGGTGGAACCACACCCCCGAGGCCGCGATACCGGCCAACGCCACCACGAGGATGACCGGAAAGGCCCTCTTGACCATCGACTCTCAGCTCTCCACAGCCGGTCTCTTTGTCTGGAGTTGAAGAAACTCCTCGAGGAGGATCTGGGCAGCGATGTCGTCGACTGGCTGACGCCGGCGGCGGCCCGCCGCGCGGGCCCGCCGTCGGGCCTCGTTGGTGGAAAGGAATTCGCGCTGCAGGGCGACCTCGACGCCGAGCGCGTCGAGCTCTGCGGCGAGCGTCTCGCTTCGTCGACAGGCGGGACTCGAGGAGCCGTCCTCCAAAGTCGGCAGGCCGAGGACCACGCAGGTCGCGCCGACTCTTTCGATCGTCGCTGCGATCCGTCGTGCCGCGTGAGCCGCACCTTCATACGCTACGATTTCGAGCGGAGAGACGATACCCGTCGAGTCGTCGCCAACCGCGAGACCCATGCGCTGGCCGCCGGGGTCCACTCCCAGATATCGCACCCGACCATTGTACGCACGACCCCTGGCAGGTCGGCTACGTTCCCACGAGCTGCGAAGAGAGCCGAGGATCGAAGGGCTACAATGTGCGTGGAGCTGCACGCGTTCAGCTGGAGGTCCATGGCCGACGTCGAATCCCCGCGCGCCAAATGGCGGACACGAACTTTTGTCATGGCGATGGTCGTCCTCGCGACCGTCGCCTGGGCGGCCGACGAGGAGGAGCGGGTCGTCGTCCACGCTACGACCCAACAGGCGACAGCCGAGGGGTGGCGCGCAGAGGGCGAGGTCCAGATCCTCTACCAGGACATCAAGATCAGCTGCGCTGCGGCCGACTTCAATCGATCCACGGGCGAGGTCGTGGCCACGGGCAACGTCGTCCTCGACCGAGGGCCCAGCCGCTTCACCGCCGAAGAGACGCGCTTCAATATCCATACCAAGACGGGTGTATTCTTCAACGCCACGGCATTCATCGACCCCATGTACAGCTTCACGGGTCGCGAGATCGAGAAGCTCGACGAAACCCACTACCGAATCGATCGCGCCACCTTCACGACCTGCTCGACCGATCGCAAACCGCCGTGGAGCTTCCACGTCCACAAGGCCAAGGTCGAACAGGAGGGGCTCGGACGATTCACGAGTTCGGCCATGAAGGTCCGCGGTGTGCCGGTCTTCTATATGCCGTACATGGTGTGGCCGGTCAAGCAGGAGCGCGCAGCGGGTCTCCTCTTCCCACGCCTCGGCTACTCCAATGTGCGGGGCTTCAACTTCGGTTTGCCGCTCTACGTCCCGATCGGCCGGAGCTACGACACCACGATCTTCGCTGATTACTACAGCGACGGATATTTCGGTCTTGGCAACAGCTGGCGGTGGGCGCCGGTCCGGGGGGCCCAGGGAGAGGTCAATCTCTATGCCGTTTGGGACCAGGAGAACGAGGTTGTCGAATGGAAGATCTTTGGCACCCACGCGCAGGAGGATTTCCTCGGCTTTCGCCTCCTCGCCCAGGCAGAGAATCTCTCCGACATCGACTTCTGGCAGGAGTTCGATCGGAGCTTCGACGCCAACACCCGGCGCGATCTCTACTCCTTCGTCTTTCTGACGCGGTCCTTCGGGCCCTATTCCCTCAATCTCCGGACCGACCAACGGCAGACCTTCTTGACCACCACCGAAGTCGTCCTCTCCCAGCTTCCTGAGATCGAGGTGCGTTCGGGCTCCACGGCCGTAGCGGGTTTGCCGATCTACCTCAATCTGATCGGGTCCCTCAACTACCTCGACGTCGACCGCGGCGGCGACCTGGTCGGAAACTACGCGCGCGCCGATCTCTTCCCGCAGTTTTCCTACACCCTCCCCGGTCCGCCGTGGCTCTCGGTGACCCCGCGTGTGGGCGGCCGCTTCACCTACTACACCGACCAGTACACTGAAGACCGGCGGGCCTTTGCCGGCGAGAGTATCGATCGCATTTACGCAACTGGCGCGGTCGATATCGTGGGGCCTTCGTTCTCCAGGGTTTTCGAGGGAGGCTTCGGAGGATTCAGCAAGATCAAGCATCTGATTGAACCCCGAGTGCAGTATCGGTATCTCACGACGCCTACCGATGTGACGCGGATCCCGATCTTCGACGAGGTCGACTCCACCCCCCAGGACGCCAACCTGATCAACTTCGTCTTTGCCAACCGGGTGCTCGGACGCGCCCGCGAAGGAATCGGAACCCGCGAGCTGGGCTCGCTGGAGTTGATTCAGGCCTACTCCTTCGATGCGCCGCTGAATCCCGGGGACGGCGTCCAGGACAGCCAGCTCGGACCTCTCGCCATGGCCCTGCGGGTGACCCCGACGCTGGGCACTGGTTTCGATGCCAGGCTGTCCTACGATCTGTTCTTCAAAAACCTCCGATCCACCTCGTTGGCGGCCTCGTTGATGCGCCCGCTCGGAATGCTCAACCTGACCTGGTACGAGAGCTACAACCCTCGCAATGGTGACAAGTTTTCCTCGCAGATTCGGAGCCTACTGGCATTTCGAAAAGTGGGCATTCCGCTCGACGCCTCGGTTCAAATCGCCTACGACATCGTCAACGACTCGATCGGCGACCAGAGGTATCAGATCAACTACCAGGGCAGTTGCTGGAACATCTCGGCGCAGTACCGCGACACCCGGATCGGCGCCTTCCCGACCCGCGAGTTCCTGGTCGTGATCGGCCTCAAGGGCGTCGGTGCCTTGCCGGAGATCAAAGGAAGTCTCGGCGGGTATTAATCGTGCCCGTCTTCGTGCCCGAATTCGGTTAGGGGTTTCTCGGAGACGGAGACGGAGAGAAATTCGGAAACGGAAACGGGTACGGGCTGATGGCGGAGGGAGTGGGATTCGAACCCACGGAGGCGTGAACCTCACCGGTTTTCAAGACCGGCGCCTTCGACCACTCGGCCATCCCTCCGCGACCCATCACTTTACAGTGCATTGACCGCCGCGTACAATACCTCTCCCGGTGCGGAGAGGTGCTGGAGTGGTTGAACAGGGCTGCCTGCTAAGCAGTTGTCCGGGGCAACCTGGA
>JBFFBV010000011.1:0-77301 GCA_041560205.1 Candidatus Sulfomarinibacter sp.
AGACGCCGCGCGCGCAGTGTCACCTCGAAAACAGACACGAACCGCAGGCGCGCGCGAGCAACGCGCTCACCGAGCAACACGTACCAAGTTTCCTGTGGCGAGGAAGAAGATGGCGCGCCCAAAGGGACTCGCACTCGGCGAGAGGCAGCCGCTCGTGACCGGCGCCGCTGGGCGGATGGTTGGAGGCGGCGTCCGGTCACCGGCTGGCTCCGACGAGACGCCGCGCGCGCAGTGTCACCTCGAAAACAGACACGAACCGCAGGCGCGCGCGAGCAACGCGCTCACCGAGCAACACGTACCAAGTTTCCTGTGGCGAGGAAGAAGATGGCGCGCCGAAAGGGACTCGAACTCGCCGAGAGACTGCGGCCCGTGGTCGTTGCCGAAAAGGCTGGGTGGCTTGGTGGTCGGCTTACGACCACCCGCAGTATCCGGTGAGACGCGGCGCCGTCTCGTCGCGACCAAGTCCACGGGCCAAATCCGGACGGCGCCGCAACGCGCACAAGTCAGCACTGCGACGCAAGTTGGGAGAGCAAAGAAGCAAGTGGCGCGCCGAAAGGGACTCGAACCCCCAACCTTCTGATCCGTAGTCAGATGCTCTATCCAATTGAGCTATCGGCGCAGCCCAAGGGAGAGTGATTGTGCCATAAGGGGGTTTTCGGTGCAAGCCCGGAGGTGAATCCTCAGAACTGACGCGATTCGGGATGCAAGATACAAGGTGCAAGATGCAGGGCCACCCACCCACCCGTTTCGCCACCAAGGTGCAAAAAATGCCAAGAAATCACTGGTCCACCGGAAACCTCGTGGTTTCATCGGCAAGTCAGAGCTCTGCTCTTGGCCGATTGGTTTGTGATGAGGCAATGAAATGTTCGACCGGGTCGGGGTCGATCTCCGACTTCGGGGGATTCCTCGACTACGGCGTCGCATTCGCTCCGCCTCCGCTCGGAATGACAAGGAAAAGGGTGTGCTCGGGATGACAACCTCTTCGGAACGGTCGACTGGAACAGATCAGGTGGTCGCGCGTATGATTAGCGACTCGATTACAGGGAGGAAGAGTGGACGCGATTCTGGAAATCAAGAATTTGAGCAAGCGTTACGGGGATCACGTCGCAGTCGACGACGTCAGCTTCGAAGTTCCCCGCGGGTCGGTCTTCGGGCTGTTGGGCCCGAACGGGGCCGGCAAGACGACCACCATGCGCATGATCATGCGCATCATCGCCCTCGACAGCGGCACGGTGCTACTCGATGGCAAACCGATCGATGACAACAGCCGGCGCATCATCGGCTATCTGCCCGAGGAGCGCGGACTCTACAAGAAGATGAAGGTGCTCGAGCACCTCGTTTACCTCGGCACCATCCGCGGCATCCGGCCTGGCGATGCGAAGAAGCGGGCCGCGGCCTGGCTCGAGAAGTTCGAGCTCGGCGAGTGGGCGACCCACAAGGTGGAGGACCTGTCGAAAGGGATGCAGCAGAAGATTCAGTTCATCGGCACCATCCTCCACCGGCCGCCTTTACTGATTCTCGATGAGCCGTTCTCTGGGCTCGACCCCATCAACACTCGCGCGCTCAAGGACCTGTTGCAGGACATGGCCGCGGAGGGTGTGACGATCGTCCTCTCGACCCACGTGCTGCCTCAGGTCGACGAGCTGTGCTCCGACATCTGTCTCATCAACCGTGCACGGCCGATCCTCCTCGGAACGCTCGATCGCATCCGCGAGGACTACGGCGGCAACACCTGGCGGGTGCAATCCGATCTCGCTGACGACGCGCTCTCGACCCTCCCCGGCGTGACCGCGGTCCATCCACTCGGCACAGAGCGGTTGCTCGAGCTCGAGGATGGGCGGGAGCCGAGGGACCTCCTGCGATCGCTGGTCGACCGCAGCCAGGTCGAGTCCTTCACGCGCTTCATCCCCGATCTCGAAAACATCTTCATTCGCGCCGTGGAGGAGGACAAAGCTCATGGTTAATCGAATCCTCGCTGTCATCCGTCGCGAGTACCTCGAGCGCGTCCGCACCAAGGCATTCTGGTTCTCGACGCTGCTGGTGCCGATTTTCCTCGGCGCAGTGATGATCCTCCCCGCCTGGCTCGCCGCCCGCGGTGGGGGTGAGTTTTCGGTCGCGGTGCTCGATCTCTCCGGCCGGTTCTTCGAGCCGGTGCAGGATGAGGTCGGCCGCCGTCTCTCCGGAGATGACGAAAAACTCATCGTGACGCTCACCCTCCAGGATCCGGGCGCCGACCCCGAGGCGACCCGCGAACGGCTCAAGAACGATGTCCAGAACAAGAAATTCGACGGTCTGTTGGTCATCCCGGCCACCATGCCCGACGAGGGCCAGCCGGATTACGTGGCGCTCAACGTGGCCGCATTCAAGCTCCTCTCGGTGATCGAGCGCTCGGTCAACAGCGTCATGGTCGCCGACCGCCTGACCGACGCCGGGCTCGACCCCGAAGCGGTTCGCAAGCTGACCAGGCGGGTCGGGCTCAACACCCTCAAGCTCGGCAAAGGCGGCGAGGAAACTACCGACCAGGGCCAGAGCTTCATGCTCGCGTACGTCTTCATGATGATCATTTACGTGACCGTGCTGATGTACGGCATCTACGTCATGCGGGGCGTGCTCGAGGAGAAGAGCTCGCACGTGGTCGAGGTGGTGGTGTCGACGGTCAAGCCCTTCGAGCTGATGCTCGGCAAGATCCTCGGCATCGGAGCGGTCGGTCTCACCCAGTTCCTGATCTGGTCGGCCCTGATGGCGGCCATCTCGGCTCCAGGCGCGGTCGCGGCAATGGGCATCAGTGGTCTCGAGCTGCCTGCGATACCGGCCCAGCTCCTGTTCTTCTTCGTCGTCTACTTCGTCCTTGGCTTCCTGCTCTACGGCACGCTCTACGCCGGCATCGGCGCCGCTTTCGATACCGAGCAGGAGGCGCAGAACTTCCAGGGCGTGGTGACGATGTTCCTGATCGTGCCGCTGGTGCTGATGATGCAGATCCTCAACCAGCCCGACGGCACGCTGTCGGTTGTGCTGTCGCTGATCCCCTTCTTCACGCCGATGCTGATGTTCCTGCGCATGACGCTGACCCAGGTGCCGCCGTTCCAGCTCGCGGCGTCGGTGGTGCTGATGATCGGGGCGATTCTTGCCTGTACCTGGCTGGTCGCCAAGATCTACCGGGTCGGGATCCTGATGCACGGTTCGAAGCCGAAGTTCAAGGATCTCGTGAGGTGGGTGCGCGAAGCGTAGCCTCGCGAATTACGAATTTTGAATTTTGAATTCCCCTCCCCCCACCCCTGTGTCCGGGAGGGTGGGTGGAAATTCAGCATTCAGGATTCATCATTCAGAATGAGGCCTGGGGTTTCGCGAGGAACGCCAGGGCCTGGTCCGACTCGGCGTCCATGATGACCTGCAGGTAGCTGCCGTTCGCGACCTCGGGCACGCGGATGACGCGAACAACGTGCTCCATGTCGGCAAACTCGGGCGCCACCTCCGCCAGACAGTTGGCGCTCTGGTTGAGGAAGGCCTCGTTCCACACCACCGACGGATCGTCCGGGTAGAGGGGAAGGTAGTTGATCCCGGACTCGACGAGGTCGTTGAAGAAGTGGGTACCGAAGCTGACGTCGGGGACATACGAACCCTTCTGGCGCGCGATTTCGACCAGGATGCTTGTGTGGCAGATGTCGGCGTAGGTCACCGGCACGCCGAGCTTGATGTCGCCGCGGCTCCCCCACCGTCCCGGTCCCATGAGGAGGAAGCGCCGCTGTGGAAGCGTCTTGTTGACCGCACCGACGGCGCGGGCGACGCGCAGCATCTCCTCGCGCGACTCGAGACTGTCGTAGTCGCGTGGCTCGACCAGCACCACGAACTCGAGGTCGCGCGCCTGGCCCATCTGCACGTAACGGTTGGCGGAAAAGACCTTGGCCTCATCGCTGACGTGGAGCGGCACCTCGACCCGCTGGGCCGATGCGCCCCGACTCAAGGCGCGGCATTGGAGCATGTAGAAATTCTCGCCGTCGTGCGCGAACTCGACGTCCACCGGCTCTCCGAGCCCTTCCTCGAGGAGATCGAGCATGGTCTTGAGCTCGCGCGGGAAGGGTGATTTCAGGAGACCGTCGAAGGTGACGACCAGCTCCTCGGGGTCGATTTGGGCAAGGATCCCGACCATGGGAAGGACCTGGTCGTCGCGGTAGAGGGAGAAGATCCGGTTCATGTTCGGGATGGCTCGCCCGACCCGCTGCATGTAGGCAGCCAGGTGCAGCGACTCGAACTGGCTCTCCCGGAGATCGATCACATCGACGTCGTGCTGCGAGTAGCGGTAGACCTCATCCGGACGCTGCACCGCTCGCAGGGCGGGCTGCTCGAGGGCCACGAGGACCGGGTAGTCCGCGACCGTGCGGTCGACTGCGCGGGTGCCGAGACCGAGCACCAGCCGCGCCATGCCGTCGGTGTGACGGATGCGCGGTGACCACCGCATCTCGCAGCGAGAGAAGGCAACCCCGGCAAAGACCGGGAAGAGCATCCCGCCGGCCTCGCGGCCCACCACCTCCTGGATGAGTACCCCCATCTGCTCCTGGAAATCGATCAAGCCGCGTTCGCGGCGGTACTCGATGGGGTCGGGATGGAAGATCGAGGCGTAGACCTCGGCGATCGCGTCCTCGAGGGCGGCCAGGCGCGCCTCGAGGGTCCCCTTGTTGGAGATGAAGAGGCTCTTGTACTTGCCGGAGAAGGCGTGGCCGATACGATCCTCGAGCAAGCTCGAGGAGCGGACGACCAGCGGCACCTCACCGATCTGGTAGAGCATCTCCTCGAGCCCCTTGTGGATCGTCGGGGGAAAGGACCCGCTCTTGAAGAGCCGCTCGACCAACGGATACTCCTCACGCACCTCCTCGGAGGTCTTGTATTTGACGTTGATGAGCTCGTCGAGGTCGTTGTACTCGATGAACTCGAGGATGCCGTTCGACGGCAGGAAGTACGAGGTCGGGATCTTGTGGTCGGCCGCGAGCCGCCCCTCACGCCGGGCTTCCTGGAGGATCGAGTTGGCGAGGATGAGGCCCGCCGCCTTGCCGCCGAGTCGGCCATAGCGGCTCTCGGTCGGCAGGATGTGGTCGAGGACCTCGCCGAAATCGAGCACCCGGATGTAGCGCTTGGCCACCGAGATGAAGTCGAGTTGGTCGGTCAAGAATCGGCGCACCAGGGAGGCGCGGGTGCCGATGACGTCCTCCGGCGGCGCCACCGCCTCTCCCGGAGCAAAATTCAGGAACTCGTGGACCTTGTCGCGCAGGATCTCGAGCGGCGTGTCGGGGTCCTCGGCGAGACGAGCGCCCTCCTGCACCAACATCCTTTTTTCGACCAGCAGGATGGTGGCGGTGATCTCCTCCGGCTCGAGGTGCCGCTCGGCGTATTCGAGCGCGAGGTCGTAAAGCTCTTCCTTGTCGCCGTTGTTGAGTTGGGGCTTCGGCCGGTTGGGGTCGTGGGGCCGTCGGCCGCCGGATTTGAGGGCGGCGGCCAGCTCGTCGAGCGCGTCGAGGTCGACGTGCCCTTTTTTCTGCAAGTCCCTGAGCAGACGGCGGCAGACGCGCGCCGCCAGCTCGGGCCGGCGCTGGCGGAGATCGTCGAACTGCTGGCGCCACTCAACCATGTCGAGGATTGTATCTGCTACTCGGAATCCGCGACGGGTTCTTCAGCCGGATCCGACCGGAGATCTTCGAGATTGTGGAGGATCCCCGCCGCATCCTCCATCTCGACGCCCATCAACGCGTTGCGGCCGGTGACCTGCACCATGGCCTTTCCGCCCTCCTCGAGCGGGGCGAAGAAGCTGAAGACGATGAGCTCGCCCTCCTGCGCTTCGTCTTCGGACTCGAGCACGATCTCGACCCGTCCCAACTCCCCGGTCAGCGGAGCCACCAGGTCATAATCGGTGGCCTCCAGCTCGGCGAGCTTGCGAAGCCGGTCTTGAACCTCCGTCAGCTTGGCCTCGGTGTCGTCGGCATAGCGCCAGAATCCGTCGACATGGACCAGCGACGTCGACGCCTCGTCCGTGGTCACGCGAAATTCTTCCGCATCCCAGGTCTCGAAGGGCATCACCTTTTTCGAGCGCCACAGAACCGGCGCCTTGGAGAGCCGCGCCCGAACCATCTCCGATGCCCAGAAGTACTCGCCCTCCCCGCGACGGCAAGCGACCTCGGTGCCGCCTTCGCTCTCGCGCGTCAATCCGAGGTCGAGCCGCAGCGGCTCGCCGCCGTCGGCGCGGACGATCGTGAGCTCGTACTCGGGGAGGTCGAGACCCAGATCGGAGGGATCGGCGTCGTCGCCGAGGAATTCCTCGATCCGCATCGAGCGGAGATCGGAGACCAGGCTCCCGAGGTGATCGCCGTCAGCCAAGTCTTCGAGAGGTCGGAGGAGCTGCCAATGGTCCTCGAGCTGGACGGCCCGGATGCTGTCGGGGCCGGATTCGATATCGATCGAGGCAATGTCGTCCTCGAGGAAGTCGATGATTGCGCGCGAGCGCCAGTCGTCGATCTCCCGTTCGAGGTCCGACACGAACCAGCCGGAGGCGATGACAACGTCACCTTCGCCGTCGATGAGAAGGCCGCGTTTCGAGCCCAGAGGAAGCTCGTCGCCGACCACGATCGACCGCGAGGTGCCGTCGCTCATTTGCAGCGCGACTTCGGCCACCGGCTCCGTGAGCCCGTACTCGGCTGGTTCGGCGTCCTCCGCCGCCAGTCGGCGATCGGCGGTGAGATTGGCCAGCGAGCCGAGGGTCGAGTTGACGACCGAGGAATCGGCGGGAAAATCGATGGGCTCACGCAAGCGCCACGCCTCGTTGACCTTCTCGAGTCGCACCCGCTGGCCTTCACGTTCGATGACGATGGATGAGACCTCTTCCCCTTCGAAATCCCGCAGGACCTTCTCGGCTTCGCGCCGAGCCTCGTCCGAGGTCGGCCGGTGGCGTTCCACCAATAGGATGTATGCGAGCACTGCGATCACGACCGCAGCGAGGATGACCAGGTTTTTGGTCTTCATTGTTTCCGCCCCCCGAAGCGAGCTTCCCGATCAGTGGCGTCGACGACGCCAGATGAGTACACCGGCGACGATCGCAGCGCCCGGCATCGCCACCAGGACCAACAGCAGGAGGTTGCGCATCTGCTGGCGGGTCAGGAAGAGGCTCACCTGCTCGACGTCCCGCGGCGGAATCCCGACCAGGTCCTCCCGTGCCGTCAACCAGTTGAAGGCGCCGGCGGCGAGGACCGCGTTGCCCGCGTTCGAAATGTCGATGTCGGTCAGGAAATCTGAGTCGCCAAAGACCACCAATCGGTAGTTGATCGGCTCTTCCCCCTCGACCTCGGCCGCTTCCGCGACAGCCTCGACGGCTACACCGACCGCCGCCGGCCCGGCGTTGTCGGCGCCATCAAGGGCCACCGGATCGCCGCGCAGCAGCATGGCGAGATCGGTCTCGCCCCAGCCCTCGTCCGAGGTCTGGACCACCACCGAGGCGCCGTCGCCATCGGCCGACAGCGACCGTGACACGGTGAACAGCACCGCGAACCCGCCGAGCCCCTCGGTCATCGGGTGGGATGGAAAGTCTTCGAGATAGACCGCCGAAAGATCGTAGAAGGGAAGCCTGCGTGACGGGTCGACCACGAGGTCGTCATTGACCACCACCCCGCGCTTGGCCAGCATCGCTTCGAGCCGCGTGGGCCGCATGGTGCCGCCCGACTCGATGAGCGGATCGAGGGCCACCAGCAGGCGTCCCCCCCCGTCGAGAAAGGCCTCCAAGGCTTCGATCTCCGCCTCCGTGTAGGCCCTGGTCGGCCCGATGATCGCCAACACGTCCGCATCTTCCGGCACCTCGCCGGAGAGCAGGGTGGCGTAGGCGGTGTCCATGTTCTCGCGCTTGAGGCTCTCCTCGAGGACGCGCAGACTGCGGTCGGCGGGGCCGCCCGCGGTGGCGGCGGCGGCCGCCTCGCCGTGGCCCGTCAGAAAGTAGATCTTGGGCACGTTGGGGGCCACCAGCGACAGGATCGCGGAGGTGAACTGCTCCTCACCCTTGAACGACCGCATGGTCGGCCCCTGGCCGTACTGCATCCCCGAGTAATCCATTTCCGCCAATTGGTCCGAGGTCACGTACTTGGTGCGGTCGGCGTAGACGAAGACCACGGTGTCGGCCACCTGCACCCCGTATTCCTCGGCCAGCTGGGTTGTCCTCAGCGGCTCGCGATCGGGGTCGATGTGCTCGACCGTGATCTTGTCCGACGCCGCCTCGTAGCGCTGCAGGAGCTCCTGTACCTGGTCGAACATCGATGTCTGCGGCGTCATGAAGACCACGACCCTGATTTCGTCCTCGAGGTCCGAGAGGATCTTGACTGTCTTTTCGGAAAGGCTGTAGATCTGGGTCGTCGTCCAGTCGCCGCGCACGTAGCGGCGGGCCGAGAGCCAGTTGACCATGATGGTCAGGGCGATGACGAGCACCACCGCAACGACGCCGGAGACCGTGTAGCGAAGGGCTTGCTTCCTCATCAGCTCACCTCCACTTCTTGACTTCGAGCGACTTGGCGGCGAGGAAGAGGAAGAGCGCGCCGGCTGACAGCTGGTAGATCACGTGCCGGGTGTCGACGATGCCCTTGGCGAAGTCGTCCATCTGGGTCCAAAGGTTCATGTGGCTGAGCGAGGACTTGATGAACGATGACGAGATCATCAGCTGCTCGACGAGACCGATGGAAAAGAGGATCACCATCGCCGCGAAGGCGATGATGGCCGCGATCAGCTGGTTGTCGGTCAGGGTCGAGCAGAAGGTGCCCACGGCGAGGAAGAAAAAACCTAGCAGGAAGACACCCAGATAGCCGGAGAGCACGGGTCCGATGTCGATCTCGGAGTGTCGCTTCAGCACGAGGACATACAGAGCGGTCGGCAGCCACAGCGCGGCGTAGAAGACCATCGCGGCGGTAAACTTGCCGAACACCACCTGCGCCTCGGTGACCGGCGAGGTCAGGAGAACCTCGATGGTTCCGGAACGTCTCTCCTCGGCGATGAGACGCATGGTGATGACCGGCACCACGAAGAGGAGGAAAAGCCAAAAGAAGATCGTGCCGCCGAAGAAGAGCCGCAGCGGCGTCATGGCCGGGGTCTGCGGGTTGTTGAGGAAGGAGATGATCAGGTAGAAGATATAGCCCTGCATGAGGAGGAACGCAGTCATCACGATATAGGCGAGGGGCGACGAAAAGTAGGCGATCAGCTCGCGCCGGATGATGGCCCAAACCTTACGCATCGTGCACCTCCTCGGCCTCCCCCTCGGCTGTCGCCGGGACGAACTCGTCCTCGCGGGTCGTCAGCCGGACGAAGACATCCTCGAGCGAGGCCTGCTGCGGGGTCAATGCAAGCAATACCCACCCGTTGTCCACCGCCAGGCGGAACACCGCCTCTCGGGGATCCGAACCGGCCGCATGCTCGAGGAGGTAGCGGCCATCCCCGCGATCGCTGGTGGTAATCACCCCTGGCAGAGCCTCGAGGGCATCGCGGGCGGCGCCGTTCGCGCCTTTGAGCTCGACCGCCAATGACGGATTGCCCACCAGCTTGGTGCGCAGCGCCTCCGGGGTGCCGTCGGCAACGATGCGACCGCGGTCGATGATGAACACCCTCTCACAGACCTGCTCGACCTCGGGCAGGATGTGGGTGGAGAGCAGCACCGTGTGGTCACGGCCGAGCTCGGTGATGAGCTCGCGCACCTTGATGATCTGGTTCGGGTCGAGGCCAACGGTGGGCTCGTCGAGGATCAGCACCGGCGGCCGGTGGATCAACGCCCCAGCGAGCCCGACCCGCTGGCGGTAGCCCTTCGACAGCGTGCCGATCACCTGCCGCCGGACATCGCCGATCATGCACCGGTCGACCACATCCTCGATCCTGGCGTGCACGTCCGCCCGCTGCACCTCTTCGACATCCGCCCGGAATCGAAGGTACTCGTCAACCCGCATCTCCGGGTAGAGCGGAACGTTTTCCGGCAGGTAACCGACGTGGCGGCGGAGCCCGACCGGGTCCTGATCCAGGTCCACCCCCGCCACCACCACGCGTCCCGTGGTCGGTGGCAGGAAGGCGGTGAGCATCCGCATCACGGTGGTCTTTCCCGCTCCATTGGGGCCGAGGAACCCGAGCACCTGTCCCTCGGGGACGAAGAAGCTCAGGTCCCGGACCACCGGCTCTTCGACATAGGTCCTGCCGAGGTTTTCAACTTCGATCATCGATTGCGCCTCCAGGCTGCGGCTTAAGAGTTGGAATCGACGGCTGCGCTCGACAGGGCAGCCGCTCGCAGCACACCCTAAGCAAAATGCGATCCAATTTCAAGCCCGAAAACCAAATGGTGGGCTCTTCCTCATCACGTCAAAATGGCCATCCGAATCGCGTCTGTGGCATATCGGCCATGGCGCCGGACGATTCCTCGGGCGCTGCAGGGTTGGAGGTCCTTGGAACTGGGGATGGCGCCTGGTGCCTTCCGAGATGGAACGCAAGATCCGGAGGGGCGACAGAATATTCCGATCGAGTTACGCGCTCGGACCGCCGGTGATGATCAGCATGAGGGTCGTCGAACCGAGGGTGAACTCGCCCTGGTTCGAGATCTCGGCTTCGTCCGCGCGCTCGCCACCGACCCAGGTGCCGTTGGTAGCGCCCAGATCCACCAGAACCACTTTGCCGCTGCGGACCTCGATCATGGCGTGCTTGCGCGAGACCTCGGAATCCTTGATCTGGACGTCCATCGCCGATCCCCGACCGAGGTAGACTCGAGCCTTGGTGATCGGGAAGACGCTCCCGGCCTGGGATCCAGCAATCACCGCCAATGAGAATCGCTGATCTTTGGGCAGCGGCGCGAGCTCGGGAAGCTCGGGGACCTCGGGCTCGGGTTCGGCGGCCGGCGCTTCGATGACCTCGGGGGCCTCCTGAAACATCTTGCCGATCGAGGTCGCATTGGACGGCTCGTCGAGCGGGTTACGGACCTCGAACGAGTACTGACAGCTGGTGCACTTGACCTGCTTGACCTCGGCGCCACCGAAGCGGGCCTCGTCGTAGCGGTACTTGGTGTCGCACTCTGGACAGGTGATGATCACCCGGGCTCCTCCACGGTCTTTGACCACTCAATGATATCAGGATTGTTCAAGCGTGATCGTCGCAGCTTGAAGAAGGGCACGTCCCTCGGAGGTGCCTGGCATCCCGATTCGGGAGAGCTCGTTTCAAATCATCGATCGCATCTCAGCGAATCGGCGTGCCTGGCATCCTCTCGGGAAGATCGCCGGGAGAAAAACGCATATCGGCGAGCACCACGTCGCGCTCACCCAGCCAACACCGGTGCCACCGCTGACGATGTTTCCGCCGCTCACGACCGGACGGTGTCGGAGGGTTGCACGGCGGCGGAAAATCGTCACCAGTGGCACCCGCGCTTCTGCCTTACTCCTCAACAGCAGTCCAGGTGTCCATCCAGTCAAGGACTGTCTCGTGCCACTGGATCGAGTTGACCGGTTTCAGCACCCAGTGGTTTTCGTCCGGGTAGTAGAGCAACCGCGACGGCACGCCGAGTCGCTGCAAGGCGTTGAAAGTCGCGAGTCCCTGGGTGTCGACGACCCGGTAATCGAGCGCGCCGTGGATGACCAACTCCGGTGTCTTCCAGTTCTTCACATAGTGCACCGGCGAATGCTTGCTGTAGCCCTCGGGGTTGTCCCACGGAGTCCCGCCGTGCTCCCACTCGGGGAACCACAGCTCCTCGGTGTCGAAGTAGGCCATGAGCTCATCGAGGTTGCCGTCGTGGCACACCAGGGCTTTGAAGCGGTCGGTCTGGCCCTGGATCCAGTTGATCATGTAGCCGCCGAAGCTCGCCCCCGCCGCGGCCATCCGCTCGGAGTCGATCCACGGGTGGCGGGAGAGGACGTGGTCCAGCCCCTTCATCAAGTCGACGAAGGGCGCACCGCCCCAGTCTCCGTTGATCGCATCGGTGAAATCCTGGCCGTAGCCGGTCGAGCCGTGGAAGTCGATCATGACTGTCGCGTAGCCGTGGGCGGCGTAGATCTGCGGGTTCCACCGGTAGTGCCAGTGATCGTCGAAGCTGCCCTGCGGACCGCCGTGGATGAGGAACGCCAAAGGGTAGGTCTGGTTGGGATCGAAGTTGACCGGATAGATGACGTAGCCAAAGACCTCGTCGTTGTTCGCGCCATGGAAGGAGAACTGCTTGTACGTGCCAAATGCGATGCCGGCGAGGCGTTCGTCGTTGAGGTGGGTGATCTGCAGCTCCACGCCCCCGCCCGCGGGCATCACGAAGAGCTCGACCGGCGACACCAGGCTGTCACGCGCAAAGAGCAGCCTTCCGTCCGCGAGCGGCTGTGGATTCGCGTTGGTGTGAACGGTGGCGACCGCCGACACCATGCCGTCCGAGGGATCGATTCGGAAGATTGAGTGGTTGCCCATGTTGTCAGCCGAGGCATAGAGCGCCATGCCGTCGGGGGCCCACACCACCGATCGC
Source organism: Candidatus Sulfomarinibacter sp. (assembly GCA_041560205.1). Taxonomy (GTDB): domain Bacteria; phylum Acidobacteriota; class Thermoanaerobaculia; order Thermoanaerobaculales; family Sulfomarinibacteraceae; genus Sulfomarinibacter. The sequence goes on from JBFFBV010000011.1 coordinate 12,479, forward strand.
GGCGACCGGTCCCAGCGTTCGCTGAGGTTGCTGTGCCTCCCCGTCTCCCAGTCCATCACCATCACCCGGTAACGGTCTGCTTCATAGCCGGGTCGTTCCATCGCCAGATAGGCGAGCGTGCTGCCGTCGGGCGAGAATGCAGGTGAGGCGTCCCAGGCCTCGTTGTCCTCGGTCAAGCACCTCGGCGGTTGGGATCCGTCGGTGGGCACCGCCCACAAATCCCAGTCGGTCGACCAAACCTCCTCCGAGCCGTCGACGACCTTGGCGGTGTAGACGAGCCATGCGCCGTCGGGGGAGACCGTGAAATCACCGTCGCCGCCCCACGGAATGGTCGGGCAATCGCCGTCGACCCCGGGCATGAGATCGACCGGCGCACCCGCCGAGCCATCCTCACCGAGCGGAATCCGGAAGACGTGATTCCGGCGTCCATCCTTCCAGGTGTCCCAGTGACGCACGAAGACCGTGTCGAAGATCATCCCCGAGGCCTTCTCGGCATCCTTTGCCGCCAGACGTGTGACGGTGCACGGGAGCGAGTCGTCGCAGTCAGGGAAGACGGCCAGACCGACATACAGGGCCTTGCCCGATGGTCCGACGGCCAGCTCTCCAACATCGAGCGGGAGGTCGGTCACCTGTTCGGCAGCCCCGGTGGCGAAGTTCCAGCGCCACACCTGGGCCGATCCGCTCCGCGAAGAGAGGAAGAACAACGCACCGTCTTTGCGCCAACGAGGGCTCCAGTCATTCGCGGCATCGGTCGTCAGGCGGCTAACGCCCGATCCGTCGGTCGCAGCCACCCAGATGTCCTTGCGGCCCGTGTTGACCTCCAAATCCATGGTGGTGACGACGAAGGCCGCGCGGCTTCCATCAGGCGACGGCCGTGGGTCAGCCACCCGGTGCATGGCGACGAGATCATGGACGTCGAAAGGTTTCTTCTCGGCGTTCGCGGCGACCGCGACCATCACCATCAGAGCGAACACGAGAGCAAAGCGATGCTTCATGATTCCTCCAGGCTCGGCATTCCGAGCGGTGCAATCGTACTCCACCCTCGAGGACTTGAGGTCTTGGGGGCTTGGAGGCTTGAGTTCTCGGGGACTTGGGGTCTTGGGTGTTGAGGAATCAACGTCGAGCGGATCAAGGGTGGTTGGTGGCCCTCAGGACCTCAGGCCCTCAGGACCTCACGGCCTGGGCGGGTGAGTGATGTGCTACATTCCCCCGACGAAATGGCCGGAAAACGCGATCTTCCGCGTCTGCTCATGAACCCGCGGCCCGCCCACCTCGTGCTGCGGGGAGGCGCGGTCTTTTCCGGTTGGGCGGCTGGGGCGCCGGCAGTGATCGACGGCGAGGTGGTCTTCAACACCTCGATGACCGGGTATCAGGAGATGCTCACCGATCCGTCCTATCACGGGCAGATCCTCACCCTCACGACCTCCCACGTCGGCCAGGTTGGCACGAACCCCGCGGACGCCGAGTCGGACACGATCTGGGCGCGCGCTCTCATCGTCCAGGACCTCGACTTCGAGCCGTCATCGTGGCGTTCTGATGTAGGAGCGGAAGATTGGCTCACGGAGAGCGGGCTGGCCGTCGGCTGGGGATTCGACACCAGATCGATCGTCCGGCACGTCCGCACAGCAGGGGCGGTGCCCGGGATTCTGGTCACGGATGGCAGCGGCCCCGAAGCGCAGCTCGAAAAGGCATCCCAGGCACGAGGCACCGACGGTCTCGATCTGGCGCGCGAGGTCGCCTGTTCTGAAGCCTACGATTGGGTCGAGGGTCCGTGGACCTCGCCTTCCCACCCTCCCGATAGCGGAGATGACACGAATCGACCCACGGTGGCGGTCGTCGACTTCGGTGTCAAGCGGTCGATCCTCAGGCGCCTGGTCGGTGAGGGATTCGCCGTGCGGGTGGTCCCGCCAGGCGTCTCGGCGAAAGAGCTCCGCAGCGGCCACTACGCGGGGGTGCTCCTCTCCAACGGACCAGGCGATCCGGCGGCGGTCAGCGGCGCCGTGGAGCTCATCTCCGAGCTGGTCGGACGAGTTCCGATTCTCGGCATCTGCATGGGCTGTCAGCTGCTCGGTCTCGCTCTCGGGGGGCGCACGGTCAAGCTCCCATTCGGACACCACGGCGGCAACCACCCGGTGCGGGAGCTATCGACAAGCCGCGTGTTGGTGACTTCACAGAACCACAACTACGTGGTCGAGGAATCGTCGCTGCCACGCGAGGTCGAGGTCACCCACATCAACCTCACCGACGGAACTCTTGAGGGACTTTCACTGCCACGAGCAGGCGTCGAGGCGGTGCAGTTCCACCCCGAAGCGAGCCCCGGGCCCAACGACTCGCTCGGGCTCTTCACACGATTCGCCGAGCGATGCCGGGAGGCGAAGCCATGAGGTCTGAATTCGGAGTTCGGAATTCGGAATCCGGAATTCCCGCCCACCGGGCTTATTGGCGAAGGGAGCGGACGGGCGGAACTCGATACTCAAAACTCAAAACTCAAAACTGTCATCGGGCGGCAGCGCGATGAGCGCCAAGCCGTCCTCCGTGTGCATCCTCGGCGCGGGGCCGATCCGCATCGGCCAGGCCTGCGAGTTCGATTACTCGGGCGTCCAGGGGGTGCGCGCGCTGCGCGAGGAGGGCTGCCGCGTCATCCTGATCAACTCGAACCCGGCGACGGTGATGACCGATGCCCGTCTCGCCCACCGCAGCTACGTCGAGCCCCTCACCCGCAAGACCGCGATTGCGGTCCTGGAGAAGGAGCGACCGGACGCGCTGATCCCGACCCTCGGCGGCCAGACGGCCCTCAACCTCGCGGTCGAGCTCGAGGAGACCGGGGAGCTCGAGCGGCTCGGGGTGCGCCTGCTCGGCGCCGAGGTGCGTTCGATCCGGCTCGCCGAAGACCGCGAGGCCTTTCGGGTCGCCATGAAGGAGGCCGGGCTCCCCGTGCTCCCGGCCGCGACCGTGACCTCGATCGAAGAGGGCCTGGCTGCCCTCGACACCGTCGGCCTGCCGGCAATCCTCCGTCCCTCCTTCACCCTCGGCGGCTGGGGCGGTGGCGCGGCCCACGACCGGGAGAACTTCAAGGTCCTGCTCAAGAAGGCGCTCGAGGCGTCGCCCGCCCACCAGGTCCTGATCGAGGCCTCGGTCCTCGGTTGGAAGGAGTTCGAACTCGAGGTGATGCGCGACTCGGCCGGCGCCTTCGTCGTCGTGTGCTCGATCGAAAATCTCGATCCGATGGGGGTCCACACCGGCGACTCGATCACCGTCGCGCCCGCGCAGACCCTGACCGACCGCGAGTACCAGGTTCTCAGAGACGCCGCGCGAACGGTCCTCGACGCGGTGGGGGTTGCGACCGGCGGCGCCAACGTGCAGTTCGCAGTCAATCCTGAGGACGGCACCTACGTGGTGATCGAGATGAACCCGCGGGTCTCTCGATCCTCCGCCCTGGCCTCGAAGGCGACCGGCTTCCCGATCGCCCGCATCGCCGCCAAAGTCGCCCTTGGTCGCCGTCTCGACGAGATCGTCAACGACATCACAGGCTCGACCCCGGCCTCCTTCGAGCCGGCTCTCGATTACGTGGTGGTGAAGATCCCTCGCTTCGCCTTCGAGAAGTTCCCGGGCTCCGATCCCGTACTCGGCACCTCGATGAAGGCCGTCGGCGAGGTCGCGGCCATGGGGCGCTCCTTCGAGGAAGCGCTTCTCAAGGCGATCCGTTCGCTCGAGATCGACCGCGACTCTCTCGAGGCGCCGCCGGAGGTCGCGGCGGCCGACGACGCCGAGCTCGAGCGGCGGCTCGCCAGACCGACCCCCGACCGGATGTGGGAGCTGGCCGAGGCTTTGCGTCGCGGTTGGGGAGAGGAACGGGTGTTCGCGGCGACGGCCGTCGATCCGTGGTTCCTCCGCCGCATCGCCGGTCTCGTCGCCGCCGAGAACGCGGTGAAGGACGCCATCGGAGACGCGAGGTCCCTCGTTGCTTTGAAAAGGTTGGGCTTCGCGGACGACCAGCTCGGTCGTCTCACGTCGACCGACCCGGCTTCCATCCGTAAACGACGGATCGAAGCGGGGGGTGGAAGGGTCCGGCGGAGGGTCGATACCTGCGCCGCCGAGTTCGAGGCCCGCACGCCCTACCTCTACGGCAGTTTCGGCGACGCCGACGAGCAACCGACGCGGCGTCGACCAGTCATGATCCTCGGCGGCGGCCCGGTGCGGATCGGGCAGGGCATCGAGTTCGACGCGTGCTGCGTCGAGGCGGTGGCCGGTCTCCGAGCCGAGGGCTACGAGGCCGTGATGGTCAACTGCAACCCCGAGACGGTGTCCACCGACTACGACGCCGTGGACCGCCTCCACTTCGACCCCCTCCACCCGGAGGACGTGCTCGAGATCTGCGATACGGAGCGCCCGCTCGGCGTGCTGGTTCAGCTCGGCGGCCAGACCCCGCTCAAGCTGGCGGCCGATCTCGAGGGACACGGCATCCCGATCTGGGGGACGCCTCGCGACGCAATCGACCGCGCCGAGGACCGGGGCCGTTTCGCCGAGCTCCTGTCCGATCTCGGTCTGCGGCAGCCGCCGGGACGCATGGTGACATCGGCCGAGGAAGCCGCAAAGGCGGCCGAGGAGCTCGGCTTTCCGGTCCTGGTCCGCCCTTCCTACGTGCTCGGCGGGAGGGCGATGGAGATTGTCTACGGTCACGATCAACTCGAGGAGTACCTGGAGCGGGCGGCGGCCGTCGATCCCGAGCGACCGGTGCTGCTCGACCACTTCCTCGAGCGCGCGGTCGAGGTCGATGTCGATGCCGTCGCGGATGGCGAGCGGGTGGTGATCTGCGGCGTCCTCGAGCACATCGAGGAAGCGGGGGTGCACTCCGGCGATTCGGGGGCGGTGACCCCGCCGGTGAGCTTGCCCCTCGAGCTCCAGGCCGAGCTCCGGCACCAGGTCAGGCTCCTGGCATTGGCGCTCGATGTGCGCGGCCTGATCAACGTCCAGTTCGCGATCCAAGAAAACACGGTCTACGTCATCGAGGTCAACCCGCGCGCCTCGCGAACGGTTCCCTTCTTGGCCCGTGCCAACGGCACGCCGTGGGCCGAGCTCGCGGCACGGGTCTGCGCGGGGGCCAGCCTCACCGAGCTCGATGTGCAGGACGGCGTTCCGACCGAGGTGGCGGTCAAGCTGCCGGTCTTCCCCTTCGAGCGATTCCCCGGGGTCGACCCGCTTCCCGGCCCCGAGATGCGCTCGACCGGCGAGGTGATGGGCCGCGGCCGGACCTTCGGCGAGGCCTTCGCCAAGGCGGCGCTCGCGGCCGGGTGGAGGGTGCCCACCGGGGGGCGTGTTCTCCTCTCACTGGCCGACCGGGACAAGCAGCGGTTGCCGGCCCTGGCCGCACGCTTCGAGGAGCTCGGCTTCGAGCTGGCGGCCACCGAGGGCACCGCCGCCTTTCTCGACGCCAGCGGTTTCTCCGGGATCGAGAAGATCTTGAAGGTTGGTCAGGGGCACCCGGACATCCCGGAGATGTTGGCCGACGGCGCCATTCAGATGGTCGTCAACACGGCCGCAGGGCGCCGCGCGGCCCGTGACGCCGGCTCGATCCGCCGCGCCGCGCTGGACGCCGGGGTCCTCTACTTCACGACGATTCCCGGCGCCCACGCCGCGGCTGAAGCCGTAGCGGCCCTCCGGCGCGGTCCCCTGTCGGTGCGGGCGCTGCAGGACGATTCCACAGGTGCGCCGCCGTGGGCCGCGTCCTTAGGGGACTGAATCGCGCTCGGTGAGGAAGTCAAGAGTCAAGAGTTAAGAGTAAAGCCCACCCCGCACCCCCGGAGCATTCCCAGTCCCAGACCTTAACCCTTAACTCTTCACCCTTTACTTGCTTGGTCCGGAATCCCACCGGCGTTCGGGATCAGTGAATGGAAGTGAGTCGGTACTCGGCGAGGAGCCTCGCGTCGATGAGATCGTAGTCACTGCCCTCGATGCGATACCAGTGGCGGCCGATGGTGTAGGCGCGTTCGACCTCGATCCGTGTTTGATTGGGATCGTAGAGCAAACGGAAGACGTGCCCGATGCGAACATAGGTGATCATCCGCAGGTCATCATCGGTGTCGAAGTCTCCGTCCCGGCCCGCGGATTCGATCAGGAGGCGGAACCACTCGCCGTTCTCCAGATCGGGGAGGTCCCTGGTGAAGAAAGTCGCCTGCAGTCCCGCCTCGAAATCCGCCGCGACCAGCGGGTCGTCGAAGGCGGCGTCGCCTCGGGGCAAGCGGTGAACCGCAATGCGGTAGGTTCGACCCCATCCGTCCTTTTCCCGAACCTCGTACAGCTCGCGAACCGAAGCTGGTGCCATCTGAGTGTCCGCACCGTAAAACACCAACGGCATCCAGCCGCGGACCCTGGCTGTGGCCGAACGCGCGAGCACCTCTTCCCAATCGGAATCGAAGGGCGGCAATTCCATCTCACGCAGCGAGAATCTCGAGGCGGCGGCGCCGATCTCGTGCATACGGTGAATGGTCTCGAGCTCTGCGGCACGGCCGCCGTCGCCAAAGCTCATCCAGCGGATCGTGGTCAGCAGGTCGGGACCGGGGCCGGTCGTGCGGAGGCGCATGAAACCGAGAATCGGCACGAGGATGATCAGCCCGTAGACCAGCAATCGCCAACCGCCGCCCTTGGTGTACTCGGCCAACGAAACCGGCGTCGGGTGGGCGATGGCTGCCGTCTGGTCCCATCCGCAGTGCAGACAGATGGTCGCCCCCGGCCGCAGCTTCTTGCCGCACGCATCGCAGATTATGCGGTCCTGCATGGCACCCCCACGTTCAATTTACCAGGATTCGGAGAGCTTGAGGGCGTATGGGCATGAGGGCGTGAGGGCTTGAGGTCGTGAGAGCCACCCAACCTTCCTCAGGCAAATGGGACGTAGCCCCGTCGGATGCGGGTCAACATTTGGCTTCCCTCAGGCCCTCAAGCCCTTCTTCGACCGGGAGACGCAGAGGTTTTGTGCTTCCGGCCGGTACGGGCGGCGAGCCACCGCGTCGGACCGGGTGTGATGGCGGCGAGCCAGGCCATGGCGCGCAGCGTGAAAGGGTAGAAGACGACCCGCCTCGGGCGGCGCACGACCTTGAGCAGCACCCGTGCACATTGTTCCGGCGTACTGACGGGGATCGGCGCCGAAAGGGTGGGCATGTGCTCGTGCGAGCCGGGGTTGGCCTCGAAGTACTCGCTCGAAACCTCGCCGAAATAGACCATCGAGCTGCGCACACCCGTACCGCGCAGATCCTGCCACAGCGCCTCGTGCAGACCCCGCAGCGCCCACCGCGATCCGGTGTAGGCGGTCGCTCCCGGCCACGGCACGACCGATGCCGGTGAGCCGACGTGGATGAAGTGGCCCGTTTCCCGAGCCAACATGTCCTCGATGAATGCGCGACTGGTATTGGCCGCCGCCAGATACGGCGCGCCCACCATTTCGAGGATCTGCTCGACTGAGGTCTCCTCAAGGAATCGCCACGCCCCGGCCCCAGCGTTGTTGATGACGAGCGCCGGCGGACCCCAGTCGGATCGAAGCCGATCGGCCATCGCCATGACGGCTGGGCCGTTGGCAGCGTCGAGCGCTTCGGCTCGTGCCTCACCACCTTCCGCGGCAATGGCCGCCGCGAGCTTCTCGAGCCGCTCCGCGCGCCGCGCCACCAGCACCACCCGCCACCCCTCCCGCGCGAGCAACCTGGCTGTCGCCTCACCAATCCCGCTCGATGCACCAGTCACCACCGCAATCTGATTTGCAGCCTTCTCCATGACCCGAGAGTACAAGGGCTCAAGTAAAGAGTTAAGAGTTAAGGGTTAAGGTTGAAGGGTCAGGGGCAGGGCGGGTGGTGCTGAACCCTTTACTCGTGACCCGCACGTCGTTGACCGCCAAAACCCTCAAGGTATTGCTGAACCTCGTCGATGACGACGTCGGGGGTGGAGGCGCCGGCGGTGAGACCGACGCAAGCCACGCCCTCGAGCCAGTGCGGATCGATGGCCTCGATCCCCTCGATGAGGTGGGCGGTTTTCGACCTCGCAGCGATCTCCCACAGGTGACGGGTGTTGGCGGAGTCCCTGCCTCCGATCACCAGAACCAGGGCGACCTCTGGATCCGCGGCGAGCTCGCGCACCGCATCCTGGTTTTCCCGGGTGGCGTAGCAGACGGTTTCGGTGCGCACGGTGTTCGGGTTTCGCTCCTCGATGAAGCGCACCGACTCCTCGAAGTCATCGGCGTTGAGGGTTGTCTGGTAGATGACTGCGATCTTTCGGTAGGAACTCCAATCGACAGATCGCACGTCGTCCGCGCTCGAGATGACGTGGAATCGGTCGGGCTCGAGATCATGGGTGTAACCCACCACCTCGCGATGCGAGGGGTCGCCGAAAATGACCATGTGAGATCCATCGCCCGAGGCGCGGGCCACCTCTTCATGAATGTCGCGGACGAAGGTACACGTGGTGTCGAGCACCTCGAGCCCGAGTGCGCGGGCGCGCTCGAAGAACGAAGGTGGCACCCCGTGCGCCGAGAAGATCACGGTCGGACCGTTCGCGCGCTCGAGTCCATCCACGGTCGTCAACCCGAGGCCCTCGAGCTCTTCCACCACTCGCTCGTTGTGGACCAGCGGACCGAGAATCGATCCACGGCCACCCTGAGCGGCGAAGTCCCGTACTTTCGATCCGGCCACACGTACGCCAGCGCAGAAACCGTACTTCGTCGCCCGCTTGACCCGCATGGTCCTCAGGTCGTCTGTGGCTGCCACCAGGGGGCGAGGCGATCGGCGAGCGCCTTCCACGCAGCGTCGGTGTCGGCAATCGCGTCGCCACCGAGCTTCTCGAGCAAGGCGTCGGCGAGTACGAGCGCGAGCATCGCCTCGACGATGACCGGTGCCGCACCGATGGCCGTGACATCGGACCGCTCCCATTCGGTGGCACCGGCCTCGCCGGTGGCGAGGTCGACCGACGGCAATCCCTTTCGCAGGGTCGAGATCGGTTTGAAGAAGGCGCGCACCACGAGGTCGGCGCCGTTGGTCACCCCGCCCTCGAGTCCACCGGCGCGGTTCGAAACCCGCACCAGACGACCGTCGATCTTTTCGTAGGGGTCGTGGGCCTGCGAACCCAAGACCGAAGCGACCTCGATCCCGTCACCGAGCGTCGCCGCTTTGACCGAGGGGATGGCGACCAGCGCTTGAACGATCCGGCCGTCGAGCTTGCGGTCCCAGTGGACGTAGGACCCAAGACCCGGCGGCAGGCCGCGCACCACGGCACCCACCACTCCACCCATCGTCTCGCCCTGCTCTCGCGCCGCTCGCACCGCCTCCACCAGGCGATCCTCATCGCCCGGGCGGGGAGTCACCAACGGCGATTCGAAATCCACCGAAGCGAGGTCGTCCCAGGTCGGCGAGCCCGCCAACACCTCCTCGGGTCCGACGCGCAGGACCGCCGAACGCATGGCGATCCCGTATCGGGTCAGGAGCTGGGCGCAGACCGCGCCGGCCGCCACGCGCGCCGCCGTTTCCCGCGCCGAAGCGCGCTCGAGGACGTTGCGCATGTCGTCGTGCTGGTCGGTGGCCGCGCCGCCCGAATAGTCGGCGTGGCCGGGCCGCGGTCGGGTCACGAGCCGCTTTGAAGCCTGCTCGGCATCCACCTCCCAGGGATCCATGACCGCAGACCAGTTTTTCCAATCACGGTTCTCAATCCCGAGCACCAGGGGCGAACCGAGGGTTCGGCCGCCGCGGAGCCCACCGGTCACCTCGACCACGTCCTTTTCGATTCGCTGGCGACCACCACGACCGAAACCGTGTTGGCGGCGCTTCAGCCAGCCGTCGATATGTTCACGATCGATCTCCATCCCCGCTGGCAGGCCCTCGAGGACCGATGTCAACCCTGGGCCGTGCGACTCACCGCCGGTCAGCAGACGCAGCTTCCTCATAGCACAGAGGATACGCGGGCCATCCCCTCAATCCAAGGTGATCGCGACGAAGCACCGTTTGAGCCGCACCGCGGCAATGGTATGATCGCCGCCTCGATATGTATAAGAATCGGAATCATTACTGGTTTTTATGCGGACTGGCGCTCGCCCTATTGGCTTGCGCTGCCCACGCCTCGGCCAGCGAAAGGACCGCCGAGCTGACCGTCCTCCATACCTCCGACCTGCACGGCGCGGTTCTCTCGTTCAACGACTATGCCAATCGGCCGTCAAACAGGGGATCTCTCGCCCAGGTGGCAACCCTGGTCGCAGAGATCCGGGCAGCGACGAATCACCCGGTTCTACTCTTCGACTCGGGCGACACGCTCCAGGGCTCGCCGCTGGAACAGTTTGCCCACGTCCGCTGGGGCGAGCCCAGCCCGACCATCGAGGCGATGAACCGCATCGGCTACCAGGCGATGGCGGTGGGCAACCACGAGTTCAACTTCGGCCTCGAGGTGCTGAGTCGCGCTGAGAAGCAGGCCGGTTTTCCGTTTCTTTCGGCCAACTCCCTTCGAGCGGGCACCGACGATCCCTTCTTCCAGCCCTACGCGATCTTCGAGGCCGGCCCCCTCAAAGTCGGCGTTCTCGGGCTCATCACACCCAATATCCCGGGGTGGGAGAAGCCCGAGAACTATGCGGGTCTCGAGTTTCAGCCGATGGACGAAGCCGCCCGCCGCTGGGTCCCTCACCTGCGCGAGGAAGAGGGCTGCGACCTCGTAGTGGTTCTCGCCCACACCGGCTTCGAGGGAGACCCCGAAACCGGTGAGCTCGATGGAACCGAGTACGAAAACTTCGTCCTGCGACTCGTCGAGGTACCGGGCATCGATCTCCTCCTGACCGGACATACCCACGAGGACATTCCACCACAGCTCGTACGAGGTGTTCTGGTTTCGCAGCCCGACGCCCGTGCACGCATGGTCACCCGCATCGACCTCAAGCTCGAGCGAGGCGACAACGGCTGGAAGATCACCGATCGACGAGGCGAGAACCTCGCGTCACGCGAAGCGGCACCGGACACCGAGCTGGCGAGCGCATTCACCCTCACCCACCAAAAGTTGCAGACGGTGCTCGATGGACCGGTCGGTGAAGTATCCGAAATGGTCCGTGTTGACCGCTGTCGCCTCGAGGATTGTGCGGCGGTCGATCTCATCCACGCGGTGCAGCTCGAAGCCACCGGTGCCGACCTTTCGCTGGCCGCCCTCCTGAACGCGTATACGCCGCCCCTCGCCTCCGGACCCATCACCTGGCGGTGGCTCCACTCCTTTTACGTATATCCGAACACCTTGGTCGCGGTGCGTTTGACCGGCGCCCAAATCCTCGATGTGCTCGAGCACGCGGCCCGTTTTTACGATGGCCTGGACTGCCCTCCCGAAGGGGGGTGCACGGTTCTGACGGACGCCTCAATCCCGCTCTACAACGTCGACAGCATGGCGGGTCTCCAATACAGGATCGATCCGACCCAGCCGGAGGGATCCCGTGTTCGCGACCCTCGTTACGAGGGTCTCCCGCTCGATCTTCACGCGACCTTCACGGTGGCATGCAATTCGTATCGGGCGGCCGGCGGCGGGCTTTTCCCGCACCTGGAAGAAGCGGAGGTTGTGTGGCGTTCTTCTGAGGAAATGACCGACCTCATCGGAAGTTATCTCGAGAACCACCGGCCCTGGAAGCCGATGGTCGACGGCAATTGGCGCATCGGGCGCGACATCGCGGCCGAAGCGGAGCACGTCACCCCTTGAACAGCGGCAGAGGAGGGCCGCAGGGGCGTGACGGGAGAACAACCAACCAACCTCAAAGTGGGGGAAGGAGAGTGACTATGGGAAGAGAACGACTCTTGATCGGCGTTCTCGCGATCGCTGTGATGGCGCTGGCGCCTCAACCGGGTCTGGCTCAGAGCAGTGTTGCCACCGGTCAGATTTTCGGCACCGCGGCAGACCCCGAAGGGGCAATGATGCCGGGTGTGCTCATCCAGGTGAAGAACCAGGATACCGGCTTCACCCGCGGCACGGTGACCGACGCGAGCGGCTTCTTCCGGATCGATCTCATTCCGTCGGGCGTCTACGACGTGCGCGCCGACCTTGCGGGCTTCAAGTCCGAGGTTCGCAGAGGTGTCGAGGTGACCCTCGGGTCGTCGATCAAGGTCGAGTTCATCCTCGCCCTGTCGGCGATCGAGGAGGAGATCGTCGTCACCGCCGACTCGCCGATCATCGAAACCACCAACCCGTCGGTGGCGCACGGTGTCTCGGACGATTCGATCGCCAACCTGCCGCTCAACGGCCGCGATTTCACCGACTTCGTGGTCCTCACGCCGGGCGCCATCGCATCCACCGACGAGGCAGAGAGTGGTCGCGGCGGCATCAACATCTCGGCGCGCGGCATTCAGAACTCCTTCAACATCGACGGTTCGAACAACCAGTCGAGCTTCTTCGGAGAGGAGCGCGGCGGGACCAGGCCACCCTTCACCTTCTCGCAGGCGTCGATCAAGGAGATGCAGGTCATCCGCAACTCCTACAACCTCGAGTTCTCGGCCGGCGGCGGCGTGATCAACGCCATCACCAAGTCGGGCACCAACGAGATCCACGGCGAGGTTTTCGGATACTTCCGCAATGAGAGCATGGTGGAGGACACCGCGCTGGGTGAATCGCCCGACGACTTCGAGCAATGGCAGTACGGCTTCTCGGCCGGCGGGCCCTTCATCAGGGACAAGCTGCACTGGTTTGTCGGCGTCGACGCCCAGGATCTCGGGCTGCCGAGCTTCCGCAATTTCGACGACTTCCCTGAGGGACGCGAACCGGAGTGGGAAGCGATCACCGGTCTCGATTATGACGAAGAGATCGGCGACATCGGTCAGACCAACGACGCGCTGGTCTTCATGGTCAAGTTCGATTGGCAGCTCAGCAGCAATCACCTGATGACCCTCCGCAACAACTACTCGAGCCAGGAGGGCGAGAACCTCACCAACGACTTCCGCACCTCCGGGTGGTCGACCAACGGGCTCGAGGAAAACTCCTTCAACTCGCTCGTGGTCAGCCTCAACTCGGTCTTTTCGGAGAACAGCTTCAACGAGGCCATCGTCCAGTACGCGCTCGAGGAGCGGCCGCGCAGCGCCAACGTGACCTCGATCCCGGAGACGCAGGTGGGCTTCGGCTTCGACGGCGTCTTCGGTCAGAACCAGTTCCTCCCCAACTTCCTCGATGAACAGCGCTTCCAGATCATCGACAACTTCACCTACTACGCCGGCAAGCACACCCTCAAGGCGGGCATCAACCTCGATTTCGTCGATTTCGACGACGGCTTCTTCCGCTACGGAGGCGGCTACTACCGCTATGGCTTCGGGTGGGACTCGTTCTTCGAGGACAACCCCGACCGTTACCGCCAGGCCTTCTCGGATTTCAACGGCGAGGTCCAGTTCTTCAACAACTACTACGTCGGTTTCCTCCAGGACGAGTGGCGCGCGTCGTCGAATCTCACCCTCACCTACGGCATCCGCTACCAGTGGCAGGAGCACGACCAACCCAAGGAGACCAACCCGCTCTTCCCCGCCACCGGAACCATCCCGCAGGACAAGAGCAACTGGGCGCCCCGGGCCGGTTTCGCCTGGGACATCAGCGGTGACGGCAGGTCCGTGCTACGCGGCGGCGCCGGCATCTTCTACGACTACACACCGACCCTGCTCGACGCCAACGCCATGCTGGCCAACGGGGTCCGCGTGGTGCGGGTGACGCTGAGCTGTTCGCGCGACGATTGCCCGACCTATCCCAACACCTTCGACAACCTGGGTGATCTCCCGGTCGAGTCGGGCTCCGACATCTTCGTCTACGACTCCAACTTCGAAAACCCCCGCACGACGCGCCTGTCGCTCGGTTTCGACCGCGAGATCGCACGCGACTTCGCCCTCGGCGCCGACGTCGTGTGGGGCGAAACCAAACGGCTCCAGCGCAAGTGGGACCAGAACATTTCGCGCGACGGCGGCACGACCCCCGACGGCCGACCGACCTATGAAACGGGAGTAAACTACCCCGATCTCGGACAGATCATGGAGTTCCACTCCGACGCCAGGTCCGAGTTCTACACCATCGTGCTGCGGGCGGCGAAGCGCTTTTCCAACAACTGGGCACTCGACGCCTCCTACACCTACGGCCAGGTCAAGGACAACGACTCCAACGAACGCTCGGTCTCGTCTTCGGGCGACTACCCGATGCAGCAGGACGACCTGTCCTACTCCTGGGGTTACGCGAACTTCGACATCCGGCACAAGTTCGTGGCCTCGGCTGCCTACCAGCTGCCGGCCAACTTCTTGATTTCAACCATCGTCCACTACCGCTCGGGATTCCCCTACTCGGCGCTGGACTCGCGCGACAACAACGGTGACGGCTACACCCGCAACGAGCGCGCGATGTATCAGGACTCGGCGGGCAATTGGGTGCTCGCCGGGCGCAACACCTATCGTCAACCGGCCAACAAGCGCTGGGACATGCGTTTCTCCTGGACCGCCAACTTCTCGAGCCGCCTGTCGCTCGAGCTCATCCTCGATGTCTTCAACATCACCGACGAGGCCAACTGGTGGACGACCAACACGACTCTGGTCGAGTTCGACGGCTCCTTTGCCGACGACTTCGGCGAGCGCAACCGGGTCGGCGACCCGCGCAACTTCCAGTTCGGCGCCAAGCTCCGGTTCTGATTTCAATTTCGATCGGCTTCAGAGGGGCCTTCGGGCCCCTTTTTTTGCGGCTGATGAAGAGCAGTGAGACGCGCCTTGGAGCGTCGACGACACCGGTGCCACCTTTCGCATTGTCATCTCCGCACTTCTGCCCGGACCACTCAGAAGACAATGCGAAAGGTGGCACCTGACTCGCTCCAACGAGAAGCGCTCCTGAATCCTCTCCTCGGTTAGTATGGGCGCATGCAGAGGCTGAAGGTCGAGAGTGAGCGCGGCGCCTATGACGTGATTGCCGAGGCGGGTGCAGCGTCCCGACTCGGTGATGTGCTCAAGAGAGAGAAGCTCGCGCTTCCGAAATCGGTGCTCAGCAACACGACGGTGGGGCCGTTGTGGGGTGAAGCTGCCGCCTCCTCACTCGACACACCGCTGATGGCGCTCGAGGACGGTGAAGAGTACAAACGCTGGGCGACCGTCGAAATGCTGCTCGGGTGGTGGCTCGCCGAGGGTCTCCACCGTGGCGACACGGTGGCCGCGGTCGGTGGTGGAGTTCTGACGGACACGGTCGGCTTCGCAGCCGCGGTCTTCCTGCGCGGTATCGACTGGATCGCCGTCCCGACGACCCTGCTGGCGATGGTCGATGCCTCCGTCGGTGGCAAGACCGGCGTCAACCTTGAGCAGGGCAAGAACCTGGTCGGCGCCTTCTGGCCGCCGCGGCTGGTCGTGATCGACGTCGACACTCTCTCGACTCTCCCTGAGCGCGAGCTTCGGGCCGGTCTGGCCGAGGTGGTCAAGACGGCTTGGATCGGAGATCGGGGCATTCTGGATCTGATGTCGTCGGATCCTGGCAGCCTCTCGAACGACCGCTGGGAAGAACTCATCATGCGCTGCGTGGCGGTCAAGGCGCAGGTCGTCGGCGAGGACGAACGGGAGTCCGGCCGGCGCGCCGCCCTCAACCTCGGCCACACCCTCGGCCACGCCCTTGAAGCGGCGACGGAGTACCGCTATTTCCTCCACGGCGAGGCGGTAGCCTGGGGATTGCTCGCCGCCGCCCGGATCGCCCGCTGTCGCGGCGTGTTGTCCGAGAACGGTGCCGAGGCCCTCGAGTCCGCCATCGCCTCGATCGGCGTCCTGCCGAGCATCGCCGACATCGATCCGGAAAGCCTCCACCCTCAGATCGGGCGAGACAAGAAAAGGGACGACCGGGGAGTGCGCTGGGTTCTGCCGACCGACGACGGGGTCGTGCTCGATCAGAGGGTCGCGATGGACGACGCCATCGAGGTGTTCGGACGGCTGAAGGAGCGATCGATTCAAGCGAAGTGACTCCGGAACAAAAACTTCCACTCCACCGACACACTCGAGATTTGGTCAGCGGAAAAGCCTTTCACGGACTGCGTCGCAGGCACAGATGCATCATCAGAAATTTCCCCTGAAAATCCGGTCAAACCGGCAGCGGTCGGTGGTATATTCCCGGACAAAGGTGGAAGAAAGGGGAGGAAAACGATGAGAAAGCGTTTCATTTATCTGACACTCTGCGCGCTCCTGTCGGCGGGGCTCGTGCATGCCCAGGGCGTGACCACAGGATCCATCAGCGGCGTGGTACTGGATCCCAACAACGAGCCGTTGCCGGGCGTCACCGTCGTGGCAACCCTGCCGGCCACAGGCAACCGCTACGGCTCCGTCACCGATGTCGAGGGACGATTCCGCATTGTCAACGCCAAGGTCGGAGGCCCGTATCAGGTTGCGGCCAGCCTTCCAGGATTCCAGACCTACACCGTCGACGATGCGTACGTCCGCCTCGGTGAAGCGACCTACCTTTCGATCGCTCTCCAGCTCGAAGCCGCCACCGGCGAGATCGAGGTTGTCGGTGAGTCGAGCCCGCTCATCGGCCCCTTGAAGATGGGTGTTGCCTCCTCGGTGTCGGAGGGATCGATCCAGGCCCTGCCCTCGATCGAGCGTGGTCTTTACGATTACGCGCGCACCAACCCGGTCATGTCGACCTACGACCCCGATGAGGAAACTGCAACTACCCTGTCGATCTCGGGTCGCAACCCGCGCTACAACAACATCTCGATCGACGGCTCGGTCAACAACGACGTCTTCGGTCTCGCCGACAGCGGCACGCCGGGCGGCCAGTCCGGTGCCCAGCCGATCCAGCTCGACGTCGTCCAGGAGCTGCAGCTCGTGACCTCGAGCTTCGACGTGCGCCAGGGCGGCTTCACCGGCGGCAGCGTCAACGCAATCACCAAATCGGGAACCAACGAGCTGCACGGAGACCTTTACGGTTATTACAGCGACGACGGCATGGTGGGAAGCGGCCCGGAGGACTTCGCGGAGCTCGGAACTTTTGAAGACAGCGAGTTCGGCGGCAGCCTCGGCGGCACGCTCTCCAGGGACAAGGTCTTCTTCTTCACCAACTACACCACCAGCCAGTACGATCAGCCGACCGGCTGGTCGCTCGACGGATCGACCGGCCAACCGTGGCAGGACGGCTGCTGCGTGGAGGAGGCCGAGCAGTTCCGCCAGTTCAACATCGCCAACTACGATTACGATCCGGGCGGCCTCGGCCAGCTGACGCGTGGGCGACCGGCCGACCGCTTCTTCCTACGCTTCGACTTCAACCTCAACCAGAGCAACACCCTCGTCGCGCGCTATAACTACCTCGATGCCGCCAACGTCATCAACCGGCCCGATAATGATGACTACGAGTGGCACAGCGAGGCGTATGACTTCAAGACCAAGGTCAACTCGCTGGTCGGCCAGTGGAACGCTGTGTTTTCCGACAGCATGTTCAACGAGCTGCGCGTGACCTACCAGACGATCCGCGGCCCGCGCACCGGCGTCACCCAGGACTTCCCCCACATCTCCATCGGGGACGCCGACGGCAACGGCAACGGCTGGGAGGCCGGCACCGAGCAGTTCTCGACCTACAACAACCTCGACCAGGACATCATCGAGCTGACCAACGACTTCAGCTTCTTCACCGGCAACCACGAGATCGTCATCGGCACCCACAACGAGTTCTACACCATCGACAACCTGTTCATCCAGGACGGCTTCGGATCCTACAGTTTCGATGACCTCGACGCCTATTACGCCGGCACTGCCTACCGCTGGGACCACACCTATGCGAACGATCCCGACAACCCGAGCGATCGCTTCAAGGCCTACCAGCTCAGCCTCTACGCGGGCGATACCTGGCGCGCCAAATCGAACCTCTCGTTCGTCTTCGGTCTGCGGATGGACGTGCCGATCTTCCCCGACTCTCCGGAGTACAACCCGCTCGCCGACCAGACCTTCGGCGTCGACACCAGCGAGTTCCCGAGCGGCAACATCCTGTGGTCGCCACGGATCGGCTTCAACTGGGACATCACGGGCAACGCCACCAGCCAGCTGCGCGGCGGCGCCGGCCTCTTCTCGGGCCGCACGCCCTTTGTCTGGCTGTCCAACAACTTCGCCCGCACCGGCACCCGCCAGACGACGCTCCGGGCCGACGATGTCCTCTTCAACCCGGATCCCTACAACCAGCCGGACAACATTGGCGGCGCATTCACTCAGGAGATCAACGCCATCGATCCCGACTTCAACTTCCCCCAGACCTGGCGCGCCAACCTGGCCTACGACCACCGCCTGCCATGGTGGCGATTGGTCGGTACGGCCGAAGTGATGTGGGCCAAGAGCACCAACGAGATCAATTATCAGAACCTCAATTTCGTGCAGACCGGGGAGCTTCAACCCTTCGACGGTCGCCCGATCTACGAGCGCTTGAGCTCCGACTTCACGAACGCCTTCTACCTCGACAACACCGACATCGGCGACGCCCTCAACCTCATCTTCAAGCTCGAGCTGCCCTACGGCGAGCAGCCCTTCTGGGGATCGATGTCCTACGCCTGGGGCGAGGCCAACGTGGTCAACGACGGCACCTCGAGCCGTGCGGTCTCCAACTGGCAGTACACCGAGGCCTTTGACGTGAACAACGCCGGCGAGTCGACCTCCGATTTCGAGATCCGGCACCGCGGCGTCATCAACCTCAACTACGAGTTCAACCGCTCCACCAGGTGGCCGACAACGGTGTCGCTGTTCTGGAACCGTCAGAGTGGCAAGCCGTGGACCAACATCGTCTACCACGCCTGGTGGGCCAACGACTCGATCAACGGGGATGATTTCTCGTACAACGATCTGATCTACGTGCCGACCGGGGCCGACGACGTGGTCATCACCAACGGCACCTGGGGCCAGCTCGAGGACTACCTCGAGAAGTTGGGGCTCCTGAAGTACGCCGGGACCTACGCGCCGCGCAACGCCAACGGCCAGCCGTGGGTCACCCAGACCGACCTCTCCATACGCCAGAACATCCCGATTCCGGGACGCTCGCACTTCCAGCTCTCCCTGGACATCATGAACTTCTGGAACCTCATCGACGACGAGTCGGGACACGTCCGTTACATGGCCTTCGGCACCGTGCGGCCATACGTCTGGACGGGCAACACAGACGATGGCAAACCGATCATCGAACTGCGGCGAGAGGTGACCGATCCGGAGAACTATCCGCTCTTCCAAACGCAGGAGCTCAACTCGCGCTGGAAGCTCCGTCTCGGACTGCGCTGGACCTTCTGATCTGACGCGGTAATTTTTCAATTGAACCCGGCCCGGGCGTTTGCCCGGGCCGGATTTTTTCGCCCAAGGCTGTGAGCCAAAGGCTATTAGGAAACGGCTTGCTCGACCGAACGCAGTTCCGACTCAGGTCAAGGGTTAAGGGTTAAGAGTAAAGGAGTATTCACCGCCGTTCTGCCGCCTTGCCAGTCTTGACTCTTGACTCTTTACCCTTTACTCCGCACCGGACTCGCGTAGGGGTGATGCTCGACACATACCTAGGGGAGATTCGTAGGCGATTCTGAGGTAGGATGTCAGACCCATGAGCAGCACGACGCCCGGAAACGTTGTCAGCGGCCCCGGCGCCCTCGCCGACCGCTTGCCGCACGACCCGGAGGCCGAACGCGCGGTCCTCGGCGCGGTGCTGCTCGACCCCGGAGCGATGCTGCAGATCATCGAAAAGCTCGACGTCGATCATTTCTATCTCGAGAGCCACCGCATCGTCTACCAGGCCTGTCTCGACCTGCACGAGCAAGGCGAGGTGGCGGACCTTTTGACCGTCCGCAATCAGCTCACCGAGGGCGGTCGGCTCGAGCAGGTCGGCGGTGTGAGCTACCTGTCGTCGTTGGTCGACGCGCTGCCCGATGTGGCCAACGTCGTCCACTATGCTGAGATCGTCCACGACAAGGCGGTCAAACGCCAGCTCATGGCTGCCGCGCAGCGCATCATCTCGACCTGCTCCCTCGACCACGGCGAAGCTCGCGAGGCGGTGGAATCGGCACAGAAGGATGTGTACCGGATCGCCGAGGACACGCTCTCGGGTGGGCTCGTTCCCATCCGTGGGCTCACCGACTCGGAGCTCGCCAACATCGAGGCGGCCCGCGAGACCCGCTCGACCCTCACCGGCCTCGACACCGGGTTCGTCCGCATCAACGAGCTCACCTCGGGGCTGCAGCGCAAGGATCTGGTGATTCTCGCCGCGCGACCGTCGATGGGAAAGACCTCGCTCGGCGTCAACATCTGCGCCCACGCCGCCCTCCGTGGCGGCAAGAACGTCGCCGTTTTCTCGCTCGAGATGGCGGCCGAACAGCTGGTGCGACGGCTCTTGTCGTCGGAGGCCCGTGTCGACCAGAAACGCATCGCCGGCGGCTATCTCGCCAAGTCCGACTGGCCCAAGCTCGAGCTTGCCGCGCAAGCATTGCGCGACGTCAATCTCTGGATCGACGACACCCCCGGAATCACCGCCCTCGAGCTCTCGGCCAAGGCGCGGCGTCTCAAACAGGAGCGCGGGCTCGACCTGGTGATGGTCGACTACATGCAGCTGATGTCGGGCGGCGGTCGTTTCAACAGCCGCAATGAGGAGGTTTCGGCAATCTCGCGGAGCCTCAAGGCGGTGGCCAAAGAGCTCGATGTGCCGATGCTGGTACTGTCGCAGCTCTCGCGGCAGCCCGAGCGGCGTGGGGGCGACCACCGCCCGCAGCTCTCGGACCTTCGTGAGAGCGGGAGCATCGAGCAGGACGCGGACGTCGTGATGTTCATCATCCGGCCGTCGGTCTACGATCGCGAGGCCGAAGACCCGCGGCGCGCCGAGCTGATCATCGCCAAGCAGCGCAACGGCCCGATTGGCGAGGTGGACCTGGTCTTCCAGCACGAGTTCACCCGCTTCGAGAACGCCGATTTCAGCCACGAGGACGGCGACGCCCCGTGGTAGAGGCGGCCGCCCGCCCCGCGGGCATCGTCGGTTGGCTCGACCACTTCGGCAGCCTTATCGTGCGTGGGCTCGACGACCTCGGTCGCTTTTTCTACATCATGGCCTCGAGCGTGATGTGGACCTTTCGCCGGCCCTTTGACGGCGCCGAGCTCATGCGGCAGATGGTTCGTGTCGGCTGGGACTCGATCCCGGTGGTCTTCCTGACCTGCCTCTTCACCGGCATGGTGCTGGCCCTCCAGACCTACCGCGGCTTCGAGCGCTTCCATGCCGAAGGCTTCGTCGGATCGGTTGTCGCGTTGTCGCTGACGCGCGAGCTCGCACCGGTGTTGACCGGTCTGATGGTCGCGGGACGGGTCGGTTCGGCGATGGCCGCCGAGCTCGGCACGATGCGCGTCACCGAGCAGATCGACGCCCTCTACGCCATGGCCACCGAGCCCATCCACTACCTGGTGGTGCCGCGGGTCAACGCCTCGATCCTGATGTTGCCCATCCTCACTCTGGTCGGCGACGCGGTCGGCATCATCGGCGGCTGGCTGATCTCGGTCGGCCTCTTCGGCGCCAACAGCTACCTCTACATCGAGCGGACCTTCCAGTTTCTCGAGATCAACGACATCACCTCTGGGCTCATCAAGGCCGCGTTCTTCGGGCTCACGCTGTCGGTCACGGGTTGTGCGAAGGGCTTTTACACGTCGGGCGGCGCCGAGGGGGTCGGGCGATCGACCACATCGGCGGTCGTGACGGCGTGCCTCTACATTCTTCTTTCCGACTTTTTCCTGACAAAGATCCTCTTCTGATGATGACCGCAACACCCTCCCACGCGCAGCGCTCGGTGGAGCCGATGATCAGCGTCATCGGTCTGCACAAGAGCTTCGGCGAGAAGAATGTCCTCAACGGCATCGATTTCGAGGTCATGCGAGGCGAGTCGGTGGTGCTGGTCGGCGGTTCCGGAGCCGGGAAATCGGTCTTCATCAAACACCTCATCGGCCTCCTCCAACCCGACGACGGTCACGTGGTGGTTGACGGCATCGATCTCACCGTCGCTCCGCCCGAGGCGGTGCTCGAGCTCCGCAAGAAGTTCGGCATGAGCTTCCAGGAGGGCGCGCTCTTCGATTCGATGACGGTCGGCGGCAACATCGCCTTTCCAATTCGCCGGCACACAACGAAGTCTCCGGCCGAGGTGACGGAGCGGGTCCGGGCGTGTCTCGAGCTGGTCCGCCTTCCGGGTATCGAGGACAAGATGCCGTCGGAGCTCTCGGGCGGCATGCGCCGTCGCGTCGGCTTTGCCCGCGCCATCGCCCTGGAACCGCAGATCCTGCTCTTCGACGAGCCGACGACCGGCCTCGACCCCATCAACACCGCGGCCATCGGCCGCGTCATCAACCAGCTTCGGGCCGAGCTCGATGTGACCGTGGTGACCATCACCCACGACATGAGCCTCGCCAACCGCGTCGCCGATCGGATCGCCATGATCCGCCGCGGCCGGATCCTCGTCGTTGACACGCCGGACAAGTTCCCCAAAAACAGGGATCCATTCGTCCGTGGATTTCTCGAAGGCGAGCTGCCCGAAGCACTGGAGGATCAACCATGACCCCAGCCGCACGCATCGGTCTCTTCATGATCACGGGGCTGATCATTCTCGGCGTCTTCATCATCAAGATCGAGGACATCCCCGTCGGTGAGCGCGGCGACCGCCTCGAGGTTTCGGCCCGCTTCCCGTCGGTGGCGGGCCTGGACCGCAAGGCTGCGGTCCGGATAGCCGGCGTCAGGGTCGGCAAGGTCGAGGAGATCACGCTTGACGGATCCGAAGCACTGCTCCATCTTTCACTCGACCCTCACGTGCGCCTGCACGAGGGGGCGTGGGCCCAGATCACGAGTCTCGGGATGCTCGGGGACAAGTACATCGAGATCATCCCGGGCGATCCAAATGCGCCCCTCCTGCCCGGCGGTACCGTCCTCGGCGGCCAGACGACACCGAGCTTTGACGACGTCATGCGGGTGGCGACCGAGATCGGAGAGGACGTCAAGGAGGTGACCGAAGCATTGCGGGGATCGATCGGCGGTCCCCAGGGTGAGGTGGCGATCGAGGAGATTGTCGCCAACATTCGCGAGCTGACGGCATCGCTCAAGGTGCTGATCGCCGAGAATCAGGCCAACGTCAACGCCACAACCGCCAATTTCAGAGACTTCTCGGCCACCCTTCGCGACGAAATGCCGAAGATCACCGAAAAGCTCAACACTCTCGCCGACCAGCTCAACGACGTCGTGGGGGAAAACAAGGAGGACCTCCAGGCTTCGATGGGCAATATCCGCGAGATCACGGAGAGACTGCAGGACTCGGCGGATAACCTCAACCAGATCACCGGCAAGATCGCGTCCGGCGAGGGATCGATCGGCAAGCTGGTCAACGACGAGACCACGGTCGACAATCTCAACGAAACGCTCGACTCCATCGAAGATGGCGTCGCAACCCTCAACGAAACGATGGGCCGCTACCGCCGCTACCAGCTCCAGGTCGCTCTCCGCGGCGAAGCGCTGACGGCGAATGACGAGAGCCGAATGGCCTTTGGCTTCGATCTGTGGACCACCAAGAACCGTTTCTTCCGGCTGGAAGGCGTCGACATCCCATACGGCCGGGTGAAGACGGACGCCCAATACGTCACCACGACCTACCCCGACGGAACGACCGAGTCCTACCTGCAGGAGCGGATCAAAGTCTCCGACAAGATCGGCATCAACGCCCAGGTCGGTTACAGGGCCTTCCCCAACACCACGGTTCGCGCCGGTCTCATCGAGTCGACCGGGGGCGTCGGTGTCGACCACCGCATCGACCTCGGCAAGCGACCGATGATCCTCGTTTTCGAGGCCTGGGACTTCGGTCGTGAGTTCGACCAGGGAATTCATCTCAAATTCGAGGGACGGTATTTCATCAGCCCGCACATTTTCCTCACGGCCGGTTGGGACGACCCGTTGGTCTCAGAACGGTCCTCGGTCCTCTTCGGAGGCGGCATCACCTGGAACGACGAGGACGTGAAGTACAGCCTCGGATTGGCCGGAAGCGCTTTCAACTGACACGCTCCATGGCGGACACGATCTTCTTCTGCACCTCCTGCGGCCACGAGTCGGGCAAGTGGCTCGGCCAGTGCCCCGGCTGCGGCGAGTGGAACACCTATGCAGAGCAACCGTCGGCTCCGCGCACGAAACGGAAGAGCGGAGCTGCGCCACGACGTGGTGCCCGAGCCGTGCCGGTGACCGAGGCCGCTGCAGAACCGACGAATCGCCTCGCAACCGGTCTCGAAGGCCTCGACCGCGTCCTCGGTGGCGGTTTGGTGCCGGGATCGCTGGCGTTACTCGCAGGAGAGCCCGGAATCGGCAAGTCCACGCTCCTCCTGCAGGTCGCGGCAGAGCTCGCCCGCGAGCACGGACCGGTGGTCTATGTCACCGGGGAGGAGTCCGCCGAGCAGGTCGCGCTTCGAGCCCGCAGGATCGACGGGCTTTGCGAGGGGCTCCTGTTGCTGCCGGAAACCTCGTGCGACGCCGTGATGGCCCAGTTCGAGGACATCCAGCCGCGGCTCGTGGTCGTCGACTCCGTGCAGACCGCCGTGCTCGACGAGCTCGATGCCGTGGCCGGGTCGGTCAGCCAGGTGCGGCAGGTGGCAGCCCGATTCCAACACTTTGCCAAAACCCGAGGTGTGCCTGTCGTCCTTGTCGGCCACGTCACCAAGGAGGGGTCCATCGCAGGGCCGAAGCTGCTGGAGCACCTCGTAGACATCGTGATGTCTCTCGAAGGTGAACCGGGACACGACCTTCGCGCCCTCCGCGCCGGCAAGAACAGATACGGAACGGTTGCCGAGCTCGCCCTCTACTCGATGACCTCCAAGGGTCTTGAACCGGTGCAGAACGCCTCGGCCTGGCTTCTCGAAGATCGGCGCAGCGACGCCCCGGGGTCGTCGGTGGCCGTCGCCCTCGAAGGCAGTGTTCCGCTCCTGGTCGAGGTGCAGGCGCTGGCAGCGCCTTCGGTCCTCGGCACACCACGCAGGGTCGCCCACGGCCTCGATTCGTCGCGGCTCGCCCTGCTCCTAGCCGTGCTCGAACGACACGCCGGGATTTCGTTTGCGGACCGCGATGTCTTCGTCAACCTCGTTGGCGGACTGTCGTTGCGCGAGCCCGCCCTCGATCTAGCGGTGGCGGCAGCGTTGATCTCGTCCGCGGCCGACCGTCCGCTCGCCTCCGAGCTCGCAATCTTCGGCGAGATCGGTCTGCTTGGCGAGGTGCGGGCCGTGAGCCGAGCCGCCGAACGGGTGCGCGAAGCGGCCGCTCTCGGATTCGGCCGGGTCGCCGTGGCGGAGCGCGATGCGAACGGCAAGCTCGAGCTGCCCACCACCGCGATCTCGACCGTCGCCGACCTGCCGACGTTGTTGCAGTCGTCGGACTGAACGCCGTGCAGCCACAAGTTAAGGGTTAAGAGTAAAGAGTGAAGGCCTTCGATGAGTCTCGGTACTCACCTGAACGCCTTTTTTCTTCACCCTTTACTCTTTACTCCTCACTCCGTTACTGCTTTCGCTTTTCAAGTTCTTCCAAAGTTTTCGGCCAGTCTGCTTTCAACAGGCGGGAGAGGGAACGGTCGGCGAGGATGCGGCCACCGGTCTGGCAGCCGGCGCAGTAGTTACTCTCGGACCCGGCGTAGCGGATCCGTTGCACTGGAGCGCCGCAGTCCGGACAGGGCTGGCCGAAGCGGCCGTGGACCGCCATCTCGTCTCGAAACGCGGTGACCTTTGTCGGGAAGCCACCTCCGCTTTCCTGGCGCAAACGCTCCGTCCAGTCGGTCAGCACGTCTGCAACCGCTTCGAAGAGACGCTCCATCTCATGGTCTGACAGCCCGTCCGAGAGCCGGAAGGGTGAGAGACGCGCGCGGTGCAGGATCTCGTCGGAGTAAGCATTCCCGATGCCACTCAAGATCCGTGGGTCGGTCAAGGTTCGCTTGAGTGTGTGGCGCTCTCGGGTCACCGCATCGGCAAATGCGCCGAGATCTCCTTCGAGCGCCTCGAGACCGCCGGGATCGTGGTCCGCCAACCCGTCGTCGCCCTCGACAAGGTGGATGGAGGCGCGTCGCCTTTTGCCCGCTTCGGTCAGGACGAGGGCCCCGGATCCGAATCGAAATGAAGCCTTCGCAGTCCTTCCCAGCGATTTCGCGCCCGCCTCCCGCCACTGCAGGCGACCCGCGATCATCAGATGGATGACCGCGTGCAGGCTGCCTTCAAAGCTCAGCACGATCCGCTTGCCGAACCGCGAGACATCGAACAGCATCCGCCCGGCGAATTCTTCCGCTGCAGGTTCGACGGTGCGGAGGACAAAGGGATCTGAGATCTGGAGCTCCTGGAGGAGCTCACCACCGGCGAAACGTCTCAGCGCCTCGACGTACACGGTGATATCAGGAAGTTCGGGCATGGCTCATGGTACCCGTGCCCGATTCCGTCTCCGTGCCCGAATTCGACCTCTAACTCGCCTGCAGGAACTCGGGCACGGAGACGGAGACGGACACGGAGACGGGTATGGATTCGCCGTCAGACGAGTCAGCCGCTCGCTTCCAGATACCTCTCCGGATACATGGCGTAGAAGGCCATCGCCGGTTCGAGCTGGGCGAGCGGGATCTGATCGTTGACCGTGTGCGAATGGAGCTCGTCCGCGGGACCGAATCCGACCGTCGGGATGCCGTAGATGCCGGCCGTTGCACAGCCGTTGGACGAAAAAGCCGAGCGGTGGATACGAGGTGACCGTCCCAACACCTGTTCCGCCGTGGTCATGGCGGCGCGCACCGCCGCACCGTCCGCCGCGGTCTCCCAGGCCGGAAAGACCTTGTCGGTCGGGTAGGTGAAGTTCCGCCACGACGGGAGTCCGTAGTGCAGAAGCCGCACATCGGCGTCCTCGGTCGTGCTCGAGGCAACGTCGCGAATCTGCTGCAACGCGTCGTCCGCCGTCTCACCGATGGTCAGGCGGCGGTCGACATGGACGACACAGCCGTCGGGAATCGCGGTCAGTGACGGCGACTGCGAGGTGATCCCGGTGACCGCCAGCGAACCACGGCCGAGCATCGGGTGATCGACCTCCAGCTCGCGATGGAGACTGTTCAGTCCTTCGATGATCGGCAACATGGCGTTGATCGCGTTCTTTCCACGGTCGGGCTGGGATCCGTGGGTCGATACCCCGGTGGTGGCGATTTCCACCTCCATGCGTCCGCGCTGGCCGTAGCAGACACCCAGATGGGAGGGCATGGCGATGACAACCACCTCCGGTTGAAGCGGCGTCTCGTTGATGAGGTACTGCCAGGCGAGGCCGACACAATCTTCGCCGTTGACCGTTGCCGTCACCCATATCGTCACGTCGTTCGAAAGACCGATTTGATCTGCAAGAGCGGCGCCGTGGACCACCGCTGCGAGACCACCCTTCTGATCCGACGCCCCGCGTCCGAACAACGTCCCGCCGGAGACGATCCCGCGAAACGGATCGTGCCGCCAGTGGGTCGGGTTGGAGATGCCAACGGTGTCGACGTGCGCGTCGTAGGCAATAACCCGCGGACCCGACCCGACCCGCCCGAGCACGTTGCCCATTTCGTCGAGATGGACATCGCGAAAACCGAGCAGCTCCATCTCGCGCATCACCCGTTCGCACGCGAGGCGCTCGCCGCGACTCGGCGACGGAACGGTGACGAGATCGTGCAGAAACTCGATGCAGCGAGGCGCCGCCTCCGATGCGAGTCTGGTCGCATACTGTTCGAATTCTCGATCTCCTGTTTGGATCTGACTCATGAACCGTCCCCCACTCGGCCGGCTGAGAATTTTTTCACAAAGTGGGATTTTGGGCAAGGAGAAGATGTGGATATTCCCGCCCGAATCTGACATGACCATGCCGCAACACCCGAAATCGACATCCTCGACGTGCGCTCCGTCGGGATCCGGAACGGGATCGAAGGCGCCTGGTTCAGCCTCTCGGGCCGAATATGGCGGTGCCGACGCGGACCATGGTCGCGCCCTCGGCGATGGCAAGCTCGAAGTCATGGCTCATGCCCATCGAAAGCTCCGGAAGCGGGTGGCTGACCTCGTTCTCGATCCGGTCCCGGAGCTCTCGCAGCTGGCGGAACCAGGGCCGCGAGGCCTCCGGATCGTCCTCCCACGGTGGTATGGCCATCAGCCCGCGCACCTCGAGCCGATCACAAGCGAGGACGTGCCCGAGAAGCTCCGGCGAGTCTTCGGGGTCGACACCGGCCTTCTGTGGTTCCGCCGCCAGGTTGATCTCGAGCAGCACATCGAGCCGACGATCGGGCCAGTGCTCGGAGAGCAGGTACTGGAGGCGGTCGGCGATCTCGATTCGATCGACCGTGTGGACGATGTCGAAGACCTCGAGCGCGGCGCGGGCCTTGTTGCGCTGCAATGGCCCGATGAGATGCCAACGGGCCTTGGCGACGCCTGACCTCTTGGCCACCGCCTCCTGGACCCGGTTTTCGCCGAGGTCGGTGGCCCCGGCCATGACCGCTTGGTTGACCACCTCCGCCGGAAAGGTCTTGCCTACCGCGATCAGCGTCACCTCGGCCGCGTTCCGGCCGCAGTCACGAGCCGCATCATCAACCCTTCGCCGAACCGCAGCCAGGCGATCCGTCAGTCCGGGGCTCATTGCTCGGCGGCTTGGTTATCTTGCGTCAGCGTCTCCTCGATGTAGAGGATTCGATGGCAATGTTCGCAATCGATGATCTCCTCACACCGGCGCACTCGCTGCTGGAGGTGGGGACGAAGGGCGAAATGGCACAGTGAGCACGATCCGTCGATCACCTTCGAGACGGAGGTCCCCTGCTTGCTTTCGAGCAGGCGCAAGAACCGCGCGCGGTGCTTGGGCTGGATCTCGGCCTCCACCTCTTTGGCTTCGGCCGAGAGCTCGTGCACCTTTTTCAGGAGCTCCTCCTTGCGCTGCTCCCACGCCGCGATCACCTCGCTCTGCGTCGTCTCTTCCTCCGGGCGCGCTTGGCGACGTTCGGAGATCTCCTCGTTCAACCGGCTGATCGCCTCCTCGAGCTCTTGCCTCCTGGCGGAGGTCTCCTCGACGGCCTTGGTGGCGTAGTCGATTTCTGAGATCACGGCCGTGAACTCGCGCTCGTTGGTGACCATGCCCTTCTGCTTCTGGAAGTGCTCGAGCTCGAGCTCCCACTCGGCTTCCTTCTTGCGAACCTCCTTGATCTCTTCCTCGTGTGACGCCAGCTGGCGTTCCATCTCTTCGAGCTCTTCGAGACGCAGACGGTTGGCGTCCTGGAGGGCGCGAATCTCCTGCGGCGGGGAGTTGCGCTCGGCGATGGCCTCCGCAATGGCGTCATAGACCTTCTGGAGTCGAACCAGATGTACGAGATCGTGATATGCGTTACTCACCATTGCCCCTCGATGCGATGTGCATTGCAGCCCTTTTTCGGGTGGGCCGGCCAGGGGCCCACCAGGATTCGAACCTGGGACCGACCGGTTATGAGCCGGCGGCTCTGACCGCTGAGCTATGGGCCCCGGCGTATGGTAGCGCGATGCGCGCCGCACAGCAAGAAATAGGGCCTGAGGGCGTGGGGGCCTGAGGGCCTGAGGGTTCTTTCCCCCAAGCCCTCACGCCCTCATGTCCTCAAGCCCTGGGCGGATGGGCGGTGGCTAGCTTCCGCCGTCGGAGAACGGCTTCAGCAGGTGCGCGCGAGTCGGGTGACGCAGCTTCCGCAGCGCCTTGTATTCGATCTGGCGGATGCGCTCGCGGGTGACGTTGAATGTCCGCCCGACTTCCTCGAGGGTGTGCTCGGTGCCGTCGCCGATGCCGAAGCGCAGCTTCAGGACCTGCTCCTCACGAGGTGTCAGCGATTTGAGCACGTTCTCGGTGTGGTCCTTGAGCGTGCGCATGATCACCGCTTCGATCGGCGACACCGAGTTGGTGTCCTCGATAAAGTCGCCGAGGTGGGAGTCCTCTTCCTCGCCGATCGGCGTCTCGAGAGAGATCGGCTCCTGCGAGATCTTGTGGATCTTGCGGATCTTCGAGACCGGCATTTCCATGCGTGCCGCGATCTCCTCCACCGAGGGCTCGCGCCCCAGCTCCTGAACCAGCATACGGGTGGTTCGCGTGAGCTTGTTGATGGTCTCGATCATGTGCACCGGGATGCGAATCGTCCGCGCCTGGTCGGCGATCGCGCGGGTGATCGCCTGGCGAATCCACCACGTCGCATAGGTGGAGAACTTGTAGCCACGACGGTACTCGAACTTGTCGACCGCCTTCATGAGGCCGATGTTGCCCTCCTGGATGAGATCCAGGAACTGCAGACCGCGGTTGGTGTACTTCTTGGCGATCGACACCACCAGCCGAAGGTTGGCAACGATCAGCTCCTGCTTGGCGCTGTCGGTCTCCGCCTCGCCGCGCCGTACCTCGGTCAGGAGGACCTTGAGGCGCTCGTAGGGAATCTGGAAACGCTCTTCGAGCCGCTCGAGCTCCTCCTCGTAGCGCTCGATCCGGGACGAGTAGAACTGACGTCGTTCGACGTTCCGTTCCTGCTGGAGCTTCTTTTTGTCGCGGTTGATGGTCTGGATCGGAATCGCGAACTGGCGCTCGACCTCTCCAAAGAAGGTCAGAAGGCGATTTCGGGTGGTCGTCGTGAAGTCCGCCCGCCGGACGAGGATGGCGGTGTCTGCGGTGTTGGCGTCGATCTTGTCCGACAGCTCCTGATAGCGCTTGCCGGCCTTTTTGCAGCGCCGCAATCTCCGGCGCAGCTCCCGCGACTCGCTGTCCAGCTTGGCGATGGTCCGGAAGAGCTTGAGTCCCTCGCGCACCCGGTCCCGGGCCTTCTCATCGAGCTCACCGGTCTGGGCCTGGAGGAGCTCCCGCACCCCGCGCCTCTCTCGCCTCGCCTGCTCGTTGGTTCTCAGAAAGAGCTCGAGGAGATCCGGCTCCTTCGACAGCGCAATGAAGACCTTGGCCTCCCCGGCTTCGATCCGCTGGGCGATGTCGACCTCGCCTTCGCGGTCGAGCAGCTTGACCGTGCCCATCTCGCGCAGGTACATGCGGACCGGATCATTGGTCTTCTCGAGCTGCTCGGTTGCAACCGGCTTGGGCTCGTTCTTCTTGACGGGTTTCTTCTCGGGGGTTTCGCTCTCGGCCTCGCCCTTGGCCTTCTTGCTTCCCTTGTCGGCGTCCTCGGCGCTTTCGGCGTCCATGATGTCGATATCGAGCTCTGACAGGCGCATATAGATGTCGTCCAACTCTTCGGCGACACCGGTCACCTCTTCCGGCAGGTTTTCGTACAGCTCCTCATACATGATGAACCCGCGCTCTTTGCCCGTTTGAATGAGCTTGCTGAGCTCCGGGTACTTCTCCTCAACCTGCACACTCGACTCTTTCACCACTCGTTGCCTCCCTTCACAGGGGTCAGGATATCCCTCGAGACAGAATCGCCGCTATGCTCCACCGCCGGTCGCGTCGAGCGACCTCCTGAGGAAAGCGTTTCTCGCACGCGTCGCATTCCCTCATCGGGTCACTCAAGAGTGTCGTCCGTCAAGATAGAAAATGGTGGGCGCTTTGCCGTGTGCAAAGGCCTTCTCCCAGGCCCCTTCACCATCCAGAGGAATATGGGTCGCGAAATCGTTTTTGGCAAGCCCTGGACGCAAAAAATGTCAAATTTCTGCTGATTCCAGCCGTAGACGTGTCTTTTCCGCCAAAAGGCGGTCGATTTCCGCCTGGTCGCCACGTTTTTCGGCGTCGGCGATCAACGGCTCGAGGCGCCGCGCACCCTCTCGCGCCTGGTGCTGGAGGACGGTCTTCAGCTGAAGCCTGATCGACTCGTCAGTCACGTCCGGCATTGGCGCCGTGCAGAGCTCGGCCACCAGCGAGCTCGCGTCAGGGTCGGTGCAACGCGCCAGGAGCTCGCCCACAAAATCATTCGGGGAACCACCTTCCGCCTCGATCGAGCCGGTGTCCACGAGCAGGCGGCGGACCCGCGGGTCCTGAATGTACTCGAGGTGTACGATTTCGACAATCTTCTGGCGCCAGTCGCTCGAACAGTCGAGGAGAATCCGGGCCAGCTCGCGTTCGCCTGGAGGCATCGGCCTTCGACCGGGGGCGGTGGCGGCCGGCGTCACCCGGCGTCCTTTCGACCCATACTCCTCGATCTCGCCCGGTCGCAGGTAGAGCTGGCGGGCCAGCTCCTCGACCAGATTCCGCCGGATGGCCGGATCCGATGCTGAACACACCAGCGACGCCAGCTCGAGGCCTGAGCGGCGTCTGGTGGCCGGATCCGGGGGGAGATCGGCGAGCAGGAAGTCGAGCAACGAAGTCGGTTTGCCCAGCAGCTCGAGAAAGGCCTCCGCCCCCTGCTCGCGGACGAGATCGTCCGGGTCCATCCCCGTCGGCAGGACCACCACGGCGACGTCGACGCCGGCCTCGAGGAGGACGCCGGCTCCCGCAGCTGCGGCCCGACGTCCAGCAGAGTCCGCGTCGTAACACAGGAGGGCCAGGCCGTCGGGCCCGAGGCGTCGTTTGAGGAGCCGCGCGTGGTCGGAGGTCAGCGCCGTACCGAGTGTGGCGACGGCATTCTCCACACCGACCCGGTGGAGCGAGAGGCAGTCGAAGTAGCCCTCCACCACCAGCACGCGCCCCGAGTCGGCGACACCGCGACGGGCTCGATCGAGGCAGAAGAGGGTCGACCGTTTGCGAAAGATCGCGCTTTCGGGACTGTTAAGGTACTTGGGTTCACCGTCTCCAATCTGTCGCCCCCCGAAGGCGATCAGCGCGCCGTCACCGGAGCGAATCGGAAAGGTGAGACGGCTGCGGAAACGGTCGTACGGAGAAGTGCCGCTATCCGGTCGAACCGCGAGACCGCTCTCCACCAAAGCCCCTTCCGGGTGACGGCGCGACATGTGGTCCAGCAGCCGCCGCCAATCGTCCGGGGCATATCCGAATCCGAAGTCACGCCACGTTTCACGAGGAAACCCGCGCCGATCGAGCTCGCTGCGAGCCTCCGAACCGTCCTCATCGTCGAGTCGGGCCACAAAGAACTGCTGGGCTTCCTCGAGCAGCGCCCGAATTCGATCCCCCGCCTCGCGTCTTTTTCTGGTCTCGGGGCTTCTCGGTGGAAGCTTGACCCCATAGCGGCGGGCCAGCCGCTCGACCGCCTCCGGGAAATTCAGGTGATCGACCTGCATGACGAACTTGAAGACATCACCGCCCTGGTGGCACCCGAAGCAGTAATAGAGGCCCTTGTCGGGATCGACCGAAAAGGACGGGGTCTTCTCCTCGTGGAAGGGGCACAGGCCCTCCCAGCTCTTGCCGCGTTTTTTGAGACGCACGTGGTCCGACACGATGTCGACGAGATCCGCCGCCTCGCGTACGCGGGCGACCGAATCGCGGCTGAGATCCACATCCGTCATCGCGCTCATTCTCGCACAGGAGGGCATGAGGTCTTGGGGTCTTGGGGTCTCGAGGTCTTGGGGTCCTGCCCGACTCACGGCCTCACGACCTCAGGACCTCAGGACCCTGATTCGAGATCGACCTCGGTGGCGCCTCTGCCTCCCATGTGTTGCGGCGGGTGGCGGAAGCCACGTACCGACGGGTGGGAGCGGCAGACATCGGCCACCATCCTGCGCAGCACACCGGCGCCATGGCCGTGCACGACGCGGACCGCCGGAAGCCCGGCGGTGAACGCCCGATCGAGGAAGCGCTCGAGCTCCTCCCGCGCGTGTTCGCCGTCGAGTCCGATGAGGTTGATCTCTCGGGGTATCTCCTCGGCCGCGACCACCTCGACCCTCGACCGACGTCGTGGCGGTGTGCCCTCGACCACCTCGAGCTCGGTCGCCGGGACCCACAGCTTTTTGCCCGCGACGTCCACCTGCGCCTGCGTCCCCCTGAGGGCGCGCAGGTCGCCTTCGCCTCCGAGGGCGAGCCGGACCCTGGCACCCTCGACCAGGTCAGGCGCCGCCTCCACCGACCCGTCTCGCGCCGGGAGCTCGAGTTGCAGCGCTTCGTCGCGGAGCTTTTGCAGACGCCGTCGGCCCAGGGCCTCGTGCTCGGCGGTCGCCTTCTTCAGGGTCGAAATGGCCTTGTCGAGCTTTGCCTTCGCCCGTCGTTGCAGCTCCTCCCGCTCCGCCGCGAGCCTGCTGGGAACCTCGTCGCGCGCCGCCTGCAGCCGATCGAGCTCGCGTTCGGCTTCGCGCTGGGCGATTTCGGCGAGGCGTTGTCGCTCGAGAACCTCCGCTCGCTCGGATTCCAGCTGCTGTTCGAGGACCTCGAGACGACGCAGCCAGCGATCCAGCTCGAGGTGGTCGCCGCCCAAGAGCTCTCGCGCGCGCTCGAGTACGACTTCTGAGACACCCATGCGGTGGGCGATCTCGAGGGCCCGGGATCGGCCGGGGCGGCCCATGTTCAGCGCATAGGTCGGCCGCTCCGAGTCCTCGTCGAACTCCATCGCGGCGTTGTCCATGCCGTCGGCGGCGCTCGCCGCGAGGGCGATGGCGGCGAGGTGCGTCGTGACGATCGTCAGGCCCCCGCGACGGTCGAGCTCCTCGAGCAGCGCGCATCCGATGGCAGCCCCCTCGAGGGGATCGGTTCCAGCGCCGATTTCGTCGAAGAGAACGAGGGTGTCGGGTCCTGCCCCAGCGAGCAGACGGGCCGTCGCCGCCATCGCACCCGAAAAGGTCGACAGGTCGGCGCCAACATCCTGTTCGTCGCCGATGTGGCACCAGATGTCTTCGAAATCGGGTATCACCGTACCTTCGTCGGCCGGCACCGGAATGCCGTTGAAACACATCAAGACCATCAGGCCGATGCTCTTGAGGACGACCGTTTTCCCGCCCGCGTTGGGTCCCGAGACGACCAGGACGCGAACGCCTTCCGGCATCCTGAAATCCAGGGGAACCACCCGGTGATCCGGATCCCGGCGTTCGGCGTCGCCCAAGACCTGCAGCCGCAGGGGATGCAGCCGTTCGTCGAGGAGGGGGTGCCGGGCGCCCAGCAGCACGAGGTCGCGGCCACCTCCAGGAACGACGACCCGGCCCTCCACGGCACGACCGAACAAGACCTTGGCCTGGACGGAATCGAGCTGGGCGAGAACCTCGACCGCCGACGCCAGGTCTTCCCGCGCATCGGCAAACTTCGCGGCAATCTCGTGCAGGATGCGCTGGATCTCCCGTGTTTCCCCTGCCACAGCGGCAGCGAGCCGGTTGTTGAGCTCGACCACACCGAATGGTTCAACGAAGGATGTGGCGCCACGAGCCGACACGTCGAGTAGCAAGCCGTCGAGCTGGGTACGGGCCGAGGACCGAACGGGAAGACAGTATCGATCGCGCCGCAAGGTCGGAGGAGCATCGGTCACGACCTCGCGGTGACTTCGACGGATCGTCTCGAGTTCTCCCAACACCTCGGTGCGGGCGCGCGCCATCTCACGACGCAGCCGGCCCAACTCGGGCGAGGCGTCATCGGCGATCGTTCCGTCGCGCTTGAGTTTCGGCGCGATCTCGGCAACGAGCGTCGAGGTGTCGGCAAGCCGTTCGAGAAGGACGTCGAAGTCCTCGTTGGCGGAGGTTTCCAGTCGACGACGAACGGCGGCGATTCGTCGTGCAAGGGTCAAGAGCGCAACGAGATCGTGCGGTTCGGACGGCGGTGGTGCATCCTCATCGAGCCACGGAACTGCATCGTCGACACCGGCCAGAGCCAAAGGCCCGTCTTTTTCGAGAAGGTCGGCGACCGCGAGGCTGAGGCACGCGGTCCGCGCGCGCTCCGATGCACTGTCGGGTGGATTGGTGAGACCTCGTAAAATCAAGCGGCCCACGCGTGTTCGCGCGTGGGCCGCCACCAATTCGAGTACTCTGTCGAACTCCAGCTCAGCTGCAGGCGAACGATCCACCTACAGGAGACCGGCGCGACGCTGCTTGGCCATCTTGCGGAGCATTTTCTTGCGGGCTTGAATCATTTCCCGCTTGCGGCGCTCGGAGGGTTTCTCGTAGAAACGTCGCCGTTTGACCTCGGAGAGGATGCCAGCCTTTTCGCACTTCCGCTTGAAGCGGCGAAGTGCCTGCTCGAAGGACTCGTTGTCACGCACTGTGACACCTGTCGGCATGTGGGCTCACCTCCTCTCGGTGCGGATTACGCCGTCGGCGGGGCCGTTTTCCGGCGCGCACATCGGGGCAAGAGGGTATCACCGGGCCGCCAAGGCGTCAATCGACCCCAGCAAGCCGCCGAGATTCAATTATTTAGCTATCAGCTGACAGCATCCAACCTTCAGGCTTCCCGCAGCAGAAAAAATCCAAGAGAAAGCGCCCCGAAGGGCGTTCGCGTCAGGATTCTGTGCGGTTTTGGCCCCGCTGTCTGCGATTGTCGAAAGATCCCGCCTGGGAGCTGAAGCCGGATGGCTGACGGCTATTCTTCGGCGACCTTGACCTTCACCGCCTCGAAGTTCTTGTTGTAGACCTTGTTGTTGGTGGTTTTGAAGTAGATCGCTGCAGCGCCGCCTTCACGCTTGCGATAGAGCCAGGTCTCGACCTTACGCTTTTCGTCGACCTGGATGTTCTGGTAGTAGGGCACACCAGCAGCGGCCTTCACCTCGTCCATCGTCATGTTCTTCTTCACCAGGTCGAATCGTTCCTGGGTGATGAAGCGCATGTCGTCAAGCTCGGCCATCGTGTCTAACAGCGCCTGGTAGGGCGGCAGACCGATGGAGTCGTAATAACTGCTCGCAGAGTCGAGCTGGTTGATCGCCTTCTTGTAATCGCCGGACTTGGCCACCGTGTCTTGAGCAATGAGAATGGCCTCGTCGGAGTACAGATCGAGACCCTCCGTAGTGGCCGGATGCTCCGGAAAGTCGTTGAGGGCGATATTGAGAAAATCGGCCAGCGTCGCCTGAACCGTATCGTAGGCCACGTCTCTCGCAGTGGACTGCTCTTCGAGAGTGGCCGGCAGTGCTTCGAGCTCCGCCTTCTGCTCGTCGGTGCGGTCGCGCTCGCGAACGGCCTCGATCTCGGCCTGCTTCGCCTCCGACGCCGCGAGGTCGGCGCGCGCCTGAGTCAGCTCATCGTACTGCTGCTGCAAGGCCACCAATTTCTCCTCGAATGCAGCCTGGGCGAGCTCCTCCTCGCTGGGACCGCGCGAACATCCCGAGATCGACACGAAGGCCACCAATAGCACGATGCCATATGGCAGGAATCGGCTCAGTCTCATGACTCCTCCCTTCGCCCCGCACGCTAGCAGAATCCACCCTTGGTGACAACGCCGAAGACCGTAATCTCGAAAAAACGATCCCCTCGCAGTCGGCCAATCGAGTGTTCTCGGGGTCTCTCATCGTGTCGAGGTCGCGGATCGTTCGTGAAATCAATTGCTTGACGAAAGAATGCTAAGCTGGCGATAATGAATTGAGTGCGCAAATTGGAGGTCTCATGGACCGGTACGATGCCATTCTCGAGCATCTCAAAAAAGCGCAGAGTCAGGGTCTCGACTCGGTGGCGACCCGTCTCGATGCAATCGTCGAGAGTCTCGGTGAGCTGATTCAGTCGGCAAAATCAACCGTCCAGAACGCCAGGCCGACGGACGCCGAAGAGGTCCTGCCTCTGGCTGAAATCGAAAGAATGGTGGCCGACCTTCGGACCGAGAAGGGGGGACAGGGCGGTATCTCGATCGAGAATATGCGCACTCTCGATGCGGCGCGCAGCCAGTCCGAGCTGCTGCGGGCGCTCCTCCCGATGCTGTCCGACCACGTGGGCAGGGCGGTCGTGCTGGTCATCCGCGACAACGTGATCTCCGCGTGGAGCGGAATCGGCTTTGACGACGGTGAAAAGCTTCGCAGCTGGCACGGCGGAGTTTCGGCGTCGCCGGCGTTCCAGCAGCTGGTGGACACCTCGAAGCCCATGAGGATTGCCCCCCAGTCCGACCCGCTGCTCTCCCAGTGGCTCCAGAGCGATGTCATCCCGGAGGAGGGGATCCTCCTTCCCATCAGCCTGCGCGGCAAGCTGATGGGAATCGTCTATATGGATCACCGCGGAAACCAACCGTGGGACGTCGACACTGCGCAGTCTCTCAACGCCATCGCGTGCTGGCTCATCGACACCCTGCACCACCAATCGACCGTGCCGACACCGACGCTGGCCGAGATCGAAGCCTCGAAAGCTCCCCAGGAGTCCTTTGTCGATGACGAGATCTTCCAACCACCGGAGTCCGGCGAGTTCGCTCCGCCGCCGGAGGTTATCGTCGACGAAGCCCCTGCGACCCCCGCATTGGAAACTACGGTCGCGGACGTCCCGCCCGCAGCACCCCCGGCAGCAGACCTCGGCAGCGATGGCGCCGACGCCATCGAGTTCGAGCCGGTGACGGACGATGATTTTCTGCAGCCCGAGGTCGTTGAAGAGGTCCCCTCCATCGACTATGACTTCGAACCGGAACCCGCGGCCGCCGAGCCCGAGGCTGTCGGTGCCGGATTCGACCCATCGGCGACGGTTCGCATCGACGCCAGCGAGGGCGTTGTCAGCCCGGAGGCTCCGCCGCCTGCAGAGGTGGCACCCGCCCCGCCTCCGGTGGTCGCCGAGGAGGGCCCGTCTGTCATCGAGTTGGAAGCCCCACCGCCGGTCCGTCCGGTGGAACCGCCTCCCCCGCCCGATGCGGGTGCTGCACCGTCTGGCGAGGACGCGCGGCAGGAAGAGGCGAGAAGGTTTGCGCGCCTGCTGGTCTCGGAGATCAAGCTCTACAACGAGGACGAGGTGGAGCGGGGGCGGGTCGAGAAGGACATTGGCACGCGCCTCAAGGAAGATATCGAACGCAGCCGCGAGATGTATGAGAAGCGAATCCCGGCCGATGTCCGCCAGGGCCACGACTACTTCCGCGACGAACTCGTGAGAATTCTCGCTGACGGCGACGCCGACGCTCTCGGCATGTGAGCCTGGATCACCGAAGAAGATTGAACGTCCTGGCGGCGGCCATCGTGGCCGCCGCTTGCACTCAAGGCCCCCAGCCGCACTCCCTCCCTGAGCGAGACCGTATCCTCGACCAGGCGTTCTCGCTGGCGGACACGGATCCGGCACGCGCGGCCGCACTCTTTGCCGATGCCGGACCGGGCACGACTCTCGAAAGCTCGAGGATGGCAGTTTGGGCCGCCTGTCTCGAGCGCACCGCCACCGGGCCCGATGCGTGGCGCCGATACCTTGATGATCGGCCCCCCGAGACGCTCGCCGTTCAGGCGCGCCTCTCGTTGATCCGCACACTCATCGACGGCGGATCTTTCAAAACGGCAATCCTCGAACGATCGCGGCTCCCCTCGACGCACCAGGCGGAGGCTGACGTGCTGCTCTTCGCCGCCGCCGACCCGACCGTGTCGCTCGACGCCGCGCACCGTCTCGTGGTCAGCTCACCATCATTTCTCAGCACTGCCGACCGCGAGCTCGATCGGAGACTCGCTTCGAAGCTGTCACCGGAGCAGCAGCTCGATCGGGCCAGGGCGTGGCGGCGTGCAGGCAGAGCATCACGAGCCGCTTCGGAGTTGCGTGGAAGCATGTGGTCGGGCGACTTGGAAACTCGACGGCGGCGCGAGCTGGCGCGGGCCGAGCTCGAGTCGGGCTCACCCCTGCGGGCGCTGAAGGCCCTCCCTTCGGGTCGAAACGGCGAAGCGGAAGACCACCTTCTCAGGGCTCGAGCCTTTCGAAACCGGGGATGGCATCGTTTTCCCGACCGAGGAGAACGGCGCTTCTTCCAGGACTGCGCGAGCGCGGCCGAGCTGTCCATCACCGGCGACACAGACGGTGACGCATTGGTCGAGGCGCACCTTCTTCGCCTCGAGTGTGCGACGCAGACCGGAAGGCTCGAGGCCGCGCTCGAAAGCTGGCGCGTGCTCGAGACCGAGGCTTGGCGAGACGCTCGTCGCGAGTGGCTCGGTCGCCGCCTCGGGCTGGCCCTCGCCAGGGCGGGAGAAATCCTCGCGGTCCGAGAGCTCGCGCGAAGCCTCCCGACGCAGGAACGCTGCCTCCGCTACTGGCTGGCGGTCGCCTCCGCCGACAGCAGCGACGAGCTCGCCACGCTCGCCGATGCGAGCATCGCCGATCTCTACGCCCTGTGGGCACGCCAGGCGCTTGCGCTACCGACTCCGCAAGTTTCGAGTCTCGCGCTCGCAGTTCCCGCCGGTGCACCACCTGTCTCGGTCGAGCGACTGCTGACCGCGGGCACCACCTCCGAGGCCCTGCGGCAATGGGGTCGGATCCGGCGTTCCCGTCCGCCAACTCCAGCCGAGGCCGTCTCCGCCGCCCAACATGCCGCCAACCATGGTTGGTCCACCGACTCGATCCGATGGCTCCGAGCCGGGTTTCCGGAGCTCGGCACGATTGGGATGAACGAGGCGCCGGAAAATGTCGTCCGCAGCTATCTTCCGCTGCCCTTCAAGGAAGAGATCGAGGCGGCCGCCAACGAAGCCGGACTCGACCCCTGGCTGATCGCCGGCGTCGCCCGGCAGGAAAGCGGATTCGTCCCGCACGCGCAATCTCCGAAAGGCGCGATCGGCATTCTTCAGCTTTTGCCCTCGACCGGCCGGCTGCACGCTCGCGCCCTCGGCCTTGGCTCGCATCCCGATTTGCGAGACCCGGCCGTCAACCTCCGCCTCGGCGCTCGTGAGCTCGGCTTTCTGGTGCGCCGTTTCGGTGCCGTCGAGCCCGCGCTCGCCGCCTACAACGGTGGCCTGACGAGGGTCCGCGGATGGTGGAAACGGTGGCCCGACCGACAGCGGTTCACCGAGGAGATTCCGGTGCCCGAAACCTACAACTACGTTCGTCGCGTCGTGTTTCTCGCCGAGGCCTACCGGCTGGTTTACGAGGATGACTGGAGGAGAGCCCGATGAATCAAATCGAAGTGCCAACAGCGTCGCACCGACAGATGGTCGACATCACTCGGCAGGTATCGGCGGCGATCGACGGTTCCGGCGACGGCTTATGCCACGTGTACGTGCCGCACACGACCGCTGCCGTGGTCATCAACGAGCACGCCGACCCGGATGTCGCCCGCGATCTGATCGCAGCGTATGAAGCGATGATTCCGAAGATCCGCTTCGCCCACGCCGAGGGCAATTCCGACGCCCACCTGATGTCGACGGTGCTTGGCGCATCGGTGACGGTGCCGGTGGAGAGCGGCCGTCTGCAGCTCGGCACCTGGCAGGGGATCTTCTTCGTCGAGCTCGACGGTCCGCGCACCCGCAAGGTCTGGGTCAGCGTCCATTGATTCGCCACCGCGAGTGCAACAAAGCCTGTTTCCCGGCGAGAATCAAACGCAGTCTCTGGTGCAGGTTATCAGTAAAGATGCTCGAACCAACCACTTACCCGATTGTCCATATTGTCATGAATGCAAGTCCAAGAAAATAAAAGATTTCACTTCTTGACACCGCCGCTGGGTGGTCCACAATAAAGTTGGAGGATCAGCCAATGTCGAGGTCATTATCCTTCCTCACAACCTCTCTGATTTCTACTGCCGTTATCGCTCTCTGCTTCGTGATGGGTACCGCTTTGGCTGCGGCCCAGGAGGGAGATTTCGAGCAGATCGACAGCACGGCCTGCGCCGACTGTCACGAGGCCAGCCGCCACGGATCGGCATTTGCTGACGACATCGAACACTCTATCCACGAGGGAGTCGACTGTCTCGCCTGCCACCAGGACCGCGACACGGTGCCCCATCGCGAGCTCGAACAGCTCTTTCTGGCGGGCTGTCAGGGATGTCGTTCCTGCCACGACGAGGCCGATGCGGAGTACCAGGCGCACGGTCGGTCGCGTCTCGGTTCGTGCGAGGACATGCCGCACTGCTCCGACTGCCATGGAGACCACGATATCCTTCCCTCAACGACGAAGCGCTCAACGGTCCATCCCACGAATCTTCCGGGAACGTGCGGCAAGTGCCACGAGAACCTCGACATCACGAAGAAGTACGACATCCTGATCGACCATCCGATCCAGATATACGCGCGATCAGTCCATGGTCAGGCCACTCGAGGCGGTATTTACGTCGCGGCGAGCTGCAACGACTGTCATTCTTCGGAAGGATCGGCCCAC
Organism: Candidatus Sulfomarinibacter sp.; assembly: GCA_041560205.1. GTDB lineage: Bacteria > Acidobacteriota > Thermoanaerobaculia > Thermoanaerobaculales > Sulfomarinibacteraceae > Sulfomarinibacter. The sequence goes on from JBFFBV010000011.1 coordinate 54,439, forward strand.
AAGATCCTCTCGCCCGGTTCCCAGGAATCGAGCATCAACCACTTCAACATCCCGCGGACTTGCGGGCAATGCCATAAGGGCGTCGAGGGCGACTTTCGGGAGGGTATCCACGGTCAACTCGTGGCCCGTGGAGAAACCGACGCACCGGTGTGTACCGATTGCCACGGTGAGCACGGAATCCTCTCCCCGGACGACCCGCTGTCGCCGGTGTCGCGCTCCAAAGTCGCCGAGATGACCTGCTCTCCGTGCCACGAGTCGGCGGTCCTGAACGAAAAGTACGGCATCAAGACCGAGCGTTTGACGACCTTCATCGATTCCTACCACGGCCTCAAATCGAAGGCCGGCGATACCCACGTTGCCAACTGTGCCTCATGCCACGGCGTGCACCGGATCTTGCCGGCCTCGGACCCGACGTCGACCGTCAATCCTTCCAACCTGCAAGAGACCTGCGGTGAGTGCCATCCGAACATCTCCGAAAAAATGGCTTCGACGCCGATTCATGGCATTGGCGGCCAGGGTCTGCGCACGCCGGCGGCCGACGTGGTCGAGAAGATCTACATGGTCGCCATCGCCGTGATCATCGGTCTCATGGTGCTGCACTGGCTGATCGACCTTCAGCGACACCTGCGTGACGTCCTCGCCAAGCGGCCGCAAGTCATGAGGATGCGGGCCGACGAGGTGGTCCAGCATGCGCTGTTAGCACTGGCCTTCATCTCTCTCGTGATCTCGGGTTTCGCACTGCGCTACGACCAGGGCTTCGTGTCGCGTTTCTTCTTCGGCTGGGAGGGTGGTTTCGAGGTCCGCGGCACCCTGCACCGGATCTGGGCAGTGGTGTTCATGGGCACCATCGTCTGGCACGTCCTTTTTCTCTTCTCGCCGCGGGGACGCCATTTCGTCAAAGATATGTGGCCGATCCGACGCGACTTCCAGTTCTTCTTGAGGCGTATGCTCTACAACCTCGGCCTGCGCCCGCGGATGGAGTGCATCCAGCGTTTTAACTACGTCGAGAAGGCGGAGTACTGGGCCCTGGTCTGGGGAACCGCGGTGATGGTCGTCACCGGACTCATGCTGTGGTTCGACAACTGGTTCATCCAGTTCCTGCCCAAGGGCGTGCTCGACGTGGCGCTCGTGATTCACTTCTGGGAGGCCTGGCTCGCGTCGCTTGCGATCCTCGTCTGGCACCTCTACTCCGTCATCTTCCACCCCCATGTCTACCCCATGAATCCGAGCTGGATCACGGGCAACATGCCTGATGACATGTACGAACACGAACACCCCGGCCACCTCGAAGAGGCGCGGAAGGAAACCGAGGCGGCGATCAAACGTCAGCTCGAGCGGGTCCGGCGGAGAAACGACGAGGAAAACGCCGGATTCGTGAAACCGAAGAAGGCGTCTCCGCAGGAGAAGATAGAGGACGAGTCCTGATCGGACGCGGACACGGACTCGGACGCAGGTAGATCAGTGTAGACTTGCCGGCAGAGGAGTCAGTCATGTCCGTCGATCCCAAGCTGCTGGAGATTCTCGTCTGTCCCGTCGACAAGACCCCACTCGAGGTCGTGGAGCTGCCCGAAGCGGTGCGTCAACGCCTGGTAGAGAAGTACCGCGACCAGTTCAAGGGTGAGGAGCCGGTGGTCGAGATCGGTCTCGCGTCGCCCGCCGGTCGGGTCTATCCGGTCGTATCCGGCATTCCCGTCATGCTGGTCGACGACGCCCTGTCCCGCGAGGAGATCGAGGGCTGAGCCGACACGAAAAATTCGCCGCTGTTCTGATGATCCTCGGGCTTGCGGCCAGCCTCAAGATCGCACTCGCCAACTTCCTCCTTGGCTGCGCCGCCCTGCTGTGGCTTGTCGCGCTCGTCCGGGGCTCGGCGCGTCGGCCTCGCGCCGCCATCTTGGTTCCGATTGCCGGCTACGCGGCCGTCTCCGTTCTCTCCGCCCTGCGATCGGCCGATCCCCGGTTCAGCATCACCGAGCTCGCGGATCTTTTGACGCTGGTGCTTGTGCCGATGACGATCTCCCTTCTCGACCGGAGCCGCTGGAAATGGCTCGTTGGGGCCCTCGCCGCCGTTCTCACTCTCTCGGCGACGATTGGGCTTGTCCAGTTCGCAATTGGCGGAGACCCCCTCCATCACCGCATTCGAGGTCTCGCCACCCACTACATGACCTACGCCGGATGGACCCTCGTCGTGACCCTGCTCCTCCTGGGTGAGGTGTTCTTCAGGCGGGATCGGCGCCGTTTGATGTGGACGCTCCCCGCCGTTACCCTCGGCATCTCCACGCTGCTCCTCGGTCTCACCCGCGGCGCGTGGATCGGGCTGGCAGCCGGGCTCCTCGTGGCCGTCATCATCGGTCGAGCACGGGCACTGGTGCTGCTTCCCCTCGTGGTGATGCTCCTGTTCTTTGTCCTGCCGAAGCCGATGCTACATCGCGTGTCGTCGGTCTTCGATCCTCGGGACAGTGCGAGCCGGGAGCGCCTGGCGATGTTCGACGCGGGCGTGAGGATGGTCCGCGACCAGCCGGTGCTCGGTCTCGGGCCCGGGCTGGTGCAGCCGGCGTTCTCGGACTACCGGTCCCGCGATGCGCCAGCGAGGATCCCTCACCTTCACAACAACACCGTGCAGATCGCGGCCGAGCGCGGCCTGGCCGGTTTGCTGACCTACGGCGCGATCCTGATCGTCTTCGGAGCTCATGCCGGATGGGCGCTGGGGGGCGGACCGGGGACCGAGCGTCCCGCCATCATCGGCTGCCTGATGGCGGTCGCGGGGGTGACGACGGCGGGCTTGTTCGAGTACAACTGGGGGGATGCCGAGGTCTGGATCGTGACTCTCGTGAGCTTGAGTGCGCCCTTCGCGCTTCATCCGCGGCGGGTGATGTGAGCGAGCGCGTCTACACCGTTGCGGCGCTGATCGCCGAGATCAACACCCTGCTCGAACAGGGGTTCTCCGGTGTGCAGGTCGAGGGCGAAGTCACGAACGCCAGCACCTCTGGGCGCGGCCACATCTATTTCACCCTCAAGGACGACACCGCTGCCCTCGACTGCGTGATCTGGTCTTCCCGCGCCCGGCGGCTCAAATTCGAGCTCGAGGATGGCCTCGCCGTGCTCGCCCGTGGCTCGCTGACCATCTACGCGCAGCGCGGCCGATTCCAGATGGTGGTCGAAGATGTCCAGCCGCAAGGAGTCGGCGCGCTCCAGCTGGCTTTCGAACAGCTCAAGAAAAAGCTCGAGATCGAAGGGCTCTTCGCGGTCGAGCGCAAAAAGCCGCTGCCCGCACTGCCAAACCGCGTCGGCATCGTGACCTCGGCCACCGGCGCCGCCCTTCAGGACATGCTCAAGGTCCTGCGGCGCTTCGCCAAGCTCGAGATCATCGTTGCGCCCGCAATGGTGCAGGGCGAGGGGGCCGCGGAAGAGATCGCAGGGGCTATCGAGCGACTCGCCAGATCGGGGCGGGCCAACGTGATCATCGTCGGTCGCGGTGGAGGGAGCCTCGAGGATCTCTGGGCCTTCAATGAGGAGACGGTCGCCAGGGCTATTGCCTCGAGCCCGGTGCCGGTGATCTCGGGCGTTGGCCACGAGGTCGATTTCACGATCGCCGATTTCGTCGCCGACATCCGCGCGGCCACGCCGACCCGGGCGGCCGAGATGATCGTCGCGCAGCTCGAAGAACAGGAGCGGCGGATCGCCGACGCGAGGGCACTCCTCCTCCGCGATGTGGACCGCAAGCTGTCCCTGGCGCGCACCCGCCTCGAGGGGCTCGCGGGTTCCTCGGGCTTGGCGCAGGTGCCACATCGCCTTCGGTTGCTGGGCGAACGGCTGCGGCGGGCTCTGCGGCTGCGCCCCGCGCTCAAACGGGTCGTCGCCACGGCAGAGTCCCGCTTGGAGCTTGCACTCCGGGGGCTGCAACGATTGCCCGCGCGCATCGCGGCCGGCGGTCATCGGCGCGTGGTCGTCAGCCGGAGAGAGCAGCTTGTCCAGCTCATGGGGGCACGCATCGGCCAGGCTCGCGCCCGCATCACGGCCGGCGAGCGAGCGCTCTCACACCTCGGACCGACCAAGGTCCTCGAGCGTGGCTACTCCATCACCACTCTCGAGGGATCACCAACGCCCCTCCGAGATGCTGCCAGGGTCCACGGCGGCCAAACTCTCCGAACCCGCCTCGCCCGCGGGGAGGTGCGGTCGCTGGTTCGAAACGCCACCAGCACACCAGAGATCGCGGCGAACGAACCGGCCCGGCAGCCCACCCTCTTCGATACCATCGAACAATCGGACACCGACCCCGGTGACCAGGGAGCTGAACATGGCTGAGAAAAAGAAGACCGGAGATCGATTCGAGGATCAGCTCAGCAAGCTCGAAGAGATCGTCGACCGTCTCGAAGACGAGTCGGTCGGCCTCGAGGAGGCGCTCGGCCTCTTCGAGAACGGCATGGACCTCGCGCGTCGTTGTCGTGCGCGTCTGGAGGAGGTCGAACAGCGCGTCACCCAGCTACTCGAAACGGAGGAGAACGAGGAAGAGGTCGCGGAGGAGGAGTCTGAGTGACGGGAGATGAGCTGCTCGCTCGCGAGAGAGAATCGGTCGAGGCATCGCTCCACGCGCTGTTTCCGCCCTCGGGTGAATGGCCGCAACGTCTGTGGAGGGCCATGGAATACGCGGTCCTCGCGGGCGGCAAGAGGGTCAGGCCTGCGCTCGCGCGTCTGGCGCACCGCGCGGCCGGCGGCGATCCCGACGAGATCACACTCGCCGCCTGCGGGCTCGAACTCATCCACACCTACTCGCTGGTCCACGACGACCTGCCGGCCCTCGACAATGACACGCTCCGCCGCGGGCGTCCCACCGTCCACGTGGCCTTCGACGAGGCAACCGCGATTCTGGTTGGAGATGCGCTGCTCACCGAAGGCCTCCTGCTGATCGCCCGCCACCCTGCGGGCAAGGAATGGGCCGGCCGGCGCGCCGTGGCGGTAGAAACAGTGGCACAGGCGATCTCCGCGCGTGGCATGGTCGGAGGGCAGGCCGAAGATCTGGAGGCCACCGGCCATATCGAGAGCGGCGGCGATGACCCGAAGGTCACGCTCGATCGCATCCACCGCCACAAAACGGGGTGCCTGCTGAAGGCGTCGGTCGAGCTCGGGGCGATTCTCGCCGGAGTCGACGACCGGCGCTTGGCCGAGTACTCGGATTTCGGCGGCGATCTCGGTCTCGCCTTCCAGGTCGCCGACGACATTCTCGATGCGACCGCCGACGCCAAGGACCTCGGCAAGAGCCCCGGCAAGGACCAGGCGACGGGCAAGCTGACCTATGTGACGCTTTACGGCCTCGACGACGCGCAGCTCCACCTCGAGAAGCTCGAGCAGCAACTCGTGAGCAAGGCCGAGATTCTCGAGGGTCCGAACGGCGAGCTCGCGGCCCTGACTCACTTCGTCTGCCGCAGAACGTCGTGACCACCGAGAAACCGGGTAAAGCTTTCAGAGTAAAGGCCGAAGATCCACACAGGGAATCAATCGGGACGACCTCGTGACGTTTGACTCTCATCCCTCAACTTTGAACTCTTGACCGAGGGTCTCGATCTCTCGACGTCATTTCAATCATTCGTTAAAACCCTGTCTCGGCTGGACGATTTACGTGGATTTCCGTTACTGTTGAAATCGATGCTTCGAAGGCGCACACTCCTTCTCTTTCTGCTCGCTCTGGTCCTCCGGCTCCTTCTCCAAGGGTGGGACTTCGGTGTCACGTCGTCGACCTCCCACCCGGACGAGCGCCAGGTCGGTTTTGTCACGGAGAAGGCGGAAGGATGGTTCGCCGACCCCGGTTTCTACGCCTACGGCTCGCTCCACTTTCACGCGATCAGGCTCACCGCGACGGCCCTCGGTCTCGGGGACGAGCTGCGCGGCATCATCGTCAGCGGCCGCGGGCTCTCACTGCTCGCCTCGATGGTCGCCATCTTCCTCGGTTGGCTGATCGCGAACCGGGCCTGGGGCCGAAGAACCGCTGACCTCTTTGTTTTTCTCGCGGCGTGGGTGCCGCTCGATCTCCAGCAGTCCCACTTCACGACCGTCGAGGCCCACCACTCGGTCTGGGTCATGGCGGCCCTCGCGGCCTGTTTTTGGCTGGCGGTCAGCGGCCGGTCGACTGCCGCTGCCGCCTCCGGCGCGGCCATCGGCGCCTCTCTCGCAGTCAAGGTCGCCTCCCTGGCGCTCGGACTCCCCCTGGTGGTCGCCGCGTTGCTCGCAGCCCGCGGGCGTGGAGTGCTTGCCGCCGTTCGGCTCCTGGCCCTCGCCGGAGCCGTCGGGGTCGGGGGATTCTGGTTCTGTCAGCCGTGGGCCTTTGCAGGTGGCATCCCGCCCATCAGCATCATCGTGACATCTCTTGCTGCCGCCGTGCTCCTCGGCGTTTCGAATCGAGTGAGCGGCGGCCAGAGGGCCGCCGTGCTTTCCGGGGCGGGGCTCGTCGCCGTCATCACCCACGCGCAGTTGCTCGCCCTGACCGGAATCGGCTCGGAGAGCTTTGTCGCGAGGCTCGGTTCGGTGGCGCTCGGCGGCACCGCCCTCAACCCCAGTTATCTCGAAGGCGTCGGCAACGAGGTGGCCATGGTCGTCGGCGCGGCCGACGTGGCGTATGTCCGCGTCTACACCCACACCCTGCCTGTGCTCTACCCGCTGAGGGAACTCGCGATCTGGGGATGGGGCGCGACGCTACTTTTGGCGATTCTGGCCGGCAGCATCGCAGCCGCTCTTTGGCTCGCCCGTCGCTGGCGACGTTGACTCTCACGACGCTGGAACCACGCCTCGATCCTGCTCGTCATCCTCGTCGCGTGGCTGGTGCCGATGGCGGTGCGATTGAGCACCCTGCAGGTCAAGTTCCTCCGCTACTGGGAACCGTTGGTGGTGCCGGCGGCGATGATCGCCGCGTGGTGGCTTCTTCGGCTTCCGCGCAGATACCGGTCTCGTGCAGTCGTCGCGGTGGCTGCCGGAAGCGTCGTGTGGGGTCTCGCCTACGCCTGGTCATTCGTCGAACCCCACCCCCATCACACCGCCTCGAAGTGGCTCGGGCCGATGCTTGCCGACCAGCAGGTGGTGGCCTTCGAGCATTGGGACGAGCACATCGATCTCCCGATCGAGGAGGGCGTCGTGGAGCGTGCGGAGCTGCCGTCGTACGAGCTGCCCGAAGACGACAAAAAGATCGCCCTCTGGACCGGCGCGCTCGCTCGTGCCGATTGGGTCGTGCTCACGTCGAATCGTGTCTATCGAACCGTTCTCGCGAACCCCGATCGTTTCGATAAAACGGCGCGACTCTACCGGTTGTTGCTTGCGGGTGAGGCGGGTTTCGAGATCCAGACCCGGGTCGGTCGTGGCCCCCGCCTCTTCGGTCTGCGTTGGCCGATCCAGCGCGCCGACGAGAGCTTCCTCAACTACGAGTTTCCGCAGGTCGTGATCCTGCGACGAGTTGCCGAAGTCGACCCGGAGAAGCTCGCCGAGCGCGTCAGCCGGCCTCTCCCCTATCTCGAGACGATGGGCTACGCGGAGCTCGAACGGAACTTTTTGAACAGAGCGCCGCTGCTCGCGCCCGTGCCGTCGTTGGCGCGGCAGGCCGTCGACCTGGCAATCTGGATCGTCGTCTTTGCTGGCCTCGGCCTCGCCTCCTGGGCCCTGCTGCTGCCCCTCCTTCGCGGATGGCCGGATGCCGGGATCGGGTTGGCGCTCGCGACCGGCTGGATGGTGCCGGCGTGGCTGATGTGGATGGGCTCGGAGCTCCGTCTTTGGATTGTCAGCCCGGCGACGGCGACCCTGATCGCATTCGCCGTATTCACGGCAGGCGGCGCCTCGATGGCGTTGCGGTGGCCGATCGTCAAAGATCTGTTTCGGCGGCGACGGTCGGGCATCATGATGGTGATCTCGGTGGTCGCGGCGGTGGGGGCGCTGTTCCTTCTCATCCGCGCCTGGAACCCCGCCATCTACTGGGGCGAGAAGCCGATGGACTTCTCCTTCCTGAACGCGTTCCTTCGCGCGCCTCATTGGCCGCCCGGAGAGCCCTGGATGGCCGGCATGCCGCTCCACTACTACTACTTCGGCGAGGTGCTCGCGGCCTTTCCGATATTGGTCGGGGGCTGCACCTCAGGGGTCGGCTACAACCTGATCTCGGCCTCCATTCCCGCGATCTTCGCTGGGGTCCTCGCCGGGCTCGGGCTTCTTCTGAGCAGAAAACGGGCCTTTGCCACCGCGTGGGTCCTGCCGATCCTGGTTCTGTTGACCGGCAACCTCGCCTGGCCCCGGCTCATCTCGACCTGGCGAGAGGGCAATCTCTTCGACCTGTGGTGGGCGACGTCGCGCGTCATCCCGGGATTTGCCATCGACGAGTACCCCTTGTGGACGACCCTCTTCGCCGATCTCCACGGCCACTTCATCGCCTTCCCGGTCCTGGTCGCGACCTTTGCCTGGGGTTGGCTCTGTGTCACGGCGAATGGTCGCCGATGGATGGTGGCCGCCCTCCTCTGCGGCATCAATGCTGCAGCGGTGGTGGCGACCAATCCCTGGGACCTGTTCATTCTGACGGGGACCCTCGGCGTCGGGGTCGTGGCGGCGACGCCTCACCCGATCCGCGGAATCTCCAGGCTCGCGACCGCAGGTGGGGTCAGCATCCTGGCGGCAGTGCCGTTCATCGTCGAACTGCTGGCCGGCTTCAGTGCCGGTGCGGGCGAGCGGGGCCTCTTCCTCACCGACGCCGACTTCGCCCCCGCATGGCCCATCCTGGTTCACTTCGGGATTTTTCTGATTCCGCTGGCGGTCCTCGCAGCACTGCTTCTCGGGCGCCGCCTCTGGCTCGTCGTCCCGCTCTCGGCGGTTGGCATCGTCGCGGGTCTGAGCTTCTCTTCCGCCGCTGCCGCCCTCTCGCTCGCAGCGGCGGCAGTCTTCGCAACCGTCGCTGTTCGCTCGAGGGACCGGCTCGAACGCCTCGGCTGGTCGATGGCGACGCTCGGAATGCTGGCCGTAGCGGCGTGTGAACGATTCACCCTGATCGATCGCATGAATACGATCTTCAAGGTCTACAACGGTGTCTGGATTCTGCTCGCCTTCGCCCTCGCCGTGGCCCTCGTGAGATCTCGAGGCTTTCGGATGCGGGCGCTGCTGGTGGCGTGGGTACCGCTGCAGCTGGTCGCCTTCATGAACCTCCCGATCGGCGTCGCCCAGGGTTGGATGAATCCACGCATCAATTCGCCGCGCCCGACTCTCGATGGCCAGGCATTTCTGGCTAGCGAGGATCCTCAGACCTGGTTCCTCGTTCGCGTCCTGCAGGGCGTTGCCCGGCCGGGCCAGGCGATTGCCGAGGCCGCGGGCAACTACTACAGCGATTTCACCCGCATCACCATGCACACCGGTCAACCGACGGTCGTCGGATGGGACTGGCACCTCAAACAGCGCGGGCAGGCCCCGGTCGAGATCGCAGCCCGATTCGACGACCTCGAGCTCCTCTACGCCGGCGGCAACCGGGAGAAACGTCGCGCCATCCTTGACCGCTACCGCGTTGCCTGGGCAGTCGCAGCGCGGGTGGAGCGGAACCGGTACGAGATCTCGGTAGCCGACCCCCTGGGCGACCTCCCCGATGTGGTCACGATCGCCGAACGCAACGGCGCGATGCTTTACCGAGTGCTCCCGCGCGGGGCCATGGGAGGGCGGGCCGTCGCGGCGGCGGCGGAAGTGCCCCCCGGAATGAGCATCGTGGGGCGGCTCGTCGACGCGAACGACCTCATCGTTCGATCCATCGCCCTCGACAACAACGGGGCAACCGCGATTCTCAGGGGGGGCCGAATGGTCGAGCTCGATCTCGAGGCCCGTGAAGACGGCTTAGTGCCTTCGCCGCCCTGTGACCCGACCTCGGTTGCACGGCAGCGTGATATCCGTTGGGTTGCCTGCCGGGACAGTAGTCTGTGGTTCAACCCGGGACGACGATGGGTCAGCGCCGGTCGAATTGCCGGTGCAGAACAGATCACCGCAGCCGAGGAGGTGTGGGCCTGGGGGTCCGGAGGATTGTGGCAGCGCCAAGCCGAGAATCAGTGGCGGCACGTCTTTGCCGGGACCGTCACCGCGGCTGCTGCGATGGGCCGACGCATCGCCTGGAGCGACGGCCTCAAGGTCTGGTTCGGCAGCGGCGAGGGCCCGACCAAGGTGGGAGAGGACCTCGAAGATGTCCGCGCCCTCGCGTGGCGGGGTAAGGCCCTGTGGGCGCTCGACGCGACGGGTCTCTACCGCGCAGGCACGATCTCGCTACCATGGAGGCGAGTCCAGGATCCGATCCAGAAGGTCGTCACGATGGCGGGCGGTCCGAGCACGTTGTGGCTGGTCCGCGACGATGGATTCATCATCGAGCCGGACCGTCTCCTCTGCCCACCTCCCTGGGCGTCGAGCCCGACCTCGGGCGGGGGCTTCCTGCGCGAACCGCGCGGTCTCGCCGTTTCACCGAAGGGGTGGTTCGTGGTCGCCGATACCTTCAACCACCGCGTTCTCTGGTACACCGGCGAGGGGCAATGTCTCGACAGCGTCGGCTCGGAGGGCACCCGGCCCGGACAGTTTCACGAGCCGGCTGGCGTCGCCCTCGCGAGTGACGGCTCGGTGGCCGTCGCCGACACCTGGAACGGCCGGATCCAGGTGCTGCGTCCGAACGGAGTCACCGAGATCATCGGCAGGAACCTCTTCGGACCGAGAGACCTGATGTGGGCCCCCGATGCCTCGCTGCTTGTCTCTGATACCGGGAACCGAAGGCTGTTACGGTTCAGACCACCCGATTGGGACCGCGAAGTGGTCACCACCCTTCCCGGGCCCCCGGTCGGTCTCGAGTGGGCGATGGGTCTCATCGCGGTGGCGGTTCCCTCCGACAGCGCGGTATTTTTGATCGATGGATCGAGCGGAGACGTGCAACGGCGGATCGAGCTCCGGTGCTGGGACATTGGCGACCAGCAGGAGGGCTATCTTGCGCTGCTCCCGTCGGGTGAGCTCGTCGCCAGCTCTCCCCACTACGGCGAGCTGTGGATCTTCGACCCGTCCGGAAAAGACACGCAACGGCTCCTTCTCGACAATCTCCCCGGGGTGACGGCGATCGCTCTCATGCCCGACGGCAACCTGCTCGCGTCGCTGACGTGGGCCCATCGCTTGGTGAAGCTGCCGCTCGAGTACTGATCTGAGGGCTGGAAGTCCCCCGCCCGCCCTCGAGAGCCCGGGTGAGATCGATCCTGTCTGTCCCGCATTTCTCCGTAGCCCGATCAACGTTTCCTCGATACGATCGAGGCGTGGCGAAGAAGCAGCGACTGGACGTCGTGATCGTCAAACGTGGTCTCGCAGCGTCGCGAGCCAAGGCCCAGGCCCTGATCCTCGCGGGCAAGGTGCTGCTGAATGGGCACGTCGAGAGCAAGGCCGGGACCCAGGTGGCCCCTGACGCCGAGATCGAGATCGTCGAACCGGATCACCCGTGGGTCTCACGTGGGGGGCTCAAGCTCGTCGCGGCCCTTGAAGCCTTCGCGATCTCCCCGGAGGGACTCGATTGTCTGGATATCGGCGCGTCGACCGGCGGCTTCACCGATGTCCTGCTCGCGCGGGGGGCAAAGCGTGTCGCCGCGGTCGACGTGGGACGTGGGCAGCTCGACTGGCGACTTCGCAACGACACCAGAGTCCTGGTCATGGAAGGGGTGAACGCCCGCCATTTGGATGGTGTGGATCTTCCCTTCGCGGCGTCGCTGGCGACGGTCGACGTCAGCTTCATCTCGCTGAGGTTGGTGGTCCCTGCTTTGCTCGGCCATCTCACGGAGGGAGCCCGCCTGGTGTGTCTGATCAAGCCACAATTCGAAGCCGGTCGCGACCAGGTTGGCAAGGGCGGGATCGTGCGCGACGAGTCCGTGCGACGACGCGTCATCGAAGACACAGTGCGAGCCCTGGAGAGCTTTGGTCTCGAGCATATCGGCACCGTCCCGTCACCCATTCGGGGACAGAAGGGGAATCTCGAGGAGTTAGCTGTTTTCCGCACGAAAAATGAGACCGAGGGTGTCATCAAATCATAGATATTGGAATCGAGATGCCGATCGCGATACCATCCTCCGGTTGGAGGAGGGTCGATGAGCAGCAACAACATGACGGTGAGTTTTCCTGGCGGCAAGAGGGTTGATGCCGCCTTCAACGGCTTCCAGATCAAGACCGATCAGTGCGTCGACTCCGGAGGGGAGGGCTCCGCGCCCGAACCCTTCGAGTACTTCCTCGTGTCGCTCGCCACTTGCTCCGGGATCTACGTGCTCGGCTTCTGCGAAAAGCGGAACATCCCACTTGACGGCATCAGCCTGACCCAGAGCTGGGAGCTGGAGGAGAAGACGAAGCGCCTGACAAAGGTCCGGGTCTCGATCGAGGTTCCGCCCGATTTTCCCGAGAAATATCGCGATGCCTTGGTCCGCGTCACGAATCAGTGCAAGGTCAAGAAGACCATGGAGAACCCTCCCGATTTCGTGGTCGAAACGGTGACGGTCGAGCCAGCTGCAGTTTGAACGAGGAGTTCAATATCATGAATTAGGAATCCCCAGCCACCCCCCCGGTATGGTGGAAGGGTTGAAGGGCTGGGTGGACGGCATGCCTATTCCCTCACTCGAGAGTTACAGCAGATCAGCGCGGGTGGAGATCGGACCGCGATAGTTGTGCTCGAGCCGGACCTGGGCCACCTGCGGTCCGAAGCCGCGGTAGGCCTCCTTGATCCGTGTCAAAGCGTTCGACCGCCAATCGACGTAGGGGTTGTCGATCTGCACCGGGTCGAGAGCGCCCGCGAGTGCGACCTTCGAGGTCGCACAAAAGCGGCTCATGAGCGTTTTCGCGAGGTGGCGGTCGCCGTTCTGCAGCTCGTCGACGAGCACGATCGATCGCTCGATGTCGAGGCCGCGCAGCATCGACGTCGAGACCATCGTCAGACGGTCGGTCGAACGCAGCTCGTCCATGAAATCGTGCTCGTTCGACAGCGACAGCGAGCGGATCGCCTGGAAGAAGGGCTCCAGCCACGGTGACAGCTTGCTCTCGTAATCGCCCGGAAGGTACCCGAGATCGTATTGACTGGAGGCGTGCTCCGGCCGCAGCAGGAGCAGGCCGTGGTCGTAACCATAGTCCGGTGTGAGCGGCTGCGACTGCGGAGCGACCCGCCAGGTCGTGGGCTGGCCGACCAACATATAGAGGCCGGTCGCCACCATCATCCGCGTCTTGCCCGACCCGGCGGGACCGTCGAGCACGACCAGCTGAACTTCCGGATCGAGGAGGAACTCCATGGCCAGGGTCTGCTGGGGATCCCGGGGGGTGAAGCCAAGGATCGGCCTCGGTTTGTAGGTGATGCGTTTCCGGTCCCAGTACTGTGAGAAGCGGAGGTCTTCCACCCGTTGGAGTTCCGGGTTGGCCCGCGTCAGGAGCACCTCCTCACCGCAGCGCAGGACCACGCCCATGTTCCATTGCAGCTCGACCGGTTCGCTCAGACTAAGCTCATCAAAATCCAGGTGGCGCTCGCCCGGCGCACCGCTGTCGAGGAACTGCTGCACGGCATCCTCGGTGATCTCGCCCTCGGCCACGCCGCGGTAGACCTCGTCGACGCTGTCGAGGCTGACCTTGCCGTAGCGGAGGTTTTCGGCGGTGATCGACAGGGCATCGCATTTGAGCAGGAGGTTGGAGTCTTCGGAGATCACAACCACCTCGTAGCCCGGGTGACCGTTCGACTTCGCCACCTCGGCGATGCGCTGGGCGCTGGCGAGGATGTGGTTGTCGCCACTTTCGGCGCTGTAGGGTTCGACCGTCATTTCGTCCGGCTCCCACGCCAGGATGCCCCCTGCGGGAGTGCGCGGGAAGGACTCCGGATCCGCCTCGTGCTGAAAGAGTCGCTCGACGCTGTGGTGGATGAGCTGGTGCCTCCGATACTCGAGCATCTTCCGCATCACGAGGCGCGCCGCGTGGCGGACACCCTCCGACTTGGAGCGAGACGCCTGCAGCCGCCCCAGCTCCTCGATCACCTGGTGCAGCAGCACCACCACGTTGCCGCCCGTGAGAAGGCGATCGAGAGCGTCGGGGTTTTCGATAAGGGCCGAGGTGTCGGGGATGTACACCGTGCCGGATAGACCGTCGACCGAATTGTGCATCGGCGCTTAGTTTATCACCGATTCACTCCCCGCATTCCCCGGCATTTCGTCCTGTACCATGAACTCGTGGCCGACGACCTCGAAGCTTTGTTGGTGGCGAACGCGCCCCTGCGCTGGAACGCAGCGCTGGCGGCGCGGGCGGCCGAGGCGCGACCGCTACTCGCCGCCGACGGCGGGGCCGACCACCTCGCCCGTCTCGGGCTGCGGCCGGAAGCCGTGATCGGCGATCTCGACTCGATCGCGAACTCGACCCGCGCCTGGCTCGGCGAGGACCGCATGGTCCACCGACCCGACCAGGAACGCACCGACCTCGACAAGGCCCTCGAATACGCGTTTGACGATCTCGGTGTGCGTGATCTCACCGTCCTGGCCGCCCTCGGAGGCCGTACCGACCACGACCTCGGCAACCTCGGACTCCTCGCCAAACTGGCCATGGGCGAGCACCTCGTCTTCGAGAGCGACGACCAAATAGTGCTGGCCGTTGACGGTGAGGCGACTCTCGAGGCTCGCCCCGGCGAGACCTGGTCCTTCTGGACCTTCGACCGCGCCGTGCGGGTCGCCATCGAGGGCGTCCGCTGGCCGATCACGGGCGCGGAGATTTCCGCCGCGACAACTCCTTCGATCTCGAATGAGGCAGCTGCCGAAGAGATCCGAATCAGGTCGGTAGGCGGCGCTGTCGTCGTGGCGCGCCAACACGCCTGATCCCTGTAACTGATTCCTGCAGCTGAACCTGATCGCTTCCCCTGTGCTCAAGGCGAGCATCTGCCGCCGCTCCGCGGCTTCATGGTGTTGTGAGCGACCGTTCCTGGGGCTGGCGCCGAGTGGCTGTCCGAGAGGTCGCGCCAGCTCCGGGGCTCACACCCCGGGCTATCCATCTGTCGCCCCTCCCGGGCTTTTCATTGAAAACGCCCGGCCATGGCCGGGCGGGATTTTAAATGGCTGGGGTGCAGGGACTCGAACCCCGATTCTACGGTCCAGAGCCGCATGTCCTGCCATTGGACGACACCCCAGCAGAACCCCAAACGGGGACGCGATTATAGCAATAGCAAGCCGAGGGTCAACCGCACGGCAGTCGAGAGTTGAGAACCAAGAGTTGCGAGTTGTTCCCCGCCTCCCAGGAAGTCCGTGGGGGTGGGCGGGAACTCATAACGTGTAACTCGAGCTTAGGCCCATCCTCGAAGGTGGCAGGCGGTAGCGACCCGCTGAATTGCGATCATGTATGCGGCGTCGCGCATGAACTCACCCGTTTCCTCGGCAAGGTCGGCAACCGCCTTGAAGGCTCGGGACATCTTCTGATCGAGCCGCTGGAGGACTTCTTCCTTGGGCCAGAAGAAGTTGGTGTTGCACTGCACCTGCTCGAAATACGAGCAAGTCACGCCACCGGCGTTGGCCAGGAAGTCGGGAATCACGAAGATGCCGCGCCCATTGATCACTTCATCCGCCTCGGGGGTTGTCGGGCCGTTGGCGCCTTCGGCGATGATTTTGACCCGATCGCTGATGCGGCCGACATTGTCACCGGTGATCTGGTTCTCGAGCGCAGCCGGAATCAGAATCTCCGCCTCCTGCTCGAGCCAGGCGTCGGCTTCGAGCACCGCATAGCCCTCAGCCTCGGCCTTTTCTTTGTCGATGGTGCCGAAGCGATCCGTAATCGAAAGGATGAAATCAACGTTGAAACCATCCGGTTTGGCGAAGGTATAGGCGCACTGATCGTCGTTGTCCCAGCAGGAGACTGCCACTACTGTACCCCCGAGCTCGATGAAGAGCTTGGCCGCGTACTGCGAGACGTTTCCGAAGCCTTGCATCGAGGCGCGCACGCCTGCGATCGAAAGGCCACGCCGCTCGAGCGCCTCTCGCACGGTAAAAATCACGCCGTAGCCCGTCGCCTCGGTGCGCCCGAGCGAACCTCCGAGCTCGACGGGCTTGCCGGTGATGATCCCAGGGTAGTGTCCGCCCGAGAGCTTTTCGTACTCGTCCATGATCCACACCATGTGCTGTGGATTGGTCATGACATCGGGCGCCGGCACATCCTGCACAGGGCCGATATTCCGAGCCACCTGCCGGACCCAGCCGCGGCAAAGGGCTTCCTGCTCACGGGAGGAAAGATCGTGCGGATCGCAGATGACACCTCCCTTGCCACCGCCGAGGGGAATGTCGACGACGGCGCATTTCCAGGTCATCCAGGTGGCGAGCGCGCGCACGGTATCGATCGTCTCCTGCGGGTGGAAACGAATGCCGCCCTTGGCCGGCCCCCGGGCGTCGTTGTGCTGGACCCTGAATCCCCTGAAGACCCGCACCGTGCCGTCGTCCATCGTCACCGGAATGGTGAAGTGGTACTCACGCTGCGGCCATCGGAGGAGCTCCCGGAGTCCGTTGTCGAGCTGCAGCTTGTCCGCCACAGCATCGAACTGGCGCTGGGCCATCTCGAACGCGTTGAAATCCTTCGCCATCGTCGCCTCCCCGAATGCGCTGTCGCGCGGTGGCGTTATACGCCCCTCACGCTATCACGTCAACACATTTTGAGCGAAATTTCACAAGCGAAGGCCGACACTCTCGGACGCTGTCATAAGGCGCCTCCGATCAGTCGTTTGAAAGGCCACCCGAGGGCTCGTTTCCACTCTCGCATCCGTATACTCGCACCGTGCCCGAAGCGATTCGAATCCTCCATCTGATCGACAAGAACCGGCTCACGACCGGTTCGGTGGTGCAAACGTTGCAGGCGGCACGAGGTCTCTCCGGGCGCGGACACGAGGTGTCGGTCGGGAGTCGAGCGGGCGGAGATCTCGAGAGCGCCTGCGTCGAGGCCGGGCTTTCTTTCCTCCAGTTACCGTTTCGCCAGGCTTTCGATCCCGCTTCGATCGCGCAACTCCGTCGTTTCCTTCGGCATCACCGGATCCAGATCGTGCACGCCCACAAGGGACGAGCTCACGCCGCGAGCCTGATGGCGGCGGCCGGGCTCGGTCGATTCCCGAGACTGGTCGTCAACCGTGGAGTGAGCTTCCCCCTCGACCTGTTCAACAGATGGAAATATCGCCACCCGCGAGTCGGTGCCATCGTCTGCGTCGCCGATGCCGTGGCAAAGACCGTGATGCGGACTGGCGGTGTCGGTCGCACCAAGGTCCACACGGTCTACGGAGGCACCGACCGTGACGCATTCGAACCCGACCCTTCCGAAGGGGTCAAAGTTCGCAGGGAGCTCAAGCTGGGTCGGCGCAACCTGATGATTGCCCAGGTCTCTGTGCGGAATTGGAAGGGGTGGTCCGACCTCGTTGCCGCTTTCGCCCGGATCGCCTCCATTTTCCCCGAGGTCCGACTGCTGCTCGTCGGCTGTGAACCCGAGCACGAAAGGCGAAGGGTCGTGGCTGCGGCGCGCGGTGCAGGCCTCGCCGAGTCCGTCCTCACGATGCCTTTCCGGCGGGACATGCCCGAGGTCCTCGCAGCGTGCGACATCGTGGTGGACGCGTCGTGGGCCGGCACCGGGATCACAGGGACCATCCGCGAGGCAATGGCGATGGGCCGCGCGGTGCTCGCGACCGATTGCGGTGGGAACCGGGAGCTGGTCATCGACGGTGAGGTGGGGCTGCTCGTACCGCCTCGGGATGTCGAAGCGCTCGCTGGGGCATTAGAACGGCTCTTGGCAGATGCGGCTCTCCGTCAGAAGCTGGGCGCAGCCGCACGACGGAGAATTCTTGATCACTTCACGACCGAGCAGCGAATCGACAGGCTGGAGGCGCTGTATCGACGAATACTGGCGGGTTCGCTCGGTACCAGTTCACGCTGACGTCTTTCGTGCCGTCGGAATAACGCTCTAGCGAACGAGCCAGCGACTGCGAAAGGTCAAAACACCCTCTCCCCTCAGAAACTCTCGGTGGGAGGTTGTGCGGGTGGAGGCCACCGAGAGTTTCTGAGGGTGGGCGGGCGGGGGGAGGGGGCGGGAAAACAAGCGGAGCCAACCGGTTTGAAAAGTTGCCCGCCAGCGCGGCGCTCGCGGCGCGCAAGGCCGAGGACCGATGATCGCAGCGAAAGCTTGATTTTGGTGCGATCGAGGGCCGAGGCCCGCGGCACGTGACCACGGCACGTGCCGGGCGGGCATTGCTTACCAGGATTCGCCTGAAGGACCACGTGGGGTCACATCGGGATCGGGATCGGGTACGGAGAAAAGAAAAACGGGGCACTCGCCCCGTGTTTTTCTATTCTTTGGCTCCGCAGGAGGGATTTGAACCCCCAACCTAGTGGTTAACAGCCACCCGCTCTACCGTTGAGCTACTGCGGAGCATCAGTGGCAACCGCATATTGTAGACACGGGTGGGTGAATGTCAACCGACCGCGGATGAACGCAGCAGGGTGAAGACGAGACGGACCGTCGGGGCGCGGGCCATGGTCTGCTGAAAGTCTTCCTGCGAAGCGAAGCGCGTGGACTGAAGCCTGCGGCCCTCGCATTGGAGCGTCAGCCGTTCGCCCTCAAGCGGCCACGGTTGGACGCGCCAGGTGGTCTCATCGACCGTCTCGAAGCTGATGACCTCGGTGTCGCCGGCGGCGTTCTGTGCCCACACCTCGAAGGGCGCCGGCAACGTCCCGCAGAGATACACCGAAATCCGGTCGCAGGTGTCGAGGAGCCGGGAGTTGACCTCTCGGCCCGAGCCCTCGAGATAGGGGCGATAGCGGGCATCGGCGCCGAGCTCCTCGCGCCACGAACGCTCCAGACGATCCATCTCGGCGCCAAAGCTTTGTGCGGCCCGTGCACCGCCTGTGTCCTCGCGTTCGAGAAGATCGGCAAGCCTTCGCTCCGCCATCGAACCAAAGTGGCCTGCGGCCAGCAGGCCTGCGTAACGATTGTGCTGGGCACACCGGGTCACGCTCCGCCGCCAGATTTCCAGGTGCTCGACCACCGGCATGGAATCGAAAGTCCTCGGGCGGCCGTTCTCATCGAGAGTGGGGTTGGCGTCGAACTCAGTCCAACCGCCGTCGTGCAGCAGGATCGCGGCCAGGGTCTCAGCTCGCGGCGCAGGACGCGCAAACGACCGGTTGCCCCAGTGCTCAGCCACCTGCCACGCGAGCCAGGCGTGCGAGACCTGTGGAATCAGATAGCTCCCGGACGGATCGCCCTCCCTGTGAATGAACACGGGAGGATTCTACCCGATCCCGTGCCCGTTTCCGTCTCCGTATCCGTGCCCGGTCAATTCTTCAATCTCGCCTCCACGCTCATCCGGGCACGGAGACGGAAACGGGCACGGAAACGGGAGTTTCTGCCCTCGTGATACTCTTCAATCATGGTGCGTTTCGGAACCTCCGGGTGGCGCGGCATCATCGGCCGCGAGCTGACCTTCCGCCGGGTGCGGATCGTCGTGCAGGCCATCCTCGAAACCCTGCGCGAAGAGGAAGAGCCCGTCGAACGGATCGTGATCGGCTTCGACACACGGATGCTTTCGGAGAAGTTCGCGGCAACCACGGCTCAGCTGGTCGCCTCCAACAGGATCACGGCCGAGCTGACGCCGCGCGATGTCCCCTCACCGGTCGTCGCCAGCATGGTCATCGAAAGGCGAGCGGCGGCCGGGATCACATTTACCGGCAGCCACAACCCGCCCGAGTACAACGGACTCAAGGTCTACACGGCGGACGGGATCCTCGCACCTCAGGAGTTCACCGATCGCGTCGAAAAGCGCTTCGACGAGCTCGAGGAAGGTTATGATGATATCTACCTCCCCCGGCCCGAACTGATCGGCGAGCACGACCCGAAGCCGATCTATCTCGACCGCCTTCAGGGCCTCATCGACTGGGAGGCGATCCGCTCCTCGAGTATCAAGCTGGTGGTCGACCCTCTCTTCGGCAGCGCACGCGAGTACCTCGACCACATCCTGCTCGAAAACGAGGTCGAGGTCGACGTCATCCACAACACCCGCGACCCCTATTTCGGGGGCTACGCGCCCGATTGTACATCGGAGAACCTCTCCCGCTTGCGCGACGTGATGCGGCGCACCGGGGCCGATCTGGGCCTTTCAACCGACGGCGACGGCGACCGCTTCGGGATTCTCGACCAGGGCGCGCGGATGGTGGATTCGACCAAGGCGATTGCGGTGATCCTCGATTACCTCGCGCGGCGCCGAAAGCTGAAGGGTGGTGTGGGGTACACGGTCGCCACCTCCGGCCTGATTAATGCGGTGGCTCGCCACCACGGACTCGAGCTGGTCGAGACCCCGGTCGGATTCAAGAATTTCGGCCCCCTGCTGGTCAACGGCACGCTCGAGTATGCGGGTGAAGAAAGCGCTGGGTTGGCGTGGTCAAAGCACCTTCCCGAGCGTGACGGAGTGCTCGCCTGCCTGCTGGCCGCGGAGATGGTCGCGGTCGAGGGCAAGAGCATGGCGGAGCTCAGTCATGATCTGACCAACCGCGTCGGATCCTTCTCCTTCCGCCGCACCCAGATTCCACTCACTCGTCGCACCCACGAGATCTACGAACAGCGTCTCGGACAGGCGTGGACCGAGATCAACGGGTTCACGGTCAAGGACATCGATCTGAGGGACGGCCTCAAGCTGATCTTCGAGGGCGGCAGCTGGATCATGGTCCGCATCGCCGGCACTGAACCGAAGATTCGTCTCTACGCCGAAGGGCGCACGTCCGAGGAGCGGCGACACCTGATGCACATCGCGCGACAGTTCTTCTCTCAACGGAGGATGTGAAGATGTTTGATATCGAATTCGTCTCCGGCAGGGAGCTTCTGGACTCCCGCGGCAACCCGACCGTCGAGGCCGAGGTCGTTCTCGCGAGCGGCGCGGTCGGCCGCGCCATCGCACCATCGGGCGCCTCCACCGGCTCGCGCGAGGCCCTCGAGTTGCGTGACGGCGACTCCGACCGCTTTGGTGGCAAAGGCGTGCTGCGCGCAGTCGAGCACATCAACGGCCCCCTCGCAGAGGCGGTCGAGGACCTCGATGGCCGCGACCAGCTCGGCGTCGACCAGAGCCTGATCGATGCGGACGGCACCCCCAACAAGTCGGTCATGGGCGCCAACGCCATGCTCGCGGTTTCGCTCGCCGTCGCCCGCGCGGCTGCCGAGGCCAGCGGGCTGCCGTTGTACCAGTACCTGGGGGGCTGCGGTGCGCGGGAGCTGCCGGTACCGATGATGAACATCGTCAATGGAGGGGCCCACGCCGACAACTCCGTCGACTTCCAGGAGTTCATGGTCATGCCGATCGGCTTCGCCACCTTTTCGGAGGCGTTGCGCGCCGGCGTCGAGGTCTTCCACACCCTCAAGGGCGTCCTCAAGAAACGCGGCCTGTCGACCGCCGTCGGCGATGAGGGCGGATTCGCTCCCGATCTCGAATCGAACCGTGCAGCGTGCGAACTCATCATGGAGGCGATCGACGCGGCGGGCTACGCGCCGGGTGACCAGATCGCCATGGCGATGGATCCCGCCGCCTCCGAGTTCTTTTCGGATGGGACCTACAACCTCACCGGTGAAGGCCGCGAGGGCCTGTCGTCGGAGGACATGATCGAGGTCTACGCCGCGCTCGTTGACGATTTCCCGATCGTTTCGATCGAGGACGCGCTCGCCGAGGGCGACTGGGAGGGCTGGGAGCAGCTCTACGCGCGGCTCGGCGACCGCATCCAGCTGGTCGGGGACGACATCTTCGTGACCAACCCAGAGATCATCCGCGAAGGCATCGAACGCGGCGTCGCCAACTCGGTGCTCGTCAAGCTCAACCAGATCGGCACCCTGTCCGAGACTCTCGATGCGATCAACATCGCCCACAAGGCCGGATGGACGGCGGTGATCTCGCACCGCTCGGGAGAGACCGAGGACACGACCATCGCGGATCTCGCGGTCGGCCTCAACACCGGGCAGATCAAGACCGGCTCCGCCTGCCGCACCGACCGCATCGCGAAGTATAACCGCCTGCTCCGCATCGAGGAGGAGCTCGAGGATGTGGCGCGCTTTCGCGGCCTTGCCGCCCTGGCGCGCGGGAGAGGATGAAGCGCGTCCCACTGATTCTGCTCGCCCTCGCGGCGGTGATCGCGTTGGGTGTCTTCATCTCGATTGTCAGCCAGGGCTACGCCGAGCTGTCCGACGCCGAGGAGGAGCGAGAGCGACTCAAGGAGCGTGCGGTCGAGCTCGAGGAGAGCGTGGCCGAGCTCGACGAGACCCTCGAGGCGATCCGCACCGACCCCGCCGCGGTCGAGTCGATGGCCCGCCGCGAGCTCGGTTATGTGCGTCCCGGCGAAACCGTCATCTTGCTCACCACACCCACCCCGGCGCCCGAACCGGCTTCCTTGACAGGCCCTACCCCGACTCCTATACTCACTCTCCCTGATTGACGCGGGGTGGAGCAGTCCGGTAGCTCGTTGGGCTCATAACCCAAAGGTCGGGGGTTCAAATCCCCCCCCCGCAACCAAAATCGACAAGCCGCCCTCTGGGCGGCTTTTTCGATTTTGGGTGCGGGTTCCCGCGTCTCGGCGTCGATCGGCAATGACGGTGCGTTGGTCGCAAAGCGAACAGCGCCTACCGGAATTGCCAGTCGACCTCGAACGGCGATCCAACCAGCAGCCGCGCGGATTCCACCAATCCGCGTGTCCTATTCGATTCTGCCCAGCTTCCCCCAGCTTCGGAGCAACCCCAGCACAACCCGTTCTCTAGAGTTTTCTGCGTGAGGTGGGCACCTCGCGCACGTCTCGATCAGCGCTCCTCCGGAAGGTTGATCCTTTCATCGTCGGTCAGGTAGTCAGTTTTGGGATTCGCCTGGTTGAA
>JBFFBV010000012.1:0-74170 GCA_041560205.1 Candidatus Sulfomarinibacter sp.
CGGGTACGGGTTGGTCGGAGGGTTCACCTCGATCGAGGAGACACCGGAGGATGCCGGCGTCACCTGTGAGGCGTGTCACGGGGCAGGAGGAATGTACGTCAACACGGTCATGTCCCCAGACCGGCCGAACTTCGCCACCGCCGAGGCGGCCGCTCTCGGTTTGGTCTATCCTCCTACAGAAGCTGTCTGTCGCAAGTGTCACCATGAAAACAGTCCCTTCATCAACATGGGCTACAAATTCGAATTTTCTGAGCGAGTGAAAAGGGGTACCCACGAACACTACGAGTTGATATACGAGCATGGGGATTAGATGGGTAGAGTTCGACTCCCGGATACCTGTCGCAGCAAGAAGCTGGCGAGATATGCGCGCTAATACCGCCAGCTCGTGAGGTCTGCTCCCTCGGGCGCCGACTCCTCGATCCGCTGGAGGATCCTCGGCAGGTACATGGTGTTGTAGCGCAGGCGCGAGATGTGATTGGGGTTGTCGTGGTCGCCGTTCCAGCAGTGCTCGGCGCGGTCGCCGTAGTCGACGACGCCGGCATAGTAGGGGTCCTCGGTTGACTCGAGAAATTCTTCCGCCAGATAGACGGCGTTGTTGAGGTAATAGTTGTCCATGTCCCCGGTAAAGATGTGGATCTTGCCCACGAGCTTCGGCCCAATCTCCGCCCAGTCCCGCTCCATGATGTAACGCAGGTCGTAGTTCTCCCGCCAGTGGGCGGCGACCTCGGGATCGATGATTCCGCTTCGCCTGTCCCAGAGGCGCTTCGGATACCCGTCCTTTCCGGTCGGGGAATAGACGGCCTCCCAGATGTCGAACTGCTGGCCTGAACGGTTCTTGGTGCCCAGGACGAGCTCCCACAGCGAGTCGTCACGCATCGTGACCGTGATGTTGCCCAACCAATCGCGGCGGCTCGGGCGCTCGATGCGCCGCAGAGGTCCCTCCTCGAAGTAGGCGTTCGAGTCGGAGTAGATGTCGACCAAAAGGTAGGCGCGGAAGTCGATCGGGTCGGGGCAGGCGGCAAAGGCGCCGTTGTACTCGTTCGGGTAGAAAACCTGCGCCGCCAGGGCTTCCCAGCCCCCGGTCGAGCCGCCATAGAGGAATCTGGCCCAGGATTCGCCCAGAGCTCGGAACTCCTTCTCGATGTACGGGATCAGCTCATAGGTGATGGCATCGCCGTAGGGCCCGAGGTTGGCCGAGTTGACCGCGTAGGAGTCGTCGTAGTAGGGGTTCGGGTGCTGGATCTCGATGACGAGGAAGCGCGGGAAGTCGGGGCTGATCCACTTGCTGTAGAAGTCGTAGGCCTCCTGCTGGCGGATGCGGTTGTAGCAATCGATGCGAAATCGTTCCGAGGACTCGCACTCGATGTCGGGGTCGGGAGGATCTGTTCGGAAATCGCCGAAATCGCTCGGAAAGTGGCCGTGGAAGATCATCAGGGGGTAGCGAACCTCTGGGTGATCATCGAAGCCGTGCGGCACCAACACGTGCGCACCGAGATACATCGGGCGTCCCCAGAACTCGCTCAGCAGCTCGCTTTGGATGCGGACATGGCGAACGTACTCGGTGTCCTCGGGGGGCTCGATCGGCGGGATGATCCGATCAAGCTCGATGTGGACAGCCGCCCCGCCCTCCGGCTCGAGGATGATTTCACGCGGCACACTGTAGAGATTCCCTGGGGCACGGTTCCACTGCTGGCCTTCGCCCCGATCCATCGGCAGCTTCAGCGTGTGGCCGTCCGCGCGCTCGAAGGTCTCGTATCGGTGGAGCAGGGCCTGCACGTGATAGGGGCCTTGGGGCATGTCAGCGATGGCTTCGATGGGGTATCCGAGTACTGTGTCATCGAAGCGGATCCTTTCCCCGGGGACCATCCCTTCGACGTCGACGCCGAAGATCTGGATCGCGTGCACACCAGGGCGGACCTGAAATCGGGGTTCGTCGTCCGCGTTCGGCGAGAGCATCAAGATGATTCTTCCGTCGATGCCGCCGCTTTCAAGATCAGCCGGGAAACTCACGTCGAAGTCTGTTGCGAGTGCCGGAGAGGCCAGCAAAAGGATGAACGCGCAAAGCGCGCTGCCCGCCGCGCTATGGAACGGACTCGACATCGAGACCCCCTTTGATCCTCGTTCTCTCGACCGAAGCAACCACACTCTAGCCGAGCCCGTATATCGGTACAATTTCCGTGTCTGCGGCCCGGTCGGGAAGAAGCCGGCGGAACACATCGTTGGAATGTGAGAATCTGTCGCGCGTTCGGTCTGTGCCCCGACGATGTTCTGGGGACGCGGAGAACGGACGAGCGTTCGCATTGGAGGGTGCTCTGAGCTCATGAGGCGCACATCGCTGCTCGTTGCATTCCTGCTGCTGCTTGCGGGAGGTGCATTCCCTGCCAAGAAACAGGACCCGCGCGCCGAGCTCGCCCAATTCTTCGGTAACGTCGACGTCAGCATCTTCAACCTGGAGGTTTTCGCCACGGATGCGGATGGACAGCCGGTCACCGACCTCGTGCTTGAAGATTTCGAGCTTTTCGTCGACGGGAAACCGACCCCGATCCTCAACTTCTACGACGGCAATCGGGCACGGTCCTTCGAAACACTGGAGCCGGACGAGGCCCCCCGCGACGATCCCGATCAGGCGCTTCCACCGCCCGAAGGTCAACGGCTCTACGTTGTCGTTTTTATCGACAACACCAGCATCCGGACGTCAAACCGCAACCGGGTGATCGGCAAGCTCCGTGAGGTCCTGGACGCCAATCTCGCGCCCGAGGACAGGGTCGTTGTCGTGACCCAGGGACCCGGCCTCGAGATCCGCCACGGCTTCTCTGACCCGCTGGAGGAGCTTGGCAGCACGCTCGACGCCATCGAGCTGGAGATCGGTGGCACGGGGCAGTTCAACGCCGAACGCTTCGCGATCATTTCTGAACTCAAACGCGCGAGAGCGCTGGGCCCGGGTGCAAACGTTGCTGGGTCTCCAGGCGGCGCCTTCGTTCAGGACGAGATCGTTGCTGATGCGCGTACGGTCCTCGAACGGATCCGGACCTACCAGCAGTGGCGCTTCGACACCGCTCGCCTGGCCGCCAACGCGATGGCCGAGTTCCTCGACGCGCTGTCCGGACTGGATGGTCGAAAGGCCATGCTGTACGTTGGTGAGGGCACCGCCTTCAGGGTGGCCGAGACGCTTTTTCAGGCGTGGGAGGAGAAGTATCAGTACACGTGGGGGGCCATCAGGAATCCTCCCCCGGACATGGCGTCCCTCTCGGCACCGTTCGAGGGGAACCGACGGAACCTCCGCCGCGTCTTCGAAGCGGTGGGCGCGCGCGCCGCGGCGAGCCGCGTGACTTTTTATGTGATCGA
Source organism: Candidatus Sulfomarinibacter sp. (assembly GCA_041560205.1). Lineage (GTDB taxonomy): Bacteria > Acidobacteriota > Thermoanaerobaculia > Thermoanaerobaculales > Sulfomarinibacteraceae > Sulfomarinibacter. Next base: position 3,346 of record JBFFBV010000012.1, read on the forward strand.
CGCCGGGATGGAGTTTGCCACCACCCAGTCGAGCGCCGAGCATCCAGGCTACTCGGGCGCGTCGATGCACGAGACCTCTCGGCTGCTCCATCAGCAACAGAGCCTGCAGCTGTTGGCAGATGTCACCGGAGGCCGGCACTTCACGAATCTGGAAAACGTCGAAGGGGTCGTGGCAAACCTGTCCGACGATTTCAACAGCTACTACTCACTGGGCTTCGCCCCCGCGGATTCGCCGGATGGCGAGTACCACGAGATCAAGGTCAAAGTCCGGCGCCCCGGAGTTCGGGTGCGCCACCGTTCCGGATTTCGCGCCAAGAGCCTCGGCGATATGATGGCCGACCGGCTCCATTCGGCCCTGACCTTGGAAGTGGCCCCCAACCCGCTCGCGGTTTCCGTCAGCTCGGAAGAGTCGCGCAAGGTGAAACGCGATCGCTATCGCATCCGGTTGCTGGCGCGGATCCCGATCAAGAACTTGTTGCTGGTGCCCCAGGCCGACGAACATCTCGGGCGCATCACCGTTTGGGTGGCGGTGTCCAATCTCCACGGCTCGACATCGGATGTCCACAGCCATCGGCTTCCGGTGAGGGTCCCACGAAGGGACTTCGTTCGCGCCCTCAATCAGGAGGTGGGTTATGCGGTCGATCTCACGATTCGCGGCGGCCACCAGCGGGTCGCGGTGATCGTGCGGGACGAGCTTTCCATGGTGTCCTCGATCGTCACCGTCGATCTCGAGAATGGGCGGGGAGTCGATCCGGAGCCGGCACACCGGGTGGCGGTCGAAGAGGCTCCGCAGACAGGGTCATAGCTCTTCGAGAATCAAAATCTCGCGGTGATAGTCGAGAATGGTCCGAAACTGACCGAGTAGGCCGTTGCCGACGAGGCCGTCGAAGTTCTTGATGCTCTGGGCTGCGGGCATGCTGGTCGGGTGGAAGAACGAAGCCGGCGTGCGACCGCGGGCGAGTGATCCGATTTCGAGCCCGCCGACCGGTCCGACAAAAGCATCGACCTCCCCACCGATCCCGAGCGCTTTGACCTTCATATGATGTTCGGGGACCTTCACGTGACGGTGTGATCCGAGAATCAGCACGAGGTGGTTCTCGGAACCGGTGTCGACCATGAGCCGCAGCTTGACCGTCTTCCCCTTGACCGTCGTGACCTTGGCTCTGACGAAGGCTCGGCGGTGATCCATGATCAGCGGCACGACGTGGCCGGGACCGTCATAGCTGAAGGTCTCCGGGTCGTGGCACGAAACCGTACCGAGCGCGGGATTGATATCGACGACATAACGCTCGAAGAGTGCACTGCCGAGGAGGCCATGGAGACGGGGCCCTGCATCGTTGTCGAGCAGTGAGTCGAGGTGGTGAATGGCGAGGTCGGTGCGAAAGAGCTCGAAATCCCCCGCGCGAATCGCGAGGTCCGGCGCGATGAGGATGGGGAGCCTCGCCCCACCCATCCCCCTGCCGACACCGCCCTGTCGGGTGTGGAGGTTGAGCTCCTCGACCAGCCCGGCGTCGTTCAGGGTCGTGTGCTCGCTGCCCGAGTCGATGACGAAGTTGAGAGCTTGTGAAGCGCCGATTCGAATGGGTACCGTCACCAATCCCCGGAATTGAATCAGCTGGAGGGTGGCCGGTGTCGGAGGCGTTCCGCCGGGCAAAGCTGGCGTGGGGGAGCCGATGGTGGCGGCTCCCACTGCGAAGGCGACGAAGATAACGAGCCCCGCCGGCGACGTTTTCCGAACGATCTTCAAGCACCAAGTCTATACGAGGAACCCGCGGTCACACCCACGCCTGGCCATCCGCATCCTCGTACATGGCTTCGATGACCTCGGCGTACTTGGCGAGAAGGACGCGGCGCTTGAGCTTGAGGGTAGGCGTCAGCTCGCCCGCCTCCTGAGAGAACTCATCGGGGACGAGAGTGAACTTGCGCACCGATTCGTAGCGCGAAAAAGAGCCCATTCTGGAATCGACGGCGCTCTTGAAATGCTCGATGACCGTGGCGTTGCCGCACAGGGATTGCAGGTCGCCTTCGATTCCCCGATCTCTCGCCCAGGACTCGAGGACATCGGCCTGCGGGACGATGATTGCGCTGACGAAGTTCCGTTGGTCCCCGATCACCATGGCCTGCGCGATGAACTCGTGGGTCTTGAGGGCGTTTTCCAGCGGCTGCGGAGCGACGTTCTTTCCACCGGCGGTGACGATGAGCTCTTTGATGCGATCGGTAATGTAGAGGAATCCGTCGTCATCGATGTGGCCCACGTCGCCCGTGTGAAGCCATCCTTCGCTGTCGATCGTCTCGGCGGTGGCCTCGGGCTTGCGCCAGTACTCACGCATCACGATGTCACCTCGGACGCAGATCTCGCCGCCTTCGGCGATCTTGAGCTCGACCCCCGGGCCGGGCTTGCCGACGCTCCCGTATCGAAGGTCGCCTCGGGTACCTGAAGTTGCCGCACCGCTCAGCTCGGTCATCCCCCAGGCTTCGATGATGCGGATGCCCATGGCATCGAAGAACTCGGCCAGCCCTTTGGCGAGAGGGGCGCCGGTGGAGACGTAGAACTGAATCCTACCTCCGGTCGCCGAATGGACTTTTGTGAAGACGAGCCGAGACGCGATCCGGTGTTGGGCGGTGAGAATTGGTCCCGCACTGCCCGATGCCTCCGCATCGTTGAACTTTCGACCGACGCCTATCGCCCAGTTGAAGAGGGCGCGTTTGACGGCCGAGCCCTGTTGCACGCCGGCGTGGATGCGGCCGTGGATCTTCTCGTAGACGCGGGGAACCGCCACGATGTGGGTCGGGCGGATCTCGCGAAGGTTGTCGCCCAGGGTTTCCAGGCTTTCGGCGTAGGAGATGGTAAAGCCGAAGAGGAGGGCGAAAGAATCGACAACCCGCTGGAGGATGTGCGAAAGCGGCAGGAAGGAGAGTATCGAATCACCCTCCTTGCCCTCGAAGGTCGGCCAGATGGCGTCGAACTCCGCCATGAAGTTGTGGTGGGTCAAGGCCACTCCTTTGGGGTCGCCCGTCGTGCCCGACGTATAGACGATGGTCGCGAGGTCTTCAGGGCCCGTCTCACGGGACAGGTCGATGAACTCCTCTCGGGTGTGACCCGCGCCCATCGATTTCAGTGAATCGAGGCTGATGACGAGGTCGTTTTCCTCCAATCCGTCGGGGTAGAACACGACGATCTTGTCAATCGACGGAACACGAGAGCGGACTGATAGCACCGTCTCGAGGTGCTCCATCGAGGAAACGAAGACGACCCTGGCCTCGGCGTCGTGAAGAATGTAGGCGATCTGCTCGGCGATCAGGGTGGTGTAGAGCGGCACCCCGACGAGACCTGCCGCCATGGAACCGAAATCGGTGGTCGCCCATTCGGGTCGGTTTTCCGAAAGGATGGCGACGCGCGAGCCCGGTTGGTACCCGAGCGCCTTGAGTCCAAAGGCCGTTTGTGCCGCCTGCTCGAGCCCCCAGTCGAAGGAAAAGCTGTTCCAGAAGCCGTCTCGTTTGACCTTGAAGGCCGGCTTTTCGCCGCGGCGTTCGACAATCTCGATAAAGCGCTCGTTGAGCGTTGCTCCCATCTTCAGCCTCCACCGGAATATGGCCGCGATTGTAACCGTGGCAGTGCACGACCGCAACGAGAACCCGCGGAGGCTTCAGTCGTACTTCCCACGTGAATGTCCTCACCGTCACCGAGTTTTCCGCCACCTCCGAGACCTTTCACGGACGCGGGGCAGCGACTGGCGGCCGGGCTCGGGAAGCAGGATGAAGAAGCATATGCCTCGACCTCTCACGACCAACGAGCACGAGCTCATCGAAGCCCTCCTCGGCGCGGTCCGGTCCGGGGTGGGGAGGTACATCGGTCAGCTCGAATCGGCTGAGGTGGTCGGCGGCTGCGGCTGTGGGTGCCCGAGCATCGACCTCGTCGTCGGGTCCAAAAGCGGCGAAGGGCGGGCGAAACCAGTTATCCTCGCGGATGCCGAGTCGCCGGAGGGCGTGCCGGTCGGAATCATTCTGTGGGCTCGCGACGGCCGTTTGAGCGGCCTCGAGGTCCATCCGTGGGACGGGTCGGTTTCAGTTCGATTGCCGCACCCCGAGACGCTGCAGAATCTGCGCACCGGTGGCTGAACCGGTTTCCCAAGAAAACTCCGAACGGCGCGGGCTAGAATACGGCGCAGGAGGCGTCATGGGTGAAAACGGCGGTAAGGGTTGCGGTTGCTGCGGCGGCGGCATCATTGGCAGCATCGGCGCGGTTCTCGCGGCCTTGCTGAGCTGGAGCGTCAACCACAGTATCCTCTGGGCGCTCGTCCACGCCTTTTTGAGCTGGTTCTACGTCATCTATCACTGGATCGCGTACGGGAAGCTCCTCCCGTGACCGCCGGTGGCTGCCACTGCGGGAACATCCGTTTTCGCCTCCGGTGGCCGGCCCCCGGGAAACCGATGTCGGCCCGGGCCTGCGGCTGCTCCTTTTGTAGACCGCGCCGCGCCACCTACACGTCGCATCCCGAGGCGCGGCTCGAGGCCCTGATCGCCGACGAAAATCGGCTCAGTAGGTACCGCTTCGGAACCGCCACGGCGGAGTTTTACGTCTGCCGTGAGTGCGGCGTACTGCCCTTTGCCACCAGCGAGATCGACGGGCGCCTCTACGCGGTGGTCAACGTGCTGACCTTCGATGAGGCCGGCTCGATGGACTTTGACATCTCGTCAACCGATTTTGACGGCGAGACACGCGAGGAGCGGTTGCGGCGACGAGCACGGAATTGGATTGCAGACGTCTCCGTGTCGTTCTCCTCGAATTCGAGCGGCGACGGCAGATAGCAGATTGCTGTGAGCCGACAGCTTCAATTGACCACGCCGGACTCTCCGAAATTCTGCTCCGCATACTCCAGGACACGGTCGTAGTTCTCGTAGTCCTGGCAGTGGTCCTGCAATAGGTGGAAGACGTCGGTCGCCTTCTCGATCTCTCCAGTGTCACCGTAGGCCACCATCAGCTGTTCGAGTGATTCGCAGTCGTAGCGGCGGGTGAAGGCGGCGGCCTCGGAGAACACGGTGCTGTAGCCACCCTGGTTGGTCCAGCTCAGACACAGCGCGAGAAAGGTGTAGATGTGACCGATGTAGGTCTCGTCGTAGACCTCGTGCATGTAGGGCAGGCAACGGAGGAAGTTGGGGATCGCCTGTCCATAGTCACCGTCGTCGAACAGGATCACACCGAGGGTGTAACACGACTGGCAGTACACGCTGAGCACGTCGTCGAAGGATTCCAGATACGGTTTGTAGGAAGCGACGGATTGTTCGAGCAGGGATCTGGCGCTGTCGATCTCCTCGAGGTCGTAGTGAATCGTGCCCATCAACCCAAGCAGGAAGTTCCGCCAATTCACCTCTTCTTCGCTCGCCACCAGTTTCTCGAGGTCACTGATGTCGCTGTGGTCCGCGGTGCGCTCATCCATCCGTTCGATGGCGCGCTCGATGCCCGCTGCCACCAGTCCGCTCGCGTCACTGCCGGTGTACCACTCCGGGATTTGCATGGTCCATCCCCTCCGCCGGGCGAAGAGTGTAGCCTGATTGGCGGCGAATCACCACCTGGGTAATGAGATATAATCTCGATCGTCATGGGATGTCTCAAGGGCGAATCCAAGGTCAAACCGAAACCCGGCCGCTTCCGCTGCAAGGACTGCGGAGCTGTCGCCAAAAAGAAGAAGAAGAAGGACCTCTGCGAAGCGAAGAAGATCAAGGATTGATTGGCCGTCGGCCATGCAATCCTTGTCACGGCGCAGCCCTTGGGCGAAGCCGGACCGTGGGACTGGCGGAACTCGGAAGTGTCGGGCAGGGAGACGGGCACGGGGACGAGAAAAAATAGCGCCCATGCCCCCGTATCGCCGACTGATTCGACCACCCTTCGGTATGGCATGGGCGCCAGTGTGAGCGATCAGTATACGACACCCTTGGCATCGCGCAAGAGGGGCGCGCTATGATTTTCGAAGCAGTTCGGCCCACGCCCGGAGCGTCGGGTGGCGGGGCCGAAATGGAGTGGCATGAACGACAACAAGGTAGAGATTCGATATCGAAATGCAGTCCACTCGGTCGAGTCTGGAATCCGGATCGACGACTTTCTCACCAGCATCAACGGCGAGATCGAGGACAACGTGCTGTCGGCGCTGGTCAACCGCCGGCAGGTCATGCTCGACTTCCCCCTCCGCGGTGAAGTCGATCTCGAGCTGGTGAAGTTCGGTGACCGGGAGGGCGAGTCCGTCTACAAGCGATCGGTGAGCCTCATGTTCTACGAGGCATGTTCCGAGCTCTATCCAGAAGCTCGAAGCGTCATCGGCCAATCGCTCGGCAATTGCTACCACTACCAGATTCGCGGCGATCATCCGGAGCTCGACGTGATGGCGCCTGCGATCGAGAAACGAATGATCGAGCTGCATCGCAGACGGCAACCGTTCCGCCGCGAGACCGTCACCATCGAGGAGGCTGAGAAGCATTGCCGGGAACGAGGTTGTGAGGACAAGCTGCTCCTCCTGGCGACCCGTCGGTCCTCGACCGTACACACCGTCAGCTGTGGTGATTTCGTGGATCTGGCCCACGGGCCGTGTGCGCCGCACACGGGCTGTTGCCCGACCTTCGGGGTGATGCCCTTCGAGGACGGCCTGATGCTCCGTTTCCCGCGGCGGGCCGATCGGAGCCGTCTCCCGAAGTTCACACCGCGGCCGCTTCTTTACACGGCCTATGTCGAAACCAGGCGATGGCAGGAGCTCCTCGGCGTGCAGAACGTGGGTCAGCTCAACCGGCTGTGCCTCAACAGCGACAGCAGCCACATCATCCGCATCGCCGAGGGCCTGCACGAGAAAAAGATCGCCCAGATTGCCGACGAGATCCTCTCGCGCAGGCCCCGAGTCCGTCTGATCACCATCGCCGGGCCGTCGTCGTCGGGAAAGACAACCTTCGCCAAGAGGCTGGGAATCCAGCTGTGGGTGAACGGCATCGACATGGTCACCCTGTCTCTCGACAATTATTACGTCAACCGTGATGCAACACCGCGCGACGACGAGGGAAAGCTGGACTTCGAATCCCTGGAGGCGATCGATCTCGGGCTCTTCCACCGCCAGCTCGCCGACCTCCTGGCCGGCGAGGAGGTGCTGACACCGCGATTCGATTTCGTCACCGGCCACCGCAAGCCGGAGGTCGACTGGGTCCCCATGCAGCTCGAGGACCATCAGGTACTCTCGATCGAGGGCATCCACGGGCTGAACGATCGTCTCACCCAGTCGGTGCCGCGAGACCAGAAGTACAGGGTCTTCATCTCGGCCCTCTCGCAGCTGGCGATGGACGACCACAACCGGATCTTCACGGCGGATGCGAGGCTCCTGCGGCGAATCGTCCGCGATCATCTCTTCCGGGGTTTCGACGCCGAGCGTACCCTGGATCTGTGGGAGCGCGTCCGTCGCGGCGAGGGGGAGTGGATCTTCCCGTTTCAGGAGCAGGCGGATGTGATGTTCAACTCGGCCCTGGTCTACGAGCCAGCGGTGCTCAAGGTCTTCGCGGAGCGGTTCCTGCTCCATGTGCCGAGGACCCAACCCGCCTACACGGAGGCCTACCGTCTGCTCAAGCACCTTTCGATGTTCGTGCCGATCTTCCCCGACGAGGTCCCACAGACCTCGATTCTGCGAGAGTTCATCGGCGGTTCTTCGTTCAAGTACTGATTTTGGATCGTGCAGCACGTGCCGTGGCCGTAGCCGACCTGCTCGCGCAGGCGTACCCGGACGCGGCCATCGAGCTCGACTACCGATCGCGGTGGGAGCTCCTGGTGGCGACGGTTCTCTCCGCTCAGTGCACCGACGCCAGGGTGAACCAGGTCACACCGGGTCTTTTTGCTCGCTGGGCGGGTCCTTCAGACCTGGCGGCGGCGCCCCAGGGTGAGGTCGAAGAGGTCATCCGGTCGACCGGTATGTTCCGCCAGAAAGCGGCTTCCCTCCGTGCCGCCGCCGGCATCATCGCCACCGAGCACAAGGGGGAAGTCCCCGGAGATCTTGACGCGTTGGTCGCGCTGCCCGGGGTTGGTCGCAAGACGGCGAAGGTGGTGCTCGGCGAAGGCTTCGGGATCGCCGCCGGTGTGACGGTGGACACGCATGTGCGGCGACTCGCCCGGCGTCTTGGTCTGACCCGCCTCGAGGACCCGGAGAAGATCGCTGCCGAGATCGAGGCTTTGCTGCCGAAGAACGAGTGGATCGATTTCTCGACGCGCCTGATCCTGCATGGCCGTCGGGTGTGCTCCGCGCGTTCGCCCCGGTGTGAGGAGTGCGTTCTCGAGGAGGTCTGCCCGAAGATAGGGTTTTAACCCTGCGAGCGCTTCTCGCTCCGGTGTGTCAGGTGCCACCCCTCACATTGTCTGGCCCGGGAATACATGCTTCATGAGCGCGCGCCGCCAGACAATATGAGGGGTGGCACCGATGGCGTCGAAGTCTCATAGCGTGTTTCGATTGGGCTGATGCTTCACTGGCTGCGTCCTCCACCGCCGATGCATCCACACCCACTGCTCGGGGTGCGCGCGCACCTGGCGCTCGATGACGGCGGTGGCCGCTGCAGTGAGTTCATGCACGCGATCCTCCAGGGATCCGTCCATCGGAGTCGGGAGAGGAGGGTGGATTTCGGCCTTGTGACTGCCGTCCCGCCGGCGGTGGATGAAACCCGGCACCATTGGGCAGCCTTTGCGGATGGCCAGCATCGCGGCCCCCGACGGCGTCCACGCCGGGCGGTTGAAGAAGGGGACAAAGACTCCGGGGATGTCGCGAATGTCCTGGTCGACGAGCAGGGCTGCGACCCGGTTCCCGGTCAGTGTGCTCACCATTTTCTTGCCCGCCGACGGTCCTCGGAGAATCACCTCGGTGCCGAATCGGCTTCGCATCGCGGTGATGAGACGGTCGAGCCGGGGATCGTCGAGCTCCCGAGCTGCCGTTGCCAGCGGTACGCCGGCAATCGGCAGCCTGGCGCTGAGCAGCTCCCAGGTACCGCAGTGGGCGGTGGCGAAGATCACGCCGCGCCCGTCCTCGAGAGCCTGGAAGAAGTTCTCGACGCCCTCCAATTCGCAAAGATCCTCGACCTCGTGCGGCCGCGCGTGCCACAGCCATGCGACCTCGGCAATCATCAATCCGAAGTGGCGAGCGCAGCCGCGCATCAAGGCGGCGAGCTCTGCGTCATCCAATTCGGGGAAAGCGATTTCGAGGTGTTCTCGAATTCGGCGACGACTCCGGGGCAACAACCCGAGGGCAGACCGCCCGAGGACCTGACCGATCGGCCGGGACAGGGAGAGAGGAAGCCTTCCACCAAGAGCCAGAAATCCACGCAGGCCACTGTAGAGAGCGAAGCTCCCCGCGCGAGAGGTCATGTCGGGAGTGTAACTGAGCAGGGGGGAAGGGGAGCAGCTGTCCTGATCATATTTGATGCCCTCACGCCCTCACGCCCTCACGCTTTCACGCCCTCAGGCCCTCAAGCTTGCTCTCTCCTTTTCTCGACTGAGGTCAGCCGTTCCACGCTTCGATGCGGATAATGGTCGCGGCACCTACGTCCGTCTCGACGACGTCACCCGTCGATTTGCCCATCATCCGCTGGGCGAGCTCCGACCCGTTGGCGAAGATTCGGCGATCGAGGTCCGCGTCCCACACACCGAGAATCGTGATCGGCTCGAGGGTTGTGCCGTCATCGCCCTCGAGGTGCACGACGGTGCCGATGTTGACGCTTGAGGTGTCGGCGGCACCGGGCTCGAGGATGCGTACGACGGCGAGCTCTTCCTGGAGTTTGGCCGCCCGCGCCGACTGGAGCTCCTGCCGGTCGCGCAGCATGTGGTATTCGAAATTTTCTCGAAGATCGCCCTCGGCTGCCGCAGCGTTGATCCCCTTGAGGGTTTTCGGGATCTCCACCTCGAGCAGCACACGGAGCTCCTCCCGTTTTTCTTCCAGCGCAGTTCGGGTCGCTGCCAGAATCGGCTGGACCGGGCCGTCGGTCTCTTTTCGCTGATGTTGGGCGGCCTGCTCCACGAGGCGCTGGCGCTGTGGTTCCACGATATCGAGACGAGAGATTCTCTGGCTGAACCGGGCCGCCTGCTGAGCGTTTGCCGATTCCATGAGCAGACGGATAGCCACCTTGCCGCCGTCGAGCAATCCCTTGGCGCGAGCCCGGAAGGAGGAAAATTCCTTGCGAGTGAGAGCGTCCGGCAGCTTTTCCAGCAGCGACGGAGTCATGCGGGTCTTCACCGCGAGCGGACACTCATCCTCGGCCATCGACTCGCAGGCCCACACGAACTGAGCGGGGTGATCGTTGTGGTTGCGAAAGACCGCCTCCATGGACTGATCGACGAGATTGGCCTGCCCCTGTCCCTCCAGCGTCGAGGCGATCTCTCGCAGGACCTGGGGCGTGTCCTCGTGCAGCAGCCACTCGGCCCAGACCTCCGCCCAGCTCCCGTCGGGGCGCTCGGCGATTGCCGCAAGCGCTTCGGATCGGGAAACTCGGTCGGTGACACCCGACAGAAGGGCGAGCGGCTCGACCTCATGAATGAGCTGCGTCCGGATCGATGATGCTGTCTCACCTCCTCCTGGGAGGGAGGACAGGACACCAGCCGTTTGCCAGGCGAGACCGGGGGCCTTCTCCGCGAGCTCGGACAGTGAATCCGAGAGCACCTGTGCGGCCTTCGCGGCAGCCTCCTGACCACGCTCGCCGAGCCGTTTTGCTATCGCCAGCCGGTCGGCCGGCGCAGCCGCGCGCAGCTCCTCCAAACGCGACTCATCCGCGCTTTCGGCGCTCGTGCTGACCGCGTAGCGGAGGCGAGATCCCGAGCCCGAAGAGAGCACTCGCGGGTTCTTCCTCGCTTTGGACCACCATGAGGTCCATTTGGCGGGCGGGAGCAATCCATCGAGAGCGGTTTTGATGGCGGAGACATCGGATGGCGCTCCCAGGCTTTCGAGCACCTCCGCCAGCGCTTCTCCGGGCTCTTGCGCCACGAATTCCGCGAGAAGCTCCGGGTCTTCAACCTTGCGGCGTCTGAAATCTCCCTCGGGCAGCGGACGGAGGTGCCGACCGGCGGCGCCGACAGGAATCGACACCGGACGCGAACCGCCGAGGTCGACCTTGATGTTCCCGAGCTCGAGGTTGAGGTCGACCACTCTGCCGACCCCCTGTCCGGAAACCTCGACCACGGTACCGAGGTCGTGATCGAGCCAGCGCTCCGCCTTTTCGAGCTCTTCGGTGGGACGTATCGCTCTGACCATTTCGTGTTTCGTGAGCACCGGCTCGAGCGAGGGGCTTTGAGACCGGACCCTCGAAAATGCTGCAACCATCCGCTCGGTCAGCTCGACGGGAGGTTTTGGGCTCGCGAGGCGAACCAGCTCGCGAAGGGCGGCAAGCGCCTCGGACGGCTCGGCGCCCTCTTCCAGAGCCTCGGCCAGGATCTCGAGCAGCGTTTTCGCGAGGTTCTTGCGGCCGCCCTTCCAGATCAGCCTTCGGACTTCGAGCAGCTCGCGGGTGGCAGTCGGCGACTCTTCGAGGGCCTCCAACCAGAGCTCCTCGACCCGGTCCCAGTCCTCTCCCTCGATGGCCTCGGCGAATTCCGGTCTGATTTCGATTCTCTCTGTCATCCGCGCGCTCCCTCGTGCCTGTCGGGCCGTGGATTGTAGCAGGCGCCCAAGAATGAGTTAAGAGTTTTGAGTTACGAGTTTTGAGTGCCGGCCCACCCAAAAACCGCCAAGCCGCCCCTCCGCCCAAACGCGCAAAGGACGCCAAGCCGACCACCCCTCCGCCCACGCGAAAAAACGGTTGCCGAATCTGAAACGTGGTCTCTTCTCGTGACGGCAGAACGGCCGACGAAGCCTGTTTCCATTCGGCGGTTGAGAACCCGCCATACAGAGGAGTCATCCGAGATCCCCTCTGCGTCTCTTCGTCTTTTCCGGGTGACCGGATCTGTGTGATCTGTGGGTCGTATGAGTGGTTTTTGAGGGTTTGCGCCGCTGCGGGTGAAAGGACAGGTTGAATGAACGAGGTAACTCAAGGAGACGCACCGCATTCCAGACAGAGGGAATTGTCTGCGTCTCTCTGCGTGATCTGCGCTTGCTCCTCGGTGGGCGGCCGGCTTGGTGGTTTTGGTGCCTTGGTGGCGAACAGACCTCTGCTCAGCTTTTGGCTTGGGAGCCAGGAATCCGCAAGACGTCCCCGGGATAGATTCGCGACGAGCGGAGCCCGTTGGCCCGGCGGAGCTCCGAGATCGAGACGCCGAACCGGCGCGCAATGTCGTACAGGGTGTCGCCCTTCTGAACCTCGTAGGTTCCGGGCTCTGGTCTCGTGCGAGCGGGAGCGCTGGATTCCATCCGAGCCGGTATCTGAAGCTCCTTGCCCGGATAGATGCGCGATGATCTGAGCCCGTTGAGCTGTTTGATCGCGCTGATCGAGACCTCGTATTCGCGCGCGATGTCGTACAGGGTGTCGCCGGCGCGGACCGTGTACATCGTTCCGCTTGCTCGCTGAGGCGCCTGCCGGACCGTCGTGGCAGACATCGTCCCGCCGTCGGGGATCGTCAGCCGTTCGCCCGGCCGGATGACATCGTGGCGGGAGAGACCGTTGGCGGCACACAGGCTGTCGACCGAGATCGAAAACCCTCGGGCGATATCCCACAGCGTGTCGTTCCTGCGCACGACGTAGACACCGCGCTCGGCGGTTCTCTGTGGACTGTGATCTGGTCTGCTGACTCCGTTGCCCAGGCGCGGTACGATCAGCGTCTGTCCCGGACGGATCAGGCTCCCGCGGAGCGAGTTCGCCTGCCGGATCGCGCTCACGCTCGATCCGTATTTGCGAGCAATGCCATAGAGGCTGTCGCCACTGCGGACGGTATGGATCATGCGCGGCGCCCACTGGTCTCGTGGCGTGGATTCGAGGACCGCAGTTGCCGCCGCAGTCGTTCCCGGCGGAACGCGGAGAGTGGTCGTGCTTCGCGCCGGAGTCAGGTCGCGCCGGATCGCCGGGTTGAGCTCTCGAAGATCGTCAATCGGAATTCCGGACCCCTTGGCGAGGAACTGGAGATCGAGGGCGTCCGGCACTTCGATCGTCTCGAAGGTCCAAGGTTTTTCGACCGGCGCCGTAAAGCCGTACTTCTCGGGCTGTTTGGCGACGATGACCGAGGCGATGAACGCCGGCACGTAATTGCGGGTCTCCCGAGGCAGGTAACGGCGGAGGTCCCAGAAATCCCTGCTCCCCGAGCGCCGTATCGCACGCCGCACGTTGCCGGCTCCGGAATTGTATGCGGCCAGCGCGAGATACCAGTCGTCGAATTGTTCGTGGAGATCCGCGAGGTAAGCGATCGCGGCATCGGTGGACAGCTCCGGATCGCGCCGCTCGTCGACCAGGGATCCCACATCGAGTCCATAATGGCGTCCGGTCGAAGCGATGAACTGCCACATGCCGTGGGCGCGGGCCCGAGAGTAGGCCCTCACAGAGAATGCCGATTCGATCAGTGGCAGGTAGGACAGGTCCTGCGGCAGGCCGGCGGCTTCGAAACGGCTCCGAATCATGGGCAGAAAGGTGCCGGCGCGCGACAGACCTGTTTCGATGCGTTGGTTGTACTCCCCGCGCGAGACCATCGCCTCGAGGAATCGTTCGACCGTCGAGTTCAGCAGGAGGGGGAAATCGCTCGGAGGAAGGGGGCTTTCAACCACCGATTCGACGACTTCGGCATCGTCAACGAAGAGATCGATCGGAGGCAGAACGACGAACTCGTCCGTGGCCTCGATCTCGTCCTCGATCGGTTGCAGGGCCTCCTCGATCTCGTTGGCCTCGTCGATCAGCTCGGCGAGATAGTCGAGATACCGGCCCCCTGGCTCATACCCGGCTGGAGCGTCCAGCACCGCGCAGATCGCGTCGTCTGCCAATGAGATCGCCCCTTCTTCGTTGCCCTGCCCACGCAGCCTCTGCGCTCCCTCCATCAGATCGTCGGCCAACTCCCGAGTGGACTCCTCCCACTGGCGGTGCGTCTCGACGACCTCGTCGGCTGCTGAGGTCTGGCGGGCGGGTTCCTGGACCGAGCTGCAGGACGAGAGCAGCAGGGGCAACGCCGCCGCGATCAGTGATCGCCACATCGACCCGGTGGCCGACGGTGTCAACGAAGATTCTCCAGATCCAGTGAAAACCGCAGGCACAGCTTCTTGAGGCTCGCCGCATCCTCGATGTCGAGCGAAACCGGCTCGAATGAATGGATGGTGTCGCCGCCCTCGTTCTGAAGCCGAACGGCGATCTGCATGCCTCGCATGGTCTTGAAGATGTCCGAGTTCAGGGCCTTTTCGACCTTTTGGCGAAGCTCTCGACTCTGCTCCGTGTCGCCGGAGATCAGCGAGTCGAGATCGAGGTCTGGCGCCGAGCTCTGGAACTTGTGTTCACCGTTTTCCATAGTGGCCTGTTTGCGAAGCCCGTCGAGCTCCGCGAGGATGTCCATCTGGTTGGAGACCTGGACCCGCTTGACCTGGGGCGGATCGGCTGGAGTGGAGCTCGTCTCGGCATCGAAGGTGACCTCGATGACCTCGGAATCTTCTCCCACTCCTAGGGACGCGGCGGCCCCTTCTTCGCCGACCGGGGTGACCTCTGCGTCTGGAAACGGTTGCGAATTTCCATCGTCCATCAGAGGCGCGGGCGCTTCGGCAGCCGCCGGCGCCTCGCTCTCGGCCGAAACGAAAAGGTCGTCGTCTGGTTTCTGGGTTTTCGCGACCGGTGGAGCGTCCGCGGCACCGGCCGCAGGCGCGTGGGAAGACGGCTCAACGGTCGCCTTGGCCGCCTGATCGCCGACGCCCTCCTCGGCGGCACGGGCGAGGGATTTGGCCGAGATCTGTTGCGCGGGCTGCGGAGGTCGGACCGGTCGCACGGTCGGCGCCCCGATCTTCGAGGTCGTCGTGCCTTCCTCGGGCGCGGTCATGCGGACCTTGAGCTTCTTCAGGGTCAGCTTGGTAATCTCTTTGAGGGTCGTGATGACCCCGTCTCCGTTGACCGCCGAGGCCTCGTAGAACTGGAACTCTCCGTCTGGGTTGAGATCCACGTTGAGCTCGTCGACGGTCAAGATGTTGGCGAGGTCGCGTTTGTTGTACTGGAGCACCATCGGAAGCTCGGAGATCTCGAGACCGAACTCCTTGAGGTTTTCGACCAGACTCTGGAAGCTCTCGATGTTGGCGTCGCGCATCGGCCGCTGGGAATCTGCCACGAAGACGAGCCCGTCGACCCCCTTGAGGACCAGCTTTCGCGTCGTGTTGTAGAAGACCTGACCGGGCACCGTGTAGAGCTGGAGCCGTGTCTTGAAACCGCCGATCGTACCGACCTCGATGGGCAACAGATCGAAGAACAGGGTCCGATCGGATTCCGTCTCGAGCGAAACCATCTCTCCACGTGATTCTGGGGAGGTTTTGGCGTAAATGTAACTGAGATTGGACGTTTTTCCGCACAGACCAGGACCGTAATACACGATCTTGGCGGCCATCTGCATTGTTGCCCAGTTGAAGAAAACCATGCCTTAGTTGCGACCTTGTCCGCAAATTCCAAGCTAACACACTGCCCCACAACGGTCAATCATCACAGTCGGTTGCGACTTCCAGGGGGGGTTTGGGGGCTGTCTGGGGGCCATGTCGGACGCGGAGGGCGGGGCCGTTCGGTGCTACAATTGAGCGGGTCGATCCGGGCGTCCCCGGGACGCGTTCAGCGCCCGAAATCCGGGCCGCTGGGGACAGGCTCATTGACCGAAGAATACGCAGGAGATTCGAGATGGAGTTGAGCAAGAGAGCGCTCTCCGTTCTCTGCGCAGTGGTGGAGCTTCACATTCGCTCGGGCGGCCCGGTCGCCTCGAAGCAGGTGGCTCGCCACTCGGGGCTCGGTCTGTCTCCAGCCACGATGCGCAACGTGATGGCCGAGTTGGAGGAAGGCGGTTTCCTGTGCCGAGCGCACAGTTCCGCAGGGCGCGTGCCGTCGGACCGTGGCTTCCGTCAGTACGTCGACACGATGCCGCGTCGGAGCGCTTTGACGCCGACGATTCGGCAGCAGCTGGAAGAGCGAATGGCGACCATGCGCCGGGAGCTCGTCGAGGACATCGAGTGGGTGGCGCAACTGATTGCCGAAGCGACCAACGAGGCAGGCGTGGCGGTCAGACCGATCGGCGACGGTCCGGCACTCGAGGCCGTTTCGCTGGTCCTGCTCGACAACAATCGAATTCTGGGAGTCATCGTCACCGATGCCGGGGCAGTCGAGAAACGTGTCCTCGAGCTGGGCGGCGAACGGACGCGAGAACGACTCCAGACCTTGTCGAACTACCTCACCACCCATCTCGCCGGCATGTCGATGCGCGAGATCGAGATGCGAATGGACAATGCCTTCCCGGCGGACGACCCGCGATCCTCTCAGGAGCTGAAATCCGAAGCGATGGAAATCGCACGGCAGCTGTTCTCGAGCGATGGACGGGATGTCGAGGTATGGGTCGCCGGCACGGAGAACCTGTTGGCCGCCTCGGATTTCGGCGATATCGAGCGCGTGCGTTCGTTGCTGACTACGTTGCAGGATCACGCGCGAATTGCGGAAGAGTTTCGGCGCGCGTTTGCGCGGGGGCGGACCCAGGTGCTGATTGGCGAGGAATCGGAGGCGACCGCCTCGGGTAGTCTCGGAATGGTCGCGACTTTGTATTTCAGGGATCGGCGTCGCGCGGGTGCGGTGGGTGTCGTCGGTCCCCGCCGGATGGATTATCAGCGAATCGTTCCGGTCGTCGAGTATGTGGGGGACACGTTGACACAGATGTTGGAGACTACCGGAGCGCCTGATGCCTGAGGACAAGGAATTCCCGATCGACGCCGAACCGGGCGACGAAATTGAAATCGAGTTCCTCGACCAAGATGCCGACGAGCTTCAAGCGGAGGAAGCGAGGGCCGAGACCGACGAGTCCGAAGAAGATCCGGCCGGCCTGATCGAGATTCGCGATGAGTCGGTGGAGGAGGAGGCGGAGCACCTCAAGGCGGAGCTCGACCACGTCCGCGACATCTATCTCCGGAAGCTCGCCGAGTTCGACAACTTCCGCAAGCGGGTCGAGCGTGAACGCGAAGATATCCGTCTGGCCGGCGTCGAGGAGATGGTCCGGGACCTCCTCCCCGTGCTCGACAACTTCGAGCGTGCGCTCCAGCACGCGGAGGACGACAGTGGTGCTTTTCAGCAGGGTGTCGAGATGATCGCCAAACAACTCTGGGACACCCTCGAGCGGCGCGGGGTCAAGGAGGTCAACCCGGTCGGTGAGCAGTTTGATCCGGAGCTTCACGAGGCGGTGCAGCGGGTCGAAGATGGCCAGCACCCGCCCGGTACGGTGGCATGGGTCATGCTCAAGGGCTACACCATGGGCGACCGACTGATCCGGCCGGCGATGGTGGGGGTGTCGGTCGAATCAGAGGATTCGGGTGGCGGGGGAGGTGACGAGTGAGCAAGATCATCGGCATCGATCTCGGCACCACCAACTGCTGCGCGGCGGTCGTGGATGTGACCAAGCCGGTCGTCATTCCCAACCGCGAAGGGGCGCGGACCACACCGTCGGTGGTCGCCTTTACCGCCGCGGGTGAGCGGCTGGTCGGGCAGATTGCCCGTCGTCAGGCCATGACCAACCCGCAGAACACGGCCTATGCTGTCAAGCGGCTGATCGGACGACGGTACGACTCCGAAGAGGTGCGGTGGGCGAGGACTCTGGTCCCGTACGCAATCGTCGAAGCCGAAAACGGTGACGTCTGCGTGGAAATCCTCAGCCGGGCCTACAGTCCCCCGGAGATCTCGTCGTTCATCCTTCGCGAGATCAAAGAGTTTGCCGAGGAGTTTCTCGGTGAAGAAATCACGCAGGCGATTATCACCGTCCCCGCCTACTTCGATGACAGCCAACGGCAGGCGACCAAGGATGCCGGCACGATCGCCGGTCTCGAGGTCCTCAGGATCATCAACGAGCCGACGGCGGCGTCTCTCGCATACGGATTCGGCAAGGACAAGAACGAGACCATTGCCGTCTACGACCTCGGCGGCGGTACCTTCGATATTTCCGTGCTCGACATCGGCGACGGCATATACGAGGTGAAGTCGACCGCGGGCGACACCTTTCTCGGCGGTGAGGACTTCGACTCGAGGGTGATGGAGCACCTGCTCCAGGAGTTCAAGAGCGAGACCGGCCTCGATCTGTCGGACGACATGATGGCGATGCAGCGCATCAAGGAGGCGGCCGAGGCCGCCAAGTGTGAGCTCTCCAGCCATGAAGAGAATGACATCTCGCTGCCGTTCATCGCCGCCGACCACACGGGGCCCAAGCACCTCCAGGTGCGGTTGACGCAGAGCCAGCTCGAGGGTCTGGTGGCCGATCTCGTCGAGAGGACCCTGGAGCCGTGCAGGAACGCTCTCGAGGCGGCGCGACTCCAGCCGGAACAGATCGACGAAATCATCCTTGTCGGTGGGCAGACCCGCATGCCGCTCGTCCAGAAAACGGTCAGTGAGTTCTTCAAACGGCCCCCGAACCAGGAGATCAACCCGGACGAGGTGGTGGGCATCGGTGCTGCCATTCAAGCGGGGATCCTGCAGGGAGAGGTCAAGGACCTCATCCTCCTCGACGTGACCCCGCTCTCCCTGGGCATCGAGACCCACGGCGGGCTGTTTACCAGAATCATCGAGCGCAACTCGACGGTGCCGACGAAGAAATCGATGATTTTTACGACCGTCGGCGACAACCAGACGACGGTCAACGTGCACGTCCTCCAGGGTGAGCGCGGCATCTCGAGCGAGAACCGATCGCTCGGTCGCTTCGACCTGGTGGGCATTCCTCCCGCGCCACGCGGCGTGCCGCAGATCGAGGTCACCTTCTCCATCGACTCGAATGGCATCGTCAATGTCGGCGCGCGCGACCTCGCGACCGGCAAGGAGCAGAGCATCGAGGTCAACCCGGCGGGCGGGCTCTCCAAGGCCGAGATCGATGCTCTCATCGCCGAGGCAGACAAATTCCGCAAGGACGACCAGGAGCATCGGGAGATCCGCGAGCTGCAGAACCGTCTCGAGGGCCTGCTCTACACCAACGAGCGGGTGGTACGGGAATTCGGCGCCGGCTTAAGCACCGAAGATCGCGAGGAGGTCCGGGCGACCCTCAATCGCGCGAGGAAGGCCCTTACGAGTGAGGAACGGTCGGTCCTCGAGGAGGCGATCTACGCGGTCCAGGACGCGGCACAGATCCTGACCCATGTGATCATGCTCGACCCGGTGGCGGCGCTCGGGGGGGAGCTCAAGATGAACCCTGACGCGCCAGGCGGCGACGTCATCGAGGAAGAGCCCGAAAGCGAGTCCCAGGAGTAAATGACGACCGGAACGCGGCGAGATTATTACGATATTCTCGGTATCAGCCGAGATGCGTCGGCGAGCGATATCAAGGCTGCATATCGCAGGCTCGCCGTGCAGTTCCACCCCGACCGGAACCCCGACGACCCCGATGCCGAGGAGAAGTTCAAAGAGGCGTCGGAGGCTTATGCGGTGCTCTCGGACGCCGACAAGAGATCGCGCTACGACCGCTTCGGTCACCAGGGACTCGGGGGAGAAGGCTTCACCGGTTTCGATCCGGGAGCCTTTGGCGATTTCGCGGACATTCTCGGCGACCTCTTCGGCTTCGGTGACATCTTCGGGGCCCGGAGGAGAGGGGGAGGGCAACGCGCGCGACGCGGTCGAGACCTCCAGTACACATTGAAGCTCAGCCTGGAAGAGGCGGCAACCGGTGTCGAGCGATCGATCAGGGTCCCACGCTACGAGGGCTGTGAGCGCTGCTCGGGGTCCGGATCGGAGCCCGGAACCGCGCCCGAGAGCTGCAACACCTGCCAGGGGTCGGGTCAGGTGGCATTTCGACGCGGCTTCTTGTCGGTGGCCCAGACCTGTCCGACCTGCGGCGGGGCCGGTCGGGTCAATCGGAACCCGTGCCGCGATTGTGATGGCAGGGGTCGAAATGAGAAGGAGGCCTCGCTCAAGGTCACGGTGCCGGCCGGCGTCGACAGCGGGATGCGGCTGCGGCTGTCGGGCGAAGGGGAGACTGGTGCTCTGGGTGGCCCTCCCGGCGATCTCTTCGTCGTGATGGCGATCGAGGAGCACGACCTCTTCCAGCGCGATGGCGTCGACCTCCACCTCGAACTTCCGATCTCGGTTTTTCAGGCGATGCTGGGTGCCAAGATTCCGCTGGCGACGATCCTCGGGGAATCACAAGAGGTTGAAATCGGAGCCGGCGCGCAGCCGGGAGATGTCATCCGTCTCAAAGGTCTGGGCATGCCACACGTCAACGGCGGACGAAGGGGCCACCTGTACGTCCACCTGCGCGTTGTCCTTCCATCGAAGTTGAACGCCGAGCAGCGGAAGCTCCTCGAGCAGGTTGCAGAGCTCGGGGGTGGCCTCGAACCGGAGGTCGATCGTGGGTTCTTCGATCGTCTCCGGCGGGCCTTCGGCGGAGATTAATCCCGCCCATCAGAAGCGCTCATCTGCATCGATGACGCCGGTGCCACTTTCACAATTGTCATCAGCGCCTTGATGCCCCGAGCGCGCTACTGACAATTGTGAAGGTGGCACCTGACTCGCCTCTTTGAAGAGCACTTCTCACGGGAGGCACCTGCGTCGCCGACGCGAGAAGCGCTTGCCGGGTGAGGCAAAAAGATGGTATCCAAAGGACCTCTGTAGAACGGCCGATGGACACCTACCTCAGCATCCATTGTCTGATCTCGCCGGAGCTGGAGGAAGAGCTCCCCGAGCTGCTCGACGAATGGCCGGTGCTCGGCATCGAGATCGGTGAGGTCACGGGCCGTGGCCTGATCATTTCGATCCATCTCCAGGAACCCGAAAAGAGCGCAACTGAAGGCATCCGCAATCTCCTCACCGAGATCGGCGCCCAGGACATCGAGATGCGAGCCGTCGAGGCCGATGATTGGATGGCGAGATATCGCTCACGGGTCCACCCCTTCGAAGTCGGCGAGCACTGGTGGATCGACCCCCACCCCAACCAACCAAGCCACGCACCTCCGGGCCGAAAACGGCTGGCCATCGAGCCACGTATGGCCTTCGGGACCGGGTCCCACGAGTCCACCCGGGCCATTCTGATCGCGCTCGAGGAGATCGAGGTCAAGGGGCGCAGCGTGCTCGACGTCGGAACGGGGTCGGGGATCCTGGCCCTTGCCTCCGAGTGTCGAGGGGCAAGCTCCGTTATTGCCCTCGATATCGATGACACGGCGGTGTGGGTAGCCGTCGAGACATCGAGGCAGCAGGACTGGAAATCTCGCCTGAGCTTTGTCGTTGGTCCGGTCGGCTGTCTCGGCGACGTGGACTTCGATATCGTGCTGTGCAACATGATGACGGCGAACTTCCTGCCCCTCGTGGTCGAGCTGAGGGACCTCCTCGCTCCGACGGGTGTCATCGTGTTCTCGGGCTTGCTCGCCAGCGATTTGAAGGTGGTGTCGGAATCGCTCGAGTCAGCCGGCCTGGAGGTCCGTTCGGAGCGCACGATGGGAGATTGGGCGAGTCTCGTGGCAGCCAGGGTGGTGGCGCGATGAAGACGCCTCCCCGGCTTCTCGCGGCGCCGGGGACCTTGATCTCGGGTCACACCGTCATGCTCGAGCCCGACGAGGCACGGCATTTGACCGGCTCGCTGCGTCGACGGGTGGGCGACCAGCTCGTCCTTGTCGACGGGTCGGGCTCGGTGGCGCAAGCGAGAGTGGTTTCGACCAGCAGGGGCAAGGTCGAAGCGGAGGTTCTGTCGGTACGGCTGGAGGCCGAGCCTGAGTTCGACGGCGTCACCGTGGCCATGGCGATCGTCGAAAACAGGGCCATGGACTGGGCAGTGCAAAAAGCCGTCGAAATCGGGGTCTGTCGCTTTGCACCGGTAATTACGGGGCGTACGCAGCTTCGCGGGAAAGAGCCGGGCGGAAGGTGCGATCACTGGCGGAGGATCGCCATGCAGGCGCTCAAGCAGTGCCAGCGTTCGTGGGCGATGGAGGTTGCAGAGGTTGCCCACCTGTCGGATCTGGTCGATGGTTGGTCGGGCAGTGGTGTCGTGGCCGGCAGGACGGGTTGTGCAGCCGGTGAGCTGTCGGCTGCAGCGGGGAACGTCTTGGTAGTCGGCCCGGAAGGTGGTTTCACGGTCGAGGAGGAGGAGCTCTTCGATCGCCGAGCCTGGCAGAGGCTTCGCTTGGGACCGCACGTGCTTCGGGCTGAGACGGCTGTGGTGGTGGGTGGGGCGATCATGGTTGCTCGTTCCGAGCTGTCAAGAGTCGGGAGTGGCGAGTAACTCCATTTTGCCCTTCCCGGACACACGATCGTGACCCTGAAATCTTCACTCGACATCGGGATCGGGATCGGGATCGGTTTAGAATTTCAAAATGAGTAAAACGCCGATCTGGATCGATTCCCACGCACATCTGACCATGTTCGAAGCGGAGGAAATCCCCGCTGTCCTCGATCGGGCTCTGATGGCAGGGGTCCGCGGGGTCCTCGTACCTGCCACAGGGAGCGACGACCTCGAGACCGCCGTCGCCCTCGCGCGGGATTATCCCGAGAATGTGGTGGCGGCCGTCGGCGTGCACCCTCACGAGGCACGATCACTCGACAGGGACTTGAAGCGCAGCATTGAAGCTTCGTGTGCGGCCGACGGAGTCGTGGCAGTGGGGGAGATCGGGCTCGACTATCACTACATGAATTCGCCGCGAGAGGACCAGGTGGCGGCCTGTGCGTGGCAGCTGGACCTCGCGATCGAGCTCGACCTGCCGGTCGTCATCCACAACCGCGATTCGTGGTCGGACCTCGAAAAGCTGCTCGGCGACCGCCAAGGGCGGGTTCGCGGTGTGTGCCATTCGTTCACCGAAGGCCCCGAGGAAGCTCTGCGTGTCATGGAGCTGGGCCTTTTCGTGGGGATATCGGGGATGGTCACCTTCAAAAAGGCCGACAACATTCGGGAGATGGTTACGCCCCTGGATCCGGCCCGCGTTTTGGTGGAGACCGACAGCCCGTTTCTCGCCCCAGTTCCGCACCGAGGGCGGAGAAACGAACCGGCGTACGTGCCGCTTGTCGGCAAGAGATTGGCTGAAGAGTGGAAAAAGCCGGCGGGGGAAATCGCGCTGCTTTCCACCACCGGCTTTCGCGAGCTTTTTCGTGTTGAAGATCGGTGGCCCGAATGAGCCTCAGAGTTTCTTGGGTCGTCGTCCCCTTCGTCGCTGCACATGCTTCAAGCTGATGGTCAGCATTTTCGTGTCCGGATCGAGACCGACGTCGAAGCGCTGTGCTTCTTCGAATGAAAGACCGTAGAGATCGAAAAACTGTGGTGCTTTGAGGCTCACAGAACGCCTTCTCCGCGAAAGTTTCAGCGCTCCGTCATCCCCTTCGTTTTTGATGATCTGTACGCCCACCATCTTGCGAGTTTTGTCGAAATACAGCACCGCGTGCGTCGCAGAATGAAGATCGAACGCCTCTACCGACGCTGCATCGAATGAAATCAAACCACTCGGGCGAATCGTTGCCCGGGGTCGAACGCCGGAGGTCTGGGGCGGGATGAATTTTTCGAACGCCATCGAGCACCTCCACAGAGATTATCGTCAGAATACGGTTTTGGGTGGCGTGAGTCAAGAGTTTTTTCGAAAAATAAATTGAAAAAATTGACACAAGTTATTGAATTGTAGCTGCAACAACTGCCGCTGCATTGCTTTTCAGGCAGGTGAGATCTCGTGGATTTCCGCGTCCTTTTTATCGATTTGAATTCCCTTCTAATTGTGGTCGAGAAGCGTGGCATACACCTTTTGGAAACGCGGTCAATGGGATTCCACAGAGGTGCAAATGCTGAGGTGTTGAGGTTTAGCAATCGAATCGACGAATGGGCGGTGTCGCCGCATCGTCGATGCGTTGTTAGACTGTTCCAATGGCGGTGAGCGATCTCTACAGGGATCGGGAGATCCAGGGCAAAACAATGGTGTTGAATCACGCCCGCGAAATGTCTGCCAACTCTGCGTGCGAAGAAAGGCCTTCGCTCTCGGTTGTCTTCGAATATGCCGACCGTAATGTGCCGCGTGAGAGAGCCGTCCCGGTTTCGGTTTTTTCGGGACGGGTTGGCACGAGAGGGGTGCGAGGAGTCGATCGACCTCTCGAGACCATCGAAATGATTCTGATTCTCGACAAGCCGACCATTCGCATGACACCGGATGTGGGCGACAGTGGTCAAGGTCTCGTGCCTTCGGCCCTGCTCCGGGTGGAGGCCACCTGATGCGGGTGTCGGTCGTCATCCCCACGTACAACCGGCTCGCAGAGCTTCAAAAAGTCATTCATGCGGTCGAGGGCCAGGCGAGGCCGCCTGGTACCGATTTGGAGACCGTCGTCATCGACGACGGTTCCTCCGACGGCACTTCGGATTGGCTGGCCGGACGGAGCCAGGAGAAGGCAATCAGGGTATTTCGGCAATCGAACTCGGGACCGGCAAGGGCTCGCAACCTGGGAGTCGAAAAAGCCACCGGAGAAATCATCATGTTCCTGGGCGACGACACCGAGCCCCAGCCTGCGTGGCTCGTGACCCATCTCGACCACCATCGACTCTTCGGCGGCAGGGGGCCCCTGGCGGTCCTCGGCTACACGTCGTTCGCTTCGGACCTCGACAGCCCTTTCCTGCGCTACATCAACGAGTATGGCGCCCAGTTCGGTTACCACCTGATCGACGAACCATGCGACGTGCCCTTCAATTTCTTCTACACATCCAATATCTCGCTGCCGCGCGAAGAGATCGTGCGCTTGGGTGGATTTCGCGAGGACTTTCCGGCCGCCGCGTGGGAGGACATCGAGTTTGCCTACCGGGCGGTGCGCGACGGTCTGAAAATCCGCTACGAACCGAGAGCGCGGACCATCCACCATCACTGTGTTCGGCCGCGGACGTTCTGTCGCCGGCAGAGGACATCCGGGCGGTCGGCGGCCATTTTCGGGTCCCTGCACCCGGAGCTCGGCGAGTTCCTCGGCCTGCACCGTTCTCCAAGAAGCTCCGTGCTTGGGAGGATGCGCCGTCTTGCACTCTACGCCTTGGTGGAGCTCGGTGAGAGGGTGGACGGGCTGGTCCCGCACGGGGTCTACCGGGAGTTTCTCGATCAGTGCTACCTGGAGGGCTTGGCAGACGCCTTGCATGAGAAATAAGCGGAGGTGACTCATGGGGACTCGAAGGCTGATTCTGCTGGCCCTCGGCCTGTTCCTCTGGAGTGTGAATGCCATCCCCGCCCAGCAGGTGCCTGAATCGGCCGCATCGACCGGCGATCTCGAGTCCGAGGCGAAGGACGCGAGCACGGTCATGCTGCCGTGCACACCGGTGGCCGCATACTGGACCGGTCCGCCACCGTCCTCCGGGATGCCACCCGGGCCGGAACTCGCCGTCGTTTCCGTCAAGGTCCGACCGAAGGACGCTCGAGTCCACCTCGATGGGCGTTTCGTTGGTCGTGCCCGCTACCTGGACGGAAAACCAGGCTATTTGTACCTCGAGCCCGGGGTCTACCGGTTGGAGCTCCGCCTCGAAGGGTATCGCAAGGTCGTTGTCGAGCTGGACGCCGCCGTGGCCTGTCGTTACGACCTGAAGCACTCTATGGAGAGGGACAGGTCCCCGGCTTCGGGCGCCTCGGGGAAAGCCTACGGCAAGGGGATGCCCTTCAACCGCGTCTATGGCCCGATCGAGGAGCCGCAGAAGGTGGCGGCCGCAAGCCGCAATCATGGTCCCGATCCGAGCCTCAGGAGTGATCTGGGTTCGAATTCCGGAAAGGGGGAGGGTCGAGTTCGCGCGCCCGGAGCTTCCCTCCGGTTGAGGGTGAGCCCGGAATCGGCATCGGTGTCGATCGACGGGGCTTTCGTGGCCACCGGCAGAGAACTGGCCCTCATGGAACGGCCGCTCGCGACAACAGCCGGTACGCATCTCGTGGTGGTTCGTGCTCCCGGATACGTCGAGGCCTCGAGAAGCATCGAGCTCGAAAGTGGCGAGGTCTTGGAGCTCCATTTCTCGCTCTCTGAAAAAGGAACGAATTGAGACCCAGCGTGAGAGACGAGCGGGGTGAAATCGAAGAAAACCGGCCGTTGTGCCTCAAAGCCGGGGCACTCCGGGTGAGGTTGGACAACGAGATGAGCCCATGCTAGGATGGGTTATCAATTGAGAAAGGGAGGGGTTCGGGGAAGCCAACCACCTTGAGACCTACCTCTATGAGGCCTACCTTTTCAGGCCAGCCAATATTTTCCCATCGTCTTGATCCTACCTTTTGAGCCGAACCGGCCCTCC
This sequence comes from Candidatus Sulfomarinibacter sp., assembly GCA_041560205.1. GTDB lineage: Bacteria > Acidobacteriota > Thermoanaerobaculia > Thermoanaerobaculales > Sulfomarinibacteraceae > Sulfomarinibacter. Next base: position 29,642 of record JBFFBV010000012.1, read on the forward strand.
CAATTCCTCGAACGCCCGGCCCACCAGGGCCGGGCTTTTTACGACCCGGTTCCCGGGCCGCAAAAAAAGTGAAGAGTGAAGTGTAAAGAGTGAAGCCCACCCACCCCCTCGGATTCACTTCAGTCGTTCGACCTTCACCCTTAACTCTTGACTCTTAACTAGCCGGGGTAGGTACTCCAAGGCGCGAGAACGGATTCAGCTCGGTTCGGTGGAGCCAGCGTCAACGAGAGTGCCGGGATCGATGCCGATCGATCTCAGGGCTGCCGCCCACCGCTCTTCGACCGGCACGTCGAACACGATCGAGGTGTCGAGAGGTGCAACCACCCACGAGTTTTGCTCGATCTCGCGCTCGAGCTGACCCGGATACCAACCGGCGTATCCGAGGAGCAGGAAGTAGCGGGTCGGGTCGCTATCACGTGTGAGACGCGCGAGGGTCTCTGTGTTGCCGGAGACGATGAGCGAGTCCGAGATGGCGATGTCGTCGTCGGCAACCGACTGATCTCCTCGTTCGTAAAGGACGAAACCGTGGCTCGGCTGGACCGGCCCGCCACCGTAAACCTCCGGCAGGTCCCCCGGCGCCGCCTCCTCACCGAGCTCCTCGAGGATCTCGTTCAGGTCGATGTCGAGAGAGCGGTTGATGACCAGCCCGAAGGCGCCCTCGTCGCCTGAGTGTACGCCGAGAAGCACAACCGATTGCCAGAAGTTCGGATCGGCGAGGTTCGGCATCGCGATGAGGAGATGCCCGGCGAGCGACTGCGAGCTCTGCTTCATTCCCGCATCCTACCAGCGGAGTCCGGAGTTTGTCTCTTCAGCTGAACCGTCCTCAGCATTGCCGCGCCCTCCGAGGCGAAGGGTGGCCGAGGTCGGCGTGGGCGACCGAAGTCCAAGACAACGAGGCAATGGGGTTTCTTCCAGGTCATTGTGATCCCGTCATCGACCGAAGGAGTGGTCTCATCGGGGGGCCCCCAGACGGCAATGGCCGCCGCGGGCGTCGTCTGCCATCCCAGGCCGTCGTCGAATTGAAGACGATACGGTGTGTAGCGGAGGAGGTTCTCGGCCTGGAGGAGAACCTCGTCGAGCCGTTGGTCGCCGTCGAAGAGAAAGGCCCAGATGAGGGCGGGCCCGGCGTGTGCGGTCAGGACGGGTGCCTCGGGCGATGAAGACCGCGCTTTAAGGCGATTGACCGCATCCTCGCGCCGATCACCGAGGCTGACGTCAAGTATCCGCCCGCGGCCAACATCCAGCTCGAGGGGAATGACAAACTCACTCACGATCGAATGGACCTCGGGCTCAGACGCGAATTGGCGTTCCCCGGGCAGGGTCAGGGCAAGGTAGAGATCTCGCGCTCCGCTCTTGAGGATCTCTCGGAGGATGGCGTAGGCCTGGTCCTTGTCGCCAACGAGGTATGACGTGGCTTCGAAGTAGATCGCGGTTTCGGCCCGCTCCGGGCGAAGCCGCACCGCCTGGCGGAAGGCGCGATGGGCTTCGTGGTATCGCCCTAGATGGAAATAGGCTCTTCCGATTTCGGCTGCCGTGACGTAGCGCGTCTCCGAATCGGTGACCGCGTTGAACGGCGTGAGGAGCTCGATAACCTCGGCGTAACGGTGGTCGGCTGCGGCATCCCGCGCTTGCGCGAGGGCAAACTCGAATTCTGTCTCCGCATGGACCTTGCAGGCAACGAGCGCCACCAGAATCCAAATCGAAAGGGTTCTGAGAGTCACGGGCAAACCGTATCTCGAAAACGAAGCCGAGTCCATGACGCAGCGCACAGCGAGGCGAATGTGCTGCGGGATCTTCGAGGTATGATCGCCAGATGACCGAGCCAGATCAGATCCGCTTGAGTCGGCCCTCTCATCCGCTGGATGACGGTGTCTTGGATGAGCTCCGTCAAGGGCTCGAAAGGTGCACTGACGTGGCCTTCGCCCACCTGGTCGATGTCGACGTGCTCGAAAGGGACGACGGACCCTCACCGGCGCTGTTCGTGTGGATCGTGCCCGGGGCGATGAAATCCCTGCGCCAGGCCCTCAATCTGGTTTCCGAGGTCGTGTCCGAAGCGCTTCCGTCGGACCGATTCCTGGACGTGCTGATTTTGAACTCGGCGCCGGAGCTGTTGCCCGACCTGGAGCGGGTCGGGGGCCTATTCGTGGAGAGGGACCCGGATGAACGGAGGAGGGCTCTGGCGGCGCTTTCGCCGTGAGGGTGCCAGGTCCCGCAGTTCCGCGCCTCCAACCTCACGGAGGACGAGCCCAGGCCCGTCCAGATGAGGAGGAGATATGACGGCTCTACGGACCCGGCACCCCGGAGCCCCTTGCCTTGACGCCGAAACCGCCCGTACAATGGGCGCCGAACACGGGGAGAGGGCACATGGAGATCGAACGGTTGGAGGAGAGCGGCGTCACCGTCGTCGCGGTTCGCGGCGTCATCAACTTCGGCGAGTCGGCTCGCCAATTCTCTTCCTACCTTTCGGAGCTTCTCGAAGCGGGGGTCCCGTCGGTGTTGGTCGATATGTCGGGCATCGACAACGTCGACTCGACGGGTCTCGGCGAGCTGGTGGGCTATCTCCAGCGTTTCGAGAAGGAGGGCCGCCGCCTGGCGCTCTTTCGGCCTCACCAGCGAATTCTCAGCTTGCTTCGCCTCACCCGCCTCGACGAGATCTTCTCGATCTTCGAAAACCGGGAGGAAGCGATCGAGGCCCTCCAGCCCTCATCCTGAGACCGGGATCTCGTACCGCCATCCGAAGGGATCGTCCTGGGTCGCGGTCTGGATCCCGACGAGCGTGTCGTAAAGCTTTTGCCAGCGCTCGTCGAATGGGTACTCCCAGCTCCGCTCACCATCGACGATTCTCTCGATCCACGTGATCACCGCCGCGGTCCCGCAGCAGGCTGCCGCCGAAACTTCATCCAACTCCTCGACGGAGATCTTCCGCTCCTCGGTCTTCCATCCGAAGATTTCGCCGGCGATTGCGAGCAACGACTGTCGCGTGATGGAGCGCAGGATGCTGGGCGAGTCCGGGGTGATCAGCACCTCCCCCTTGAATCCGAGGAAGTTGGCGGCTCCGACCTCTTCGATGTACGTGCGTTCGACGGGGTCGAGGTAGATCGCGTCGATGAAACCGGCTTTCTTGGCCTCGGCGCCAGGATGGAACGAGGCCGCGTAATTCCCGCCCGCCTTGACATGCCCGGTTCCGTGCGGGGCAGCCCTGTCGAATTGACTGATCATGAACGCCTTGCCCTGATCGGGCCCGAATCCGCCCTGGTAATACGGGCCGACCGGTGTGACGAAGATCCGGAAGACGTAGGCGGACGCCGGCTTGACGCCGACGTTGTCGCCGGTACCGAGATACATCGGCCGCACGTACAAGGATGCGCCGCTGCCATGCGCCGGAACGTAGGGGTGATTGGCCGCCACGACCTCTTCGAGGCCGCGCATGAAGAGTGCTTCCGGAACCTCCGGCCCGCGGAGATAGCGGGCTCCCTCGTTGAGCCGGCGCGAGTTGTCGAGCGGCCGAAAAGAGTAGATCTTGCCGTCGCCACCGCGGTGGACCTTCATACCCTCGAAGAGCTGTTGACCGTAGTGCAGGCTCTGACTTCCCTCGGGGAGGTGCATCGTGTTGTCCTCGACGATCCCCCGCGCCCTCCACACGCCGTGCTCGAAGACCGCCTCGAAGCGGTAGGGACAGGCGAGGTAGTTGAAGCCCAGATTCGAGAACTCGAGGTCAACCATTGCGCTGTCTCCGAGGAAGTAGTACCGCGGCTTGGCCATTCGCACCTCCGTTTCGTGGGCTTTCTGACGGTCGATTGGGGTCGGGCGGCTCTCGTTGCGATCGCAGGCGCCGACACCCGGAGACAGGATAACCGGTCCAGACCGGTTTGCGCCACTCGACGATTCTGACGATCTGAGCGAGAATGAACGCCATCCCGTGAGGCAAGGTGTCATCAGCGGGGGACGCCCGAAAGCTCGGTGGGTCATGAGATCTCGTCACATTTTGGCATCGGGTTTGCAACTGAATAGGCGACTGGAACGAAAGGGGACGCAATGAAATCCACCAACAAACGAAGGATCGTCACAATTCTGGCGCTGATTGGCCTGGCCGCGACGACGGTCAGCTGCTCTTCGACAACGCCGACCGACACCCCGGGTGTCGAGCGCATGGGCCGATACGTCCTGCGCCAGTACGGGCCCGAGCTCTGGACGGTGCTGGGCTACAAGTTCGCGAACTCCCAGATCGGCGGTGAGTGGATGATCCTCGAGGTCGGTCTGAGCTCGCCCAACGGTCAATCCGCCGACGTTTCCCGTGAAAACGTTTTTCTTCGCGCCCCGGATGGCACTCGCGTCGCCCTCATGACCCAGCCGGAGTTCAATGAAGCCTACGCCACATTGCGCCCGATCATCTCCCAGGCCGACGTCAATCGCGATCCGCTCGACTACTTTCCGCCGAGTCGGGAGGACTGCCCGATCAGGTTTTTCTCGACGCCGGGCCAGGGGGTGGTTTTTGAAGAGGTCTCGCTCAACGACCGGAGAGGCTGTTTCGGGCGGCTCTACTTCCGCGTCTCCGGCGGGATCCAGCCGGGCCGATGGGTGCTCGGTATCGACCTACCCGAGAGCGAGATCCGGATCCCCTTCGACCTCGGGGAGTAGCACCTACCCGCGGACCCGAATACAGGATGCACCCGCCCTCCCATCCACCCGGATGCAGGATGCAGGTCTACTTTGCTGGACCGGGTGTCCGGTGCCGAGATGGGAAGGGTGGGCGGCCCTGCATCCTGAACCCTGAATCCTGAATCTGGGTGGGTGGGTGGTCAGGGGAAGATTCCCCTGTGCTTATACACCGTCGCGATCTTGTCGATTGCGCTGACCATCGAAGCGGTCCGCAGGTCGATGCCCTCGTGCCGCTGCTTGATCTCCCGGATCTCGTTGGAGGCCTTGATCATGGTTTCCTCGAGACCGGAGTTGACGAGGTCGATCTCGTCGGCCCCGCGGGCGAAATCGTCGATCTCGTCGTCGCTGAATGACGATCCGGTCGCGTGCTCGATGGCGTTGAGGATTTGCCGCGCGGCTTTCTCCTCGAATCGTTTCTCCATGCGGCCGAAGCGGACGTGCTGCAGATTCTTGAGCCACTCGAAGTAGGACACGGTGACGCCGCCGGCATTGATGAAAGCGTCGGGGATCACCAGGACACCACGCTGGTGAAGGTGCTCGCTCGCCTCAGCCGACACCGGGCCGTTGGCGGCCTCGCCGATGATCTTGGCCTGGATTCTCGGCGCGTTGTCCATCGTGATGGCGTTTTCGAGGGCGGCCGGCACCAGGATGTCGCACTCAAGCTCGAGCCCGGCGTCTCGCTCGTCGAGGTTCTGGGCGCCCGGAAAATCGAGCAGGGAGCCGGTCTCGCGCCGATGGGCCATCACGTCTTCGACGTGCATCCCCTTCGGCGATGAGATTGCGCCCTCGTACTCGATGAGGCCGACGATCGTGGCGCCGCCTTCTTCCTCGAGAAACTTGGCCGTGTGATAGCCCACGTTGCCGAGACCCTGGACGACGACCCGCTTGCCCTCGAGACCTGGGCTGAGGTCGAGCGGCCGCATGTCGCGGCCGCGGCTGCAGACCTCGCGCAGCGCGTAGAAGATCCCCCTGCCCGTGGCCTCCGTGCGACCCCGAATGCCCCCTTGCTGGATCGGTTTCGCGGTCACACAACCGAGGGCGTTGATGTCATGCGGAGCGAGGGTGGCATAGGTGTCCGCGATCCATCCCATCTCGCGCGAACCTGTGGCGAAGTCCGGTGCCGGCACGTCGAGGCCGGGACCGATGAAGTTCTTTTTGAACAGCTCGAAGGTGAATCGGCGTGTGATCCTCTCGAGCTCTGGCTCCGAGTATTGGTGGGCCGAGATCTTGACGCCGCCCTTGGCGCCGCCGAAGGGCACGTCGACGATGGCGCATTTGTAGGTCATGAGCGCGGCGAGGGCCATGACCTCGTCTTCGTCGACCATCGCCGCATAGCGGATGCCCCCTTTGGTGGGCAGCATGTGGTGGCTGTGCTCCGCCCGCCACGCGTGCAGCACCTCGATCTCGCCGTTGTCCCTTTTGATCGGAAAGGTGAAGTGGATGACGCTGTTGATCTCCTTGATCTGGTCGAGCATGCCTGTCGAGTGATCGGTCAGCCTTGCGGCCCGGTCGAAGTTCGTGTTCACCTGATCGAAAAAGCTCATCGGAGCGGCCATTCATGTCCTCCGTCAACTGCCATCGGATGAGAAATGATACCAGGGGGCCTGACGAGCGGGCGGCATCCTCCGCGTGACGATACCGAGCGCCTACCAGAAGATCGCGTACAGCGCCAAGGTCAGAATAACAACCACGACACCGAAGATCTTGGTCCGTTGATCGGTCCGCATGTCCATCGCCTCGTTCACCGGCAGGGTGACCGACTCGGGCATCGGCCGGACCAGCGTCATGATCGTCAGCACCGTGAGCACGACGAAAAAGCAGATCGCCATGCGGTTCAAAAAGGCGATGTCCGGCGCGAGGTATTTGAGCGCGCCATAGAGGATCGGGTTGATGACCAGACCCACGGTGCCGCATGCACGGGGCGCCCGGTGGACCAGCACGCCGAAGAGAAAGATCGCCAGAATGCCGGGGCTGATGAATCCCTGGAACTCCTGGATGAAGGTGAAAATGCCGCCGAACTTCGGGTTGTCGAGGCTGGGTGCGATCAGCATGGCGACGAAGACGAAGGCCACGACGCAGATCCGGCCGACGGTGACGAGCTCGAACTGTGACGGCTGCTTTTTGACCTTGCGGTAGATGTCCATCGCGAAGATCGTCGACGACGAGTTCAGCATCGACGCCAGGGAGCTCACCACGGCCCCGAAGATTGCCGCCAGCACGAAGCCCTTGAGACCGATCCCCGCGGGCAGCAAGTTCTTGATGAGGACCGGGAAGGCGGCGTCGTAGTCGCGAAGCACCAGCTCGTGAACGGTGCCGGACCGACCCCGACCGTTTCCGCCGCTGAGAAGAGTGGTGTTTTGATCGAAAATTTCTTCGACGCCAACCGGCGTATTCTGACCGAGCTGCTTTGCGTTGTGATTCATGATGCGCAATGCATCTTGCGGATGTCCGATGGCGAAGGTCTCGCTGAAGCGAAACACCACTGCGTCGTCTCCGGAATCCGATCGCGCGGCCTCGAGCCGCCGGTTGATCGCCTTGAGGTCGTTGACGAAGAGCGGCTCATTGGGATCCGGTTTGACCTCGTCGGAGAGCTCTGTGTAGAGCTCCGGGGCGAAGGTGGCGATCGCCTTGGCGTTCTTGACCACCGCTGCCGATTCTAGATCCGAGGTGAAAAGGTTGTAGGCGAGAATGCCGGGGATCACGACCACGAAGGGGATCAGGAGCTTCAAAAAGGCCGCGAAGACGACGCCCCGCTGACCCTCGGCAAGCGATTTCGAGCCCAGGGTCCGCTGGGTGATGTACTGATTGAGCCCCCAGTAAAAGAAATTGGGGATCCACAGACCCACCACCAGGGCGGTCCATGGAACCTCGGGATCGTCGGGCGGACGGACCATGTGCAGCTTGCCCGCCTGCCAATCACCGGCATTCAAGAGCTGGAGACGTTCGATTGCCCCAGCGTTCGCCAGCTGCGATGGGTCGACCGGTGTCGTCGCGGTGGCGGCGAGGGCCGCCGGGTCGGCGTTTCCGAGAAGCTTCATCGCCAGGTAGGCGATGATGGCTCCACCGCAGATCAGGGCCGTACCCTGGATCAGATCGGCCCACGCGCAGGCCTTGAGGCCGCCGGCGAAGACATAGACCGCGGCCAGAGAGCCGATGATCCAGCAGCCGACGGTGATGCTCCCCAGATCGAGCCCGAAGAGGGCCTTCCCCTGGAAATTGACGGTGATGACCTTGGCACCCGAGTAAATGACCGAGGCGGTGGGCACACCCACCAGGATGATCAGTGTCGAGATCGCCATGACCATGCGGGCGAAAGGGTTGTAGCGGTATTCGAGGAACTCGGGGATGGTGTAGATTCCGCTCCGCAAAAATGTGGGAACGAAGAGGAAGGCGACGACCACCAGGGTGATGGCCGCCATCCACTCGTAGCTGGCGATGGCCATCCCCAGCCAGTCCGCCGCCTTACCGCTCATCCCGACGAACTGCTCGGTGGAGATGTTGGCAGCGATGAGCGAAAAGCCCACCAGCCACCAGGTCAGCCCGCGCCCGGCGAGGAAGTAGTCCTGAGCGCCGTGCTCGCTGTGAGTCTCCTCGCCGCGGCTCTGCCAGAGACCGACCGCAATGACCGTGACCACGAAGATGACGAAAACCAGAATGTCGATGACGCCTACGCCCACCGTACCTCCCCCTGCGAGTTCGAGAAAGTGTGATGCGGCGAGCTCCGATCGTCAACGGGGAACCGGATCGAGGAGGCTCTCATTCGCTGGAAAACCTGTAGATCGTGGATGTCTCGTAGATCTCGCCCGGCCGGAGAACGGTGGACGGAAACTCCGGTCTGTTCGGAGAGTCTGGGAAGTGCTGGGTCTCGAGACACACGGCGCAGCGGCGCCCATAGACGGCGCCGCCTTTTCCCGTGATGCTGCCGTCGAGGAAGTTCGCCGTGTAGAGCTGGAGTCCCGGCTCGCCGGTCAGAACTTCCAGAACCCTGCCTGTGGAAGGCTCCCTGGCCGTGGCCGCCAGAAAGAGATCCCGTCGAGAGGAACTCAGGACGTAGTTGTGGTCGTAGCCGGAAGCAAGCTGCAATTGCTCGTCATGGTCTTCGATTCGCTCTCCGATGGCGGTCGGATAGCGAAAATCCATTGGTGTTCCTTTGACTGCACGGATCTCGCCGGTGGGGATCATACGCTCGTCGACAGGTGTGAAGCGGTCCGCGTTGATCTGGAGTTCGTGGCCCGAAACGTCGCCCACCCCCTGACCGGCGAGGTTGAAGAAGGAGTGGTGGGTCAGGTTGACGTGGGTGGGTGCGTCGGTCGTCGCTCGATAGTCGATCCGGAGTTCGTTGTCGTGGGTCAGCGTGTAGGTGACCGAGACGCCGAGCCGGCCGGGGTAGCCTTCTTCGCCATCCACGCTCAGGTAGCTGAGCTCGAGCTGTGGTCCACTGAGCATGGAGCGGGCTTGCGCCGACCACACGCCTTTGTCAAAGCCTGCGGCGCCACCATGCAGGTGGTTCTCGCCACTGTTGCGGGTGAGGGCATAGGTCTCGCCGTCGAGCGTGAAGGACCCTCCACGAATGCGGTTCGCGTATCGACCGACAATGGCACCGAAATAGGGATGGCCTGCAAGGTAGCCATCGAGGTCATCGAATCCGAGCACGATGTCGGAGAACCGGCCGGCCCGGTCAGGAGCTGTCAACGAGGTCACGATGCCACCGTAGGTCGTGATCGACGCCTGCATCCCTTTTTTGTTTGTCAGGACGAAGAGTTCGATATCACAACCGTCGGCGAGCGAACCGAAGTACCGTTGGGTGATGGCGTCAGTCGAAGCGAGGTCGTGCATGTTCTTTTTTGCGATTTTTTCTCATTTCTTTCGCTTTCTCAGATCAAAAGAGAGAATACTCGACGGTCCCGGTTCTGCACAAGTCTTCTTGCGGCGATCCACGTTGATCAGATGTCGGTATCTGTAAGTGCCAATAATAACTTGTAATTAGAAAAACCCGTTTCGTCGAGGAACGCATCGCACTCAATCGAAAGTCGGACCCATTCGCGTTTACCGGAAAAAATCAGGCAAATCCTTGCACTTTCGAAATTCTTGGATTATCTTTTATTTCTTAAGGAACACAGATGGTGATCACGGATCAACCCGTCGCCCTCAAAGCGGCATTGAGGCACGACGCGATCCGCCGTGCCATCGAGGTCGATGGACGCGTCAGCATTGCCGATCTCAGCGACCGGCTCGGCGTCTCCGAGGTCACGATCCGGGAGGACCTCAAGCATCTCGAAGGCAGGGGAGTGCTGAAGAGAGTGCGTGGCGGCGCGGTCGTGACGCGCAACGATGCCATGGAGATGTCGCTCGAGGAAACCAGCACCACCAACCGGGCCGAAAAGATGGCAATCGCCGCGAAGGCGGCATCGATGGTCGAGGACGGCCAGACGATCATCATCGATGTTGGCAGCACAACCACCGAAATGGCCAAGGCTCTTTCTCCGGGGCTCTCCCGAGTCGTGGTGATTACCAACGGGCTCAACATCGCGCTGATACTCGAAGGGCTGCCGGGCGTATCGGTGATCGTCACCGGCGGCACGCTGCGACCTCTCCAACACTCTCTGGTCGCGCCGATGGGGACGCTGTTGCTGGACCAGCTCAAGGCGGACATCGCATTTATCGGCTGCAACGGCGTCGATCCCGTGCGCGGATTCACCAACAGCAACATTGCTGAAGCCGAAATCAAGCAGGCCATGGTTCGGTCGGCGGCGAAGTCGGTCTTCCTCGCCGACCACGACAAGATCGGAGAGGTGGCTTCGGCCTTTGTCGCCGACATCTCTGGAGCGGATCTGCTGATTACAGACGACGGCGCCGACGCATCGGTGCTTGGCAATCTGAGGAACGACGGGCTTGCCATCGAGGTGGTCCGGACAGGAGCTAAATGAGCGGGGGAGGTACATGATGACGAGAAGGAGATGGATCGCAGCCGCAGCAGTCGTGGCACTGCTGATTATTGGCCAAACGGCAGGGGCCCAGACCATGGGCAGCATTCGCGGGAGGATCGTGGACACCGATGGCCAGGCCCTGCCGGGCGTCATTATCGTGGTCACCGGCGAGGTCCTCGGCTCGGCCCAACGAAGCACGGTAACGAGCGCGTCTGGCGGCTTCTCATTCCCTGCAATGCCTGTCGGCACCTACACGGTGACGGCGACCCTTGGTGGCTTTCAGGTCCAGGCAGCAGAAGGTGTGAAAGTCGGTATCGATGCAGTTACGACGGTCGATTTCAGCATGCCGGAAGCCTTTTCAGAGGAGATCACCGTCATCGCCGAGACGCCGGTCATCGATACCGCGAGCCCCAGCTTCGGTGCGGCCTACGATGCAAATACGATCAAGGACCTGCCGACCAGAGGCAATTTCTACGACACCCTCGCGGTGGCTCCGGGAGTGGCCGCGGACCGCGAGAGTATCTTCCTCCTCACGCCTTTCGGCTCGGACGTGCAGTCGAATCAGTGGAACATCGACGGTCTCGACAGCACCTCGCCGGAGGCCGGTGATGTCCGGTGGTCGATGAACGACGAGCTGATCGCCGAGCTCCAGATGGTCGGAACCGGCGCCGGCGCCGAGTACGGCAGCATGCTTGGTAGCGCATTCAACGTCGTCACCAAGACAGGGACCAACGAGTTCCATGGCTCGGCAGTCCTCGATTACTGGGTCCCCAACTGGGTTTCCACCAACGCGGTGGAAGAGGACGCGCCGGAAGGTGCGCAGACCTATCGGATCGATCACCACAACAATTTGGTGCTGACGCTGGGTGGCCCGATCTTCAAAGACTCGCTGTGGTTCTTCGCGGCAGCGGAGTGGGGGCGCGTCTTGGAGTTCTGGCCATATCAGGAGGAGCTGCCCGGGCAGAAGGAGACGACCTGGGACAACTACGACCTCAAGCTCACCGCGCAGTTCGGCAACGACCACCGACTCAACCTGCGGGTTGGCGACCACGACTACGTGGGTCCAGCGGTGGGCGATGTGTACTCCGAACCAACGAACTGGGGGGAGGACAGAAACAAAACCAAAATGTTCTCCGTGGATTACAGCGCTGTCCTGAGCGACAAGACCTTCCTCGAGGTCAAGGCGGGCGGTTGGCGCACCGATTACACCTGGGGACCCCAGATCCCGAGCGATGAGTGGATGTTCGTCGACACGACCGTCGATCCTTGGCAGTACTCCGGTGGAATGTGGTGGACCTGGGATTGGGACCCGCAGACCGACGACGCCGAGATTGTCCTCACGCAGCACGCCGACGACTTCCTCGCGGGCGACCACAGCTTCCGCTTCGGTGTCCAGTACAAGAAGGGCAGCGCGAATACCAAGACCTTCGACACCAGCTACTACTACCAGGCGGAGTCTTACTACTACAGCTACAACTACGGTTACGGCTACTACTACACCTGGCAGGGTTTGTACTACCAGACGCCGTTCTACTACGGTGCGATATCGGAGTCGATCGGAGCTTTCGTAACCGACAGCTGGCAGGTCAGTGACAATCTGACTCTCGAGCTCGGTGTCCGCTACGACAACCACCAGGCCCGGGTCCCCGACTACCCCCGCCTCGACGGGGACTCGAACCCGACCGGTGAGATCATCGAGGGCCGTGACATGGTCGACTGGACCAGCGTCGACCCACGCCTCGGCTTTGCCTGGCAGCCGACCGGCAACGGAAGGACCCTCATCCGCGGCTCGATCGGGCGCTTCCACGCGGGACCCGTGTTCGGCCAGTGGTACTGGCCACCGCCCGAAAAGCCGCCCTCTGAGGGGTACTGGCTCAACTGGGACGGCGAGTGGGAGCAGACCTGGTCATGGCATGCCTCCGACGCCTTACTAGTCGATGGTACCCAGAACGCTAACACCTGGGAGTACACCCTCGGCTTCGAGCAGCAGGTGGGCGCGACGAGTTCGATCGGCGTGCAGGCGGTCTACAAGAAGACCGAGAACCTCATCGGTTGGCATCTCCTCGACGACGCGGAGTATACGACCTTTAGCTACACCGACCCGTGGAACGGACAGGAGTTCGTGCTCCGCGACTACGGCGGCGGGGGACCGACAACAATGAAGGGCAACAGCTCCGGGCCTGGAGCGAACGGCGGCGATCGCCCCTACGAGCAGGAATACCAGGGTTTGATATTCACCTACAAAAAGCGGTTCAGCAACAACTGGGACATGCTCGCCTCCTACACCTACTCCAAGTCGGAGGGCCTGAACCCGACCTTCCTGGACTGGGGCAGCCAGGGCTACGTCATGTACTGGTTCATGGACGAGACTGATCCAAACAGCCACCTCAACGCGTACAAGTCTCTCAACGCCGACCGCCGGCACATGTTCCGGGTGGTTGCGAACTACATGGCTCCGCTGCAATTCAAGTTCAGCACCGTGGTCAATTTCCAAACCGGTCGGCCCTATGACCGGTACGCGTTCGTCCAGGAGCCGAGCACCTGGTGGCGACAGACCCGAGTCATCGCCGAGCCGGCCAGCTACGAGCAGCGCTACCCGGATCAGGTCCTGTGGGACCTCAGCATCGGCAAGCACTTTTCTCTCGGCCAGCAAATGAACCTCAGCGTCGATCTGCAGATTCTCAACATCCTCAACGACGACGCGGTCGAGGGCTGGAGGACCCGTGAAATCAATCCCGATGAGGGTCCCATACCCAGCCTCTGGGTCCTCCCGAGGCGCGCCGAGCTCCGCCTGAGGTTCCAGTTCTGATCGAGTGGTTTTCGTCGACGAGCCCACTTCGGTGGGCTCGTCATTTGGATCTGGAAGGTTGATGCCGAGATGTGTCGAGCACGGAGCGGTGAACAGCCGAAACCGTATTCGCTCTGCTTTCTTTTCAAATCGTCAGAGGATTTCTGAGGGCGTGATATCGAGATGAGGGCATGAATTCAGGAGTTATTGGGGATTCTGTCATCCAGCCCTGTGGATGTGGATGTCCAAGCAGAGCGTGGAGAGTCGCAGTCCTGGGTGTCAAAGATCTCCCATTCGAGTTTTCGGTCATCTCAGTTTATGTGTTGTTCACCAAGGGAGTCCGATGCTGACCGTGGATCAGCCCGTCGCGATCAAGGCTGCCCTGAGACACGACACGATTCGTCGTGCCATCGAGGTCAGCGGCCGGGTCAGCATTGCGGACCTCAAGGATCGCCTGGACGTCTCAGAGGTGACGATCCGCGAAGATCTCAAATTCCTCGAGAGCAAGGGCGTCCTCACCCGCGTCCGGGGTGGCGCGGTGGTTTCGCGCGACGGCCCTCTGGAGATGTCGCTCGAGGAAACCAGTACCACCAACCGGTCCGAGAAAATGGCGATCGCGGCGCGGGCCGCCGCCATGGTGGATGACGGTCAGACCATCATCATCGATGTCGGCAGCACCACGACCGAGCTGGCCAAGGCCCTTTCACCGGAGCTCTCTCGGGTCGTGGTGATCACCAACGGGCTCAACATCGCGCTGATACTCGAAGGGCTGCCGGGGGTGTCGGTCATCGTAACAGGTGGCACCCTGCGTCCACTGCAACACTCGCTGGTTGCGCCGATGGGGACGCTCCTGATCGACCAGCTGAAGGCGGATGTGGCGTTTCTGGGATGCAACGGCGTCGATACCAGCCGCGGATTCACCAACAGCAACATTGCTGAAGCCGAAATCAAGCAGGCCATGGTTCGGTCGGCGGCGAAGTCGGTCTTCCTCGCCGACCACGACAAGATCGGAGAAGTGGCTTCGGCCTTTGTCGCCGACGTCTCTGGAGCGGATCTGCTGATTACAGACGACGGCGCCGACGCATCGGTGCTCGGCAATCTGAGGAACGACGGGCTTGCCATCGAGGTCGTCCCGACAGGAGCCAAATGAGAGGGGGAGGTTCATGATGACCGGAAGGAGATGGATCGCAGCCGCAGCAGTCGCGACACTGCTGATCTTCAGTCAAACTGGATGGACCCAGACCACGGGCAGCATCCGCGGGAGAACCCTCGACGACGAAGGCCAGGCCCTGCCGGGGGTCACCGTGGTGGTCACCGGCGAGACCCTCGGTTCCGCGCAGCGAACAGCTGTGGCAAGCCCCTCTGGCGGCTTCATGTTCGCAGCCATGCCGGTCGGCACCTACACGGTGACGGCGACCCTTGATGGCTTTCAGGTCCAGGCAGCAGAAGGTGTGAGGGTCGCGATCGGCAAGGTGGCGTCGGTCGACTTCAACATGCCGGAGGCGTTCTCTGACGAGATCACAGTAGTCGCCGAGACGCCGATCGTCGATACGGCGAGCCCAACCTTCAATACGCGCTTCGACAACAAGCAGATCATCGATCTGCCGACCCGGGGCCACTTCTACGATGTCATCGCCGTGACTCCGGGTGTTGCGCAGACAGAAGAAGGTTCGGCCAGGATCGTCGCCTTCGGCGCCGACATCAAATCGAGCCAGTGGAACATCGACGGTCTCAACCGCACCGGTTCCGACAGCGGCGAGCTGCGATGGTCGATGAACGACGAAATGGTGGCCGAGATCCAGGTCCTCGGCACCGGCGCCACCGCCGAATACGGCGGCATGTTGGGGACGGCCTTCAACGTCGTGACCAAGTCGGGATCCAATCAGTTCCACGGATCGGCCAATCTCGACTATTGGCCCTCCAGCTGGGTCGGCGAGAACGGTCGCCGCGAAGATGCGCCTGAAGGGGCTCAGACCTACACCCTCGATCATCACAACGTGCTGCAGATGAGCCTCGGCGGCCCGATCGCGAAAGACAAGGTGTGGTTCTTCGCCGGCGCTGAATTCGGACGCTTCCAGGCATTTTATCCCTTTGAAAACTCAACTCTGCCAAACCAGAAAGAAACCACCTGGGACAATTTCGACCTCAAGTTCACGGCCCAGATCGCGCAGAACCACCGCCTCAATCTGATCGGGAGCAACTACGAGTTTCTTGGACCCTATGCGGGAGACATCTTCACAGAACCGTCCGGCTGGAGCGAGACCTGGACCAAAAACCAGATGCTGGGGCTCGACTACAGTGCCATTCTCGGGCCCAGCACGGTGCTCGAGGCGCGCGTTGGCGCCATGCGCATCACCGAAGAGTGGCGTTCTCAGAACCCCAGCGGTGAACCCACCTTTGTCGATATGACGGTGTATCCGTACCTTTGGTACGGGGACCCTTTTTGGACCTGGGATTGGGACCAGTCCTCCGATGACGCCGAGGTCATCCTCACGCAGCACGCCGACAACTTCATCAAGGGCGACCACGAGTTCAGATTCGGGGTCCAATACTCCAGGGATGGGGCTTTGATCAAGACCTTCCAACCCTACTACTACTACCAGTATGAATATGAGTACTACCCGGGCTACCCGTACGTCTACCAGTACCTGTACACCGGGCTGCCCTACGTCTATGGCGGCGAGTCGGAGTCGATCGGCGCCTTTATTACCGATAGCTGGACGATCAGCAGCCGGTTGACTCTGGACATCGGAATCCGGATCGATAACCACAAGGGCTGGGTGGAGGACTTGCCCCGTCTTGATATGCAATCGAATCCGACCGGTGAAATGATTGCCGGCGTGGACGTGCTGGACTGGACCAACTACGATCCGCGCTTTGGTTTTGCCTGGCAGCCGACAGGCGACGGCAAGACCGTGATCCGTGGTTCGATAGGACAGTTTCACGCCGGCATGGCCTCGGGTGACTGGTACGCGCCGCCCCCCGAGGCGCCGCCGTGGAGGACCTACTGGCTCAACTGGGACAATGAGTGGGAGATCATCTCGGATTGGGGGCAGAGGTCCAACGCATTCCTGATTCCGGGCACCACGAACGCGGACACCTGGGAGTACACCCTCGGCTTCGAGCGCCAGATCGGCGCGACCAGCGCCATCGGGGCGCAGGCGGTCTACAAAGAGACCAAAAACCAGATTGGGTGGTATATCGACGACGACGGGGAGTTCGAGTGGTACGAGTGGACCGACCCGGAAACCGGGACCGTCTACCAGTTCAAGGACTACTCGGTCGATCCGACGCGCTACAAGGGCAACAGCACCGGTCCAGGTGCGCTCGGCGGTGACCGGCCATACGAGCAGGATTACATTGGCCTCTTCCTGACCTACAAGAAGCGCTTCAGCAACAACTGGGATCTCATGGCAACCTACAGCTACCAGGAGGCCGAGGGACTGAACCCACGATTCCACAGCAGTCCGACCGGCTGGGCGGCGCAGGGTGGCGTTTTCTGGGCCAGCCGCGAGGAGGCCGACCCCAATGTCTACACATACGCCGACAAGCAGTTGAACGGCGATCGGAGGCACAATCTGCGGTTGGTCGGTAACGTATGGCTCCCGTTAGAGTTCAAAATCAGTTCGGTGTTGAACATCCAGAGCGGCATCGGCTGGGACCGCCGTCAATGGGTCCGTTTGCCGACCCGAGGTTGGAGTGACATCACCACCTCGCCGGCCTCCGACGATCAACGCCTCCCGACCCAGTACCTGTGGGACATTGGCTTCGGCAAGCACTTCGACCTCGGTAAGGATGTGAACCTCAATATCGATATCCAGGTTCTCAACATCCTCAACGACGACGCCGTCGAACGGTGGAGGGATACTCGTTATCCAGTTGGCGAAGAGCCATTGCCCGGAGGGTGGGTGCTACCGCGTCGGGCCCAGCTGCGGCTGAGGTTGGCGTTCTGATCGAGGGTGCCCTGGAGGCGAGCCCGCTTCGGCGGGCTCGTCTTTTATGAACTGACAAATCGGCGACTTCGATGAGGGTCACCGGTTCAATCGGAGATTGAATGGAGGGGCGGGGTGAACTGGACACAGTGCGAACCGAGAGCAATTGTCGGGGCGATGGCCTGCGTCGTGACCATGGCTTGCGGCGTGCAGACTCGACACGAACCGCACCCCGACTGGGAAAACCCGCAGATGATCGGGCGCAACAAGGAGGCGCCACGGGCCACCGCCGTGCCGTTTGCAGAACCGGAAGCTGCGCTGGCAGGTGACCCGGGAGCGTCCCCCTGGAACATCTCGCTCAATGGCGAGTGGCGCTTTAACTGGGCCGAAAATCCGGCGTCGAGACCGGTCGAATTTTTTCGGCCCGAGTACGACGTCAGTGGTTGGGATCTCATCCCGGTTCCCGCCAACTGGCAGCTCCACGGATACGGCTACCCGATCTACACCAACGTCCGCTATCCCTGGGGCGAGCCCGATCCACCGCGGGTGCCGCACGATTTCAATCCGGTCGGTTCCTACCGGCGGGTTTTCGCGGTTCCTGTCGGTTGGCAGGGTCGCCAGATCTACCTCCGTTTCGGTGGGGTGAGCTCGGCCTTCTACCTCTGGGTCAATGGCCACGAGGTCGGCTACAGCCAGGGCAGCCGCACACCGGCCGAGTTCAATGTCACGGAGTTCCTCGTGCCGGGCGAAAACGTCGTTGCCCTCGAGGTCTACCGCTACTCGGACGGCTCGTACCTCGAGTGCCAGGACTTCTGGCGCATCAGCGGCATCTTCCGCGACGTCGACCTCTATTCGTGGGATGAGCTCCATATCCGCGACTTCCAGGTCCACACCGACCTCGACGAGGATTATCGAGATGCCGATCTCGGAGTCGAAGTCTGGGTCCGGAATCTCGGCGACACGCCGAGACCCTTCACCGTCGAGGGACAGCTCTTCGATATGGAGGGGCGGCTGATCGCTGACGGGCTGACCGCCACCTCCGATGTGGATGCGGCCGAGGAAAAAGTTGTGAGGTTCGATCACAGCCTGAGCGATCCGCCGAAGTGGTCGGCCGAGGAGCCCAACCTCTTCCGCCTGGTTTTGACGCTCAAAGATGCCGATGGAACCTTGCTGCAGTCGGTGTCGAGCAACGTCGGTTTCCGTGAGGTGGAGATCACCGATGGTCAGTTGTTGGTCAACGGTGTCGCTCTGCTGATCAAGGGCACCAATCGGCACGAGCACGACCCCGATACCGCCCACGTCATGAGCACCGAGGGGATGATCCACGACATCCTCCTGATGAAGCAGCACAACATCAACGCCGTCCGCACCTCGCACTACCCCGACGTGCCCGAGTGGTACGACCTCACCGACCGCTATGGTCTCTATATCATCGACGAGGCCAACATCGAATCCCACGGCATCGGTTACGACCCGGACACGACGCTGGGTAACAAGCCGGAGTGGGGCGAAGCCCACCTCGACCGCACGATCAGCATGGTCGAGCGCGACAAGAACCACCCCAGCATCATCATCTGGTCGCTCGGCAACGAGGCCGGGGACGGCGTCAACTTCACCGCGACCGCCGACTGGATCCGAGAGCGGGATTCCTCGCGACCGGTCCACTACGAGCGCGCCGAGCTCGGACCCAACACCGACATCTACTGCCCGATGTACGAGCGCATCCCGGACATCGTCGAGTACGCCACGACCTACGACGATCGGCCGTTGATCCTCTGCGAGTACTCGCACGCGATGGGCAACAGCAACGGCAATCTGGCCGACTATTGGGATGCGATTTACCGCTACGAGCGGCTGCAGGGCGGCTTCATCTGGGACTGGGTCGACCAGGGTCTACGGCAACCCGTGCCCGGAAAACCGGACGATTTCTTCTTCGCCTTTGGTGGTGATTTCGAACCGCCCGGGGTCTACCACGACGATAACTTCCTGATGAACGGCCTGGTATCGGCGGATCGCGTGCCCCACCCCGGGCTGATCGAGCTCAAAAAGGTCTACCAGTACATCACGGTCACGGCGGTCGATCTCGCCCGGGGTGAGATCGAGATCGACAACGGCTTCGCATTCATCGACCTCAGCCAGTTCGAGGGCTTCTGGGAGGTCCAGGGTGACGGCGAGGTGCTGGCCTCCGGGAAGATGTCGAGCCTCGATGCACCACCGTCGGGGAGCCAGAAGGTCAGGCTCCGCCTGCCCGCCATCGCTCCGAAGCCGGGGGTCGAGTACTGGCTCGATCTGAGCTTCCGATTGGCCGACGACACGCCCTGGGCGAACAAGGGGCACGAGGTTGCCTGGGAGCAGTTCGAGCTGGATATGGCCGCTGCTGCCCCGAAACTCGATGTCGCCGGCATGGCGCCGTTGACCGTCGCTGAGGACGGGGACCGGATCACGGTCGAGGGCGATGGTTTTGCGGCGGTCTTCGATACGGCGACCGGGAGCTTGGCATCGCTGCGATCGGGCGAAACCGAGCTGATCCGCGCAGGGCCCCGGCCCAACTTCTGGCGCGCCCCGACCGACAACGACCGCGGCAACGGGTTTCCGGAGCGGTGCGCTCCGTGGCTGGCGGCTTCTGAGAACTGGCGCGTGAGCTTCTCATCCGTCGAGACCGTGGGTCCGGCGGAAGTGAAGCTGCGATTCGAGGGCGAATTCCCCGATGTGGACGGGGCCGGATCGGTCAGCTACACGGTGCTCGGAAGCGGTGACATCGTCGTCGAGCAGGATTTCGCGCCGGGAGACGGGGAGCTTCCAGAGGTCCCGCGGTTCGGGATGCAGCTCGAGATCCCGGGCGGCTTCGAGACCGTGACCTGGTATGGCCGCGGTCCACACGAAAGTTATTGGGACCGCAAGGTGGGGGCCCGGGTCGGATTGTGGTCCGGCACCGTCGACGAGCAGTTTGTCGATTACTCGGAACCCCAGGAGAACGGCAACAAGACAGACGTTCGCTGGGTGTCCCTGACCAACGAGCGTGGAGAGGGTCTCCTGGTGGTCGGTGAGCCCCTGGTCGGCTTCAGCGTGCATCACTACACCACCGACGATCTGCAAACGGCGAAACACAGCTACCAGATGGAACGCCGCGAGGACATCACCTTGAACGTCGACATGGAACAGACCGGTGTCGGCGGCGATACCAGCTGGGGTGCGCGGACCCACGACAAGTACACGCTGTTCGCCGAGCCCATGAGCTACTCGTACCGGCTGCGGCCGCTGGCGGCAACCGATCCACCCGCCGCCGAGCTCGCGAGGAGAGTACGATGAGGCCTCGGTCGATACTCGCACCGTGGTTCCTCGTCATCGCCGTCACGCTGGCGGCGGGTGCGGAGTCACCGCGCAGTAGTGCGGGATGCGGGCAGATGTCTCACCCCGAACCGGGAACGTCGGTGGCCCGTACCATCAGGGTCGGCGACCTCGAACGAGAATACCGGCTCCATCTGCCGATTGATTACGATCCGGCGAGTCCTGCACCGCTCGTCGTGGCAATTCACGGATACACAACAACCGCGTACCAATTTGAAAACAAATACAACTCCTTCAGCCAACACGCAGACGAACACGGCTACGTGGTGGTCTACCCTCAGGGAACGAGCTTCGAGGCCGACGGCCAGCTGATCACCTCGTGGAACGACCTCGCGTGCAACGCCTCTCCGGGGCCCGAGGGGCCGACATGCACCGAAGGGGCCTTCGACTATCCGACCCCACCTGAGTGCGGCGAACCGAAAGAGTGCGACTGGTGCTCGTGTTACGACGACCTTGGCTTCATAGAAACCCTGCTCGACGAACTCGAAGGCACCCTGTGTGTTGACCGCGACCGGGTCTTCGCTACCGGTATGAGCAACGGCGCAATGATGGTCCACCGTCTCGGCTGTGACCTCTCCGATCGTTTTGCCGCCATTGCCCCGACGGGCGGCACCCTCGCCAAGGGATTCAACTGCGCACCCGGTTCCTCACCAAAGATTTCAATGATGAATATCTACGGTACCCGCGACACAACGGTGCCCTTCGATGGGAAGCCTGCGAGTGACGGATTCATCTACACCCCGACATCAGAGGTCCTGGATGTGTGGGCGAGTTCCGAATCGCAGGGGTGCAGCTCCGAGGACAGCCCCTACCCGACGTCGAGGGACGGCGTTGTGAACTTCGAGTGCATCCAGCGTGCCGAATGTGCAACTGGCGCCGAAGTCGTTGATTGCGGGTGGGACGGCGGCCACGATTGGCCGAGAGAGGGCGACGATCAGTTTTCGATCGATGTGATCTGGGAATTCTTCGCCAAGAATGGCAGGTGAGGCGATGCGGAACAGCGTGAGAAGTGATGTCGGCACCTTGTTCTCGGTCGGTCTGTCGGTGCTCGTGGTTCTGCCGGCCGTTGCCCAGACCGAGGAATTCGAGTCCGCTTCGTCGGTCAACGAGGTGCGGAAGCAGATCGAAAGCCTGCCGAAGGACACCTCCTGGTGGAACGTCAACGGCGCCGACATGGCCTGGAACAACAAGAACCTCAACCGCATCTTCCCGACGGTCAACGTCTATCGAGCCGGGCCGGTTCGAGAGCTCCCCTATCGACCGATGCGCGAGATCGCCGATTACCCGGTCGAAACACCGGGAGGCAAGCTGCCATTTGCCGATTTTCTCAAGAGCGATGCCTCGACCTGTATGGGAATGGTGATCCTCCACAAGGGCGCGGTCGTCTTCGAGGACTATCCGCGAATGGAGCCCTACGAGCGGCCCATCTACTGGTCGGTGACCAAGGTGCTGGTCTCCACGGTCGTCGGCATCCTCGAAGATCGCGGCCGGGTTGTGATCGACAAGCCCATCGAAACCTACATCCCCGAGCTCGCCGCTTCGTCCTATGCGGGAGTCACGGTCAGGAACATCCTCGACATGGCGACCGGTGTCGACTGTCCCGAGGAGTACTACCACCGGTCCTCCTGCTATTA
Source organism: Candidatus Sulfomarinibacter sp. (assembly GCA_041560205.1). Lineage (GTDB taxonomy): Bacteria > Acidobacteriota > Thermoanaerobaculia > Thermoanaerobaculales > Sulfomarinibacteraceae > Sulfomarinibacter. The sequence continues at coordinate 51,930 of JBFFBV010000012.1, forward strand.
CGGCCTGATGGAAACGACCGGCGAGGCCCACTGGGATGACGAGGCCGCGAACAACCCCTACGAGTACATCGCGAGTCTCAAGGTGGGAAAGTTCGCCGAGCAGGGGACCTCCTTCGAGTACGCATCGATCAACGCCTACATCCTCGGCTGGCTGGTCGAGAAGCTCACGGGAATGCCGTTTCAGGACGCGTTCTCCCGCGAGATCTGGACCCGGATCGGGGCCGAGCACGATGCGGCCTTCCTGGCGCCGCGCTACGGCGTGCCGATGTTCGCGGGTGGCTTCCTCGGTGCGCCCCGTGATCTCGCCCGCTTCGGTCTCTTGTTCACGCCGAGCTTTTCGGTCGTGTCCGACAACAAGATCGTCTCCGATCGGCACATCGAGATGTTGAAGAACGGAGGGCGGCCAGCGCTTTTGGCCAAGGGACGTTGGGGTCCGCCCGATGAAGCAATCCGGGATGAGGTCAAACACAACGTCTATCAGTGGGATGTGGTGTTCACCAACAACGACGTGTTCAAGGGTGGCTGGGCGGGTCAGGGTCTTCTGATCAACCCTGAACGCGATCTGGTGGCGGTGTACGTTGGCTACTTCAACGAGGACCAGAGCGAGCTCGAGGTCCTGCCGAGGCTGCGACAGGTCCTCGAGGGCATCTTCGGCGAGCCCGATTTTCCGACGGAAAAAGACGAGAAGGTGGCTCAATGACCGTGACGAAATCGGCGCCGATCGACAAGCAGGTCTTCTGGCCCGCGCTGATCGTGGTGGTGGCGGCCATCGTGCCGTTGATGGCCTACCCGGAGCAAAGCGCCGCCGTACTGAACCGGGTCATGGGCTTCATCACCCACAACCTCGGTTTTCTCTTCCTGTGGTTCACGGTCGCCTGCCTCGGCGTTCTCCTGTGGTTGGCGTTCGGGAGATACGGATCGGTCAGGTTCGGGGGGAGCGATGCCGCTCCCGAGTTCCGCACGCTGAGCTGGGTCGCGATGCTCTTTTGCGCCGGGATCGGCACCTCCCTGCTCTACTGGGCGACCATCGAGTGGGTCTACTACTATCAGGCGCCGCCCTTCGGGATCGAGGCCGAATCGGCCGAGGCGGCGCACTGGGCCGCGATGTACGGCCTCTTCCACTGGGGCCCGATGGCGTGGGCGCTCTACTGCGTTCCTGCCCTGCCGATCGCCTATGCCTTCCACAACCGGAAGATCCCCTTCCTCCGGATCAGCCAGGCCTGCCGCGGCGTGATCGGCGACCGCGCGGACGGAGTCCTCGGCAAGCTCATCGATGTGCTTTTCATCTTCGGCCTGGTCGGCGGCACCGGAACTTCGCTTGGCCTCGGCACTCCAATCCTTTCCGAGTCCATCAGCACCCTGCTCGGCATCGAGCGCACCTTCGCCCTCGACGCCTTCGTCATCGTCATCTGGACCGCCATCTTCGGCACCACCGTTTACCTCGGAATGGAGAGGGGCATCAAGCGGCTGGCCGACGCCAACGTCTACCTCGGCTTTTTCCTGCTCGCCTTCGTGCTGGTTTTCGGGCCGACCGTCTTCATCCTCGACACCTTCACCAACAGCCTCGGGCTTTTGGCGACCAACTTCCTCAAGATGAGCTTCTCGACCGACCCGGTCGGCGCCTCCGGCTTTCCCCAGACGTGGACGGTCTTCTACTGGGCGTGGTGGATCGCCTACGCACCCTTCATGGGGCTTTTTGTGGCCAGGATCTCGCGGGGCAGGACAGTGCGCGAGGTGGTCGGCGCCAACCTCGTGTGGGGCAGCCTCGGCTGCTGGCTCTTCTTCGCCGTGTTCGGCAACACCGCGCTCCACGACCAGCTCAATGGGACCGTGCCGGTGATCAGCATCATGAACGAAATCTCGCCGCAAGCGGCGATCGTGGCGGTCGTCAAGGCCCTGCCCTTTGGCACGGTCATCTTGGTGCTCTTCGTGGCGATGGCGTTCATCTACTCGGCGACCACGCTGCAGGCCTCCGCCTATACCATCGCGTCGGTGGCGTCTCGCGACCTGGTAGCGGGCGAGTCCGAGCCCCTGCGTTGGAACAGGTTATTCTGGGCGATCGCGCTCGGCGGCATGGCGGTCGCGCTGATGTATCTCGGCGGGCTCAGACCGCTGCAGACCGCTTCGCTGATCGTCGCCGTGCCCTTGATCTTCATCATCGCACTCTGCGTCTGGTCCTTTCTCAGGTGGCTGGGGGAGGATGGCGTGGGCAAGGCGGTGTCGGGAGGATCGTAGATGTCGATCGAACGGCTGCTCGAGCCCGGGTCCGTTGCAGTGTTCGGGGGCGGCGTGGCCGAAGAGCTCGTCCGTCAGTGCGACCGTATGGGCTACGAGGGCGAAATCTGGCCGGTGCACCCGAAAAAGAACGAGGTCGGGGGACGAAAGGTCTACCGATCGGTCGCCGATCTCCCTGCGAGCCCCGATGCCGCCTATGTCGGCGTGAACCGGAACCTTACGATCGATATCGTCAGGGATCTCGCAGCGCGGGGTGCCGGAGGGGCGATCTGTTATGCGACCGGATTCACCGAGGCCGGCGAAGAGGGTTCGGATCTCGAGGCGCAGCTGCTCGAGGCTTCGGGCGACATGCCCCTGATCGGGCCGAACTGTTATGGGCTTCTCAACTACCTCGACGGGGCGATGCTGTGGCCCGATCAGCAGGGCGGCCGACGGGTGGACAGGGGAGTTGCCGTCATCTTGATGTCCTCCAACGTCGCCTTCAACCTCACAATGCAGCGGCGGGGCCTGCCGATCGCCTACATGATGTCGCTCGGCAACAAGCTCAAGTTCGACCTCCACGATGCGATCCATGTCTTTGCTCGCCAGGAGCGGGTCACTGCGCTCGGGCTCTACGTTGAATCCATGTCCGACCCGCGTGCCTTTCAGGGGGCGGTCGACGTGGCCCAGGAGCTGGGAAAACCGATCGTCGCCATCAAGACCGGGCGTTCCGACCTCGCGCAGAAGATCGTGGTCTCGCACACGGCGTCGCTCGCGGGCTCCGACGCCCTCGTCGGTGACCTCTTCGACCGGGTCGGCGTCGCACGCGTCGACTCGCTCGAGGCCCTTGTCGAAGCGCTCAAGGTCCTGCACGTGCTCGGTCCGCTGGATGGCGGCCGGGTCGGGGCGATGAGTACCTCGGGAGGCGACCTCACGCTGCTCGCCGACGCGATGATGGGCACCGGTCTCACGATGCCGCCGCTGTCCGAGGAGGTGACCGAAAGGCTCCGCGCGGTGGTGCACGAGCGGATGGTGGCCGCCAACCCGCTCGATTTCCAGATGTTCGACTGGAACGACGAAGATCGGATGGCCGCGACCTTCACCCCCTTCGCCTCCGCAGGCTTCGACATCTCGTTGTGCCTCCTCGATTACCCGCGCGACGACATCTGCGACCAGTCGACATGGGGTGGGGCCGAACGAGGATTCGTGAGGGCCATCCGCGATACCGGAACCAAGGGCGGCGTGCTGTCGACATTTTCAGATACGATCTCCGAGCCGGTCGCCGAAAGATTGATCGAGCAGGGTATCGTGCCGCTCGCGGGCATCGATGCCGGGCTCGCGGGGGTTCGGGCGGCCGTCGACGTGGGCGCCGCGTGGCGTCGGCCGTCGAGCCCGCCGCTGCTCGAATTCGAGGTGATGGGCCAAGAGGGCGGAGGCCGAGTTCTCGACGAGGCGGAATCGAAGGCCCTGCTCGCTCGGAGCGGCGTCCCGATCCCTCCGTCGCGAACCGCCCGCAATGCCGAAGAGGCCGCTGCGGCAGCCACCGAGCTCGGGTTTCCGGTCGTCGTCAAGGCGCTCGGCATCGCCCACAAGACCGAGGCCGGAGGCGTCAAGCTTGGGCTCGATTCGGCAAAGGAAGTCTCTTCGGCGATGTCGGAGATGGAGGGTCTTTCTGACAGATGCCTCGTCGAAGCGATGATCGACGGTGTTGTGGCGGAGCTCATCGTCGGTGTCGCCCGCGATCCGCACTTCGGTCCCTACCTGCTGATCGGTGGAGGCGGCCTCCTCGTCGAGCTCATGAAGGACAGCGTATCGCTGCTTCTGCCGGTCGGTCGGGATCGGGTGCTGCGGGCACTCGCGTCGCTGAAATGCGCGCCGCTCTTCGAAGGATTCAGGGGGCGGCCTCGTGCTGACCTGGAGAGGGCCGCCGATGCCATCCTGGCTGTTGCGAAGCTGGTCGAGAACGACCCTTTCGCGATCGTCGAGCTCGACATTAACCCTTTGATGGTGCTCGCCGAAGGCTGTGGCGTCGTTGCCGCCGATGCACTGATCAGGCTGCAGGAGTAAGGGCAATGTGTGACTTCCTCGAAATCAGGCGCAACGGCCGGATCCTCGAGATCGTGATCGATCGGCCGAAGGCTAACGCTCTCGACGCTCCGGCCTGTCGGGAGATGGGCAGGGTTTTTGCCGACTTTCGTGATGACCCGGAGCTCGGGGTGGCGATCCTCACCGGCGCCGGAGAGAAGTTCTTCTCCGCCGGCTGGGATCTGAACGCGGTGGTGGCGGGTGAGGAGTATCTAGGCGACTACGGTGAGGGCGGATTCGGCGGATTCCCGGAGATGACGAATCTCCTCAAGCCTGTTGTCTGCGCGGTCAACGGCATGGCCGTCGGGGCCGGCTTCGAAATGCTGCTGCGCGCGGATTTGGTGATCGCCGTCGACCACGCCGAGTTCTATCTCCCGGAGGTCCGGATCGGCGTTGCGCCGGACGTCGGTACCTTCATGCTGCCCAAGCTCCTGCCGCGCCAGAAAGCGCTCGAGATCCTGATGCTGGGTCGTCGTTACAGCGCCAGCGAAATGGCGTCCTATGGTCTCGTCAACGAGGTCGTGCCGTCTGAAGAGCTGATGGACAGGGCTCGCGCCCTTGCGGGCGAGCTGCTCAAGGCCGCACCTCTGTCTCTCGCCGCCGTCAAGGAGGCGGTGAACATGACCGAAAATCTTTCATTTGAAGAGAGTTATGCTGCGCTTCGGTCGAGATCCTGGCCCGCGTTCATGAAGATGATCGACAGCGATGACGCCCGGGAGGGCGCCTGTGCATTTGTCGAGAAACGGGAGCCCGAATGGAAAGGTCGATAAACCGGTGATGAGCATAGAGACTCGTGAGGACGTCGCCCTTGATGGTCTGCGACGCCGGCTCGAGAACGCCTGTTACGAGATTATTCCGCTCAGAGGCGTCGCGGAGAAGGCTCGCTGCCTTCCGGCTGGGACCGAGATAGCCATCACCTGCTCACCCGAAAAGGGCATGCCCGCGACCCTCGATCTCACCAGGCGGCTGAGCGGCCAGGGCTTCACCTTGATCCCGCATATTGCAGCTCGCATGGTCACGGATGCGTCTCACCTTCGGGAGATCCTGCGCGAGCTCGACGTGCTCGGGGTACGACGGGCCTTCGTTGTCGGAGGAGATGCCGAACGGCCGAACGGTATCTTCGAATCTTCTCTCGAGATCCTGGAAGTCATGACCCAGCTCGATCACGGAATCGAGACCGTCGGAATAGGCGCCTACCCCGAGGGGCACCCGCTGGTCGACGAAGCGACGCTCTTGAGCTTTCTCGGACAGAAACAGTCGTTTGCGGCCTACATGGTCACCCAGATGTGCTTCGACCCGGCAGTGATCGTGAGGTGGCTCCGAAGTGTCCGCGCCGAGGGCATCGGACTGCCGGTACACATCGGCGTTCCAGGTGCGGGAGAGCGGCGCAAGCTCCTGAATATCGCCCTCAAGATTGGGGTCGGCCAGTCGGTACGATTCCTCAGGTCGAATCTCGGGCTGGTGGGTAGGATGATCAAGCCCGGGAGCTACAGCCCGGACGAGCTTCTTCTCGCGCTGGCTCCTCACTTCGATGCACCTCCGTGCGATATCAAAGGCATCCACATCTACTCGTTCAATCAGATCGAGGACACCGAGAGATGGCGGGCCGAGATGCTGGATCGGCTCGATGGGGGAAAGGACTCGAGTCTATGACCTCGAAGCGCAACCGGATCGAGGCGAAGATCCTGGCGAAGGCGAAGGAGCTCGGCGCGTCGTTGGCGGGCATCGCCAGGGTGAAGGATCTGAAGAAATCGAGATCCTTCGAGATCTACGACACGAGGCCGTACTACGACGAGTACGCGGGGGTTGATTGGAACCCCGCGCACCGATCGATTCTGGTGTGGGCCCTGGCCCATCCGCCATCCGAGCCCATCCTCGATTGGTGGAGCCTCAAGGTCCCTGGCTTCACACCCGGGAATCGGGTTCTCAGAAAGCAGAGCCGGCGGATGCGGATCTGGCTCGGCGAGGAATTGGGGATCCAGGCGCTCTCGCTGCCCTATCAGATCGAGTATGGTGGGACCTTTCTCAAGGACTCGGCAGTTCTCGCTGGACTCGGGGTTATCGGCAAGAACAATCTCCTGGTCAGCCCGGAGTACGGGTCGGACCTGAGGCTGCGGGGGATCTTCATAGAGGCCGAGCTCGAGCCGACCGGACCGATGGATGGTTTCAATCCCTGCGACGGCTGTGACATGCCGTGCCATGCCGCGTGCCCCCGGAGGGCCTTTCGAAGCGGTTCCTACGACCAGTCGATCTGCAAAGGAGAGATGGACCAGAACGACGCTGACGTGAAGGAGCTCGATGGCCCGATCATGGGCATCGAAGAGTCGTGCGATGTCATCGTCTACTGCCGGGGCTGTGAAAACGCCTGCCCCGTCGGCGACACAAAGGCCGATCTGGACTTCATTCTTCGCGAGGCCGTGCTGCGCTGACCGATCGCCCATTCGCCATTAGAATGCAGGTCGAGAATCGAGTCCTTGGAGGCAGGGTGTGAGCATCAGCTCCGAAAGAAGCAACGCATCGGGATTTCTGCTGCAGCTTTTCACTGCGCTCCTGATCGTGACCTCGAGCGTGGGCTGCGGGCGGGGCGGAGAAACCCAAAGCTCGACAACAATCGGTTCCAACGGAGCGTCGGCCTTCCACGGTATCGAGAAGGAGGATCTCAACGTCGTCCTCGTGACCGTCGACACGCTGCGCTCCGATCGCATCTCGAGCTACGGATCCAAGCTCGTCGACACGCCGAACATCGACGGCTTCGCCTCCGAAGGCGTCCTTTTTTCGAACGCCGCGTGCACCGTGCCGTTCACGCTTCCGGCCCATTCGTCGATCCTCACCGGTCTTTATCCACCAGGCCATGGGGTGCGCGAGAACGTGGGTTACACGCTCGATACGGGTATTCCGACGTTGGCTGAGGTGCTGTCCGAGGCTGGGTGGAACACCGCCGGGTTTATCAGCGCATTCGTCCTCGATCGGCGCTGGGGCATTGGGCGTGGCTTCGATCACTATTTCGATGACTTCGACCTGCGCGATTTCGAGACGCCGAACCTGAGCTCGGTGCAGCGGCCGGGGGACGTTACGATTGCCGAGGCCGTCCGTTGGCTCGATGGTCGACCTCAGGATGGTCCATTTTTCCTCTGGCTCCACCTCTACGACCCACACGATCCCTACACGCCGCCCGAGCCCTTCAGATCGCAGCACCCGAACCGGCCGTACGACGGCGAGGTGGCCTACACCGATTCCTTGATCGGGGAGTTTCGGCGGGCGCTCGAAGAGCGCGGTCTCCTGGCGACCTCGCTCGTGATTCTCACAGCTGACCACGGCGAGGGCCTTGGCGACCACGGAGAAGGCCAGCACGGTTTCTTTATCTACGACACGACGATTCACGTGTCGCTGATCGTGAGACCGCCGGAAGGTTCAGATGCCGGGCGGGTTGTGGACACCGCGGTCAGCCACGTGGATATATTCCCGACCGTACTCGATGCCGTTGGGCTGTCGGCTCCGGAACGGGTCGACGGCGAGAGCCTGCTGCCTCTGATCAGGGGAGAGAGCCCTGACAGCGACCGCGCCGTATATTCGGAGTCCCTCTACCCGCTGCTGCACTACGGCTGGGCGCCGCTACGGGCCCTCCGCACCAGCAGCCTCAAACTCATCAGTGCACCTCGACCGGAGGTCTTTGACGTCACGACGGATCCCCGCGAAATGCGGAACCTGTCTCTCGAACAGCCGGCGGTGGCGGAAGCGCTCGAAGACCGGCTGGCCGGATTGAGGGCCGAGATCGAGCGCGAGGCGCCTTCCGCCGGAGCGGTGCCCGATATCGACCCTCAAACCCTCGCCCAGCTGCAGGCATTGGGCTACGCCGCCGGTCAGGGCGGAGTCAGTCTCGAAGAGGAGACGGATCGTTCTCGTGCGGATCCAAAGGATAAGATTGGGATCCACCGCACGATCATGGGAGCGCAGATCCTCATGCGAGAGGACGTGGAGCTGGCCGAACAGACTCTGAGGGCGGTGGTGAGGGACGACCCCGAGGTCCTCGATGCCCACCAGATGTTGGGTCAGATCGCCTCGAGACAAAGGCGCTACGACGAGGCATTGAATCACTACCGGCGTGCCTTGGAAATCCAGCCGGACCACAAGAACTCACTCACGGGTATGGCCGCCTCGTACCAGGCACTGGGGCGCACGGAAGAGGCACTCGTCGGCTTCCGGAGAGCGCTCGAAATATCGGGTCATGATACGCGTGCAACGTTGGCTATCGCCGACATTGAGTTCGGTCTAGGCCGGTTGGAGGAAGCGGCGAAGGCGCTCGTCGCGGCAGTCCAGACCACCGAAGCGCCGGCGCTGATCTCGAACAAGCTCGGCGAGGTGCGCGTGGAACAGGGCCGGAGGGATGAGGCAGCGGCCCTCTTTGAAAATGCCATTCGGGAGGAGGACGGATTCGCCCTGCCTCACTTCAATCTAGCCGTGCTCTACGAGGACAGGGGAGACATTCGGCGGGCGGTCGCAGCCTACGAAAAGGCGATCGAGCTCGCGCCGAGGTACCATCAGGCCCAGTTCAACCTCGGGCGCCTGCTCGGATACCTCGGTCAGGGAGACCGGCAGCAGGAGCTGTGGGAGGCATCGATCGAATCGAACCACGACTTCGTCCAGGGTTATTACTACCTGTCGAAACTCATCATGGATCGGGGTGGGGACCTCGAGCGCGCAGAGCGGCTCGTACGGACCGGAATTGAAAAAGACCCCGACCACAGTGAAGGGCCGCTTGGCTACTACGTTCTCGCCGACATCCTCAATCGAATGGGGCGGACAGCGGAAGCGCGGGAGGCGGTCGCCATCGGCCAGCGGATCCAGACCAAGTAGCGATAGGACGATGAAAGCGACGTTGGTCCTCGTGTTCCTCTTGATTGCGCCCGTCTTGGTGGCGCAGGAAGTCGTCGACCTGTGGCAGGGCAAGCCCCCGTACTCCAAACCCAACCAGCTGGAGGAATACGTCAAAGAGTCGTGGGGCGTGCCGTGCGTCCACAACGTCACCCGACCGACCCTGAGCATTCACCGCGCGCAGGGAGAGAATTCCGGCCACGCCATGGTGGTCTTGCCGGGAGGCGGTTACGAGGTCGAGTCTTTCGTGGGCGAGGGCCGGCAGATCGCGGAGTACCTTGCCTCACAGGGAATCACGGCGGCGGTTCTGAAGTACAGGTTGCCGCTGGCCGAGGCCTCGGATCAACCTCATCTCGTGCCCATCACAGATGCCCGGAGAGCCCTCCAGCTCATGAGATCAAAGGCCGACGAGCTCGAATTCGACCCTGGGAAGCTCGGCATCGTGGGCTTTTCCGCCGGCGGTCATCTCGCGACGGCGACCAGCGTTCTGGCATCCGACAGCACGGTCGAAAAGCCGGACTTTGCGGCATTGATCTATCCGGTGACCACCATCGAGCCAGAAAACCGCCAATGGCTCGAAGAGACTCTCTTCCACCGAGAGATGACCGAGGCCGAGCTCCGACAATACTCGCTCGTCGACCAGGTCGATGCGACAACGCCTCCGGCATTCCTGCTCCACGCCTGGGACGACGACGTCGTGCCGATCAGCGAATCGCTGCGCTTTGCGGAAGCGATGGCTGCAGCTGGCCGCGAGGTCGAAGCCCATTATTTCCCGAAGGGCGGTCACGGTTTCGGCCCAGGCAGGCCGGGGGACGGAACCGACCAGTGGCTGGGACTTTTGGCGGATTGGGTCAAACGTCAGTAAGCGGTCCTCGATTGACGATCGGATGAAAGATCGCATACCTGAAGGCCTCGCGGGCGGGAACAAACGACAGCTCGCATCGGGTTCACATCCAACCGGCCGGGCCCGGTCGGCGATATCATTCGTCGGGCACGAAGACGAGCACGGTGAAGGAGGATCGATGCAGACAACAAAGATCGCATTCGAGAACGCGTCGGGCGAAAGGCTGGCCGCGTTGCTCGATGTGCCGGAGAGCGATCGGCCGACCGCCTACGCTCTGTTTGCCCACTGCTTCACCTGCTCCAAGGACTACAAGGGGGTCGTGCGGATATCGAAAGCGCTGGCAGCCGAGGGCTTCGGGGTGCTCCGCTTCGACTTCACGGGCCTGGGTGAGAGCGAAGGTGACTTCTCGAAGACCACCTTCGCCTCGAACGTCGATGATCTGATCTCGGCGGCGAATTTCATGGGCGCTGAGCTGGGGGCGCCGAAGGTCCTGGTCGGCCACTCACTCGGGGGCGCGGCGGTGATCCACGCGGCCGCGAAGCTGCCCTCGGTGGTGGCGGTCGCCACCCTGGCCGCTCCGGCCAACCTGAGGAGCCTGGCCGGCCGGCTCCGCTCCAACAGCCCCGAGATCGAAAGCTCGAGCAGCGCCGAGGTCGAGATCGGCGGCCGCAAGATCCGGATCGGCAGTGACCTCGTCGACGGTCTCGAAGAGGTCAACATGAGGGAGGCGGTGTCGAAGATGGAAAAGGCGCTCCTGATCTGCCACTCCCCGGATGATCGGACGGTCGCTATCGACAGCGCGATCGAGATCTTCCTTGCTGCCCGTCAGCCGAAGAGCTTCCTCGCTCTCGCGAATGCAGACCACCTGTGCAGCCATCCTGACGACGCGCGCTTTGCCGGCTCGATGATCGCGACCTGGGCTCATCGGGCAATTGGGGCGCGCTGACACAGCAGTATCGCTTCGAGTCGCGCTCGCGCCTTACTGCTGCCCCCCTGCGGGCCCAGATCCATCAACCAGGTTGGTGATCGTAGCCTGACCCGCCAGGGATTCTATGAGCTTGGCGACTTTCTGCCCTGTCTCATTTTGGATCAGGATATTTCGAATCTGACCAGAGGCTTCTTCAAGAGGCACCAATCGAGCGGGCTGTTTCTCCTCGACCTTGATCACGTGCATGCCGAACTCGGTTCGGACAACGGGTGAAATGTCACCTGGTTCAAGGGCGAAGGCGGCAGCGGAAAATGTCGGAGCGGTCTGACCGTAGGTGAAGAACCCGAGATCTCCACCCTTGGCTGCCGTCTCTTTTTCCTCCGAAAGCTCGCGCGCGAGCTCGGCGAAGTCCTCGCCGGCGAGGGCCCGCCTCCGCGCTTCTTCTGCCTTGCCGCGCGCCGTGGCGACGGTCTCGGCGTCGTCCTGAAGCGACACGTGGAAAATGATGTGCCGGGCGCGGACCCGCTCTTCGACATTGAAGAGCTCGGGTTTGTCGCTATAGAACGCCTCGATCTCCTCGTCCGAGACCTGGATCGTCGGGCTGATCTGCTGCTCGATCAGCGCGCGCGACAGCTCCATCTCGCGGAGGAAGTCGACGAGCTGTTCGTAGCTCATGCCGAAGGCGCCGATGTTGGACTCGAGTCTTTCTCGACCACCCGCCTGACCTTCGATGGCCTGAATCATCTCGGCCAGACGCAGCTCGTTCGGCGGAACATTGGTTCGTCGTGCTTCTTGCGCCAGCATCGTCTGTTCGATGACTCTTTGGGTGGCCATTTTCACCAGCACCTCTTCGTCCTCGACCCTTTCACGTCCACCAATCTGCGCCACGATGTTCTGCATGGTCATGCTGATCTCGGCCGCATAGATCTTGTCGCCGTTGACTTCAAGGACTGCGGGATTCACCTCGGCCGTGGGTGTTGCCGAATCTTGCGCCACCGCGACCGCGGCGGCAATGAAGATCGCGAGGAAACCTAAGGAGATTCGATGTTTCATTTCAGACCTTTCACCGGAGCGGGCATTGTCGCCGGCTCGACGGGGGCGAAGCATACCATTCTTCAGATCGCGAGGCGCGCCAGATAGGCCCCGCGCGCGCCGCGATCCGCGATTTCGAAAGCGAAGCCGGCGTTCACCGCGCGATCCGAAAGCGTGATCGGATCGATGAAGAGCCACGGGTACGGGTCTCCCTCCAGGCCTTTGTACGTCAACCTGTACTCGACCTCGCCCGGATAGAGTCCTCCCTGCCGCCATTCGCCAAGACCTTCCTCGAACTGCTCGCGGATCACGAGCCCGAGGTCCGCCGAGTCGAAGACGATCTGCCCGCCCGCGCGAAGGTGCCGGCGCGCCCAATCGAAGAACGCCGCCAGCCCGTCGAGAGTACCGACCAGTCCGATCCCGTGCATCAGCAGCACGATGGTGTCGAACAGCTCGTTCTCGAGGGTGTCCAGGTCCCCACAACGAGCGTCGATCACGCCGCGGTCGCGCATGACCTCGACCGCCTCCTGCGCGACATCGATGGCGGTGACCTTGAGACCTCGGCGCTGGAGCTCGAGCGCATGCCGCCCGGCGCCGGCCCCGAGGTCCAGCACGTGTCCACGGCACAGTTCGAGCGCGGTGATCTCGAGGTCGGGAAGCGGTTGGTCCTCCGGTCGGTAGAACTCCGCGACCGGGGTCGATTCGTCGTGCCAGAGATCGGTGTGGACGATGATCCGCGCGTCGACTGCGCCGTGATGGAAATCCTCGAGAGCGCGGCCCATTGGCCCCCAACGCGCCCTCTGCGCGTCCGGCGTCGTCAGTGATGCGTCCACGGTTCGAGCTCGAGGTCGAGCGCCTTCATCGCCCGCAGCACCGGCACCAGACCGACGGATTCATCCCAATACGGGGTGCGGCGGTACCACCACATGTACCGTGCACTGGGGTCTGCCGCGAACTCTGGGTCTCCCAGGGCCTTTTCCCATGCCTCTCGGATTGTCTCGTCGGCAAGCATGTCGCGCGCCAACTCTTCCAGGAGACCCGTGCCGATATAGATCTTTCGCTCGAAGACGGATGAAATGGCGCCCCAGCGGACGAGCGAGTCGGGCGCTTCGGGCTCGAACAGCTGGACCGCGATCTCGAAGGCCGGCTGGTCGGCAGGAATCCACAGGCTGCCCTCCGGGATCATGCGGCTCTCCACCTTCCGGTCCACTTTGAAGTCCTCGACCATGACGACGCCCTGATAGGACGACCTGGCGAATTCCGGGCTCGACAGACGAATGGTCTCCACATCGATGCGAGCCTCTTTCACGACCGTCGAGGCGTGCAAACCGTGGCCTGCTATCAGAGCGTTGATCTGTGGCCACCCAGGGAGCACGAGGTAGCCTCGAGGCCGTGCGAGGGTGAGCTCTGGAACGGGCAGGTGGCGCCACTCGATCTCGACCTTGCGGAGCTTGCCGGGCAGATACTTGATTCGCTTCCCGCCGAACACGACGGAGTGTTCTGTCTTCCACTCGGAAGCGGGCCAGGTGATCGTGTCGCCGGCCTTCGAGACGCCCCACCTGACGACGATCTCGGACGGGTCGGCGCCGAAGCTCCCGGCAGCGACCGTGGCTGACTCGGCGGCCTCGACGGCGCCGATCAGCGCATTGCCTGCCCGCCCGACTTCGAGCATCAGCTCCTCCATGAAGCGGCGGTTGGCGTGAACACGGTCGCGGAAGGGCTTGTGGGCGTGCATCTCGACGAGAATCGAGGCGCGGTTGCGGAGCGGAAAATAACCCGACGAATACCGCGGTTGGGCAACATCCCAGATCATGCCGGCTGATGGATCCGTCCGGGAGACGTGGTTGACGTAGGGGCCGTTGGGGAATCCAGCCTCGTCGGTCGCCTTGAGGACCGACGGGAGGTGGGCCTCGATCCAGGCCGCGACCGGTTCAGCGAGCTGCGGCGCTTCCGCCACGAGCCACGTCAGGACCCAGGCGTGGTCGGAGCCGTTGGTCACGTGGTTGTCGACGTGGAGGTGGGGGTTCCACCGGGTCACGAGATCTGCCATCGCCCTCGCCTCGGGGCTCGCCAGCCGCAGAAAATCGCGGTTGAGGTTGATCCCGGTCGCGTTGGCGCGGTAACCCAGCCCCTCGACCGGGCCGTTCTGGTTCGCGCGGTTGAAGGGCGACGCCTTCTCGTGCCCGTCGGCGTTGTAGATGGGCGCGAACAGCATGATCACGTCCTCAGTGAGCTGCGGCTTGCGGCCGAGCGCGATATCGCGCAGGACCATCAGGGTGGCGTCCTTGCCGTCCACCTCGCCGGCATGAATGCAGCTCTGCATCAGTACGATCGGTTTTCCGGTCGCTTCCGAAGCTTCGGGTGTGAAGGCGCCGTCCGCTGATACGATCACCAGTGGCAGCGGCCGGCCCTGTCCGCTGCGGCCAAAATCGGTGACCCGAATCTTCTCTGGGGCGGCCGCCTCCAGCCGGTAGAGATAGACCATCGTTTGGTCATAGTTCGAGGTCGCACGGAAGTCCGTTTTCTCGGCGACAGTCAGCCACTCTTCGGGGAAATCATCGGACGCCGCTGCCCGGACAGCGAGGAGAAGAAAGATCACGAGAGCAGTGGACCTTTTCATGGCGGGTAGATTAGCCGATTCTTCTCGCGATCGTGATGCGCCCCGGAGGGGCGACAGACGGATAGCCCGGGGCGTCAACTCGCCTCCGGCAGCGATATGTGGATGACGGCCGAGAAGGAAGGGTGGTGGAGGGTCGGCCATCAGCCACTCGCTGGCGGAGGCGAGTCACGACGCCCTTTGGGCGTCAGTAACCCCGGATCTGGCGTCACATCTCGACGGTTCCCTTGGCTTCAGCCCCAGGAACGGGCGTCTCCAACACCATGAAGCCGCGGAGCGGCGGCAGATATCAGCGAAAGGTTCAGGAGTCAGCAGCAGCAATCAGCTGTCAGCGACAGTCGTCAGGAGCAGTGGCCAGGGTGTGTGAGGGCGCCATGGTCACCTCCGGGTCGTTCAGCAGCGAATGGACACCGGCTTGAGGGAGGGCATGAACGACCCGGAGGTGACCATGACCGACGCCCCCACGAACGCCAGACTCATTGCCCATGAAAAGGCCGTTGAAGCCGCCGGCGACGCCATCAGTCTCGTTATGAGAGTTCCGGCTCCGCTGAAGTCAATAGTCGATCAGGTGATTCGGTCAGCGAGTTCAGTGCCAGCAAACCTTGCAGAGGGCCACGGCCGATCAGGTAGAGACCGACTCCACTTTTGGAGGATTGCGTACGCATCAGCAAAGGAAGTAGACAGCCACATCAGGCTCCTGGAGAAGGCGGGAGCGGTCGGCCGTCGGAGGGCCGATCACGCGCTTTCCACCTTCGATGAGGTTCGCGCCATGACCCGGCGGCTTCTCAACCGGTAAGAATGACGAGATATCGATGGAGGGCAGGTGGGCGCGCGCTACGCGCTCGCCTGCGGCATTTCCGTCTGTTCGAGCATCTCGAGGCCCTCCGGGCGCGGCCGGTTCTTCTCCGCATCCCAATACGGAGAAAGGCGGCGCAGGCTGGCGACGATCTCGGGGAAGACCTCGATGACCCGGTCGATTTCTTCGTCGGTGGTGTAGCGGCTGAGGCTGAACCTCACGGAGCCGTGGACGGCCGTGAAGGGCACCTTCATGGCGCGAAGCACGTGGGAGGGTTCGAGGGAACCCGAGGTACAGGCGGATCCGGAAGAAGCGCAGATCCCGTGCTCGGAAAGCTGGTAGAGGATGCCCTCGCCCTCAATGAAGTGGCAGGCGACGTTGAGCGTGTTGTCGAGCCGTTCCGCTTCGCCGCCGTTGACCTCGAGAAACGGGATGCGCTCGACAAGCTCCTTTTGGAGCCGGTCCCGCATGGCGGTGATGCGAGGAACGTCTTCGTCCCGGCCCGCCATCGCGAGCTCGAGGGCGCGGGCGAGACCGACGATGAAGGCGATGTTCTCCGTTCCGGCCCGTCGACCCTCCTCCTGGTGGCCGCCGAGCAGATACGGTCGGCACGGCGTGCCGCGCCGGATGTAGAGGGCGCCGATGCCCTTCGGGGCGTGCAGCTTGTGGCCCGAAAATGAGAGCAGATCGACGTCCTTGAAGGCGCCGCGCAGGTCGATCTCGAGCTTGCCCACCGTCTGCGTCGCATCGGTGTGAAAGACGACCGACGGATCGGTCTCTTTTGTGATCCGAGCCAGATCCTCGACCGGAAATATGACCCCGGTCTCGTTGTTGGCGTGCATCACCGAGACGAGGAGCGTGTCTGGGCGGAGGGCGCGGACAAACTCCGCTTTGTCGATGCGTCCCTGAGCGTCAACCGGGATGAAATCGACCTCGAAGCCGCGTCGCTCGATATCGTGTCCGACCTCGTAGATTGCCGGGTGCTCGACACCGGAGGTCACGATGTGGCGGCGGTCCGGGTTCGCGGCGGCGGTTCCGAAGACGGCCGTGTTGTTGCTCTCGGTGGCGCACGAGGTGAAGAGGATTTCACTCGCTCGGACCTTGCCGAGGTGTCGGGCGACGGTCTTGCGTGCCTCGGCAATCGCGTCTGCCGGGCGCCGAGCCGCCTCGTACATCGAGCTCGGATTGAAGTACTCGTCGGTGAGGAAGGGCATCATCGCGTCGACGACCTCTGGCGCCACCCTGGTCGTTGCATTGTTGTCGAGATAGATGACGGACAATGTTACCTCCGAAGGCAATGTTAAACCGAATTTCAACGGGGATCCGGTGCAAGTTAAGGGTCAAGGGTTCAGGGTGAAGGTCTGCGGCAACATGGAGTCCGTGGGGGTGGGCGGGCTTAACTCTTGACTCTTAACTCTTTACTCAATTGGTGACTGCGAATCAGCATTGTCTACTCGTCGTAACTGTTCGGCCGCGCTCAGACCTGGACCACCCGAATCCTCTCGTCCACGCGGTCCTTCAGTGCCTGCTCGACCAGCATCTTGACCGTGTTGGTCGATCCCATGCAGTCGGAGCATGCGCCCTTGAGCTCGACGTAGACCACGCGGTCCTTGATGTCGACGATCTCGAGATCACCGCCGTCCTTAGCCAGCTGTGGTCGCGCGTGCTCATCGAGAACGGTCTCGACCAGCTTGGCGAACTTGAAGGGTGACATCTCCCGCGGAGCTTCCGCCTTCGGCTCCCTGGCCATTGGCAGCACCGGCAGCTCTTTGAATGCGGTGGGCTGTTGGCCCCACACTTTGGTCAGCAGATCCTGCAGGCCACCTGGAGTGTGGTGGCAGGACATGCAGGCGCCGCCCGCCTTGATGGCGTTGGTGACGTCACCGATAGTCCTCAGCTCGAGCTCCTTGATCTTGCGCTCGATGTAGGGCTCGGTCAGGCCGAAACAGGTACAGACGAGACGCCCTTCCTCCTGCTCGTCGCGGCTGATGTCGACCCCCAGCTCGGCGAGGTCGACGCCGCGTTTCTGAGCCCAGTTGAAGACCGCCGCCTCGAGCGCCTCAGCGCCCATCACCGAGCAGTGGATCTTGGCCTGCGGGAGTCCCTCGAGATAGTCGACGATGTCCTTGTTCGTGATCTTGAGAGCTTCGATCGGCGTGAAGTCGCCCTCCTCGATGATGGCGCACAGCGCCTCGGAGGCGGCGATGGCCGAGGTGCATCCGAATGTCAGGTAGCGCGCCTCGGCGATTCGGTCCTTCAACGGATCCTCTTCGTCCCGGTCAACTCGAAAAGTGAAACGCAGGGCGTCACCACAGGCGATCGAGCCGTGCTCTCCGAAGCCATCGGCATCCTCGATCTCACCGAGGTGGGTGCCGGGCTTCCCCTGCACCGCTGCCATGAAGAGATCGGTTGTTTTCTGTGAGTAGTTCCAGGTCATCGATCCTCCGTGAACCGCACCACGGGGCGCACAGAGAATGATAACTGATTCGCCTCGGTGGGATAGATCAGCACAGAGTTTTGAGTTCTCAGTTTTGAGTTTTGAATTCCCGCCCACCCCCCGAGTCGCAGATACAGGGTCGGGTTGGGTGGGGGATAACTCAAAACTCATAACTCAAAACTGACTGGGAAGCCCGAGCTCGGTGGCGATCTGGCGGATCTGGGCCTTCTCCGCGCGTCGGACGCGGCCATCCGCCTCGGCCACCGCGTCGAGAAAGCGACGGATGCGCTGCCCGCTTTCTTCGTCGAGGCGTGCTCGGAACGCTCGGCTGGCCTCGTAGCTGCAGGCGCAGTCGGCGATCTTTCCGCAGTGCTTTGCGATCTCCACCGTCAAAATCGCTTCCGGTCGGGAGATTGAAGCGTGCTCGACGAGGATCTGCTCGATTCGGTCGACCTCTTCGTCGCTGACCTCGTTGTCGGCGTTCGCCACCCGGTGGAGAATGAAGGCCAGGGTCTTGAGGTAACCCGCAGTTTCGCGATCGAGCTCCTCGAGTCTTTGGAGAATGCCGCGAATCTCGCTGGCGTAATCAGGGCTGTCGGTTCCACGCGCCGAGGAGCCAGAGCTGGTTGTCATGTCTCGCCTCCGTCTGACCATAGATACGCATCTCGGTTCTCATCGGTTCCAAACGGGTGTCAGTTGGCCGGCTTGGTTGAAGTACACTCGGACGATGACGCGATTGACCCTTCTGACGGCGAAACCCAGGAGCCTCACGCTCGTTCTGGTCTTTCTATTGTCGGTTTCGGCCGCCGGTGTCGAAGCCGCCGACCCAACGGCGGTCCGAGGCTCGGGTGGGGCGGTCGCTTCGGCGGCCTTCCCCGCGACCGAGGCGGGCCTCGAGATCCTCCGCGCGGGCGGCAACGCCGCCGATGCTGCGGTCGCAACCGCTTTGGCGTTGGCCGTCGTACGACCGCGCGCCGGGAACCTCGGTGGTGGGGGATTCGCGGTGGCTCGCTTCGGGACCGAAATCAAGACGCTCGATTTTCGGGAGACCGCACCCGCCGAGGCGACCCGAGACATGTACCTGAACGACCGGGGCGAGCCGCGGCCCAAGGCGTCCCTGGTCGGGCCGTTGGCGGCCGGAGTTCCGGGCTCGCCGGCCGGGCTCTACGAGCTCCACCGGGAGCTCGGTCGGCTGCCGTGGGCGGAGGTCGTGGCACCGGCCATCAGGCTCGCCAGGGGTGGATTCATGGTCGATCGCCGCCTCGAAAAGGGGATCGAAAACAACGCCGAACTGCTTGGCCGTTTCCCCGAAACCGCCGCAGTGTGGATGCCGGGCGGCAAGCCGCCGGCAGCGGGGAGCACGATGCGGCTGCCCGAGATGGCCGCGACCCTCGAGGCCTATGCAGCACGAGGAGCGTCAGCGATCACCGAGGGGCCGATAGCGGCGGCGGTCGAGCTGGCTGCTCGGCGCCACGGTGGAGTCCTGCGGGCCGCGGACCTCGCCGCATATCGGCCGGTCTGGCGTGAGCCGGTGCGATTCGAGGCTTACGGGTGGCAGGTGGCATCGATGCCGTTGCCGTCGTCGGGAGGGATCATCCTCGGCCAGACCTGCGGTCTGCTCGAGCGCCTCGAGTGGGGGCATCATCCGCGATTCGGCGCCGACCGCTTCCACCTGCTGGCCGAGGTGTGGCGGCGCGCGTACGCGGACCGTGTGCTGCTCGGAGATCCCCGGACCAGCCGGGCGAGCGCCGTCCAGCTGCTCGACGGCGCTTGGCTCGGATTTCGGGCGGACCAGATCCGGCTTGCCAGGGCGACGCCATCGGAGCGCGTGCGCAAGTGGTCGCGCGATCTGGCACAGGAGTCGGAAGAGACCACCCACCTGTCGGTGCTGGACGGAGAAGGCAACGCCGTTGCTCTCACGACAACTCTCAACGCTTCATTCGGGTGCGGTCTCCTGGTCCCGGGAGCGGGCTTCCTGCTCAACAACGAGATGGACGATTTCGCGACCGCGCCCGGCCAACCGAATTACTACGGCTTGATCCAGGGTGAGGCGAACGCGGTCGGGCCTGGCAAGAGAATGCTGTCCTCGATGACACCGACCATCGCCTGGCGCGGCAAGCAGGTCATTGTCATCGGCTCACCAGGTGGGTCGAAGATCCCCACGGCCACCGCGCAGGTGCTCCTCCATCTCATCGTCGACGGCGACGAGATTCAGGAGGCGGTCGATCGTCCCCGCATCCACCATCAGTGGATGCCGGATCAGCTCGCGACCGAGCCCTACACGCTGTCACCTGAAACGGCCAAGGAGCTCGAGCGGCGCGGGCACGAGCTTCGTGTCGTTCTCGGAATCGGCGAGGTTCACCCGGTCAGGGGTGAGGTCGGCGGTGAGGTCCAGGCCGCTCAAGATCCACGGGGGCCCGGCTACGCAGGTGTCGTGAAGCGGACCGTCGATTGATGCGGCTGCTCGACGAGCTCACAATCGAGCATCAGCTTGTCGACCGGATAGCCGGCTCGCTCATCAGATTCGCCGAGCGGGCGAGGGACGGGGCGACGTCGGATGACGATGTCACCGACTTCGTCGAGTTCTTCAGGGTCTTCGTTGCCGGCTTCCATCACGAGCGAGAGGAACAGACGCTTTTCGCGGCCCTGGTCACGCGTGCCGAGGTGCCGGCCGACCGCGGGCCCCTCCCCGCGATCGAGGAGGACCATCGGAGGGCGGCTGCGCTGGTCGATGAGCTCGAGGAGGCTGCGAGGGATCGCGAAAAGGCGGCCGGAACCGCTCGGCGGCTGGCCCACCACCTCTGGGAGCACGTCGACAAGGAGGACAGCGTTCTCCTGCCCGAAAGCCGGAACCGGCTCCGACGAAACGGTGTGACCCGCCTCGAGGGCCGTCAACCGACCGCGGAGGAAGAGGCGGCGCGCCGCCTCGGCGAAGATCTCAGCGAACGCTTTCCGCCCCTCGACGATCCCGAGATCGTGCGCGGCGACGGCTGCATCGCGTGTTCGGCCTTCGGCAAGACCTGTGGTGGGATCGAGACGGAGTGGTGGAACACCTGGGAAAGGGAATATCACCGCAGCCTCGACGAGGGTTAGAGAAACACTTCGCGCTCCTGCTGTGGACGCATGGCTAAGAGTAAAGAGTAAAGAGTGAAGCGGGTACGGATTGGCGCGACAGAAACGGTAGCGCTTCCCTTCTTGACCCTTAACCCTTAACCCTTAACCCTCCGGCTCGTACTCCGGAAAATGCTCCACCGTCACATCGAGGTGGCC
The DNA here is from genome assembly GCA_041560205.1 of Candidatus Sulfomarinibacter sp. Classification (GTDB taxonomy): domain Bacteria; phylum Acidobacteriota; class Thermoanaerobaculia; order Thermoanaerobaculales; family Sulfomarinibacteraceae; genus Sulfomarinibacter. Next base: position 73,025 of record JBFFBV010000012.1, read on the forward strand.
CGTCAGCTCCTTGAGCTCTCTCGTGAGCGCGCGGCCGATGACCAGGCGCTGCACCTGATTCGTGCCCTCGTAGATCTGCGTGATCTTGGCGTCGCGCATGTATTTTTCGATCGGATAGTCCCGGCAGTAGCCGTATCCGCCGAAGAGTTGGACGGCGTCGGTGGTCACCTTCATGGCCGTGTCGGTTGCAAAGACCTTGCCCATGGCCGCCATTTTGCTGATGTTCGTTGCTCCGGAGTCGATCAATCGGGCCGATGCGTAGACGAGCTGCCGCGCGGCTTCGATTTGGGTGGCCATGTCCGCGAGCATGAACTGGACTGCCTGGTGGGACATCACGGCCTGGCCGAACTGGCGCCTTTCCGAGGTGTAGCGGAGGGCCCACTCGAAGGCGCCCTGGGCGAGACCGAGGGCCTGCGCCGCGACGCCGGGCCGGGCGCGGTCGAGGGTTCTCATGGCGTTCTTGAACCCGCCGCCCTCGCGGTCTCCAAGCAGCTGGGAGGCAGGGACCCTGCAGTCATTGAACTCGAGCTCGTTGACCGAGACCGTGCGGATCCCCATCGTTTCCTCGCGCTTGCCAACCGTAAAGCCGGGTGTGTCCCTTTCGAGAATGAAGGGTGAAATTCCGCGGATTCCCTTGTCGGGCTCGGTGAGCGCGAAGATCGTGAAGACCGACGCGACACCACCGTTCGTGTTCCACTTCTTGTGACCGTTGAGGACGAAATTGTCGCCGTCTCTGACTGCCGTGGTCCGAAGGCTGCCCGCGTCCGACCCGGAGGCCTTCTCCGAAAGCCCGAAGGCAATCAGGCTCTCACCCTTGGCGATCGGTGGCAGGTACTTCTGTTTCTGTTCCTCGGTCCCACCGAGGATGATCGGAAACGAGCCGAGAGCGTTGACGGCGAAGGCGACGCCGACACCGCCGCAGGCGCGTGACAGCTGCTCGACGATCAGGCAGAGGTTGAGGACACCAGCGTCGTGTCCGCCGTACTCCTTCGGAATCCAGGCGCCGGTGAGCTCGTAGGATTTGAGTGCCTCGAGGATGTCCCAGCCGTACTCGCCGGTCCGGTCGAGCTCGGCTGCTCGCGACCGCACGTATTTTTCCGCCACTTCGCGCGCCCGCTCCATGTAATCGATGTTCTGTTTGTCCAA
>JBFFBV010000013.1:0-70828 GCA_041560205.1 Candidatus Sulfomarinibacter sp.
AGGGCATGCCGCAGCAGAGCTGGTCGACGCCATCCGGGATCGACACTTCAATCCCGGCCCGGCGGCAGACGTCGACGACGGTCTCTGCCAGTGGCCGACAGTCAGACGCCGGTGCGAAGACCCGCGAGACGCAGCAGGGGAAGTACACGGCCCGGGCCCAATCGGTCGGGGTCTGAGGCAACCGTGAGCCGGCCGCACGTGGTAAATCGGCCGGCGCCAGTCTCGTGAGGTGGGCCAGGCGCAGGGCGATACGAGCGAGGTCTTCGACAACTCCGAAATGCCTGGCCATCCATCCTGCCAAACGCCGACGCCACTGCGGATGCGCCCTCCCTCGAAGTAACTTGACGAGGTTCCCGGTATCGATCGCCACCGGGCAGGCGGTGGCGCAGAGCCCATCGGCGGCGCAGGTGTCGATCACCGAGTAGCGAGAGTCTTTTTCCAGCTCGCGGAGGACGGTTGATTTCGGATCCTCCCGCCGCAGACGTGTGATCTCGCGCTGCAACACGATCCGCTGGCGCGGGGTCCGGGTGAGGTCGCGGCTCGGACACAGCCGTTCGCAGAAGCCGCACTCGATGCACGGGTCGACCTCATCCTCGACCGTTTCCAGCGCCTTGAGGTCGGTGATGTGGGCCTCGGGATTGTTGTTGATCAGCACACCAGGATTCAAGAGGTTTTCCGGGTCGACCAGCCGTTTGAGCTCGCGCATGATCGCCACTGCCTCGGCGCCCCATTCGAGCTCGAGGAATGGGGCCATGTTGCGCCCGGTGCTGTGCTCGCCTTTGAGCGCGCCGCCGTAGCGGACGGCGACGATCTGAGCAAGCTCGTTGAGGACGGTGTCGAAGCGTCTGACCTCGTCATCGTCTCCAAAGCCCTGGTTGAGGACGAAGTGGAGATTGCCATCCTTGGCGTGGCCGAAGATGATCGCGTCGTCGTAGCTGTGCTTCGAGAACAGCTCCCGGAGCACGCCCACGCCCTCGGCCAGGACCTCGAGGGGGAAGACCACGTCCTCGATGATCATCGACGTACCGCCTTTGCGCTTGGCACCGACCGACGCGATGAGGCCCTTGCGCACCGACCACAGGTTGTTCTGCCGGGTCGGGTCACGGGTGAAGATCGGCTCCGACTGCATCGACAAGGCCGGCGTCACCTCGTCGCAGTTGGCGAGAAAATCGCTGAGCTCGCCCTCGGTATCTGCCTGGTACTCGACCAGCAACGCCGCCGCGGTCGGCGGCAGATCCGGAATCCGTTGCGGCACACCCGGCTGGTGTTGAACGGAAACCAGAGAGGCGTGGTCCATGAGCTCCAGGGTGCGGGCGCCGGAATCGCGCATGGGCACGATCGCCGAGCAAGCCGACGCGACGTCGTCGAAGAACAGCATGCCGGTGTGCTTGAGTGGGTAGTCGGGCACGGTTTTCAGCACCGCTTCGGCGATGAAGCCAAGGGTGCCCTCAGAACCGATCATGAGGTGCGACAGCATCGCCACCGGGTCGTCGTGATCGAGGAAGGCGTTGAGCGAGTAGCCCATGGTGTTCTTCATGCGGTACTTGTGGCGGATCTTCTGGCATAGATTCGAGTCGGCTTGGACGCGGTCCCGAAGCTCCAGCAGCCCGCCGGCGATGTGCGGCGCCTCGCCGAGGAACCTCTCCTCGCAGTCGTCGGCCGCCGAGTCGATGATCGTTCCGTCGGGAAGGACGAAGACCATCGACTCGAGCGTGTGGTAGGCGTTGAGGTCGACGCCGCAGCACATTCCCGAGGCGTTGTTGGCCAGCACCCCACCCATCATGCAGGCGTTGATCGACGCCGGGTCCGGTCCGATCTTCCTTCGATGAGGCGCCAGCCTCCGGTTGACCGCGGCCGCGATGACACCGGGTTGGAAACGGACCGCGGCGCCTTCGCCGAGCACCTCGACCGAACGCCAGTGGCGGGCGACGTCGACCAGGACGCCGTCGGTCACCGCCTGCCCGGAAAGGCTGGTGCCGGCCGCTCGGAAGGTGATCGGAACGCGATGCTCGTGGCTGAATCGGAAGAGTTTTTTGACCTCGTCGATGGACGTCGGCCGGACGACTCCCTTCGGCACCAATCGATAGACGCTGGCGTCGTTTGCGTAGGCGAGGCGATCGATGGCGGACGTGAGAACCCGGTCCGCCGGGAGGACAGTCCGAAGTGCCCGCTCGAAACCCGAGGATGGGTCAGCGGTCATTTGCGAGGCCTCGTGTGCACCTCGAAACTGTAGCATCCGGTGCCTGACGAGAAACTGCGGTCACAGGAGATCCTCGCGTTGCACGGGTGCATGAGCGCTGACATACTCGGTCGCGCGTGACACTTCACAGTTTGGAGAAACGAGATCGCCATGGTTCTCAATCGAGTCTGCATACCCGTTGTTCTTGCCGCGGGGATGATCGTGCACCTCTGCGCCATTCCGCTGCTGGCCGGCTCGGGCGGGCCGGCTGTCGGTGATGAGGCACCGGACTTCGAGCTTCCGGGCAGCGACGGAAAAATCCACAGCCTGGCAGACTACCGTGGCAAAACGGTGGTCGTTCTCGCGTGGTTTCCGAAGGCCTTCACCGGCGGCTGAACGCTCGAGTGCAATTCGCTGCGTGCCAGCGGACGTGCCGAAGCCTTTGTCGTCGAACTCGAAGGAGGCAGGGAGTTGAATGTCCCGGCGATCGAAGCCTCCGGTCTGGATCGCTTCGATATCGCCCTCTTGGCCGCCAGCTGCGATTCGGCGGACACCAACCGACGCTTCGCCAAGGCCCTCGATCTCGACTACCCCGTGTTGAGCGACCCGGACAAGAAGGTCGCCACTGCCTACGGGGTGGTCCACGAGGGGAGGGCCTATCCTGAAAGGTGGACATTCGTCATCGGCGTCGATGGCAAGGTGCTCGATGTGATGACCGATGTCGATGCCCGCTCGCACGGCGAACAGATTGCGGCGCGGCTGGAGGAGTTGGGCGTCAAGAAGCGATTGGCGTCCCCGGACTAGTTGCTGACATCATAGATGACGGCGTCTTTTGGCACACCCCTCGCGAGCTCTACGTGGTTTTTTGCCAGGGAGAGGTCGTTGTCGCCGAGCCGTATGCCGCCCGATGTCTCACCCTCAATCCGCAAAAAGGTATCGATGCCGACGAATGCGCGCGAACCGGTGACGGTTACATCCCGGCTGTTGATGAATGTCATGACCGGATCGAGGTCGGCGCCTTTACCGGAGTTGGGCAGGATGTTGACTCTGTTGAGCTGGACCCCGGTAGCGTTCTCGAGGATCAAACCCTGATCAGCCGATACGAAGACATTGTCGAGAGTGATGTTTTCGGCCGGCCGTTCGGCGTAGGCGCCGACCACAATCGAACCTACGCCGCCCCAGCTGAAGAGATTGTCGACGTGGATATTGCGGAACGTCGTGAGCTCCCTGGTCGCCGGCTGGACGGTGTGTGATGCGTAGATGGCGTCGAGCCAGAATGCGGGTTTTTCCCGCAAGCCGGTGACCACGATATCGGCGAACCAGATGTCTTCTATGACTCCGCCGCGGCCGATCTTTGATTTGATGCGGAGGGCGGTGACAGTGTCCTTGAAGTAGATGTCGTGGAAGAACACGTTACGGGCGCCGCCGGACAGCTCGGAGCCGATGACCGTTCCACCGTGACCGCCGATTGACCGGATGTGGCGGACGACGATGTTTTCACTCGGGCGACCCACCCGCCAACCGTCGGCGTCCCGGCCGGACTTGATGGCCACCGCGTCGTCACCGACCATGAAATCGCAGTGTTCGACAAGCGAGTTCGTACACGAATCGAGATCGACGGCGTCGTTGTTGACACCGTGCGAATCGACGGCGATGTTTCGGATGACAACCCGGTCGCAGTAAACCGGATGAATGACCCAGAATGGACTGCGTGTGAAGGTCGGGCCTTCGATCAGCACGTTGGTGCAGTTGAACGGCTGAACCATGGCCGGGCGCAACGCTCCCTCCTCGGTTCCGTAAACCCGATCTTCGACCGGAACACCATCGGCCTCAGAGTTCCACAGTTTTTTTCGGTCGACCTTCTGCCAGATACGCATGTTGAACCAGGCTTCGCCCTGGCCGTCAAATGTGCCGGAACCGGTGATGGCGATGTTGTCCGCATCTCTGGCGTAGATGAGAGGCGAGTAGTTGTAGACCTCGACGCCCTCCCAGCGCGTGAGCACCACCGGCAAGTAGTCCGAGAAGCGGGTGCTGAAAAGCACCGTTGCGCCCTCGGCCGCGTGCAGGTTGATGTTCGACTGCAGGTGGATCGGCCCGGTGAGCCAGAGGCCCGGCGGAATCAAGACGGTTCCACCGCCGGCGGTGGCGCAGGCTTCGATTGCCTCAGCGATGGAATCCGTGTTGACGGTGGAACCGTCCGCTATCGCACCAAATTCGCGAATGTCGAACACACGGTTTGGAAACTCGGGTCGATCGAGCTGCGGCATTGCGAACGGGGCCTCGATTGGCGCGATGGGTTCTCTGGGCGTGTAGCGGGCCTCAGGCTGAACCGTGCAGCTGGTCGCTTCGGTCAGAGATGCTGCCGCAAACGCGATCAACAACAGTCGACGATGGATGATCCTCAATGTCATCGGCATGCATCCTCCGCACTTGAAAAAGGTCTGTGATCAGACTACAGGTTCCGGTGAGAACGAGTGTCGCTGAGTCGAAAACGCCCTCGGAAGTTCACGGCGGACATGAACACGGGAGGCGTCTTCGACAGCGTCGTCAGGACCGGCCGTCTTCACGGACCGTGTTCTGGAGGAACTCGAGGAGATCAAGAGGGTGATGAATGACCCGGTCAGCGTCCGCAAGGAGCAGCTCGTCCGCGCTGCGGAATCCCCAGGTCACCCCGACGGTCAGCGTGCCGGCGTTGGCGCCGGTTGTCATATCTACCGGAGTGTCGCCGACGAATGCCGTATCCCGTGGTGACAGGCCGAGTCGGGAGACGATTTCGTGAACTGCAGTTGGGTCCGGTTTCAGAGGCACGCCGTCGATAGCACCTCGCACGATCGTGAATGCGTGGTCGGCAAAAAGCTCTCCAACGATGGCCCGTGTCGCGTGATCCGGTTTGTTCGAGAGCACCGCGGTCGCCAGCCCTCGTGATCGAAGCTCGCGAAGGAGCTCGGGAATCCGCGGATATGGCCTCGTCGTGGCGGTCCATCGCGTCGAGTACTCCTTCCGTACGGCGGCCACGACATCCGGGACATTGGTCGTGTCGACAATCTCCGGCGGCAGGGCGCGGCGTGCCAGCACCTCGATCCCGTTGCCGACGAAGTCGCGGTAATCATCGCGGGGATGGGTGGGGTGGCCCAGGTCTTCCAAAACCGCGTTCATGGCATCGGCAAGATCACCGATGCTGTCGATCAGGGTGCCGTCGAGGTCGAAGATCACCAGCCGCGTCTGCGTCGGATCAACCATCGCTCACATGGCTTGTTCGCTGGGAAGTACCATCAGCCTGGGAATCGACACGTGCGGTGGCTGCTCCAGCATGAAGCGAACGCAGCGGGCGATGTCTTCGGGTTCGAGCGGCTTTTCCATACCGAGCATGTCCCGTGGATGGATCTCGAAGTGGTCCTGGAGCTCGGTGTTGACCAGGCCGGGCTCGATGCATCCGACGCGGACTCCGGTGCCGGCAACTTCCATGCGAAGCGCCTCCGTGAGAGCTTCGACGCCGTATTTGCTCCCTGCGTAGACGCCGGCGGTCGGCCGGACTTTGGTGCCGAGTATGGATGAGGTCGTGATGAGGTGTCCGCTGCCCTGGTTTTTGAAGTGCTTGAGGGCCGTGTAGGCCATCCGCACCGCAGCTTCGAAATTCACCCGTGCATTGGCACATAGCCGGTCGATATCGGCGGACTCGATGGGTGCGGTGTCCATGATGCCCGCGTTGTTGAACACCACGTCGAGTCGACCGAAGCGGTCCATCGCCGCGTCGACCAGGAGATCGGGAAGGCTCAGATCCGTCAGGTCTCCCGCAAACGGTTCTGAATCAGGCAGCTCGGCGGACAGAGTCACCAGTCGCTCGCTGCGGCGCCCGTTCAGCACCAGCTTCATGCCTGCGCGGTCGAGCTCCCTCGCGACACCTTCGCCGATGCCGCTCGATGCGCCGGTGATGATCGCAACGTGTCCCTCAAGGCTCATCTTCGGCCCCTTTCCAGAGACTGTGAACATAGCAAAGCGGCTCTCACGCGCGCCCGGAGATCTGCTTGGCGAGGAACCGTTATAAGATGCCCAATACGAGGAGGCGGTTCAATGAGCGGACAGAGGCGTCGCGTCAGCATTCGCGCCGTATTGGCTATGATCTCAATCTCGACCCTTTGTGTGAGCCCATGTTTCGCGAACGATCTGCAGGAAACGGCTGCAGATCAAACCGGCGCCGGGATCGAAGCAGAAGTCGAGGTAGACGAGGCACGGGAGAAGGCAATCCCGGTCTTCAACCAGGGGGTCACCGCACTCGAGGCGAAGGACATGCAAACCGCCCTCGAGCATTTCTTGGAAGCCTCACAGATCGACCCCGATTTTCCCGAAGCACAGCTCGCGACCGCGGCCGTGGCGATGGAGCTCAAGAACTTCCAGGTCGCCGCAGACGCCGCGGAAGCGATCCTCCGGCTTCAGCCGGAGAACGTGGATGCGATGGGCACCGCCTATTTTGCCGAGCTCATGATTGGTGACATCGATCGGCTCATCCCGTCGGCGAAGCGGCTCGCGGAGGCGAACCCGGAGATCGTCTCCAACGAGATGCTGCAGCACGCGCAGGTCCTGTTTGACGACAACCGGCTGGCGGGATCGCGATTGCTGCTCGAGGTCATCCTCGAGCGGAAGCCGGAGTTCGCCCCGGCCTATTTCCAGCTCGGTCTGACCTGCAACATGCAGGGTGACGCCGGGTGCGCGAAGCAGGCTTTGGCGAGGTTTCTCGAACTCGCGCCCGATCATCCCGATGCTGCGACCGCTCGATCGCTGCTCGATTATCTGTAGGCGTCTGTCGCCGGACTTGCTCTCGCGGTGCCCTGAGACTATCCTCGGCTGACGGATGAATCACCGAAATCAAGAAGGCCGCGGTTGAGGATGTCCGGACCCGAAACACCTCGCGGAGATCGTGTTGCTCGGCTCACACGGCTGCTCGAGGAGGGGCGGCCGCGCGACCGGTCTGAGGGTTTTCTGGTCGAGGCACCGTTGCGGGTATGTCCACTCGGAGCGCATGTCGACCACCAGGGCGGGGTCGTGACCGGAATGGCGATCGATCGGAGCGTGCTGATGGCCGTCGAGCCTCTCTCGGATCCGGTGGTTCAGCTGAGCAGCCTCGATTTTCCGGGCGAGGTCACTGTCGATCTCACGCATCGAAATCCTGCCATGTCCGGTGACTGGGGCGACTACCTCCGCGCCGCGGCGACGGTGCTCGGGAGCCAACGCCCCTTGAAGGGCGGCTTTCGGGCGGTTGTCGGCGGGGACCTGCCCGGTGCGGGTCTGAGCTCGTCTGCGGCCGTCCTCGTGGCCTACCTCCTCGCGTTGGCAAAAGTGAACGGTTTCGATCTTCGCCGGCAGGAAATATCGTCTCTCGTCCAGAGGGCGGAGAACGAGTATGTCGGAGTGGCGAGCGGCCGCCTCGACCAGAGCATGATCCTGTATGCCGAAGCCGGAAAATTGACCCGCGTCGATTGCGCAGACATGAGTATCCAACAGATTCCACTCCCGGCGTCAGCAGGGAGCTTTCGGATTTTGGTCGCCTATTCCGGGGTCGGCCGAGCACTTGTCGGGTCGGGGTTCAACACCCGGGTGGATGAGTGCCATCAGGCAGCCAGGCTGCTGCTCGAACTCGGGGGCCAGGCAACACACGGGAATCCAATCCTGTCAGAGGTTCAACCAGAGATCGCGGAGCGGTTCCTGGCGGATCTGCCGCGAGGTCCGCGTCGCCGCGCGGCGCATTACTTCGGCGAACAGCGGCGGGTAGCCAGCGGTGTCGATGCGTGGCGGCAGGGCGACCTTCCGCGCTTCGGCGCACTGATGAGTGCCTCGGGCGCCAGCTCGATCCACAATTTCGAGAGCGGCACCGCAGAGCTCGTCACGTTGTACGAGTTGCTTCGCGAGGCGCCGGGCGTTTTCGGGACGCGGTTCTCCGGCGGTGGTTTCGGTGGCAGCTGCATCGCCCTGATCGAGCCCGAGGCCGCCGAGACCATCATCGAAAGGGTGGCGCAGGGGTACGCCGCCGCTCATCCCCGCGCCGGGGCGACGGCCTCCTTCCACGTGTGCCGCTCCGGTGGGCCGGCCACGTTATCGGATGTGGAGGCCTGATGCAGGCCGTGATCCTCGCAGCCGGGATGGGCACGAGATTACAGCCGGTGACGAGCAACCGCAGCAAGGCCATGGTTCCAGTGCTCGGACGGCCGCTCGTCGAGAGGGCGCTGTTGCCCTTCTTCGAGTACGGAATCCGAGATTTCGTGTTCGTCATCGCTCCTGGCGACGCCGAGATCGTGAGCTATTTCTCCGAACAGACCACGCTCGATCTGAAGGCTCGATTCGTGACCCAAGAGGAACGGCTGGGCACGGCCCACGCACTCGGCCTCGCCGCCCCATTCGTCGACCACCGCTTCGCGGTGTCAGCCTGCGATAGCCTCGTGGATGCTGCTCACGTCGCCGCTCTGCTCGACACAGCAGAAGATGCGGACGCCGTTCTCAGCCTGCTCGATGTCGAGCCCGACCTGGTGTCTCGGAGTGCTTCGGTCAGCCTGGATGGCGCGGTTGTGAGGAAGATCGTCGAAAAACCCGCGCCAGGAGAGGCGCCGTCGAACACGGTGAGCCTCCCTCACTACGTCTTTTCTCCTCGGCTGATGAACACACTTCCGCTGGTGGAGGCGTCGCCGAGAGGAGAGTATGAGATCGCGGACGCGATCCAGAGGCTGATCGAAGACGGGCACCGGGTCGTTGGTATCCGTGCGGAGCATCGGTTGCAGGTCTCGAGTCCGTCAGATCTTCTGAGCCTGACACGGCGGATGCTGTCGGACGCTTCCGAGGAGCAGCCCGTCGATCCGGGCAGCGTCGGTCGGTCGGTGTCGCTCGTCGGTCCGTTTCGGATCGAGAAGGGTGTGGTCGTGGGCGATGGATCCGTGATCGGCCCAGAGGTCTACCTCGAGGCGGGCTGCAAAATCGGGAGGGGAGCGGTGGTCCGGAGATCGATTGTGCTCCGTGGCGGCCGGGTCGACGACGGCACGGCCGTCGAGGACCAGGTCGTCGTTTGAATGACGCCGATCTCAGTCAGTGAAGACCTTGCTCCATTCGACCGCCATCCGTTCATACCAGTCGCCGAGCACGAAGAACGCCAGCTTCTTTTCTCCGGTCTCGCTCACCAGGCCCTTGCGGTTCCAGAAATTCTGGTACAGGCCGTGAAAGCGTCGAGGTGAACGGAAATCTTTGAGAATCCAAGGCGACGCGCCACGGAGAAAGGGGATGTGCTCGGACATCGCCAGGGTCTGCCGATAGAAATATTCCTGGTACTCCTCGTTCCAGCGCTCGTGTTTCGGCCCGTGGTTCCCCGCCTTGGCGCCGGCACCGAACTCCGAGAAGATCATCGGTTTGTCGTACGGGGTCTTCCAGGTGATGTCGGTGATCCGATCGATGTGGCGGTTGCCGTACCAGCCCTCGTACTCGTTAACGGCGAGAATGTCGAGGTGTTCGCCGAGCGGATCGTCGACGACGATGAGGTCGCCCTCCCTGGTCGTTCGGTCGAGCGCGGCCGATACCAGCCGGGTCGGATCGAGGTCACGTACCCGGTCGATCATTTCGCCCAGGAAGGCGTTGCGCGCCGTGGTGATCGGTGTCTCGTTGGCGACCGACCAGACGATGATCGAGGCGCGGTTTCGATCCCGCAGGACGTTCTCGGAGACCATCTGCACAGCCAGATCGCGGGTTGGTCGGTGGCTGTAGGCGATGTTCCAGTAGACGGGCACCTCGGACCAGACGAGCAGGCCGAGCTTGTCCGCGAGACGGGTCATGCGCTCGGAGTGTGGGTAGTGGGCGAGGCGCACGAAATTGCAGCCGAGCTCGTCCCTCGCGAGCCGCAGCAGAGCCTCGGCCTGTGACCAGCTCATCCGTCGGGTGCCCACGGCGGCAAGGGGTTCTTCGTGGATCGAGATGCCGCGCAGGAAGATGGGCTCACCGTTGACCAGGATGTCTCGGCCTCGCACCTCGATGGATCGAAAACCGATGGGCTCCTCGACCGTGTCGAGGGGGCTCACGATCACCACCTGATAGAGCTTCGGCGTCGCGGGGGACCAGAGCTCGAGTTGGTCGTGTCGGAGGGGCACACTCGCGACGCCGTCCGCGCCGGTTATCGCCGATGCCCGGAGCTCCAGCTGGGGAATCGAAACCATGACTTCCGTACCGACGGCCTCCGGCCCATCGAGGCGAAGGTCGACCGCGATGCCCCGACCGTCATCGGCGAGGCGGACAAACGAGCTGTGGATGAAGGTCTTCGGGAGCTCCAGCAGCCACACCGGACGGGTGATCCCGCCATAGTTCCACCAGTCGTAGGCAACCTCTGGCACCGTCTGCGGGGTGTGGGTGTTGTCCACCGCGACGGTGACGGCGTTGCGGTTCGTGGAGGAAAAGCGGTCGGTGATTTCGAATGCGAATGGCGTGAAACCGCCCTCGTGCTCACCGACCAGATCGCCGTTGAACGAGATACGTGCGTGATAATCGACGGCCTCGAAGTAGAGGAAGTACCGTTTGTCCGGGTCGGGGAAGAAGTCAAAGGTTCGCCGGAACCACACCATACCCTCGTAGAGCTCGAGCTCCGGCGCGGCTGAGTTCCAATCCGAAGGAATCGTCATCGTGCGCTGCTGCTCCCAGTCGAACTCGAACAGCGGACCGCCAGGCTCCTGTCGCCGCTCGCTCGCGAACAGATAGCGCGAGCCTTCGTTGGTCGCGAGACCCATTTGCAGAGGATCGACGATGTATCGCCACGTTCCGGACAGATCCATCCGCTCGCGCCCGAAGAGATTGCCCGGAGGCTCGTCGGCCGCTGTCGCTGCGGAGATCGTGAGCACGGCGACGGCAAAGAGGAGAACTCGTTGCATTGGAAACCTCCTTCGATCCATCCCGGAGAAAGGTACAACAGCCAGAGCGTAATGCGAGAAGACGGTACTTTGGCCAAACCATTTGCATTTTCGTTGACGACTGCGAATGACTTCAACCAGGCTTCAATATTTTTTGCTGGTTTTAATTAAAATATTCTTAATAAATAGTTTAATTGGTATACTGTCGATCGTCTTCAGAACTGAAAAATGAAGAAATCTGACTCTTGACGAACTCCAGGATGGGTGATAATTTCATCATGTGGTCAGACCAATTGATCAAAAACCCGAGGAGGTGATGGTGCCTTCGAGCGCGCCCAACCGGCGCAAACCGGCGGTCGCGGCCAAGCTGGTTGTAGCCTACGTGCGCCGGCTGATCGAAAGCGGAGACTTCAAGGCCGGCGACAAGCTCCCGCCCGAGCGGGAGCTCGCCCAGCTCATCGGCGTCAGCCGTCCGAGCGTGCGTGCCGGTCTGCAATCGCTGGCGACGGTGGGTGTGGTCGAGTCTCGGCGAGGCGCTGGCACCTATGTCGCCGCCGGACCGCCGCTGCTCGATGTGAACCCGCTGTCGCTCTTCTCGGCCCTTCACGGCATTCCGCAGGACGAGCTCTTCGAGGCCCGGAGGGTGATCGAGATCGATCTTGCCGGAATGGCGGCGGAGCGGGCGCGTGGCGAGGAGCTGGCAGTTATCTCGGAAGAGGTCATGGAGATGTTCGCGTCGTTCGACGACGAGCATCGTTTCCTCCTCCATGACATTCGTTTCCACCGGGCGGTGGCGGCCGCGGCTCGCAACCCCCTGCTCGCGGCCGTGATGGAGATGGTGGCGGATCTGTTCTATGACCAGCGAAAAACAACAGTCGAGGGTTGGAGGGACGCGCCGGAGGCAGCGGAGCAACACCGTCGGATCTACCAGGCGATCCGCGCCGGTGATGTCGAGAGAGCCCGGCGAGAGATGGACACCCATCTGCGGTGGGCGCAGGAGGCGCAAGCGATCGAGGTCAAAGGCATGAGTCGGTGGGAAGGGGGGCAGGAGTAGGTGGGTTCCGTATCGCCTCGATGGCAAACCTGGCGGAGCGGGCCGAAGGTCCGGGCGGGCGTTCTGTTGGCGTGCGTCATCGCCGTCGGATGTGGTGGTGGTCACGATGATACCGTCTTCAAGCTCGCCCATGGCCTCGATGTCACCCATCCCGTGCACCGGGCAATGGTGCGCATGGCAGAGATCGTGGCCGCAGATTCGAAGGGCACTGTCCGGGTAGACATCTATCCCTCCGAGCAGCTCGGATCGGAACGCGAGTGCGTCGAGCTCCTGCAAATCGGTTCGATCGGCATGACCAAGGTCTCGGCAAGCGTCGTTGAGAGCTTCGTCCCTTCCTTCAAGGTCTTCAGTCTGCCCTACCTCTTTCGCGACCGGGCCCATCTCTTCGAGGTGCTCGAAGGGGAGGTGGGGAGGGCCCTGTTGCTCGACGGCCGGGAGTCCCGGTTGCGCGGCCTCTGCTATTTCGATGCCGGGAGCCGATCGTTCTACACCCGGGACCGGCGGATCGACACGCCCTCAGATCTGAGGGGTCTCAAGGTGCGGACGCAGGAAAGCGCCACCGCCATGCGGATGGTCAGGGCGCTTGGCGGCTCGGCGACGCCGATCTCATGGGGAGAGCTCTATACCGCCCTCCAGCAGGGAGTCGTCGATGCCGCCGAAAACAACCCGCCGAGCTTCTACCTGTCGCGTCATTACGAGGTGTGCGGCTACTACAGCCTCGACGAGCACACCTCGGTTCCGGACGTGCTGCTCATGAACACCAGGGTGTGGGACGACCTCGACCCGACGGTGCAGGAGATCGTCCAGCGAGCGGCGCTCGAGGCAGCCGACTATCACAAGGTCATCTGGGCCAAAGCCTCCGACGAAGCGCTGGCGGCGGTGGCGGCTGCAGGTGTCGATATCATCCACCCGGACAAGAGGCCCTTTGAAGAAGCGGTGCAGCCACTGATCGAGGAATACCGCGACCAGCAGGAGATCTGGCGGTGGATTGAAGACATTCGCGCTGTCGAGGCGCCGGCGATCGAGGAGTCGTCGTGAGCAGTGTCGGCGTCCTGAAGGTCGTCGATCGGGCGCTCGAGTGGCTCCTGGTCGCTTTCATGTCGCTGATGGTCATCAACGTCCTCTGGCAGGTGGCGACCAGGTTCCTCCTCCGCAGCCCGAGCTCGTTCACCGAGGAGATCGCCCGCTACCTGCTGGTGTGGGTTGGCGTCCTCGGAGGCGCCTACGCGGTCGGCAAGCGGGTCCACCTCGCCATCGATCTCCTGCCCACGAAGCTCGTCGGGCGTCGCAAGGTGATGCTGGAGCTCTTCATCGAGGTCTGCATCTTCGTCTTTGCAGCCTCGGTGCTCGTGGTCGGCGGCAGCGGGCTTGTATGGCTGACCCTCGATCTCGGTCAGACATCTGCCGCGCTGCAGGTGCCGCTCGGATACGTCTATCTGGTGTTGCCCCTGTCGGGACTCCTGATGATGTTCTACTCGGCGCTGCACGGTGTTGAGGCGCTCCGAAGACTTGGTGAATCGGGTGGTCCCGGCGATGAGGGTGAGGCTGCCTGATGGAGTGGCTGCACGTCATCGTCCTGATCATCGTGTTCGGGGCCCTGCTGTTGCTCGGGGTGCCGGTGGCCTTCGCCATCGGCATCGGAACCCTGGTGACGTTGCTTCTCGGAATGGCCGCGGAACCGGCGTTGATCACGGTCGCTCAGCGAATGGCGACCGGTCTCGACAGCTTCGCCCTGCTCGCGATCCCCTTCTTCATTCTCGCCGGACAGCTGATGAACCGCGGTGGGATCGCGAGGCGGCTGATCGACTTCGCCAAAGCGGTGATGGGGATGTTCCCGGGCGGCCTCGCCTCCGTCCACATATTGGCGTCGATGCTCTTTGGGGCGATCTCGGGCTCGGCCGTTGCGGCTGCTTCAGCAATCGGCGGGGTCGTCGGCCCGCGCATGGTCGAGGAGGGCTACGACAGGGATTTTTCAGCCGCGGTCAATATTACCTCCGCGACCACCGGCCTCGTGATCCCGCCGTCCAACATCCTGATCGTCTACTCGCTCGCTTCTGGCGGCGTCTCGATCGGCGCCCTCTTTCTCGCTGGTTATCTACCGGGAATACTGGTCGGTCTCGCGCTCATGGTGGTGGCCGGTTTCTTCGCCGTGCGTATGCACTACCCGGTGGTCGGGGCATTCCGTTTCGGCGAGGCGGTCACCAAGTTCCTCTCGGCCTCGCCCAGCCTGCTGCTCCTCGTGATTGTGATCGGCGGGATCGTGGCCGGGATCTTCACAGCGACCGAGGCCGCGGCTGTGGCGGTGCTCTATTCGGCTATTCTGGCGTTCGTCTATCGGGAGGTTCGGGTCCGCGATCTGCCGCAGATCCTGCTCGCGACTGTTGGCACGACGGCGATCGTGATGCTCCTGATCGGCACCTCCACAGCCATGTCGTGGCTCCTGTCCTACGAGAACATCCCTCAGAACGTGAGTGCCGCGTTGCTCGCCGTGACCGATAATCCGGTGGTGATCCTGCTGATCATCAATGTCATCCTGCTGGTCGTCGGCACCTTCATGGACATGACTCCTGCAGTGCTGATCTTCACCCCGATATTCCTTCCTGTGGTCACCCGACTCGGGATGGATCCCACCCATTTCGGTATCGTGATGGTCCTCAACCTGTGTATCGGGCTCTGTACCCCGCCAGTGGGCAGTGTGCTCTTCGTCGGCTGTGGCGTTGCCGGCACCAGCATCACGCAGGTCATCCGACCTCTGCTGCCGATGTATGCCGCGATGGTATTGGTCTTGATCGTGGTGACCTTCGTGCCGCGGTTGAGCCTTTGGCTGCCCGAGGCCTTCGGTTTTTGAACAAGGGGATCAAGAGGTGAAAATCATTATCGCCACCGACAGCTTCAAAGGCAGTATGCGGAGCGACGTTGCGGGCTCGATCATCGCCGAGGCATTCCGTGAGAGCCTGCCGGACGCCGAGATCACGGTCATTCCGGTCGCAGACGGCGGCGAGGGCACAACGGATGCGGTGATCCAGGCTGCGGGTGGCGAGCTCAGATCGGTCAAGGCGACCGGACCCCTCGGGGAGGCGGTGACGGCGCGCTATGGGATGCTTCCGGATGGAACGACGGCGGTGATGGAGGTGGCGTCAGCCAGCGGTATCGAGTTGCTTCCGACCGAGAAACTCGATCCCATGAATGCCACCACCTATGGAACCGGTGAGGTGATTCGAGCAGCCGTCGAATCTGGAGCTCGCGACATCATCGTCGGCATCGGTGGCAGCGCGACGGTGGATGGCGGCACCGGCATGGCACAGGCGCTGGGCTTCAAGCTCATTTGTCGGGACGGTACCGAGTGCGGACGAGGTGGGGCAGCGTTGCCGACGATCGAGAAGATCGATGCAGATGGTGTGCTTCCGGTGCTGAGCGATTGCCGGATCCGGGTCGCCTGCGACGTCACCAACCCGCTGCTGGGCGAGCGTGGCGCCGCCAGGGTCTTCGGACCGCAGAAGGGCGCGACGCCGGAAATGGTC
This sequence comes from Candidatus Sulfomarinibacter sp., assembly GCA_041560205.1. GTDB lineage: Bacteria > Acidobacteriota > Thermoanaerobaculia > Thermoanaerobaculales > Sulfomarinibacteraceae > Sulfomarinibacter. The sequence continues at coordinate 15,622 of JBFFBV010000013.1, forward strand.
GAGCTCCTGGAGACGGGGCTCGCCAGTTTGGCGGAGGTCTGGATTCGGCAGGGAATGCTCGACGACGTCGAGAACCCCGGTGATGGTGCCGCCGGAGGTCTCGGCGCCGGTCTCCGGGCATTTTGTGGGGCCGAGATGGAGTCAGGCGCCAATCTCATCGCTGACATCACCGGCTTCGACGAGGAGATACGCGACGCGGATCTTTTCGTGACCGGGGAAGGGAGGACCGACGAACAGACGGTCGGCGGCAAGCTGTGCGCGGTCCTGGCTGCAAAAGCGCGTCGAGCCGGAGCCGAGACGATTCTGATCTCCGGCGCTCTCCATGGCGATCTCGGCGGCCTCGAAGATCTCTTCGACGGGATCTTTGCTGCGTCACCAGAGGCCTCTTCTATCGAAGAGGCGATCGAACAGGGTCGGGAGAATCTGGGTTCCGTTGCTCGACGCGTCGGTGAAATCATCAAGCAGGGGCGGCGTCTTTCGGAGGTGACATGAGTGTGCGTGAGACGATCGAGGCCATCTTCAAAGATCGTGCGGCGACAAGCCGGCTCGATCTTTCTCCCGATATGGTTTTCGAAGTTTCCGGGCGATCGGCGCATCGGGTTGAAGATGGAGTGCTCTTGCTGGCACGTCATGGTGCTCAAAGGCGATTGGTCGTGGCGGACCTCGACCGATCCGGGATCACGGAACGGTTTGCAGGGCATCGGCTGGAGCCGGAACCAGGAGTCACGGTGCGGGTTGGAGAGCTCGACCATGACAACGCCGTTGCGCTGCGCGATGCCTGCAACTTCGCGAATCCTCGGCCTCTCGGCCTCGATGATTCCTTCGGTCTCGGCGACCGCCTCGGAATCGCCGGCCCTGCTCACCTTCGGGCGCTTCGCGACAGCGGCTTCAAGGTGGTTCTTGCGCAGCAATCGATCCGCGAGCTCGAACGCACGGAACGCACGCCGGAAGAGGTCATGGACGCCGCCGTGTGGGCCGTGATCGAGGAAGGCTGGGAGGAGCCCTGGGGGGCGGACGCGGATCACCTCAAGACTGAAGCCGATATCGAGCTGATGGCTGGCGCGGGTTTCACGATGTTCACCATCGATCCAGGGGACCATGTGGTCGACGCTGCAGACACGGTGTCGCTCGAGGACCTCCAGCTGGAGGCGTCGGCCCTGCCATGGGCCGATCTCGAGGACAGCTTGGCAAGCGCCCTCCGCCGTTACGCGGGTGGGGCGATCCAGGTGGGTCCAGATCTCGAGCTCCAGCCGTCGAACGAGGAGATCTTGCGGGGGTGGGTGAAGTATGGCGCCTCGCTGGCGCACGCGGCGAGGATGTACCGCCACATTGCCGAGACCATGGGAAGCCGGCCCTTCGAAGTCGAGGTCTCGGTCGATGAGACGGCGGCGGTGACGACCCCCTTCGAGCATTACCTGGTGGCCTCGGAGCTGCGTCGTCTCGGAGTCGAGTGGGTCGGCCTCGCGCCCCGTTTCGTGGGCGACTTCGAGAAGGGCATCGATTACCGGGGCGATCTGGAGGTCTTCCGGACCGAGTACCTCAAGCATCTGGCGATCGCCGAAGCTCTCGGCCCTTACAAGATCAGCATCCACTCCGGGAGCGACAAGTTCGGCGTCTACCGCGTGATCGGCAAGATCGGCAGGGGCGGAGTCCATGTCAAGACCGCCGGCACGAGCTATCTCGAGGCGCTGCGCACCCTGGCCTCCTGCGAGCCGGAGCTTTTCCGCGAGATCCTCGATTTCTCGCGCTCGCTCTATGAACACGAGCGACGGACCTATCACGTGTCGGCGGAGCTGGAGAGGGTACCGGCGGCCTCCGAGCTGGATGACGACGCGCTGCCGCGCCTCTTCGATGACGACGATACCCGCCAGGTCCTTCATGTGACCTTCGGTCGGGTGTTGACGGACAAGGGAAGCGACGGCGAGTTCATATTCAAGAACCGTCTTTTGGACGCCCTCGCACGGCACGAGGCGGCACACTACGACAATCTGGTGGCGCACTTTCGGCGCCACACGGCGCCATTCGGTGCCGATGGAGAATCATGATGACGTACCTGGACGATCTGTTTTCGCTCGACGGCAAGGTCGCGGTGATTATCGGTGGCGGGGGGGTGCTGGCCGGAGCGATGGCTGAGGCTTTGGCAGGCGCCGGGGCGAAGGTCGCGGTCCTCGACCTCAACGGCGAGACAGCGGATCAGCGCGCCGAGTCAATCCGTGAGGCATGCGGTGTCGAGGCCCTCGGGATGGCGGTCGACGCCACCAGCGAGGAGGAGCTGCGCAAGGCTCTCGGCCAGGTCCTGAGCCTGTGGGGCCGGGTCGATATCCTGCTCAACGCTCCCGGCATCAACTCCGGGACCCCATTCTTCGAGATCAGCGAAGAGGAGTGGCAACGAATTCTCGACGTCAACCTCAAGAGTCTCTTTCTGGCCTGCCAGGTCTTCGGGCAGGAGATGGTCGATCGCGGCGAGGGGGGGTCGATCATCAACATCTCGTCAGCGTCGTCGGGTCCGCCGCTGTCGAAGGTCTTCACCTACTCGATCACCAAAGCCGGCGTCAACAATCTCACCCAATTCCTGGCCCGGGAGTGGGCTCCGCACTCGGTGCGGGTCAACGCCATCGCGCCGGGGTTCTTCCCGGCCGAGCAGAACCGCAAGCTCCTGACCGAAGAACGAACCGCGACCATCATGGGACACACGCCGATGAACCGCTTTGGCGAGGCGGAGGAGCTTGCCGGTGCCGTCGTGTGGCTGGCGTCGCCGCAGGCGTCCGGCTTTGTGACCGGGGCCGTCATCCGCGTCGACGGTGGCTTCACCGCCATGACGATCTGAGGTCAGGGCATGGTTTTCGCAATCAGCAACACCGAGAGGAGCCTCAGCGACACCGAGGTCCGCGAGCTGCTGGCGGAAGGCCTCGCTTCGCTCGACCTCGACGGTTGCCGGGTCCTGGTGGTGATCCCGGACGGTACGCGGACGGCGCCGGTTGGTCTCTTCTTCGGTCTTCTCGGTGACCTGCTCGCTTCGAAGGTGGAGGCCCTGGACTACCTGATCGCCCTCGGCACGCACCCGCCGATGGACGACGCCGCCAAGAGCCGCCTCCTCGACACCCCGGTTGTCGACGGAATGGCGGGCTCCTCCCGGATCTTCAATCACCGGTGGGAGATGCCGGAGACCTTTACCGTGCTCGGCACGATATCCGCCGAAGAGGTCTCGGCGGCCACAAACGGAAAGCTCAAAATCGACATCGAGGTGCGCCTCAACCAGCTCGTGGGCGACGCCGATGGAAATATGCCGTACGACCATATTCTGGTCTGTGGGCCGGTTTTCCCGCACGAGGTCGCGGGTTTTTCGGGCGGTAACAAGTACTTTGTGCCGGGTGTTGCCGGTCAGGAAGTGATCGACGCAACCCACTGGGTTGGTGCCCTTGTCACCAGCCGCGAGATCATCGGCACGCGCGATACACCCGTGCGTCGTCTCATCGAGCGGGCCGCATCGTTCATCCCGACTCCGAGCAGCCTGGTCGCGCTCGTCATGCATGGGACGGAGCTGCACGGGGTTTTCCTGGGCGGAATGGTGGATGCGTGGAGGGCGGCGGCCGAGCTCTCGGCCGATCTCGACATCGTGTGGGTCGATCGTCCTTTCGAACGGGTACTGTCGGTCATGCCCGAGATGTACGACGATCTGTGGACCGGCGCCAAGGGCATGTACAAGCTCGAGCCGGTGATCGCCGACGGCGGCGAGGTGGTGATTTATGCGCCGCACATCACCGAGGTGTCTTCCGTCCACGGCCGCTATCTCGACCGGATCGGCTACCACGTGAGGGATTACTTCCTCGCGCGATGGGAGGAATTCGAGCATGTCCCCTGGGGGGTCCTGGCACATTCGACGCACCTGCGCGGCGCGGGTACCTACATTGACGGGGTCGAGGATCCGCGGATCCGGGTGACCCTGGCCACCGGTATTCCCCGTGAGCGATGTGAGGCCCTGGGTCTCGGCTACATCGACCCCGCAACTGTCGATGTCGAGTCATGGGCGAACCGCGAGGACGAGGGCATCCTGTTGGTTCGCCGCGCAGGCGAGCAGCTCTATCGGGTCAAGGGAGATGGCAGCGCTACGGAGGAGGAGAGATGACGGAGAAGGCGGACATCGGTTTGATCGGGCTGGCCGTGATGGGTCAGAACCTGGTTCTCAACATGAACGACCATGGCTTCAAGGTGGCGGTCTACAACCGCACCGTTTCGTTGGTCGACGAGTTCCTCAAGGGTCAGCCTGCGGGGACGAATATCGTCGGCGCCCACTCGCTCGAGGAGCTGGTCGAAATGCTCGAAAAGCCGAGGCGGGTGATGCTCCTGGTCAAGGCGGGTCAGCCCGTTGACGATTTCATCGAGGTCTTGATCCCTCTCCTCGAGCGGGACGACATCATCATCGATGGCGGCAACTCCAACTACAACGACACGATTCGCAGAACGAAGTGGGTCGAGTCGGAAGACCTTTACTACATCGGCACTGGAGTCTCGGGCGGTGAGGAGGGTGCGCGACACGGACCGTCGATCATGCCGGGTGGATCGCCAGAGGCCTGGCCGTGGGTGCAGCCCATCTTCCAGGCGGTGGCTGCAAAAGTCGAGGATGGCAGCCCGTGCTGCGACTGGGTGGGGGAGAACGGCGCCGGTCACTTCGTCAAGATGGTCCACAACGGCATCGAGTACGGCGACATGCAGCTCATCTGCGAGGCCTACCACCTGTTGCGGGAGGGTGTCGGGCTCGGCTATGACCGCATGCACGAGACCTTTGCCGAGTGGAACGAGGGAGAGCTCGACTCCTACCTGATCGAGATCACCCGCGATATCCTCGGATTTCGCGATGAGCTCGGTGTGCCGATGCTCGAGAGAATTCTCGATACCGCCGGCCAGAAGGGCACCGGCAAGTGGACTGCGATGTCGGCTCTCGAGATGGGGATTCCACTGACCCTGATCGGCGAAGCCGTGCTGGCACGCTTTCTTTCGGCGCTCAAGGACGAGAGGGTGGCGGCGGAGAAAGTGCTCGACGGTCCCGAGACGGCCTTTGGCGGCGAGGTCGACGAGTTCATTGACGACCTCCGCGAGGCTCTTTATGCCTCGAAGATCGTTTCTTACGCCCAGGGTTACATGCTGATGCGCGCAGCGGCCAAGGAGTACGGCTGGAACCTCAACAACGGCGGCATCGCCCTCATGTGGCGCGGCGGCTGCATCATCCGTTCAGTCTTTCTCGGCAAGATCAAGGAAGCCTTCGACCGGGATCCGGCCCTGCGAAATCTCCTCCTCGACCCGTACTTTTCGAAGCAGGTTCAGGGTGCCCAGGTGGCGTGGCGGCGGGTCGTTGCCAGGGCGGTGACGCTCGGCATACCCGTGCCGGCAATGTCGAGTGCGCTCGCCTTTTACGACGGCTACCGTCATGGGCGGCTGCCGGCAAACCTGTTGCAGGCGCAGCGCGACTACTTCGGCGCCCATACCTATGAACGAGTGGATAAACCGCGTGGCGAGTTCTTCCATACCGATTGGACCGGTCATGGCGGTGATGTCACGGCCCGGACCTATCAGGCGTAGAGAGGGGAGAGTCTGAAGCCAATGATCACGTTTCGCCAAGACTGCAAATACGCGCTGCTGGTGCCCACCAGCATGGGAGTTCGCCTGACTCCATCCGACTCGCAGGGTTTCCATTGCAGCAAAAACTTTGTCATGCAGGTCACCAGCGCCGAATCGAACGTGGCGAGCGTCTCCTCATATCTCGGCTTACCCGTGAAGGTTCTCACCGCCTTCGTCGAGGGCAGCCCCATCTCGCGCATGATCAGGGACGACCTCGCGAGTCGCCACATCGACTTCGAGGGCCGGGAGGTCGACCAGGGCGGACCCTGGGGATACCGCCACCAGATCAACATGGCGGACAGCGGCTGCGGCTCACGCGGGCCTCGGGTTCACAATGACCGCGCCGGCGAGGTCGGACTCACCCTCGACGCCGAGGACTTCGATTTCGACCGAATCTTCGGCAACGAGGGGGCTCGACTGGTGCACCTGTCGGGGCTCGTCGCTGCCCTGTCACCGCAGACCAGCGCCTTCTGCTTGGATGTCGCGCGGGCCGCCAAGGGGCACGGGAGCCGCATCTCCTTCGATCTCAACCACCGAGCCTCGTTCTGGGCCGATCGTGAAGACGAGCTGCATCAGGTCTTCCACGAGATCGCCGGCTTGTCGGACGTGCTGGTCGGCAACGAGGAGGACTTCCAGCTCTGTCTGGGTATCGAGGGACCGGAGGCGGGCGGCGAGGATCTCGCTGCGAAGATCGAGAGCTTCAAAGGCATGATCGAGCGGGCCAAGGAGGCCTACCCCGAGACCGAGGTTTTTGCCACCACCTTGCGCGAGGTCATCAGCGCCAACGCCCATCTGTGGGGCGCCGTCGCGGCGGTGGGCGACGAGTGGCACGTGGTCGAGCCGCGGGAGATCGGGGTCCTCGACCGCATCGGCGGCGGCGACGGTTTCGTCGGCGGCATGCTCTACGCCATGCTCAGCGGCTGGGAGCCGGAGAAATGGATCCACTTCGGATGGGCGACCGGTGCCCTGGTCACGACCCTGTTGACGGACTACGCCCAACCGGCGGACGAAGCGCAGATCTGGAGCATCTGGGAGGGTAACGCCAGGGTCCGACGGTGAGCCTTCGCGGCCTCAGGCCGCGTCTGAGAGAAGCCTCTATCGTGAGGGAAAAGGTTTGGAATTGATATCCTCCGTGGGCCGATGAAACGCCTCTGCAATCTGACGATGCCGTGTCACCGTTCGGGATAGGGTGGTTCACGCCCATGAAGAAACCTTCGCGACAGGACGTCAGCAAGCCGAAGGTCGAGGAGTACTCCTACAAGAAGGAGTTCTACCGCGACGCCGAGGTCGCTGCCGATTACGACCAGCACCGCTTCACGACCCCGCGCCGCCAGCGCAGAAATGTGCGCAAGTGGCGCGCAATCCGCCGGGCACTCGACGAGGCCGGGGATGTCCGCTCGGTACTCGATTTGCCGTGTGGAACCGGGAGATTCACCGGCCATTTCGCGAGGCGTGATCTCGACACCGTCGGCGGCGACATCTCGTTGCAGATGATGCGTCAGGCGGCGGCCTCTCCCGAGGTCGCCCACGACAAGATCTCGGGCTACGTTCAGGCCGACGGTGAAGCCCTCCCGTTTGCCGACCGGTCTCTCGACTGCGTGGTGTCGATCCGCTTCATGTTCCACGTCGACCCGATCACCCGTCGGAGGATCCTCCGCGAGATGGGACGGGTTGCGAGGCGGTGGCTGATCATCGACTATCGCCACACGTACAGCCTCCGATGGCTGTCATGGAAGATCCGCCACGCCGTCGGGCTGCTGTCCGAGGTGCCTGAACGCGTCAGCCGCGCTGATCTGCGGTCGGAGTTCCGAGATGCCGGGCTGACCATCCGGCGAGTGATCCCGGTGCGCCGCTGGTTGTCGGACAAGTGGATCGTCCTCGCGGAAGCGACCCACGACGATCCGGCCTTCGAACCGCTCCTCGCAGAAGAGCGCTTGCGGGGCACGGATCTGGACGGCACGAAGATCACCGGCAAATTTGGTGAGGGCCGGCGGAGTATTGTCTATCGTGCCGAATGGCAGGGCCGCGAAATAGCGCTGAAGGTTTACAAAGAGACTGCGATCGCCACCCATGCCCGAAAGAACTCGAAGTCGATCGCCGAGTTCGAGTACTCGAGGAACTCGACCTTCTATGGAGTCCGCGGCCTCGATCGATACGTCGCCGAGGCCCTGGCCTGTGTCTCCACCCCCGACCTTCAGGCCATCGCACAGGAACCGATCCACGGTGAGCTGTACTACTTCCATCACCAACGTGGTGAAGAGCTGCCGGCATCATTTGCACAGCACCTGCAGGAGATCCTCAGGCTCAGCCACGATGCCGATCTCTACGATATCGATCTCCACTCGATGAACGTGTTCGTGACTCGGGAACCGGACGGGGAACTGGTGCCGAAGCTCTTCGATTTCAACCTCATCCCATTCACCGTCCGGCCACAGAATCCGTTTGTTGGCTGGTTGCTCGCCGCCGGTCTGGTGTCGAAGAAATCTCGAGATCGAAGACGGTTAAGGAAATTCCACGATTTCCGACACGTCGAGGATCGGCTGTTGAAGTTCTACACCTCCGGCGATTGATTGACCCTTGTCAGGCCGTGCATCTCACCTCACCGAGATGGGATCGTCTTGACCGCCGGTTCCAGCCCGTCGGCGGTAGCGCGAATGACGATCTCCCCAGCCGAGCGCCCGATCCGAAGGTAGGTCCGGCCCTCACCCCTTGAAACCAGGGCATCGCCGTCGCCGGTATATGTCAAGAGTTCGCCGTCGCCCTCGACCTCGGTCCGGATGGGCTTGTTCCACTCGCCGACCGGCGTTCCGTTGTGATCGGTGACCGCCAGATCCACGGCGACAGTCCGGCCGGGCGAAAGGTCACTTTCATCAAGGCTCAGGACGATCTTCGCGGGGGCCTCCCAATTGAGCAGCGTCTCTCGGACCGTTTCTCCGTCGATTTCGCCGTCGACGAAGATCTCGGTGAAGCCCCTCTCGAGGTCGACAGCATGACGAAGAGCGCCCTCGAGGTCGATCGCCGGCTGCTCGTCAATCTTCGCCTTGAGGCGGTGGCAGTTCGAGAAGACGTGAAGCTGACGCCCGGCTTGGCCATTGGTGACGAAGAGTGACACGAACGGGACGGTCGCGTAGCGGGCGCGAAACAGCTCGGCGGCCATCTTCGGCTGCCGCCAGGCGTCGAAGAGACCCGGGTGACGGCGGTACCGTTTTCGATGCTCGGTCGCGTAGTCGGTGAAGGCCCAGATCGCGTGTCCCGCCAGGTAGGGTCTTTCGGCCATGAGCTTCCACTCATACTCGAGGGTGGCGACCTGGGTCAGCTCTGCGGAGTCGTCGCCGCGGTTGCTGTACGGGAAGTTGCAGCACTCGGCGACGACGACGTTTCGAAGGAGGCTTGCTTCGCGAGCCTGCTCCAGCACCTCGAGCTCGTAATTGACGCTCCACACATCGGGAATGCCGACGGTCTTTTCGCGACGCGCTCGGTACAGGTGATTCTCGGCGTAGGTGACCGGCCGCTCGGGATCCAGGTCACGCGCAATCTTTCGCAGCTCCTGGAATGCCTTCCGTGAGCGCGACTCGTTGCCCATCCCCCAGAGGATAATCGAGGGGTGGTGCCTGTCGCGGAGGATCAAGTCCCGCATCTGCCTGCGGGCCGCCCGCCGCCAGTCGCGATTCGAGCTCACGCTCTTCCAGGTTGCGATCTCGGAGTAGACGAGGATTCCGAGCTCGTCGCAGGCATCGAGGAACGCGGGGTGCTGGGGGTAGTGCGACAGCCGGACGAAGTTGCAGCCGTAGTCCTTGAGCAACTGAGCGTCGGTGCGGTGAAGCTCTACCGGTAGGGCGTTGCCGAGGCCGGGGATCGACTCATGTCGGTTGCATCCGTGGAGATCGACGCGTTCTCCGTCGAGGTAGAAACCCTGGTCGGGCCGAAACTCGGCCCGGGTGATCCCGAAGCGGACGCGCATCACATCGACGATTCCTTCCTCCGATTCCAACCGACCTTCGGCCCAGTAGAGGTGCGGTTCGTCCGGTGACCAGCAGCGGGGATTCGGGATCGTCGTTGAAGCGCGTGCAGATGCTCTCTTGAAAGACGCATCCGTGTCCACGGTATTTTCGCCGTCGCCGTCTGTGACGACCCAGCGCAGATTGACGGTCTTCTTGGATGCCTTCGGGCCAATGACCTGACATCGGAGGGCGAGATTCTCGGCTCCTCCAGTAGTCGAAGTGGTGAGGAGCTCGACGGACCTCTCGTCGATGTGAAGCGCCGGCTCCCACTCCAGCCATACCCTCCCCGCGAGACCTCCGTAGAGCAGGAAGTCGGGATCGCGGCGGCCGGGGAGGACCCGGCGCTGGAAGAAGTTTTCGAGGCGCACCGCGAGCACGTGCGGGCCCGAGGACACGGTGGCGGGAAGGCCGATATTGAAACCGAGGTACTGCCCGTCGACGCGCGTGATGGCGCGACCGTCGAGCCAGACGTCTCCGAAACCGTAGAAGCCCTCGCTGCGCAGGCGCCACCTTCCTGGAGCCTCGGGTGGCTCGGGGATATCGATCGCTCGACGATAGGCTCCCTTTCCGGAGTAGCTGCGCCGGCCGAATTGATAGGTGTCGGTGCGGTTCCAGCAGTGGGGGAGGTCGACATGGTCGCCGCCGCCTTTGCGACCCTGGATCCATCGCCGGCTGATCCGACCGCGCACGAACTCCCAGCTTTCGCTGAGGTCGATTCGAGTTCGGAGAGGCGTTTCGATCATCGGAGATCATGGTAACCCGCCCCGGCCACCCGACGAGATACGAGATTCGAGATACGAGATACGAGATACGATGGAGCGCGATGTTCAAGCGATTCCGCAGGTTCCTTGTTCCCGCTCCGCATATCGACAGGCTTTCCGATTCGGAGATCGAGCGCCTCTACCCGAGATACCGATGGCGGATCCTGGAGGCGACCTTTCTCGGCTACGCGGGCTTCTACCTCGTCCGCAATAATGTTTCGGTCGTCGCCAAGGACATCCAGGGTGCGCTTGGCTACGACCACTCGACCATCGGCAGCATCCTGGCCGTGACCGCGATCTCCTACGGGATCGGGAAGTTCGTGATGGGGTCGATCTCCGATCGCAGCGACCCTCGGAAGTTCATGGCCCTGGGCCTGCTGCTCACAGCGTGCTGCAACTTCGCCTTCGGCAGCGTGGCGAATGCCCACCTGCATATGGCGCTGTGGGCCCTCAACGGTTTCGTTCAGGGAATGGGCTGGCCGCCATGCGGACGCTCGATGGGGCACTGGTTCAGCGTCCGCGAGCGCGGTGTCTTCTTCAGCACATGGAACACCTCGCACAACGTCGGCGGCGGAATCGCCGGCATCCTGGCCGCCTATGCGGCCGGGCACTGGGGGTGGCAGGCCGCGTTCTTCGTCCCCGGCGTCCTCGCGGTCGTCGGTTCCGGCTATCTCTTCCTGCGCCTTCGAGACACGCCCCAGTCGGTGGGCCTGCCGCCGATCGAGGAGTACCGGGACGATTTCACCGAGGAGGAGCTCCAACACGGCTTGAAAGAGGAGGAGCTCGGAACGAGGGAGCTCCTCATCGATTATGTGCTGATTAACAGGTACATCTGGCTGTTGGCGATCGCGAACTTCTTCGCCTACATCGTCCGCTACAGCATGCTCGACTGGGGACCGATGTACCTGCGTGAGGTCAAAGATGCCACGCTCACCGGCGGCGGTTTCGCGATCCTTGTGATCGAGTTCGGCGGGATCCCGTCGACAATCTTCTTCGGTTGGGTGTCCGACAAGCTGAGCGGGCGGCGGGGCATGGTCGGGACGCTGTGCATGGTCCCGATCGCACTGGCATTCGCGGTCATTGCGGTGACCCCCCCGGGCTTTCTCTGGCTCGACATGAGCATGCTCGCGATCATCGGCTGCTTCATCTATCCGGTGATCAACCTGATCACCATCGCCGCCCTGGACCTGACCTCGAAAAAGGCCATCGGAACCGCCGCCGGTTTCATCGGCCTCTTCGGATATATCGGCCGCACGGTCCAGGCGAAGGGATTCGGGTGGATGGTCGATTACTTCAAGGAGATTTACTCCCTGCACACGGCCTGGCTGATCGTGATGTACACCATCGTCGCCTGCGCGGTCGTCGCGATCATCATGTTGGCAACAATGTGGCGGCTCAAACCCAAGGCTTGATCGAAAGGGTGGATCGAACGCCGGGTTCCCCACAGATGACACAGATATTCACAGATCCACACAGAAGGTCTTATCTGTGTGATCTGTGGGCAGTTTTATTGGGCCGCTTTTGATGTTGAGATCGCTGCTTCGAGCAGTTCTTTGAGCTTCGCGGGATCGGTGGTGGGCAACTGGCATGTGAAGTCCCGGCAGACGTACGCGGCGGCTTTGCCGTCGACGGGCTCGTAGCTCTCGGCAAAGGGCGCAAGCCTGCGGATCGTTGAACCGTCCTCGCCAGGCGGCACCAGCAGCACGGCAGCATGAGGAAGGTATGTGGCCCGAACGGTTTTCAGGAGCGTCGCCGTGTCCTCGGCGCCGGTCTTGCCCGCGATGACGACCTCGAGCGATGGACCGACCCCTCGTTGCAGCGCCGACACAAGCTGGCTGTGGGCGGAGGGTAACTGCTTCACTTGATTCGCAAAGGTGGCGAAGATGTGGTCGGCGCCCTGCAAATACTCGGTGTCGCTCGTGAGCCTGGCGAGGCGAAGGTAGTTCTCTGCAGCCATCGAGTTCCCCGAGGGGACGGCGCCGTCGTAGATCTCCTTCTGCCGGACCAACAGCTTTTCGTTGTCATCCGCGGTGAAGAAGAAAGCGCCGTGTTTCCTGTCCCAGAAGAGCTCGAAGGCCTGCTGCTGGAGATTGACAGCGTGCTCGAGGTACGACGCTTCGAAGGTCGCGCCGTAGAGCTCCAGCATCGCTGTCGTCAGGAAGACGTAGTCATCGAGAAAGGCTGGAATCGAGGCGTCACCGGCTCGGTAGCGGTGGAGCAGACGGCCGTCTTCGGACCGCATCTCCTCGAGGACGAAACGAACCGCCTTCTGTGACGCTTCGATCCAATCCGGCTCGCCGAACACCCGACCCGCGTAGGCCATCGCCGCGGCCATCAGACCGTTCCAGTCGGCAAGGATCTTGTCGTCTTTGAGCGGATGGACCCGCTTCTCGCGGATCTCGAAAAGGCGGGAGCGGATCGACTCGAGTCGACTCTCGAATTCCTCGGGCTTCATCTTCAGCTGAGCGGCGGTATCGGCGTGGCTGCGTGCCATATGGGGTATGTTGCGGCCGGTGCGCGTTCGCCTGACTTCGTCGTTGTAGTTGCCCTCCGCCTCGAAGTTCCACACCGCGGTGGTAAAGGCTGCATCGTCCTTGCCGAGAATCGCCTCGATCTCGTCGGTGGTCCAGAGGTAGAAAAGGCCCTCTTCGCCCTCGCTGTCCGCGTCTTCGGCCGAGTAGAAGCCACCCTCGGGCGAGGTCATGTCCCGCAGGACGTAGGCCAGGATCTCTCGAACGGTGCGCTCGAAATCGGGATTCGACGTTGCCAGCCAGGCTTCGGTGAAGGCGAAGACGAGCATCGCCTGGTCGTAGAGCATCTTTTCGAAGTGCGGCACCAGCCACTCGGCGTCGGTCGAGTAGCGATGGAAGCCGAATCCGATCTGGTCATAGATGCCGCCGAGGCGCATGTGTTCGAGGGTGTGCGACACCATTTCCATGGCCTGTTGATTGCCCGTGCGGCGCCAGTAGCGCGTGAGGAACACAAGATTGTGGGGCGACGGGAATTTGGGCGCCGAGCCGAAGCCACCGTGGGTTGCGTCGTAACGGCCGGTGAACTGGTTGAAGGCGTGTTCGATCGCGACCGGGTCGAGATTCCCGGTCGACGTCCGGCGCTCCGTCTTTTCGAGGGCGTCGACGATCTGCTCGGAGGTGCCGCGGATGCTGCCTCGATCGGTTTGCCAGAGCTTGGATACTCGCGGGATGAGGTCGAGCATGCCGATGCGGCCGTGACGGCTTTCGCGGGGGATGTAGGTGGCCGCGTAGAAGGGTCGCTTGTCAGGGGACATGATGATGGTCAGCGGCCAGCCGCCGCCACCGGTGAGCATCTGGCACACCGTCATGTAGACCTGGTCGATGTCGGGTCGTTCCTCGCGGTCGACCTTGATGTTGATGAAGGCCTGGTTCATCAGAGCAGCCACCTCTGGGTCTTCGAAGCTTTCGTGCTCCATCACGTGGCACCAGTGGCAGGTGGCGTAGCCGATCGAAAGGAAGATCGGCTTGTCCTCCTCCTTCGCCTTGGCGAAGGCCTCGGGTCCCCACGGATACCAGTTGACCGGGTTGTCGGCGTGCTGGAGGAGGTATGGGCTCTTCGAATCGGCCAGCCGATTCTTCTTGGGCGGTGATTCGGGCGTCGATGCATGTGTCATGAGGGCTCCCAGGAGGACTGTGGACATCAGGATGTGTCGGGTGGCGTTCACTGCCAAGGAAACAGGGGCTTTGATGGGGTCATTCCGTGAGAGCAGAGGAGTTGGAGGGGCGGGATATATCCCGCCCGTTGTGTCATTCCGAGCGAGGACCATGGCCGAGTCGAGGCATCTGTAAAGACAATCAATGCGCCCGGAACCTGAACCCACAGATCCCTCGGTTCGCTTCGTTCACTCGGGATGACACTCTCAAGGGCGGCATGAATGCCGCCCCTGCCGATCGCCGAGCAACTCAATTCAGCACGAAGGTCTTTCGCAGCTCGTAGGGCCCGCCGCGCGCGTCGTCGCGGTAGATCTCGACGGCGACCTCTTTTGCTCCGACGGTCACGCGCATGAACGACGACCGCGTCTGACCGCGATAGTGGATCTGTTTTTCGTAGTAGCGCCGAGGCGCTTCAGGGTCGTTCGCATACTCGGTGTAGAACTGAGCCAGGGTCTGGGTGACCGGCTGGTCTTCCATCCCGAGGTACTTCATCCAACGGTCGATGTGGTAGGCATCGTCGCGGTAGAGCTGCCGCAGTGCATTCGCCTCGCCGACGCCCTGCTCACGTCCCTCTTTGATTGCCGTGTCGATCGCCTCGAACATCTGGTCGGCGTACGAGGCTTCCTCGATGCCCCGCGCGTGTCCGGGATCGAGCTGCCACAGTCCGTTGATCTTGGCGTAGGACGTGTTGTGAGTATGGCCGCAGAAGTAAGCGTCGACATCGTACTTCAATAGCAGCTGATGCAGGGCGAAGGCGTTCTCCGGATCTTCATCGAGGGAGTCGCCCTGGTGGCGGATCCGTCCGTTGTCCATGTCGGGCATCGGCATGATCGGCTCGTGTCCGAAGACGAAGATCCTGCCCTTGTCGGTGGCGGTCAGGTCCGCCTCCAGCCACTCGAGCAGCTCCGGCACCATTTCACCCTTGAGTCCCCAGTCCCTCGCCCCATCGAAGTACTGGTTGAGCACGACGAAGTGGGTGTCCCCCCAATCGAATGAGTAGGTCGTTGCTTCAGCTCCTTCCGGACCTCTGTTGACAACCTTCGGCACCCTCATGCTGTACTCGCGCAGAAACTCCATGGTCGAGGGCGATTCCGGATCATGGTTGCCGAGCACCGCGTACCAGGGGTAGTCCTCGCCGATGGTGTCATCGATCAGATCGCGTACCGCCGACGGCGGATAGACGTCGAGATCGCCGGGGCTGATCAAGAACGAGCCCGCCCCGACCTCTTTGATGGCTTCACAGGCGCCGGAGAAGTGGGTGACTCCCTTGTCGCGATGGGCGAAATTCCGCATGTCTGCGGCGACGATAAACACCAGGTCGCCCTCGTTGTTCTCAGCCAAGGTCGGCGGAGAGAACAATGCCGAAACGACCAGAACGCTGACCACGGCAAAAGACCTTCGCGTGTTCACTCAGTCCTCCGGTTCGATTTCGTAGTAGCCCTTGCCGGCGTCGTAGAACTCCTGGCGCTGGCGGGACTCGTCGTGCACCTTGTCGGGCCACGACACGACGCCGTTGACGAGCTCATCAGCGCGGACGACAAATGGCTCCCAGACGTTTCGGCCGTGGATATCGATCAGCCGGTACATTAGACGCGGTGACTCATCGAAAATGAAGTCCATGATGCCGACATTGCTGCCCTTGAAATACACCGGGCGGATGCGCCGCTCCGGCCTCCGGTGGAGCCAGCTGTCGGGCGTCCGCTGGGCGAGGGGCGAGCTGACGAGGTCGTAGAGGTCGTAGCCGCCCTTTTCGGACCGTGGGATGGCGTTGATCTCGCCGATGTGTGAGTCGCCCGAAGCGAGCACAACGCCGGAGATCTTCTGGTCGCGGATGAAATCGAAGAGGCGGTCGCGTTCGTGCAGGTAGGCGGCCCATGAATCGCCCCCCTCTCCCTTCGACGTGCTCCAGCCGCTGCCGGAGATGATGACCTTGAAGATCGCTTCGCTCGCCACCAGCGCCTTCTGCAGCCATTCGAATTGAGCAGTCCCCAACATCGTTTTCTCGGATGTGTCCTCTGCCTTGTCGGGATCTCGATAGAACCGGTCGTCCAGGAAGAAGAAGTCCACACCACCGTAGCTGTAGGTGAAGAAAACACCGGGAGTGTCTGGGAGACCGTAAGCCGGGTTCGCCCAGTACTTTTTGAAGACCTCCAACGATTCGCGCTTGATCGGGTTGCTTCGGTCGTGGTTGTTGAGCCCGAAATCGTGGTCATCCCAGATCGCCAGATGGGGAACGTTGTGCAGCAGGGGCTGAAGCCCATGGATATCGCGCTGCCGTCGGTACTCCTCGCGGAGGATGTCCGGGTCGAGGGTGTCGCCATAAATGTTGTCGCCTATCCAGAAGAAGAGGTCCGGGCTGAACTGGGTGATGACCGTCCAGATCGGCTGCACCCGGTCGTCCTGGAACTTCGGGCACGAGCCGTAGGCGATTCTGAAGCTCGAGGCGGCCCCTTTCGCTGGTGCAGTGGCAAAGCGAAATGCCGGGAACTCCTCGAGGTACTTGTCACCCTCCCCGTTGACGAGAACACGGTAGAAGTACTCGGTGGCCGGCTCGAGATTGTCGATCGTGATCACCAGCGTGTAGTCGTCAGCCTTTTTCGAAGTGATGGCATCAGTCGTGATCGGCGACCGCATCTCGAAGTTGGTCGCGTATTGGATCGAGATCTCGTACTCGCCGCTCGTACGGAGCCAGATCATCGCAGAGTTGGGTGAGACCGCGCCCACCATGGGACCCTGCATGAGGCGGGGATAGCCGTCGTCGTCACGATCGGCTGCGGCGGCGCCTGAGGCCAGCAACCAGCAGACCAGAATGGGAATCGCTGATACGCGGAGGGTGAATGGTGACCTCATGGTTGCTCCTTCATGATGGCGCCGCGATCCGTTTCAAGTGGCCGA
This sequence comes from Candidatus Sulfomarinibacter sp., assembly GCA_041560205.1. Lineage (GTDB taxonomy): Bacteria > Acidobacteriota > Thermoanaerobaculia > Thermoanaerobaculales > Sulfomarinibacteraceae > Sulfomarinibacter. The sequence goes on from JBFFBV010000013.1 coordinate 32,581, forward strand.
TGCCCCGTTCAGCGGCGGTGTCGGCGTCGGGCAGGGGCATGAACTCGCCCGATACGAAACCCTGGTACCCGGTCGCCTCGAGCTCTTCGAGGATGCTCCCGAAGTCGAGGTGACCGGCCCCGGGGTACCATCTGTTCGAGTCGGCGACGTGGAAGTGAAAGATGCGGTCGCCGCAGGCGCGAATGCTGGCGCGGATATCGGCCTCCTCGATGTTCATGTGGAAGGTGTCGAGGAGGAGGCCGAAGTTGTCGGCGCCGACCTTTTCCACCAATTCGAGGCCATCTCCGACGGTGTGAATGAGGTCGGTCTCGTAGCGGTTCAGGGGTTCGAGGGCGAAGCGAACGGGAGTTCCCTTTGCGGCCGCTGCGCATCGCCGAATGGCGTGGACCAGGTAGGCCATGGACTGATCGTGAGTCTGGCCCTCCGGGGTGACGCCCCGGATGAGGCCGAGGATGACAATCGCCCCCAGCCGCTCGGCGAGCGGGATATGGCTCACGATCCGTTCGATCGCCGCAGCTCGAATTTCCGGGTCGTCGCTGGTGAACGACAGGCCTTCTTCGCCCCACGCTTGGCCGGTGCCGATCGCCGGTGCTACCAGGCCATGAGAACCGACGACGCGCGAGAGCTCGTCAGCGTCGACCAGCTCGGGATCGCGCACAGCGAGCTCGACGCCGTCATAGCCCCATCTGGCGATCTTCGCGACGTTGGCCGCGAAGTCGCCCTTGAAGGCCACCGCCTGGAAGGCGGCGGCGTGGGTCGAAAGCACGATGCTCAGCTTCACTACGAGTCGGTCCCCTGTCCGATCCTCGGCAGGGCGTACACCGGTTTCCATCCCTCGCTGAGCGGCTCGCGGAGGTAGGGTTCCATCTCCTCCGCGCTTCGCAGCGTGACCTCTTCGACCGGGGGCACCGTGCCCGCCGGAAAGGCCTCGAGGATCTGGTCGTTGAGCAGCGTCAGGTAGCGGAGGATGGCGGCCACAGGCCGCTTGGCCTTCTCGGCGGTGCCGTGGGTCGCCTTGCCGACGACACCTTCGGGAGTCGCCGCGATCTCGATCGCGAAGTGGCCTTCACCCTCCGACCACCGGCTCGGCCGGCTGAAGGGGTCGACCGACTTGTCGAAGTGGCCGTCCGGAAGGTAACTCTTTCCCTCGGTGTCGACCGCGTAGTCCATGTCCACCATGTCCGGGTGCAGGAGCAGTCCGAGCGAGGTCTCTGACTCGTCGGCGTGGACGAAGTTGGTGTCCATCTTGCCGCCCTTGGGTTCAGTCCTGAAGAACTCGCGCACGGCGCGGTGCCAGTCGATGACCCGGAAAATCCCAGGGAGCTGGTAGCGCTTCTGGAACTGCTGGATGGCCGACTCGAGCATCCACAGGTGGCCGTGGTTGTTGATGTAGACCTGCTTGCGGAAGCCGTCGTTCCACAGACCGAGCATGACGTCCATCAGAAACTCACGGGCGATATTCTCACGCACGATCACTGTGCCCGGCATGCCAACGTGGTGGTAGGGGTGCGAACCGTAGTTCAATGGTGGCAGCGCGAGGTTGCAGGCCGCGCCACGTTGTGCCGTGAATCTCCGAAGACCTTCGAGGATCTGGCTCACGTAGAGGGTGTCGGATGCGCTTGGCAGGTGGGCGCCATGGAGCTCGGTGCAGCCGATCGGAACAAAGACGATGTCATTCTTCCTCCGGTTGGCCTCCACCTGGTGACGGACGGTGGTCTGGATGTAGGACCCCGCCTTGCCCCACTCGCAAAGGGAGGGGATGCCGTAGTCGGCAAGGATCTGGTCGATTTCCTCGTCGCTCGCGTCCCACACCTCCTTCTTGCAGCGGCCGACCGTGTTGTCTTCGAAAAAAAGATCCGGTTGGTCGGTTGCCAGGAGGTTCGGGTTTTCTGGAAAGTCTGTCATGGAGTGCTCCTTGGTACGGTTGTTTCATTTTCGATGAGGCCTCCCTCGGGAGGCTCGGTTGTCGTGTTCTCGATGGCTACAGGCGTACCGGTTTGGATCGATTGCCGCCCGGCGATGGCGACCGCCAGGGTGGCTCGGGCGTCGGAGGCCTGCACCGGGGGTTCAGTATCGTTCACGATGCAATCCACGAAGGACTGAAGCATTGTGACGAAGGCATCGCCCATGCGTTCGGGGGTGGTGAAGACGGCGTCGTGGTGAGCGCCCGACCGGTCCAACAATCGCACCGGCGTCTTGCGGAGACATCCAACCTGGACGGCCCCCTCGTCACCGATGACCTCGGTCCGGAGGTCATGACCGTAACGTGTCGTGCGGCTCGCGCTCAACGTGCCGACCGCGCCGTCGCCAAAGCGAGCCGAGAGGACCGCGTTGTCGACGTCTCCCATCGACCGCACACCGTCGTCGATCACGGCCGATCCTTCACCGGACACGCGTGTGATCTCCTCGTTCATCAGCCAGCGCCCGAGGTAGATGTCGTGATACATCGAGTCGAGGATGAGGCCGCCGCTGACACCGAGGTCTGCGAACTCGGGTGGGGGAGGGTCGACATCGCCGCTGAGCGAGCGATAGAGGACTGGCCGACCAATGGCGCCTGCCTCGATGAGCCGCTTCGCCTCGACATATCCGGCATCGAAGCGACGCGTGTGGCCGACCATCAGCTTGACGTTCGCAGCCTTCGCTGCCTCCGCTGCGCGGTCGCAGTCTTCGAGACTGAGGGCGAGAGGCTTCTCACACAGGATGGGAAGCCCGGCCGCGGCGCATTGCTCGACGTTGAGCACGTGAGCGGACGTGCTGCTGGAGATGATCACAGCGTCCAACGATTCGCCCCCGATCAGCCGTTCGAGGCTGTCGTACGAAGGCACGTCGCCGCAGCACCGATGGACGGCTTCGGCCCGCTCGGTGCTGGACGTCGTGACGGCGGCGAGTCGCGCGCCGCGGATACGGTGGGCGAGGTTTTCGGCATGGGTCAGTCCCATTCGCCCCACTCCGACCACCGCTATGCGCAGCCTCTCCATCGCCCCAAAGCCTCTACTTCCTATTCCGTCAGTTCGGGTGCACCATGATCTTGCCGTCTGAGCGTTCCACCGATTTGGCGATCGCTTCGACGGTCTGTGCGAGATCGTAGTGCGCCGTGATGATCGGGCTCAGATCGAGCCGTCCAGACGCCACCAGCCGGATGACATTCGGGAAGTTCTCGTGGCCGGAGTGTCCCTGGGCACCGTAGGCTTGAGACCGGCGCACCTGGAATGACTCGAGGTACATTGGCACGCGCTGAGCTGCTCGCCCGACCTGGACCATCTTGCTGTTGATGGCCATTGCCTTCTCCATCTCGGGGATGGCGATCTCGGGAACGCCCGCCGCCTCGAAATGGAAGTCGAAACCCTCGCCTTTGCTGAGCTCCATCATGACCTCGCTCGGGCTGACCTCGCGCGGGTCGTAGACGTAATCCGCCCCCACCGCCTTGGCGAGCTCGAGTCGTTGCGGGGAGATCTCGAAGGCGACGATGAGACCGGCGCCCGCAGCCTTGGCCAGGCCGATGGTCGCGAGCCCGATCGGCCCGGCGCCGAAGACGTCGACGTAGTGCCCGGGCTTGAAGCCGCCGGCCCTCGTGAACATGGCGTTGTAGGCCACACACGACGGTTCCGTGAGTGCGCCGACCGCGTAGGCCATTTCCTCGTTTCCGAGCCGCTCCGCAATTGCGTCGATCTTCCAGCAGAACTTCTCTTCAACCGCGATGTAGTTGGCGAACGCTCCAGGGATCGTGAAGCCGATCTCCTCGAGATTCGTGCAGTGGTTCGGGTATCCGTTGCGACACGGGGTGCAACGTCCGCACCAGATCATCTCCTCGACCGTCACCATGTCCCCAGGTTGGAGGAGAGCGACCTCCTTGCCGACCTCCGCGACCCTGCCCGAGAACTCGTGTCCGAGGATTGTCGGAAACTTCGTGAGGCCCGGGTAGAGGATGTAATTGTCTTCGTCGGTTTCGTAAAAGTGCATGTCGGAACCGCAGACGCCGCACGCCTGGATCTCGAGCAGGACCTCCTTGGGCCCCGGTGTTGGGTCGGGCCAATCCCGCACCTCGAGTTTCGGGTTGTGCCAGATGGAGTTGCCGGTGATCGCCTTGCCTGTCTGTTGCTCCCACTCCGAAACCTCGTAATCCGGTTTCGGGTTCCACTTCGCATCCAAAACCATGCCTTTCATGATCTGCCTCCTTTTGATTTTCGCGACGCCCTCCCGACGTCGGTTGTACCCTATGACAGCGATTTCGCTCCTTTGTATTGGTTTTCAACGAGGTCGGCGATCTCCTCGTATGATCGCTGGATCGGCCCCGGGGCCTCCATCTTCAAACTGGTTGTCGCGGCCGACCAATGGATCGCTTCTTCGGGCGGCAGCTCGAGACGTGCCGCGACGTAGGAGCCGACACAGGTGTCGCCGCGTCCGCTCCGTCCATCCATCGATTGTGCATAAAATTCGGCTTCGAAGGTCTTTCCGTGCGCCAGCAGGAAGATTCCATCGCGGTGGGTGATAATGACCTCTCTGGGGCCCTGGGCGGCCAGGAATCTCGCCGCGGCCTCCATGTCCGGCTCGCCGGTCAAGGCCTCGGCCTCGACCACGTCGGCCTTGAGGATGTCCACCAGAGCCAGAACATCCGCCTGCTCGGGCCACGCGACGTGCTCGAGGCGATGGTCGGGTCTGCGGATACGGATGAAACCCTGCGCGTCAACACTGATCAGCCCATCCCTCTCGCGCAACGCGCCGATCGTCTCGATCGGCATTTCACCGCGGATGGAAGGACTGATGATGAACGCCCTGGCGTCGACGGCTTCGACCTCTTCGGGAGAGAAGGATCCGGCGGTCTCCGCCACTGACAGGATGCGCTCGTCGGGGTTGTCGGTCGGGTATTCCAGGCGCATCAGCGTCGAGCTCGGGGTCGCGGTGGCAAAGACTGTGACCCCGAACTCCTCGAGGCTGCGGACGACGTGGAAGTCCTCCTTCGCCAGGCGCGTGATGGCCGCAACCTCACGGCCGAGCGTATGTGCGGCGTGGGCGGCATAGGTGACACCGCCCCCATCTGCATGATGCGTTCCGCCGGTGGTGACGATCGTGTCCTTCGTGTAATTGCCGATCGTCACCACGTCGAAGCTGTGTGATTCGTCAGACATTGTTCTCCTCAATCCCTCATGCGGACCCGCCACAGCGAGGTGGCGAGGACGAATGAAAGCAGCGAAGATCCGATCCAAAACCAGATCACGGTTGAAAAGTCGTAGTGTCGAGCTCCGTCGACGAAGGTGATGCCCCTTTCAATGAGATGTCCGCTGATCTGGTCCTGCATCGCGGCGCCGATGTACGAAAAGACGCCGATGAATCCCATCGCAGCACCTGCCGCGCGCTTGGGCGCGATGTCGAGGGCGAAAAGACCGCCGAGGGAAGTCACGAGCCCGGTCAGACCGAAGCCGTAGATGAAGAAGGCCACCGTCATGAAGGCGGGCTTCCCAGGCGGACCGAAAAAGACCATTAACAGGCCGACAATCTCCATCGCGGCAAAGATCACATTGGCGGGCGGGCGCCGTGCGTCGAAGAGCTTGTCCGACATGAATCCGAAGGCGATCGCGCCGAGAATGCCCGCGATCGTATTGACTGAAATGATGGCCCCCGCCTGCATCAACGAATAGCCCTTGGCCTCCTGCATGTAGAGGACGCCCCAGCTGTTGATCGCGTAGCGGGTGACGTAGATCGAGGCGCTGGCGAGCGCCAACACCCAGATCGCCGGGATCTTGAGAATGGTCCGCTGCAGGGCCCAGGTGGTTTCCTTGGTTCCTCGTTTTCCGCCGTCTGCGTTCACGAAGTCCTTTTTCCACTCGGCGACTCGGGGCAGCCCGAGCGTCTGCGGACGATCCTGCATCAGCAGATACAGGCCACCCGCCACAACGATGCACAGCATTCCAGGGCCCCAGAATCCCGCTCGCCACCCCCACAGGGTGACGATGCCCGCGACGCCGACAAAGGTGAGCCCCTCGCCGATCGCATGGGCGGTGCTCCAGATGCCGTACATCCGGCCCCGTTCCTTGTTCGAAAACCAGGTCGCGAGCGCGACGGCCCCGGTCGGGGCGCCGAAGCCCTGGAACCAGCCGTTCAGGCCCCAGAGCACGACCGACACCCAGAGGATGGTCGAGAAGCCCATGCCGATGTTGAGCAGCGCCGACACCAGCACACCGAAGGCGAAGAACACTTTGAGGTTGGTGTGATCGGCGAGAAAACCGTTGGTCAATTTGCCGAAGGCGTAGGTGTAGAACAAGGCGGAACCGATGATGCCGAGCTCGACCGGCGTGAAGATGCCGCCATCGATGAGCGGCTTTTTGACCATTGAGAGGGCCAAGCGGCATGTGTAGACGAGACCGTAGCCGATCGTGATGGCGAACATGATCCGCAGGCGGTGTCGTTTGTAGAGCGAATCGACCAGCCTTCGGTCTTCGATCTGCGACCGGTCCTCGCCGGTCCTGAATGCGCTGAGAAGACTCATGGCGCCTCGACCTTCACCGGACGGTTTTCAGCCATCGACCGCGCGGCGGCGAGGCCGACCAGCACCGACATCAGCCCGTCGCGACCTCCGACCGGAGGTTCACGATCTTCCCGGATGCTGGCCACGAAGGCCTCGAGCTCGATGATGAACGAGCGCTGGTAGCGCTCCAAGAAGAAATAGAGGGGGTTCTCGGCCCGGATGCCCGCTGCCGTCCTCAGGGTGACCTGACACGGAGCCTCGTTGGCGGCTTCCACTCCGCCCTTGGAGCCGAAGACCTCGAGGCGCTGGTCGTAGCCGAAGACCGCCTTGCGGCTGTTCTCGATCACCGCCAAGGCGCCGTTCTCGAGCTTCATCGTGACGACTGCGGTGTCGATGTCGCCGGCCTCACCGATCGCCGGATCAACCAGGACGGCACCGAAGGCTTGTACCTCATCGACCTCGCTGCCGGACAGGAAGCGCACCATGTCAAAGTCGTGGATCGTCATGTCGAGGAACATCCCACCCGACTCGGCGACGTACTCGGGTGGGGGAGGGGAGGGATCCCGCGCAACGACCTTGACCAGGTGGACACCGCCGATTTCGCCATCGACGACGGCTTGGCGGACGCGGGCGAAGGTCGGGTCGAAGCGACGGTTGAAGCCGACCTGAAGCTTGACTCCGGCCTTGTCGACCACGTCGAGGGTTCGTCGGATGCGGTCCGGGTCCAGCGCGATCGGCTTCTCGCAGAAGACGTGCTTGCCCGCCTCGGCGGCGATCTCGGTGAACTCGGCGTGGGTCGGGGTCGGCGAGCAGACGAGGATGGCGTCGATCTCGGGATCGTTGAAAACGTCTTCCGGATCAAGAGTCGGAGCGATGCCCCGCGCGCTCCATGGATCCGGGTCGAGGTAGGGGTCGGCGACCGACTTCAACCGCACCTCCGGCATGGCGAGGAGGTTACCGGCGTGGATCGTGCCGATCCGTCCGGCTCCGACGACACCGATGGTGATCTTGTTCATCGGCTGCTCCCCGCGACCTCATATTCCGAGGCGACCTTGATCGGCCGGTTCTCGATCATCGAACGCTTGGCGACCTTTGCGATCCTCACCGCAGCCAGCGCATCGTCAGCCGTCACCGACACGGGTGCTCCCGTCTGTACGCAGGTGACGAAAGCCCGCAGCTCAGCGATGAAGGCCTCGCGGTATCTCTCGACGAAGTTTGTCGGTGGGAGATCGGTGTAGACGCCGTCCTCGAGGAAGGACTCGCGAATCGTCGGTCGCGTGTTGTCGACCATCATGTTGCCCTTGGTTCCGAAGGCCTCGAAGCGCTGGTCGTAGCCGTAGCGGGCCTGGCGACTGTTGTCGATCGAGCAGAGGGCTCCGTTGGCGAGGCGGAGTGAGGTGATCGCCGTGTCGATGTCCCCGGCATCGCCGATGGCCGGATCGATGAGCACCGCCCCGGCGGCATAGACTTCCTCGATCTCGGAGCCACTCAGGTAGCGGATGGTGTCGAAGTCATGGATCGCGAAATCGAAGAACAACCCGCCGGAGCGCTTGACGAAGTCGATCGGCGGCGACGCCGGATCGCGGTTGATGACCCGAAGGCCGTGCAGCACGCCGAGTTCGCCGTTGTGGACCGCATCGGCTAGTGCGCAGACGTCGGGATCGAAGCGCCGGTTGAAACCGACCTGGACCTGGACGCCGGCGGATCTTGCGGCGGCGATCGCATTTTCGATAGCTTCCTCCTCGAAGCCGACCGGCTTTTCACAGAAGACATGTTTGCCGGCTGCGGCGGCCTGGCAGATCAGCTCGCTGTGAAGGCCGGATGGTGCCGTGATCACGACGGCTTCGATCTCGGGGTCGCTGAAGACCGATCCGTTGTCGGTCGATCGAGAGGGGATCCCGAGTTCGGCCGCCCATGCGTCATCGAGGTGCGGGCTCGCCACCGCTGTGACATCGGCCTCCGGCACGTGGCGCACGAGGTTCTCGGCATGCATGCGGCCGATCCGACCCGCACCGATGATGCCCACCGTTGTTTGCTTCATAGATGTGTCGCTTTCCTTTTTCGATAATCATTCCTGCTTTGTATCCGGATAGAGCCATGGCTTGGGGTTGATCGCTGTGGTCATATCCGAGCTTCCACAAACCCCGGGGCCGGAGCCCCGGGGTTTTTCCAAAAGTCGCGTTCCTACAGGTCGAACCTCAGGCCGAGCGTTGCCCACCAGCCGTAGAACTCCTCCTGCCGGATGCGATCCGAGGTCCCTTCAAAGACTCTGTACGGCTCGTCGGTGATGTTGATGGCCTCGAGGACAATGCTGAACTGCTTCGAAAACTGGAGACGAAACAGGAAGTCGAGCTGGGAATGATCGTCGACCCAGAGATCCTCGGATGCATCGCCGCCGATCTCGAGGATGTTCTTGCCGTTGAAGTTCCAGGAGAGCCGGGTCGAAATACCGTACTTCTCGTAGACGATGGCCAGGTTGCCTGAGTGCTCCGATTGACCCGGGAGCACGGTCGATTCGCGGTCGGGGTAATTCGCTGTCGAATCGGCGTAGGTGTAATTGGCGAAGAGACCAAAGCCGCCCCAGAACCCGTTCCATTTGGTGAACTGATTCTGGAAGGCGATTTCGAAGCCCGTCAGGTCTCCGGTGTCGCCGTTGCGCGGCTGGACGACCTCCACCTCCTCGCCGTCGAAGATCTCGTCCGACTGGAAGATGAAGACGTAGTCGTAGAGCTTCTTGTAAAACACACCGGCGGAAAAGATGCCGATCGGCTGGAAGTACTGCTCCCACATCAGGTCCACGTTCCAGGCCGTCGTGACGTCGAGGTCCGGGTTGCCGAGCTCGATTTCGCGGTCCTCGAGGTTGAGGAGCCGCCAGGGCGCAATGTCCTCGAAGTTGGGCCTTGCCAGGGTCCGGGTAACGGCTGCACGAAGCTGTGACTCGGCCCCCGTCTTGTACACAAGGTGGAACTGGGGCAGCCATTCCGTGTACTCCTTGTCGCCGGTGACCGGTGTCAGGCCGAGCGGATCGCCTTCCTCGTCGAGGATCAGCTCGTAGGCCGTGTAGTCAGTCTTTGTGTTTTCGACACGGACGCCTCCCATGAATGTCGTCCTCGTTCCGAGGATGAACTCTCCCATGCCGTAGGCGGCAAGGGTGTCCTCGGACGAGTCGAAGTCCGCCAGGTCCTCCTCGAGGTCCTTCTCGCCTTCGAGATCGCCGCTTTCGAGCAGGTCACGCATCTGATCGGGATCGTGGAAGGGAACGATCTGGTCTCCGTATCGGCCGAAGAAGAACGGTGTCTCAGATTCCCAGTTGCTGATGAAGGGAACGAAGTTGAGGTCGTCATCGGATTCGTAAACATAAATATCGTAATTCTGATCCTTCGTCTTGAAACGGGCCTTGGCGCCGAACTTCCACAGGCCGCTGTACCCGGCGCTTTTGTAGAAACCCTTGGTCAAGTTGAGAGCGCCGACGTAATCCTCCTCGACCGATTTCTTGTACTCGGTTTCGATCTCGTCTAACCAGAACTCGGCCGGGTCTTCGTTCAGGGGGATGGCCTGGATGTTGTTCGGATCGATGCTGTCGGGCGTGACGTTCGTTGTGAACTCGACGTCCTCCTGGATGAAACCCGAGGTGACCTGGTTCGGGGTTTCCTCCTGTGACTTGTTCCACATCAGGCGATAGTCCATGACCCACGACGTGCCAATGGTGTTCTGGCCATTGAAGCTGAGGGAGTTGATGAACGACTCCTGCTCGCGGTCCTTGATCGCCCGTTCGATCTCGCCGTCCTCGACGATATTGCCTTTGGCGCGGCGGGTCTCGGTGTCGACGTAGTTGGTCCACAGTGCGCGGAGGGCGTAGTTGGCTCGTGTCGACGCCTGGTAGTCGAGATCGGCGGTGACGCCGTAGCGCTCACGACGGACGGTGTAATCGCGCAGCTCGAGCACGGCCAGATCGCCGTCGTCATACTCCGGCTCGATGTTGTCGGAGCCTCCTTTGCGGTCCGACCCACTCAGCGAAGCGATGATCCCCCACCTGTTGTCACTGAAGCGTGTACCGAATGTCGCCTGCGCCGTCGGCGCTGTCTTCTCAGTGAGGGACGTGTAGACGGTTCCGAGGGCCGCATTGACTCGCGTTTCCTCTGGAGCGCGGAGCGTCACGAGATCGACGGTGCCGCCGATCGAGTCGCCGTCCATGTCGGGCGTCAAGGCCTTCGAAACCTCGATCGATTGCAGGAGGTCGGCCGGGATGGTGTCGAGCGCCACGTTTCTCTGGCCGGACTCCGGGGAGGGGATCCGCTCGCCGTTGATGGTCGTCGAATTGAGGCGAGCCTCGGTGCCACGAACCTGGACGTAGCGACCCTCACCCTGATCCCGCAAAAGGCTGATGCCCGGGATGCGTTGGGTCGCTTCGGAAGCGTTCTTGTCCGGGAAGCGGCCAATCTGGTCGGCGGCAACGATATTCGAGATGTTGATCGCGTTCTTCTGCCGGTTGAGCGCCTTGGCCTGCCCGACCAGCAGCGGTGTGCCGCGCACCTCGATCTCTCCGCCGTAGGCCATTGTCTGGTCCAGAGTCAGGGTTTCGCCCGCCGCGACGGCGGCCTCGGCGGATGCGGCCTGAAGCCCCAGGTATTCGAAAACGACAATGTGCTCACCAGCGGGCACTGTCGCAAGTCGGTAGAAGCCCCTGTCGTTCGTGACGACCGTCAGGTTGGTGCCTTCGATTGTGACCTTCACGTTCTGGACCACTCCGCCTGCGGGTCCGGTGACCGTACCCTCGATGGAACCGTTACCTTGGGCGTACGTCGTGCCCGGAATCGATATGCAGATGACCAGCACGGCCATCACTGCAATCCATCGAAACTCTTTCAAGGACGCCATCGCTACCTCCCATCGGTCAGATCATTGATTGGTTGCCGTCTTCCTCCGGGCGGGCCTCCCGTCCCGCCAGTCGTGTCGATATTGCAGCTGAAGAAGAAACCTCGAAAAGACCGTGAAAACCGTGTTTTCGGCTGCCATCAGCATCCTCTGGAACGTTCCAGGTTGCCAAATCGCAGAAACCGGCATATATTTTGGAACGTTCCAAAAGGAACATAAGGCCTGGGAGGGCCAAAGTCAAGTGTCGCCACGGGGAAAAGACCTGAAGGAGCCGCCGCAACGGAAACCCACGATTCTCGACGTCGCGCGCACGGCCGGTGTGTCGAAGTCGTTGGTCTCGATGGTCACCCGAGGTGAAGACGGGGTCAGCGACGAGAAACGCGAGGCGATCCTCGAGGCCATCGAAGAGCTCAACTACCGTCCCAACGTGATCGCCCGGAGCCTGGTGGAGCGGCGCACGCGCATCCTGGGCGTGATGGTTTCGGATCTGCGGAACCCGTTCTTCGGTGGTGTGGTGTCGGGGATCCAGGCTCGTGCGTCCGAGCTCGGCTACCGTGTCCTTTTCAACACGGGGGATCGAAAGGCCGAGATCGAGGAGCAGGCGATCGAGAGCCTGCTCGAGCTCCGGGTCGACGGGCTGGTGCTCGCGTCGCCGCGAGTTGACGACGCCTTTATCGCACACGTGGGGCGATCGGTGCCGGTGGTCGTTCTCAACCGGCACACCTCGGATGACTCGAGCGACAGCGTGACGAACGACAACATCACGGGCGCGAGACTCGCGGTCGAGCACTGCAGGAGCTTCGGGCACGAGAGGATCGCCTTCATTTCCGGCGGTGACAGCATTGCCGCGAAGATTCGGCGAGAGGGATACATCCGCGCGATGCGCGAGTTCCAACTGGAAGAACAGATCGTGATTGCCGAGGGCGCACACACCGAGGAGGGCGGATATCGCGGGGCACAGGAGGTGCTCAAAAAGATGCCGCTCCCGACCGCCATCTTCGCCTCGAACGACCTCTGCGCTATCGGTGCGATGAACGCCCTCGAGGAGGCGGGTCTGTCGATTCCGGAGGATGTGTCGCTCGTCGGCTACGATAACACGACCCTCGCGGCCCTGCTGCACATCGAGCTCACGAGCATCGACCAGCCCGGCAACGTCATGGGGCGTTCGGCGATCGACCGGCTCTCCGAACGGATTGAAGGGGAACGAAGTGCCCCGCGCCACGACGTGGTGGCACCTGCTCTGGTCGTCCGGAAGACCACAGCGCCGCCTCGAGATGACCGGAGCGAGGCGTTGGGATCCGTCAAACCAAGCGATGGGCTCGGATCATCTCAGTGACCAAGGATCAAAAGACACGTACTCGAGAAGGAGGGGTCCAAATGCAGCGCACGAGGAATCTGGGGAATGTCGCGAATTCGCGCTTCGTCCTTGCATTCGTTTTGGTGACGATTCTCACCGGCTGCGGGAAGGAGCAGCCACCTGCGACAGGAGGACTGGGTGCTGCGGAGGCCGTGGCGCCGGTCGTCATCACCGAAAAGACGGCGGTAGACTCGGATGACCCCGCGATCTGGATTCACCCGGATGACCCAGCCAAAAGCCTGATTCTGGGGACGGACAAGGGGGGCTCGGTCTTCGTCTTCGACCTCGATGGAAAGATCATCCCAGAAAAAACCGTGGCCGGGATGGACAGAATGAACAACATCGATGTCGCCTACGGTTTCCCCCTTGGTGGCGAAACGATAGATATCGCGCTCGCCACCGACCGGAACGCGGAAAAGATCCGGATCTTTCGGCTTCCCGACATGACGCCGATCGACAACGGCGGTATCGCGACATTCGTCGGAGAAACTGATGATCGCCGCGCGATGGGTCTCGCGGTCTACACCCGGCCGTCGGACGGCGCCTTCTTTACCATCGTCAGCCGAAAGTTCGGCGTTTCGGGCTCCTATCTCTGGCAATACCTCCTCGAAGACGCCGGCGACGGCACCATTGCGGCGACGAAGGTGCGCGCGTTCGGCGAGTTCGTCGGGGGCAAAGAGATCGAGGCGCTGGCCGTCGACAACGAGCTCGGCTACGTCTATTACTCTGACGAGACCGCCGGCGTCCACAAGTATCTCGCCGACCCGGACGCTTCAGATGCGAATGTCGAGCTCGCGTTTTTCGGCGATCAAGGCTTTGCTCAGGATCAAGAAGGTATCTCGATCTACAAGGTCAACGACGGCACCGGCTACATCCTGGTTTCAGACCAGCAGGCCAATAGTTTTCGCATCTACCGTCGAGAGGGCGAGCCGGGTGACCCGCACAACCATCAGCTCGTCAAGGTCGTCAAGGTGTCGACCAACGAGAGCGACGGCTCGGAGGTGACGAATATCCCGGTCGACGATCGATTCCCGTCGGGCCTCTTCGTTGCCATGTCGGACGATCAGACCTTTCATTACTACTCGTGGGAAGACATTGCCGGAGATGACCTGAAAAAGGCGCCAAACGGCATCGTGGAGGAGTGATCAGAAGAGTCCTGCCGGCTCTCATAGCCTTCGTTCTGAGCGCGTCTCACGGCGTGGCAGAGGATCGTTTTCTCTTCAGATACGCCAACGCCCAAAACGCGACCGACCCGCGCAGCGTGTCGATGGCCTTTTTCGAGCAAGAGCTCGAGCGACGAAGCAAGGGGAGGATTCAGGTCGAAAACTATTATGGCGGCATCCTCGGCACCGAGCGCGAGATGGCGGACGCGGTCGCCATCGGTGCGCTTCAGGGGACTCGGGGGGGCATGTTCGAAGACGCATCGATCAGATTCAACATCGTCCTCCTGCCGTACATGGTGGAGTCGTGGGACGAGGCACTCTGCCTGGTGCGGAGCCCGTGGATGCAGGAGGTTGCGGCAGAGGGCCGGCAGCGCGGGTTCCATATCCCCGCTGTCGGCATCTCCCAAGGGTTTCGGGCCCACGGATCCAAGAAAAGGGCGATCAAGGCCGTCGAGGACTTCCAGGGCCTCAAGATCCGCGTGCCTGGAGCCCAGGAGGTCTTCCACCGGATGGAGAACGCCCTCGGCGCCAACCCACAGGGCATCGCCCAGGCCGAGACCTACTCGGCGCTCCGGACCGGTGTGGTCGACGGCACGACCGCACCGCCGTCGGATCTCTGGGACAGGAGACAGTACGAGGTGTTGCGATTCATCACGATTGACACCCACGCGACCGGACCGGATCCACTGATGGTCAATTTGGAGTGGTATGAGCGCCTGCCGGAAGATCTCCAGGCGATGTTCGACGAGGTTGCCCGTGAAGCGATGGAGCTCTCGGACCAGCTGTACTCGAAAGCCGAGGGCGAGATCATCGCCGAGCTTGGCAAACACGTCGAAATCGTCTACCCGTCATCTGAAGTGCGAGCCGAAATGAAGGCTCGGACAGAGCCCGTCTACCAGTTCTTCGTCGATCGCGGAGATTTCTCCTGGGACGACATCCGTGAGGCGGCTGCCGCGGCGGCGAGCTGCGGCCAGGGGCCGAGATGAAACGGCTCGAAGAGCTCCTCGTTCGGACGCTCGAGGTCAGTTTTTCGATCTGCTTTCTCGTCATGTTCGTCCTGGTCGTGACACAGGTCTCTCTCCGCTATGGTTTGAATGAGTCGATCGGCGGCGCCAACGAGCTCGCGACCATCCTCTTTGCCTACACCTCGGCCCTCGGCATCGCCGTCGGCATTGCCAAACGGGACCACATGGCCATCTCGTGGTTCACCGAGCGCTTTCCACCGGGGGTCAGAAAGGTGGTCGATGTTCTCGGGCTGGTTCTGCTCGCGATCCTCAATCTGGTGATCTTCTGGTATTCGCTGCGCTGGATCGACATCACCGGCTCGCGGATGATCTCGGTCCTCCACGTACCCCGCTGGACCGCCCAGATCGCGATCCCGATCGGCACCGGGGCGTCCACCGTCTTCTGCCTGATCAAGCTGTGGCTCGGTCTAGTCCGTGACGAGGCGCTCGGCGTGCCCTGGATGCGGGATGAATGATCGATGATTGTTCTGCTGCTCAGCCTCGCGGTTCTGCTGGTGCTGGGCATTCCGATCGCCTACGCCATCGGCCTCTCGTCGCTCTTCTTCTTCGCCCTCAACCACCCGGACCTGGTTCAGATCCTGCCGCAGCGGATGTTCGCCGGTTTCAACTCCTACACGCTGATGGCCCTGCCGCTGTTCATTCTCATGGGCCTCCTCATGAACGAGGCCGGAATCACCAAGCGACTCATCAACTTCTGCCTGCTCTTCGTGGGACGCTTCCGGGGCGGTCTTGGGCTCGTCAACGTTGGCGCTTCGATGATCTTCGGTGGTATCTCCGGGTCGTCCACGTCCGATACGGCCTCGGTCGGCTCGATCCTGATCCCGGAGATGGAGCGGCGCGGCTACGCGCGCCGATTCGCGGCCGGCATCACGGTCGCCTCGTCCACCATGGGGATGATCATCCCGCCGTCGATCCCGGTCATTCTCTACGCGGTTGTCGCCCAGGAATCGGTCGGCCAGCTCTTTCTCGGCGGCGCGATCCCCGGTTTCATGATCGGCATCATTCAGCTCGGCATGGTTTCAGTCATGGCGCGGCGCTTTGGATACCCGAAGGAGGACGTCCGGCCGAAGCTCGGGGAAATCGCCAAAGAGACCGTGCTCTCGTCCCATGTGTTGCTGATGCCGGTGCTGATCGTCGGCATCGTGGTTTTCGGCGTCGCCACGCCGACAGAATCCTCCGCCATCGGTGTCCTCTATGCGGCGATCATCGGTTTCGCCTTCACACGCCGGCTCCGTTTTCCGGGGCTATGGCGGCGCGTCAACCAGACGGTGATGATCAGCTCCAAGATCATGGTGATCATCGCCCTGTCGCAGCTCTACATCTATGTTCTGGCGATCGAGCGCATCCCGGAGGCGATGACCCGATTCATGGTCGGGCTCGATCTCGGTCCAACCGGGTTTATGTTGGTCTTCGCATTCGTCGTGTTGGTGATCGGTACCTTCATCGACGTCAGCCCGGCGATCCTCTTGCTGACGCCGATCTTTCTGCCGCCGGCCGTCGACATCGGGGTATCGCCGGTCCACTTCGGCATCGTCCTCGTTTCCGGTCTCGCGGTCGGTGCCTGCTCGCCGCCGGTCGGCAACTGTCTCAACGTCTGTTCGGCGGTGTCGCGGCTCGGCATCGGACCGATCTTCGTCGGCGCGCTGCCGTTCCTCGCCGCAAATGTGGTGACGATGGTTTTGTGCATTCTCTTCCCGGCGCTCGTGCTGTGGCTGCCGTCGGTCTTCATGGGGTAGCCGGTGAGGAATCGGTTTCTGTTGCGGAGCAGCCCTAGGTGGAAGCCGGGGCGGAGAGGAGGTCCGGACTGACCGGGCCGCACAAGGAGTGAGCCGATGCGAAGAGTCGGAATTGTAGGTCTGGGTGATATGGGCATGGGGATGGCTCGCAATATCGTCACGGAGGGTTTTCCCCTCACGGGCTTCGACCTCCGCGAGGCGCGTCTCGCCGAGCTCGAGAAAGAGGGCGGAACCCGTACGTCGAGCTGCAAAGAGGTCGGAGAGTCGAGTGATTCCGTGTTCGTGATGGTGCTCAACGGCGACCAGGTCAAGGAGGTGATCTTCGGCGATGGCGGTCTCACCGAAGGACTGAAACCGGGAGCGACCATCATCGTGTCGGCGACGATCCACCCGTCGGAGGTCAAGGAGCTCGTCGCACCGCTTTCCGCCATGGGAATTCATCTCATCGATACTCCGGTGAGCGGAGGGAAGTCTGGCGCCGAGGACGGTTCCCTCACCCTGATGGCGGCCGCCAGGCCCGCGGTCCTCGAGGAGAACCGCGAGGTCCTCGATGCGGTGTCCAAGGTCGTTTTCCACGTCGGCGAGGAGATCGGACAGGGGCAGACGGTCAAAGCGGCGCTGCAGGCGCTGATCGGCACCACCTTCGCGGCGATCTTCGAATCACTGGTGCTCGGCGCGTCGGCCGGCGTCAAGGGCGAAACGATGTTCGAGGTCTTCGGCTCGAGCGGTGTCAGCAGCCCGCTCTTCATGGGGTGCTCGAAGCTGATCATGGAGAGAAAGTTCAAGGACACCGGCAGCCAGATCGCGACCATGTACAAGGATCTCGGGATCACGATGAACATGGCGAAGGAGCACGGAGCCGCCATGTTCGCGACGGCCGCGGCTTACGAGCTCTTCCGCTCCGGAATCTCGTTGTTCCCGGACGAGGACAACTGGTCGATCGTCAAGCTGCTCGAGCAGATCGCCGGCACAGAAGTGACCTGGTAGAGGGTGGAAAGGAGATTGAAATGGCAAAACTTGGCGTGATCACAGATGGCATCAGCCGAGACCTCGAGCACGCCCTTCAGGTGGCGACCGAGCATGATCTGGAGTACGCAGAGCTGCAGTTTGTCTGGGACAAGGAGGTCGGAGACCTCGATGACGATCAGATGGCCGAGGCTCTGGCGTTGGTCGACAAGTACGGCGTCAAGGTGTCGTCAATTACGCGGCACAACTTCGTCGGTCTGATGGTTGGCGAGGTCGAGGTCGGCGACCCCGTTCACCAGAAGCACATGGATGCCCTGCAGCGCTGCATCGACATGGCCAAGTCTTTCGACACCTCGATCGTTCGGACCATGAGCTTCCGCAAGGAGATGATCATCTTCGGTTACAACGGCGCCGAGGATTGGAATGCCAGCCGGGGCGCGTGGGACAAGCTGATCGAGCTCCTCACGCCGGCGGTCAAGCTGGCCGAGGCGAACGACATCACCCTTTCCGTGGAGACCGGCAACAACGCCATGATCACGTCGGCGGTCCTGGCGCGAAAGTTCATCGACGATATGGGCTCGGACAACCTCAAGCTCATGTGGGACCCGGCCAACACGCTGTACTGCGGCGAGGTCGTCTATCCCGACGGATTCAAGGTGCTGCGCGGCGGCTACATCTCGCATATCCACATGAAAGACTGCCGGGTCGATATTCCCGGCGCGACGGTCTGGCAGTGCGAGATGGGCACCGGGGAGATGGCGCCCTACCTCGAAGGGATCGCCGCCGGCCTCGAGGAAGAGAACTTCGATGGCGTCGTGTCGCTCGAAAGCGTCTATCACCCGGACGGTGGCACCTACGAGGACGGATTTCGTGCATCGGTCGGCCGCTTCAAGGAGATCTTCGGCTGATCGATCCCTGATCTTCCTCCCCGTTCCCATTTTTCTTCGCGCCGGATTGCCCGGCGCCTTTTTGTGTCTGCGAAGATAGGCTCATGGTTGTTGCGTCCGATTTCGATGTCCTGCTCTTCGACCTCGGCGGCGTGCTGATCGATTTCGCCGGTTTCCGGGAGCTCGGTCGAATACTCCCGGCGGGCGTTGATCGTGCCGAGGTCCGAAGGCGCTGGATCACATCACCCCTGGTGCAGCGCTTCGAGCGCGCCGAGATCACGCCGCAGATGTTCGCCTCCGGTGTGATCCGAGAGCTTGGACTCGAGCTCTCAACCGACCAGTTCCTCGCCGCACTCGTCGATTGGGCTCGCGGGCCTTATCCGGGTGCGAGATCTCTGCTCGGGCAGATACCGGACAGGTACCGTCTGGTCTGTCTGAGCAACTCGAACGAGCTCCACACACCGCTCCACCGCCGGAGCATGGAGCCGCTGTTTGATCGTTATTACTTCTCCGATGAGATCGGCCTCGTGAAACCGGAAGGAGAAATCTTCGAATACGTCGTCTCGGATTTGGGCGTACCACCGAACCGAATTGTGTTTTTCGACGATACTCCGATCAATGTCGAGGGCGCGCGCCGAGCGGGCATGAGCGCATTTCAAACGGACGGTATCGACGAGCTCGAAGCTCGGCTGCGCGCACTTGGCATCCTCAGCCCAGCGCGAGCTCCATGATGCGTTCCTGACTCGCCTCCGATCGATCGAGGATGCCCTGCACCTGCCCGTCGTGCATGACGGCCACCCGGTCAGCGAGACCGAGCAGCTCCGGCATCTCGCTCGAGATGAGGACCACGGCGACGCCGCGTTCGACGAGGTCACCGATCAGCTCGTAGATCTCGGCCTTGGCCCCGACATCGATGCCCCGGGTCGGTTCGTCGAATAGCAGCACCCGGCAGCCGGCGGCGAGCCATTTGGCGAGCACCACCTTCTGCTGGTTTCCGCCGGAAAGATTGACCGCTTCCTGATCGAGCGATGCAGCCCTGATGTTGAGCTTTTCAACCATTTCTGCGACTCGCTGGTGTTCTTTCTCGAGGTTCAACACGCCCAGGCGCGCGAGGTCGTCGAGGCTGGTGAGGCTGATGTTCTCGCCGACCGACATCTGGAGGACGATGCCCTGCTGCTTGCGGTCCTCGGTCAAGAATCCGAGACCCGCGCTGATCGAGGCGGCCGGGTCGCCGCCGGGTATATAGCGACCATCAACCTTGACGATACCCTCGTCGACCGGGTCGGCACCGAAGATTGCTCGCGCCAGCTCGGTCCTCCCGGAACCCATGAGCCCGGCGACGCCGAGGATCTCACCCGCGCCCACCGTGAGCGATACCGGCGACAGCACACCCTCCCGAGCGAGGCCGTCAACCTCGAGGGCCGGGTCGCCGATCTCGACCGTACGCTTGGCGATCTGCTCGTCGATCGTGCGCCCGACCATCAGCCGAATGAGCTCGTTGACGTCGGTGGCCTCGATGTCACGCGTTCCCACCGTGCGCCCGTCACGCATGACCGTGACCCGGTCACCGATCGCGAAGATCTCCCGCATCCTGTGCGAGATATAGATGACAGGCACGCCCTCGACGGCGAGCCCTCGAATGACTTCGAAGAGGGCCTCGATCTCGTGATCTGCGAGGGCCGCCGTCGGTTCGTCCATCACCAGCAATCGAGCTTCCTCTTTGAGGGTCCGTGCGATTTCGACCAGCTGTTGCTCGGCGACGGAAAGCTGCGCAACCGGCACATCCGGGTCGACCTCGCACCCAACCCTCCTCAGAAGTTCTGCCGAAATCCGCCGCATGGAATCGCCGAGGATCAGTCCACCTCGAGTCGGCTCGTGGCCGAGGAATATGTTTTCCGCCACTGTCAGTCCAGGAATCAGATTGAGTTCCTGATGGATCATCACCAGCCCGAGCCGTTCGGCTTCGATCGGGCTCTCGGGCGCAATCTGTCGATCCGCGAAGGAGATGCTGCCACCCTCTGCCTCGTACTGGCCGCACAGGACCTTCATGAGGGTCGATTTTCCGGCCCCGTTTTCACCCAGGAGCACGTGGACCTCGCCGGGAGCGACTTCGAGATCCGCGTTCTGGAGCGCTTGCACACCTGGAAAGCTCTTGCAGATGCCCTCCATGCTCAACAGCGGTGGGGATCCTGTCATCTGGTCTCAGCCTCGTCCGTCGCCGGAGCCGCCGACTCTTCGAATGCTCGCAGGTTTTCGAGATCGATCAGCTCAACCCTGGTCAAAACCTCTCTGGGTGGTGCTGTGCCGTGTTTGAGAAGTTCGGCGGCGTGCAGGACCCCGAGCCGTCCCATCTCGCTCGGGAACTGGGCGACCGAACCGACGAGCCGTCCGGCTCGGATGTTGTCGAGGGCGTCGGGAATGGCGTCAAAGCCGATAATCGCCACGCTTTCCAGACGCTGTGCAGCGTCGGCGGCTTCGAGAGCGCCGAGCGCCATCTCGTCGTTGGCGGCAAAGATGGCGTCAATTTCGGGGTGCGCCTGGAGGAGGTTTTCCGCCACGTTGTAGGCCAGGGCCCGTTCCCAGTTGGCGGTTTGGCTGGCGACCACCCGGATACCGGGAGAAGTCTCGATCCCACTCAGGAATCCAAGGCGCCGCTGGTCGGCGGTCTCATGGCCCGAGATGCCCTCGATGATGGCCACGTTGCCCGAACCTTCGAGCATTGCCGTCAAATAACGGCCGGCAACGGCGCCACCCTCGAAATTGTCCGAACCGATGTAGGTGAGGGTTTGGGCGCCGACAGAAGCCGCCGCTTCTTCGTCGATTCTGGTGTCGAGGAGGAGCACCGGTATGCCGGCGTCGTTGGCCTTCCGAATGGCCGGGACCAGCTCTTTCGACCCGGATGGCGCGAGCAGGATGGCGTCCACCCCCTGCTGGATGAGGTTCTCGATGATCTGGTACTGCCGTTCGACGTCGGTTTCCCGGTCGGCGGCCAAGGCCACCAGGTTGACGCCCTGGGCTTCGGCCTCGCGTTCCGCCGCGGTTTCCATGGCCGCCCAGAATGGCGAGTTGAGCGCCTTTGGCACGAAGGCAACTGTAAGTGGGCGTCCCGATTCCGAAATCGTGGACGCAGAACGGAATGCGAATGCCGCGACCACGAGAATGGCAGTGACGACACCCGCAATCACCCATTTCCGCCACAGCCGCCAGCCCTGTGGAGGCCGACCGGCCGGTCCCCTGTGGCGGGCGCGGTCGAGCACCACCGCGACGATGAGAACACCCCCGACCACCATGCCTTCCAATGCTGACGGCACGTTGAGAGCGTTGAGGCCGTTGCGCAGCGTCCCCATGATCAGTGCTCCAATCAGCGTCCCCAAAACCCGCCCTTCGCCACCCATCAGACTGACGCCACCGATCACTGCTGCGGCGATCGCGTAGAGCTCGTACATTTCGCCGGACAGCGGTGAGGCGGCGTTGAGCCGCGAGGTCATGAGAACCGCTGCCGCGCCCGCCATCAGCCCCGACAGGGCGTAGACAGCGACCTTGTATCGCCCGACCGGCACGCCGGAAAGCCATGCCGCCTGCTCATTACCGCCGATGGCGTAGGTGTAGCGGCCCAACTTGGTGCGGGTCAGGACGAGGTGGGCCGCCACGTAGAGGGCGGCGACCACGATCACCATCACCGGTACGCCGGCAATGTCTCCGGAAAGGGAGCGAAACGACTCCGGCAGGCCGCTGATGGGTTTGGAACCCGAGTAGATCTTGGCCGCACTGCGTGCGATGAGCATCATCCCCAGGGTGGTGATGAACGGGGGGATCCGACCCAGGGTGGTGATGAGGCCGTTGACGAGCCCGCACCCGAGCCCGACCAGAAGACCGCCGGCAACGGCGACGAGGCCAGAGTGACCGGCGACCAGGAGATCGGCCACCACCAGACCGCTGAAGGCGAGGATCGAACCGACCGAAAGGTCGATACCGCCCGAGATGATGACGAATGTCAGACCGATGCCGAGGATCGCGTTGATCGCCGACTGCTGCATGACGTTGAGGAGATTTTCGGTGGTGAGGAAGTGGGGCGAGGCAATGCCGAAGAGAATGACGAGGCCGACAAGGATGAAGAGGGTCTGCAGGCGGGCGGTGAGGTTCTGTGTCATGCAGTCATCCTAGCTCATTGGAGAGCAGAGGAGCAGGGGAGCTACCCGCCTCGCTTGCACCCTGAGGGGTCCGATCTTGGCGTCAGGGGGGTGCTTCGACTCGGCCTTCGGAAGGCCTCGCTCAGGATGACAGGTACGTCGGTTGGGGAGATCAGGGGGACGTCGAGACGGGCGTCCGGGAGCCGGCTGATTCGAGTACCTCGAGCAGGAGGTCGGGGTGGTCGGTAAAGATCGCGTTGGTCCCCTTGTTGACCAATCGCCGCATGCGGCGAGCTTCGTTGACGGTGTATACCCCGACCGGGATGGCATGCTCCCGGCAGCGGCGCCGAGTCTTTTTCGTGAGGCGTTGGCGCTTGATGTTGAAAACCGAGGCGCCGAGCTCCTCGACGATCTCGACCGCGTCCCGACCCTGGTGCAGCTCGGCGTTGTAGAGAACCGCCGTCCGAATCTCGGGGGCCAACTCGTGCATCTGTTCGAGAGCGGCCGGCGAGAAAGAAGAAACCACGACTTGATCGATCATCTCGAAATCACGGATGGCAGATGCGACTTTGCCGGCCACCCCTCGGACCACCGCTTCACTCTTGATCTCGACATTGAGGAGGACCCGGTCTTCGACCTCCGCGAGGACCTCGTCGAGGGTCGGAATCCGCTCACCGGCATACTTCGAGTCGAACCACGAGCCGGCATCGAGCTGTTTCAACTCGGCGAGGGAGTACCGCGAGATATCGCCGCTGCCATCGGTCGTTCGATCGAGGGTCTCGTCGTGAATGACCACAACATGTGCATCCGATGAAAGAGTGACGTCGATCTCCACCATGTCAGCCCCGATTTCGATGGCGGCCCGGACGGCGGCGAGCGTGTTTTCGGGGGCGTTGCCGGAGAAACCCCGGTGGGCGATCACGCGGGTTCTCGCAGATAGGTCGCAGAAAGCATCGATAGTCGTCGGTCGGTCGCCTGCGGCCACTCCCGACACCGCAAGGACGAAGATCGCAGTCGCTGTGCCGATCAGCTTCTTCATTCGGGTGTGATTTTACGACAAATGCCGCCAGGAGGCGGACGGGGACGCGGACGCGGACACGGACGCGGGTTGGTGCATAATGGCCGGACACGAGGAGGCCAGAATGGATGCAAAGACCTACGCCGCGCGACGGGAGGACTTGAGGGGCTGTGTGCCCGACGGAGCGATCCTGATCATGGGCAACGACGAGGCGCCGAAGAACTACATCGACAACCCCTATCCCTTCCGTCAGGACTCGCACTTTCTCTACTACGCCGGGGTCAGTCAGGCAGGTCTCGCTCTCCTCGTCGAACCGGACGGAAGGACGGTGCTGTACGGCACACCGGAGCATCCCGACGACGTCATCTGGCACGGACCGCATCCGACCCTCTCGGATCACGCGAAGTCAGCTGGGATCGATGTCTCGGCCCCCATGGAGGAGCTCGTCGGCCGTCTCGCCGAACTCGCGAAGGAGGATGGGGGGGTCCACTACCTGCCGCCGTACCGCGCCTCGCGCAGCTTTGCGCTCGGGGCGCTGCTGGGTATCGATCCGCGGGAGGTCGAATCAGGTGTGTCGGAGGAGCTCGTTGCGGCGGTCGCCGCCCAGCGGTCGATCAAAGAAGACGCTGAGATCGCCGAGATGGAGGACGCTCTGGCGGTGACCGCCAAGATGTACAGGGCGACCATGGGCAGCGCCGAGCCCGGCCGCACGGAGGCAGAGATAGCTGCCATCCACCAAGCGGCGGCGGCCTCGAGCGACCGCCAACAAGCCTTCAACCCCATCGTGACGGTTTGCGGAGACGTGCTCCACAACAACAGCTACGAGAACACCCTCGAAGAGGGAGACCTCCTCCTGGTCGACAGCGGTGCGGAATCTCCCGCTCACTACGCCTCGGACATCACCCGGACGATGCCGGTGACGGGCACCTTCTCGAGCCAGCAGCGGGACATCTACGAGGTGGTGCTGGCGGCCAACGAGGCGGCGATCGAAGCGGCAGCGCCAGGGGTCACCAACCGCGAGCTCCACATGATCGCGGCCCGCAAGATCGCGCAAGGGCTCAAGGACGTCGGCGTCATGAAGGGCAACGTGGACAAGGCGGTGGAGGCGGGTGCCCACGCCCTTTTCTTCCCGCACGGCCTCGGCCACATGATCGGACTCGACGTCCACGACATGGAGGACCTGGGTGATGTGGTCGGCTACGAGCCGGGAGACGATCGGTCCAGCCAGTTCGGCCTCAACGCGCTGCGCCTGGCGAAAAAGCTCGAGCCCGGGTTTGTCATCACGATCGAACCGGGGGTCTACTTCATCGCCGCACTGGTCGAGCGCTGGGAGGGTGCGGGTCGTCACAAGGGCCATATCCGCTACGAGAAGCTCGAGGACTACTGCGGCCTGGGTGGTGTGCGGATCGAGGACGACGTGTTGATCACCACCGATGGTCACCGGGTGCTCGGCCCTCCGATCCCGAAGACCGTTGACGAGATCGAGGCGACGATGGCGAGGTAGAGAGCGGGATCGGGGGACGTTGACCCCGCGAGTGACTACCAATCGGGCAGGGCGCTGGTCTTCCACCTCTTGATGACCGCGAGCCGCTGTTCATCGAGGTCCTCGTTGACCGCCTGGATCCGACAGGCTTCCGCCTCGACCTTTTTGAAAAGGTAGCCGATCGCCAGCAAAACCACCGCCGGAATGATCACGAAGGCGATGTCGCTCAGGCGAAGCCGACCAGTCAGGATGCCGATGAAGTAGAGGGCCAAGGGTGTCGTCAACAGAGCCAGCTGGAGGAGTGCGCCACGCATCTGCTGCGCCACCAGCTGTTGGAATCGCGCGAGCCCGGCCATGTCCTCGATTCTCTTCGTGCTCGAAACATATTTCTGGAGCGCCCTCCCGTGGTACACGGAGGAGATCGCCCCGAGCATCGGCAGCAATACGATCAGGAAGAGGAAACCTGTTCTCGAAAACATCGCGGCTCCATCACCATTCTATGAGAATCGGGCGCCGAACGCCCTGCATCTCGACACGAGGAGGATCTCACCAATCGGGAAGGGGCTTCGAGTTCCACACCTTGACGAGGTGGTCGCGGCGCTCGGACAGGATCGGGTCGCTCACCGGAATCGACTTCACCCGGTTTTCGAGCTGTTTGA
The DNA here is from genome assembly GCA_041560205.1 of Candidatus Sulfomarinibacter sp. Classification (GTDB taxonomy): domain Bacteria; phylum Acidobacteriota; class Thermoanaerobaculia; order Thermoanaerobaculales; family Sulfomarinibacteraceae; genus Sulfomarinibacter. The sequence continues at coordinate 58,343 of JBFFBV010000013.1, forward strand.
AGGCGAGACCGAGCGCCAGGACGACCATGGACGGCAGCATCACGTAGATCACGTCCTCGACCGTGAGCGCCCCCTGGATGAGGCCGATCACGAATATCACGCCGGGCGACACGAGCAATCCGATCTGCAGGAGAGCGGCGTACATCTGCCGCGACACCACCTGCTCGAAATCGACGATGTTCTGGTAGGTCGCAAATGCCGGGGTGCGCTCGAGAAAGGCCTTCAGCTGCGCGCTGTGAATGCACGAGTTGATGCATGCGATCGCCGGCAACACCAGCATCAGGGCGAGGAGAAGGCCCCTAGAATCGTCAGCGATCGCCATTCATCAATTGTATGGGACCGGAACGCATGCATTTCGCGGTAGGGGCGGGAAATATCCCGCCCTTGTTCGTTGATGTCTCCGTGAATGCGCATGGGCGGCATAGATGCCGCCCATGCACCACAGCGAGGCAGGACGGTCACTCTCCGCGCCACGTGTCGTCGAAGAACTCTTGAATCGCGGATTCCGGGTCTTCGAAGATCAGTGACTCGGGATCACCCAGGGTCCACTCCTCGGGCAGCAGCCGGAGGTACCGCGGATCGAGGAAGCGCCGCCCCATGACGACGATCACACCGCGGTCGTCCTCCGAGCGGAGCAGTCGGCCGGCTGCCTGGACCACCCGGGTCAGACCCGGCACCAGGTAGGCATAGCCGAAGCCGTGCTCATAGAATTCCTGGTAATAGCCCTTGAGCAACTCGCGTTCGAGGTTGTACTGGGGAAGGCCCGGGGAGACGACAATGACCTCGCTCAGCATCTCGCCGGGGTAATCGACACCCTCGGCGAAGATACCACCGAGGACGGCGAGCAGCAGGTGGGGCTCGCCGCTGCGGAGCGCTGCGAGGACCTTCTGCTGCTCTGCGTCGTTGACCCCGGGTCTCTGGGCGATCACCGAGTGGGGCATCGGCGGCAGCCGGTCGTGGACCGCGCCGAGAAATGCGTAGCTCGGGAAAAGGGCGAGGACATTCGCTTTGGAGTGGGAAAGGCGGGCGATCCAGCTTGCGATCCGGTCGTAATGCTCCGCCCGCCGCCGATAGGTCGTGTCGACGTCGTGGATCGCGAGCACGAGACGGTTCTCGGGTGGAAAAGGGGAGGGTACGTAGAGCTCGTCGGTGCGGTGGGCGTCGAATCCGAGGAGGTCGCGGTAGAAATCGAAGGGCTCGAGGGTGGCGGACATGGCGATCGCCGACGCGCTCCCATCGAGGACCTCGCCGACAAAGCGTGACGCGTCCCGGCAGAATATCTTGAGCCGCTCGCCACCGCCTTTCGTGTCGCGCTCGGCGATGTGAACGAACTCGTCGCCGCCCAATGCCAGCACCCGGTGGAAGCGAGTCAGCGCAAAGAAGACGTCGAGCACCGGATCGTCCGCCATCCACATCTCGTTCTCGCGCTTGTAGAGGAAGTAGCTGAGGATGACGGCGTCGAAGGCGATACGAAGGTCGGAGATCGCATCGGGATCGAGCTCGGCTGGTCCCTCGTTGTAGCCTTCGTCTCCGAGGCTGGCAGCGACCCGTCCGCGGACCTCGTCGATCAAATCGTCGACCAGTGCTCGAAGCTCGTCGAAGAGGCCGTTTGCGCGGCCGTCGAGAAAGGCACGCGCCTTCTCCAGCTCCTCGATCCGCAGCTCGGGCGAGTAGTAGTCGCGGCTGCGATCGACGAGATTGTGGGCCTCGTCGATGATCAGCACCGAGTCCCGGAGCGCGTTGCCGTGCACGAGCGCTCGAAGCCCGATCGTCGGATCGAAGACGTAGTTGTAATCGCAGACCACGAGATCGACCTCGGCCAACAGATCGAGGCTGACCTCGAAGGGGCAGACCGTGTTTTCCTTGGCCGCCTCGAAGATGCGGTCGGGGTCTTGGTGGTCGGCCTCGCCGAGGAGGTGGCCGAGGAGCTCGGTCCGCACCAGTTTGAGGCCGTAGTCCTCGGCGTAGGGACAGAACTCCTCGTGGCACACGATCTCGGTGTTGGCGCACATCTTCGATTTGGCGCGGAGCTGGAGGCTGCGGAAGAGGCCGGACTGCATCGCCCTGGCGGTGTCGACGGCGATGCCTTGCTGGAGGGTCTTGGCGGTCAGAAAGAACACCCGCTGACCCCTGGAGAGCGCTGCTCGGACAGCCGGATGGAGGACGGCTGCGGTCTTCCCGCAACCCGTTGGCGCGCGAACCAGGAGGTGACGTTGATGCTCGAGCGCATCGGATACAGCGTCGCCGATCTCTTCTTGTGACGGCCTGAATTCGTCATGCGGAAAGGGGATCGACTCGGCCGCATCGCGCAGCACTTCGAGGCGCGCGATTCGTCGCTCTTCGCGGGAAATGAGTCGGTGGATCTGCTGACGGAGCCAGGCCTGCACGGAGTCGAAGGACCACTGGACGTCCTCGTCGCGTTCCTCATGAGAGACAATGTCGACCAGGATCAGCCGCGCGGCGGCGGGATCATCGGCGTCCGACAGCATGAAGGCGTAGAGCGACGCCTGCCTCTTGAATCGCTCCAGCCGTTCCTCGGCGTAGAGATTGTGAAGATCGACCGCGAAGTGCAGCGTCTTGATTTCGTCGATGCGGACCGCTCTTCCTTCCGAATAGACGACACCATCCGCGCGACCGGAGATCTCGACTGTCCAGCCGTCGACGTCGAGCTCGATCTGGGCCGGCACCTCACTGGCGAAGCCGGGCTCGGTGGATTCGAGCTCACGCTGGATACGGCGGTGGAGCTCGGATCCGATCCACATGCGCGACAGACCGGTGCCGGTCAAACCGATCGAACGCTGCTCGGGTTCTCCCAGGAGGTCGCTCACCCCGGCCCGGATGGCCCGGTGCTCCGCATCGATGACGACGGTCACTTGGCCCTGCGCCGGCGTCGAAGGAGGTGAAGGGCCGCCGCCGCGCCAACGATCAACGCGGCCAGCAGGAAGAGTGTCGCGGGGCGAGGGGGCCAATGATCGCCAAGTCGCGGTCGGTAGGCGAGCTCCTGATCGAATCGCACGCTGTCGATCACGTGCGCGACGATCGGCTCCATGTTCTCGGCCTCGGAAGCCTTCACATAGGCGTGGATGGTGAAGAGGCCTCGTTCGGTGAGAAAGGCGACCGAGTCGACGGTTGTTTCGCCCTCGAAGCTGAGGTCGAGGCGATTCGTCAGGTGGAGTGCGAAAGAGTCCTCGTCGAAGACCGCCTCGCCGATTTCCATGCCACGCATGAGCGGTCCGACGTGCTCGGCGAGGGAGCGCTCGCCGACGGCGCGCAAGTCCTCCACGGTGGGCAGGTGGAGAAACTGCCGGTAGTTCAGGCGGCCGCTTTCCCTGATCTGAACGAGGAGCTGTGGTAAGGCGAAATCGAGCTCGGGGTCGGCCGGACGGAAGCCGAACTGGTAGGTCTCGGTCATCCTCCCGCCGCTTGATTCGGCCGCCCGCAGCGCGTAAAACTCGAGGACGTCGCGCGGAATCTCGTTCCATTCGGCCGGCACATCGAGAACCACGTGCCCGTCGTAGATGGAGACGGATCGGAATTCTTCAGTGAATGCCACTGGTGACACCGTCATGGCGAGAGCGAAGAACAGCTTACTCAGCATCGGCAGGGTGAACGATACCACCTCAGACTGCATGCGTGACCGGCGCCACAGTTTTGACTCGGCGAACCGGTTTGAATAGCCTCGGGCGGCGGCAACCGGCCGAGCCGCACGACGTATGAGAATCCAGTGGGAGGGGACATGCGGATCTCAAAAGCACTTGTCGGAGTCGTGATCGCGGCGGCATGGGCGTGTTCGCCCGCCCAACCCGATATCGCCACCTCGAGGGAGGAGGTCCGCCAGGCGGAGATCGCCTTCGACCGCGCAGTGGCTGCGGGCGATGTCGAAGCATTCGCTGACTCGATTGCCGAGGACGCCGTCTTCTACGGCGCCACCAAGCTCGTGGGCCGCGATGCGGTGGTTGCAGCGTGGCAGCCGTTCTTCGATCCGGATTCCGGCCTCAGCCTGCGATGGGGCCCGGACGAGGTCGACGTTTCCGCTTCGGGTGATCTGGCCGTTTCACGCGGCGAATATCGTTTGACCCGAATCGCGGAAGACGGTTCGGTGTCCGTAGGCGTCGGCACCTTCGTCACCGTGTGGAAGCGGTCGGAGGACGGTCGGTGGCGTGCGAAGCTCGATATCGGTACGCCCGCCCAACCGGTCGAGGCGGAATGAACTGGCGGCGCAGAGTTCGTGTCAATCTCCGGTAGCGTTGGCGGGCGGCCTGTGTCCCGCCTTGCCATCCTCAGCGCACGATCAGCCACCCGGGAAGCACGCCATACGGAGCGCCCTCGAACGTTCCGGTGATCGAACACCACGGGAAGATCGAGTTTGCTATTGTGTGTACGTCCAAAGTACACCGATCGAGGCTGGAGATGACCGCTGACACCGACTCACACGGACCGGACATGACCGATCCAGGCGGGAACCCGAAGATCATCGATCTCGAGTTCGAGACCTTGCGCCAGTTTCGCGAGGTGATGGCGCCGCGGCTCAACTACGACGGCTTCTTCGTCGTGACGAAAGACCCCCTGCCGCGTGGCACGCCCGCCAGATTCCGCTTCCTCCTGCCGGACGGCTTCGTACTCGCCGAGGGCTCCGGAGTCGTGGCCTGGACCCGGTACGAGGACGAGGGACCGGAAAACCCGGCCGGCATGGCGTTGCTCTTCGATGAGCTGGAGCAGCAGAATCGCGAGATCATCGACGAGCTGATCGACTTCCACGTGGCGACCGGGGGGGACCCCTTCGATCTCGCGCCTCGCGCAAGCCATGCCGGGGATATCGGCACCGATGCGCTCGCGGGAGACGTGATGGAGGGGGCGCCTCCGGCCGAGACGGTTGCCATCCCGACCCTGGCGGCTTCGGAGCCGGTGGCGACCACTGACGGCCCGAAGGGCGACGCCTACCTCCCCGAGTGGCTTTCGGAAGTCGCCGAGAAGCACGACGTGGATCTTTCGGGAGACAGGGCCGCGCCGTCAGGACCACCTCCGGACGCCGATGTATCCGCGCAGCCACCCACCCCACCGGAGGCACCGGAGCCCTCCACACAAATTGAGCCGGATTTCGAAATCAGCCTTTTCCCGGATGACGATGGGCCCGATGCCACGCCGTTTCGTGAAGACGCCGAGGAGCCTGCCGAGGTGACCCTGCCGCAAGCGGCGGCGGTCAAACCGCCCCGCGACCTTCGGTTGAAGCTGATCCTCCCCGTGGTCGCGGTGCTCGTAGCGATCTCGGCCGCCGTCTTCTGGTTCTCCAACCGTTCTCTCGATACCGAAGCTTTGGAGGCCACGGCTGCGGTCGAAGAGGTCCAGCCGTCCGAACCGCCCCAAGAGGATTCCGAAGAGCAGTCCTCCGAAGCGGCGCCAGAGAGCTCCGACATGCAGCCATCGGAGGCGTCTGTCGAGCCCTCAGCCGAGGCAATCGGCAAACCGGCCGAGGTCGCCCAGACCGGGCCTGTGGAACCGCAAACTGCCGAAGCCACGGGGCCCGCGAGGCGCCTGTTGCTGGTGGCCGGAGAGCATCTTGGTGATGAGACTGTGGTCATGATTCGCGGCAATGGTTTCTTCAGCAACGACTCGGTCCAGGTGATGCGCCTCAAGGACCCGGAACGGGTGTGGATCCGCATTCAGGGGATCGAGACTTTTTACCGCCCGAACGACATCGTGGTGGGATCGCCCGAGGTCGATCGGCTTCGGGTCGGACACCACCCGGAAGAGACGCCGCAGTCGATCTACGTCGTGGTCGACCTCCAGGATGCAGCACCGGCGATCCGCAGTCACACGATCGAGGGCGACACACTGCGGGTCGTGATCGGCCGGTGAGCGGGCACTGCTTCTTTGTTTCTGACCTCCACGGCAGCATCGAGCGCTATCAAAAGCTCTTCGAGGCCGCGGTGGACGAGAGACCGCGGGCGATCTTCCTAGGTGGTGATCTCCTTCCGCACCACTGGGCGGAGCAGGCGGCGGAAGAGGACTTCATCGACAAGGCGCTCGTACCGGGTTTCGAGTCTCTTCGCGACAGCCTCGGGGAGACGGCGCCTACCGTCTTTCTCATTCTCGGAAATGACGACGCCCGCCTGAGCGAGCAGCGCTTCGTCGATGGGACCGAGGAAGGTCTTTGGCATTACGCACACGAGCGGTGGTCTCAGATGGATTCGCACCCGGTCCTCGGATACGCCTACGTTCCGCCGACACCCTTCATGCTCAAGGACTGGGAACGCTACGATGTCTCCCGCTTCACCGATGCTGGTTGCATCTCCCCCGAAGGTGGCCGGCGAACGGTGCCCGTCGACGCCGACGAGGTCCGGTTCGGAACCATTGCGGCCGACCTTGTCCGTCTGACCGAGGATCGGGAGCTTGGAGACGCGGTCTGCCTCTTCCATTCGCCTCCGTACCGGACCGATCTCGACCGAGCGGCTCTCGATGGGCAGATGATCGACCACGCTCCGTTCGACGTGCACGTCGGCAGCATCGCGATCCAGCGATTCATCGAGGATTGGCAGCCGCTGCTGACGCTGCACGGGCACATCCACGAAGCGCCGCGGCTGACTGGAAGCTGGCGGCAGAAGATCGGCCGCACTCACGCCTTCACCGCCGCCCACGACGGCCCCGAGCTGGCCCTCGTGCGCTTCGACCTTGACGACCTCGACCACGCCACCCGCGAACTGCTCTGACCGATTCGTTCCCATGCCCGTTGCTGGGACGATGTTCCCAATTCAATCGCTCTGGAACCGCAGAGACGTAACGAGCGCAAAGATGGATCAAAAGTCATTCTCTGCGCCTTCTTTGCGAGAGCGGTTGGGCGGGTGGCTTTGCGTTTTCAGAACCTGAGCAACCAGGAGTGCTTCCCAGAAACGGAACGCTTCAACGACGCGCAAGGTCCATCATTGTCTCGTAGGCGAGATCGGCGATCTGGGCGAGGGTGTCCGGGTCGAGATGCTCGGCCTTGTCGTTGGCCGAGTGAACCGACATCGTGGCGCGGCCAAGCGAGCCGCTCGCGAGGGTCAGGCAGGGGATGCCGCGATGGGCAAATGGGATCGAATCGATGCCCATTCCCGGCAGCATGACGATGCCTCGTGCTTTGATTGCGAGCCCCCCGGCGGCACGCCGAGCGGCGGCCGACATCTCGGCCGAGAAGAGCCTCCCGAATCCATAGCGCTCGATCAGCACTGCTCGCCCGGGGGCCCCGGCGCCGTCGAAGTTGAGGCAGTAGACGGGGCGTTTGAGGGCGTCGGCATGAGCGTCGAGCCAGCGCATGGCGCCCACCATGTGGTCCTCCTCGGCCCCGGTCGACAGGACGACCAGCTCGACGTCGGCGGCGAGAGCGTCCCCGAGCCTGGCTGCGACGGCGAGCATGATCGCGACCGATCCGGCGTTGTCGACACCCCCCGGAGAGCGGTTGCCGCTGCTCATGGTCGAGAGCGCGAGGGTGGCCAGGACGGTCGCGCCACCGAGCGTTGGAGGCAGCCAGGGCGGACCGGGAGAAGATCCCGTGACGATGGCTGTGATCGCCAGAAAGATCAATGTCAGAAGACAAGATATCGCAACGATCGTGAAGCCCATGCGGAACGGGAATACGAGGCTCTGTGATTTGCTGTCATGGTGGGCCATCAGCATCAGCGTGAGCCGAGGCTGCTGCACGCCCCTCCTGCCGACCACGTTCGCTGTACGAGTGCCTCCCTCGCGGCGGTAGAGCCTTTCGATCCATGGAGCCCAGGCGAGGAAGACGACGCTTGGGACCAACGCCATGACAAGGAGACCGAGGCCGGCAACGGGTGAACCGTGGAGCAGGAATCCTGCCGCCGCAACAATGAAGCCACTCGTCAGCATCACGGCTCGAAGGGCGCTTTCCGCAGGGCTGATGTCGTAGGAGAACCACTCGAGGGTGGTCTCGAGCCCTACGTCCTCCATCTTTTCTTTCACCCAGGCGATGGCCCTCGTGTCGCCTTCCGTGCCCGGGTAGCGGGGAAATGAGAGTTCCGCAGCGGCGGCGAAGATCGCCCTTCCGTCAGCCATCGCGTCCGTCCAGGATGAGTGATTCGCCGACATCGAGGATCCGGAGGCGACGCGACGTACCGTGTCCGTTCTCGTTCCACCAGGAGCGCACGCGATCGACCGGTTCGCAGAGCGGCTCGTCGGTGAGCTGAAAGGTTCCCCAGTGCATCGGCACGAATGTGCGCGCACCGCAGTCGAGAAAGGCCCGGCAGGCCTGCTCCGGGTTGAGGTGGTAGTGCTCCATGAACCACGGCGGTTCGTAGGCTCCGACCGGGAGCATCGCCGCATCGAGAACGCCGAACCGGCGTCCGATCTCAGAGAAGCCGTCGAAGGAGGCGGTGTCCCCGGAGTGATAGATGGAATGGCCGCCGCCCTCGACCACGTAACCGCCCCACAGCACCCGGTTGGTGTCGAAGACGCCACGACGAGACCAGTGACAGGCCGGTACCAGCGTGATACGAAGCCCTCCAATTTCCGTCTGCTGCCACCACCCCAGTTCGGTCACGCGCGTGCAGCCGTTTCGCCGCATCCAACTCGCCATGCCCTGGGGGACGATGACGGGAACCCGCTTGCCGAGCTTCCGAAAGACCTCGACATCGAGGTGATCGTAGTGGTTGTGCGTTACCAAAACCGCTGCGATATCCGGCAGATCGTGGATGGCCATCGGCGGTGACAGGTAACGCCGGTACAGCCAACCGGCGTGCGCGGAAAAGACCGGATCGATCAGGAAGCGTTGGCCGGCCATCGAAGCGAGGAACGAGGCATGCCCGAACCACATGAGCCAGGGCTTCTCGGAGTCTCCATGAACGAGGTCGAGGTCGGGGTCGACGATCGGCGCAGGTGGACCGGGCGACTGCTTGCGGCGGCGGCCGAGAAGACGGTCGGTGATCCCCCAACGCAGGATCGCCCTTGGTCCGTGCGGGCGGTGGCTCGGGTCGTGGTTGGTATAGCGATGCGCCAAACATCACCTCCGTCGCTGGCATCATAACCATACAATCTCGGGATACTCGATTCTGGATGCTCGATACTCGACTTGTCACGGCGTCGTGCGAAGGACGAAGTCGGATCCGCCCACCACCCAAACCTTGACTATTCATGTTCGAGATTGGAAATTTAGCCGCATCGAGCATCGAGCATCGAGCATCGAGCATCGAGCATCGAGCATCGAGCATCGAGCATCGAGCATCGAGCATCGAGCATCCGGTATCAAGCGCAGTTGCGCGTTAAGAATCCGGCTGATCCAGGTCACCCGCGAGGTAACCCTTGATCACCGAGTGAGGCGAGTCTTTCGGCGCACCCACAATGATGCGGATATTGCTTTCCACCAGACGCGTCTTCATTTCCGGTCTGACCCCGACTGCAATGACAAGGTCAACCGCCTGCTCGGCGAGCCAGGCTGTCAGCCGACCCAGCAACTCTGCATCGGGCCCTGCTCGACGCGAGTCGAGGATACGATTCTCCGTCAAGTCGACATCGACAATCGTAAACCGATCGCAGTCATCCGACAGCTCCGCTACGCGGCCCATTGACAATGGAAGGGCAATTTTCATTTGCTTCTCCCGTGGGCGGAAATATCTCAGTGCTTGCCGTTGAGGATCGTCTCGACCTCCAGTTGATCGACGTCGAGCAGGTACTGGATGCCGCTGATATCGGTGGCCTCTCGCGTGAGGCTGGCGAGATCGTCTCGAGAGATGTGCTCGACTCCGAACTTCCTCGAACCGCACATCAACTGGCGCAGACCCTGCGCGAGGCGCTCGTAGTAGGTGTAGAGGCCGATCGCACCGGTCGGGAGCTCTTCGAAGGCCTCGTTTCCCAGCAGCTGCCGCAGGTCGCCTGATGTGACGAAGATCTCGTCTCTGGTCCTGCCGAATCGCTCCACATACACCGGCACCTGGCCTTCGTCGATGGTGCGCCCGAGAGTCTTGCCGACCATTGCCGCGGCGATCGGCGAGCGAGCCATGCCGACCAGCTTGACGAACGGTGCGCCGAGAGCCAAGCCTTTGAAAATCTGGTCCTCGAACACGAATCCTCCGGCAAGGGCCAGCGCCGGCACCGGCCGCCCTGCATCGGCCAGCTGTTTTGCATAGGCGTAGAGGAGGGAGTGCAGCTCGACGGGCGGCATACCCCATTCGTTCATCATGTGCCAGGGACTCATCCCCGTGCCCCCGCCCGCACCGTCGACCGTCAGCAGGTCGATCCCGTATTTGGAGGACCACGCAATGGCCCGCGCGAGGTCCGCAGGCCGGTAGGCGCCGGTTTTCAGAGTGACGTATTTTGCACCGGATTCCCGAAGCTCCTCCACCCTTGTTGCGAAAGCTCCCTCCTCGACCATGCCGACCCTGGAGTGTCGCTCGAATTCGCGAAAGGTCCCACGCTCGAAGGCCTTGATCACGCCTTCGGCGGTTGGGTCGGGCAGGACCACGTAACCGCGCCGGTACAGCTCCTGGGCCTTTTTCAGGTCTTTGATCTTGACCTCGCCGCCGATGTTCTTGGCGCCCTGGCCCCATTTCAGCTCGACGCACTCCACGCCGAGCTCCTGGATCGCGTACTCCTGAGTCCCCAGACGAGTGTCCTCGACGTTGGCCTGGACAATGATCGCGCCGTAGCCGTCAATCTGATGGTCCTGGTAGAGCCTGACCCGTCGCTTGAGATCTACGGTATCCGCCACCCGGCCGTTCTTGATTTTCGCTTCCATGTCCATGCCGACCACGTTTTCGCCAATGGTCAGGCCGGTTCCTGCGAGAGCGGAGCCGATGGCCAGACCCTCCCAGTTGTTCTTTGCGACGTCGGTGGAACCGATGCCCGGGATGATCCACGGGTAGCGGAACTTCAGACCGCCGTCGTGGCCGAAACGCACTTCCAGATCGACGGCCGGGAATATCGCCTTGTCGCTGTCAGCCTCGATGCCGTGAGCGCCCACGGCCGTTCCCATGATGTTGAAGTGCGAGTAATCGACCGGATAGACCTTCTCGCCGGCGGTGGTGATGACGCCGAACGGCTGCGGGTAGATCACCTCGTGACCACGGTAGGCCGACTTGCCGATCTCGCACATGCCGATGCATCCGTCGACGCAGGTGACGCACATACCCGAAGTCGGTACGATCGAATCTTCGGTACGGTTTTTGGTCAGGGTGGCGGCGGTAGCGTTGCTTCTAGAAAGGGACATCGTTTCTCCTCCCTCAATCTTTCTTAATCTCGCAGGCGACACATGGCTGCATGGAGCACATCATGTCGTCGAATTGTGGTTTGTCGACGCAGGGCGGCGCCAGGTTCGCGCAACCTCCGCAAACGGCCTTCTCGGGCTCGGTGTAGGTGCATCGGAGCTCACACGCCGGACACACATACATGCATCCGCCGCAAAGGCGACAGACCTCGGAGGTGCTTGCGAAGGGCGTGCCGATGCTGCGGTCCTGTCCCCGTCCGGTGAAACCAATGGCGCCGGCAGCCATCTGCTCAGCGCACATGCGGACGCAACGACCACATAGGATGCAATTTTCGTACTCCTGACGGAACCGCTGCTGGCGCACGTCGAATGCCGAGGCGATGTCCTGGATAGTCTTGGATTGCGGACACGAGGCGAGCATCAGCTCGACGATCATCTTGCGCGCCCGCACAACCCGTGCCGATGCTGTTCTTACATTGAGCCCTTCCTCGACTGGGTAGGTGCATGAGGTCACCAGCCTCGAGTTCGGCGGGTCGCCGACCTCGACGACGCACAGGCGACAGGCGCCGTACGGGCTGAGGCCCTCCATGTGGCACAGGGTCGGGATCGGGAGCCCGAGAAATTGGGCGGCCTCGAGCAGGCTGGTGCCCCGTTCCACTGACGTGCTGATGCCGTTGATCTTCAGGTTGATCATTCTGCACGTCCTCCAGCCGCCCGGACGTCCGTCGCCGTGCGCGCGGCGAACTCGAGATCACACCGCAGGCATCTACGGGCCTCCCTTGTTGCCTCCTGCATGGACAGTCCGACCTCGACCTCGGCGAAGTTTCGTTTGCGCCACTCGACCGAAGCGCGCGGCGTCTCGATACGATCGTCGCCCGCGTCCTCGGCGTCGACCTCGACCGGCTCGAGATGAACCGCGGGCATCAGTGATCCGACGGGCTGCACCAGTTCCTCATCCTTGACGAAGTGATCGATCATGACCGCCGCCTTTTTGCCGGCCGCGATGGCGTCGATGATGGTGTTCGGTCCCGTGACGACATCACCGGCGGCGAAGACCCCGGGTCGGCTCGTGATCAAGGTTCTGGCATCGGCCTTGACCGTGTTCCATTCACTCACTTCGACGCCACCCGCGCGGGCCGGAGTGATGCTGTCAACCCCCGAGTCCTCGCTGATCGCCACGATCAGGGTATCGAGCTCGACGCCATACTCGCTCCCTTGGACAGGTACAGGTCGCCGGCGGCCGCTCGAGTCGGGGTCCCCGAGGCGGTTGCGCACGCACTCCAGGTGGGAGAAGA